>CAKAEQ010000001.1:0-660000 GCA_916438195.1 uncultured Prevotellaceae bacterium
TTCTGTAATCCTTCTGTGTCTATTACCAGCGACTTGTTACCATGCACGGATAAAGATGGAAACGAAAATCATATTTTATTGATGCATATTCCTGCAAGTTCAGAACTACATACTAATCAGGCAGATGAAGCCTTTATGCGTGTTGGAGATAAAAGCAGAAAACTGTCTTTTGAAGAGCGCATACAGTTGATGTATGATAAGGGAGAGCGCTATTACGAAGATACGGCAGTGTATGGTGCTACGGTTGATGACATTGATATGGCTGCTGTAGAAAGATATACAGAATTGATTGGTTATACCAAGTCTGCCAATCAATATCTACATGAGAATAATGGCTTCATAACTACCAATGTTAAGGGAGAGGAGCAAGTTAGTGTGGCTTGTATTCTGTTGTTTGGTAAATATCCTCAAAAGTTTTTCCTCGTGGGCGTACTCGTTTCATCCGCTATAAGGGTACAGAGGAGCGAGTGGGAGTCGAGATGAACGTGATTAAGGATGTAACCTTTGAAGGAACGATACTTGATCAGGTGAAAGCTACGATAGCTTACCTTGAAACACAAGTTGAGGAGCATACTTTTCTTGGACAGCATGGACAGTTCGTAACCAATAGGGATTATCCAAAGTTTGTGATTCAAGAGATGGTGGTCAATGCTTGTTGCCACCGTGCCTACAATATTAAGGGAACGGAAATTCAGATTAAGATGCTTGATGATCGTCTTGTTTTTGAGTCGCCAGGTAGATTACCCGGAACTGTAAAGCCTACGAACATACGTCATACGCACTTCTCTCGCAATCCAAAAATTGCCCAATTCCTCAAAGCATACGACTTTGTGAAAGAGTTTGGCGAGGGCGTGGATCGTGTGTGTAGAGAGTTGGAAGCTAATAGGTCGCCAATCCCTACATATCATTTGGATGATTTTATCCTTAAAATTACAGTTCCAAAAGTTATACATCGGTCTATAACCAATGGCAATGCGACTGTAAATACCAAAAATACAACTGTAAATGCAACTGTAAATAGTCCAAAAGATACTGTAAATGCTCAAAACGCGACTGTAAATGCCGAAAATGCAACTGTAAATTCCAATGATACTATAGATAGATTAATAGCAAAAGCAGCCAAACAGAGGGATAAACTTACAGCGAACCGTATCTCTATTTTACGACTGATGGTAGAAAACCCTTATATTACAAAGGAAGAAATGGCTTCTATTATAGGATTGAGTGGTAGTACAATCATGCGTAATATTGAATTTATGCGTGGCAAGTATCTTCGTAGAGTCGGCTCGGATAAAAGTGGCTTCTGGGAAATTATAGAATAGAAATATGGAAACGAATTTATTGCTTGCATTAAAACAGTTTCAGCATAATGTTGAAGTAAATCCCGATTGTTTAAGAAATTTAATAGGAGAGAAGCTATTAGAAGAACAATTTTCCATGGTAGCAGACACCTTATTATTTGGTGGGTTTCTGTTAATAAACAGGAGATTTGAGATTTATGCCCATTCTATAGAATTTTTATTTTTCATGTAGAGAAGTCGGCTAATCAAGAGTTTGTTCATGATCCTGTTATGTTTCATCGAAATAAATTAGATGATGCAGATTATAGGGACTGTGAATACACCATATTTGAAGATAGGAAGTTTCTATTTGCATAAATTTGGTCTGGATATTACTTTTGAGAAAGAAGGCGAATATCGCGCATCCATTCTAATCAAAACCTTTAATGTCGTTGATAGAAATGAGCGAAGTAATAAAGCAAATTTAAATAGAGATAAGAGGATGGCAAGCTCGTATATTTATGACTATCTCCAGTTTATGGAGCCAGACAATGATACATTAAAGTCGGCTATCCAAATGGAATGGTTACCAGAATTACAAATACTGCCATCAGTTTGTTCTGTAGCAGTCCCACGCATTAATATTAATAAATTCGTCATTGATAACAATGGAAATCAAACCTCTATAAAGTCACCAGAGAAAGATACCCGACCATGGCGATACTATCGAAAAGAACCTTATCATCTGCTAACAAACTTACTAAAAGCAAGAAGGGTATGATATTATCAAGTCAAACCAACAGTGTATACTTCTCGGTTCATTTGGCCAATGATTATAGGCAATTGTACGAAGCGGTGAAGTCTGTCTTACAAGACTATCAGATACATGTAGATGTTTTGTGTAAGACTGCAGATTATTGGTGTCGTGACTATATGCCAATACAGGTTATGGATAATACTTTTGTAAAGTATAAGTACAAGCCAGACTATTTGAATAAGAGGGAAAACGTGAGTTTATTACGAATGTAGACGAACCTTTATCTTTTCTCAATCTCAATGATAACAAGTTTATTAATCTCTCAGATATTACTATTGATGGTGGTAATGTCGTTAAGACTCCGTATCATGTTCTAATGACAGAAAAAGATATTTATAGAGAACCCACAATATCAAAAATAAATTAAAATTAATCTATCGCTTAGAAAAAAAGCTTTCCAAACAGAGATAATAATACTTCCTTGGTGTAACAGGTCGCAAGATAAGTGTGGCCATACAGATGGTATGGTAAGATTTGTAAAAGACAAAAGAATTATTAATGGCAGACTATACCAATTTTGCTCCAAGAAATGGAAAGCGAATAAGAAAGATATTAGAGGAGAATGGCTATATTGTGCATGAACTTCCATTACCTTATACTATCAATGATTCGTGGGCTTATATTAATTTTCTGCAAACATCTAAGGTAATTTTGGTGCCCGGACTCAATTTAAAAACTGATAGTATAGCCTTAGAGTATTTACAGTCTTTATTTCATAGCCAAAAGATAATACAAATACCTGCTCCTTATCTAATTAGTAAATATGGAGGAGCCTTTTAATTGTATGTCATGGAATATTAAAGAATAGATTTTCCGGATGTCTTCTTTTACTATATCTACCATAATAGCTTTTTATGCCTAATTTCTTGACAAGTAGAAGTAGTTATGAAGATCACAGTGTCAAAGACGATGGAAAAAGTGATATAACCAGCCCAACCAAGTATTCTGTTTGGTTGGGCTTGTTCCATATGAGGCTACTTCAGTTTCCTTTGCATCAGACTATCTGCTTTCTGCTTTAATTCCAAATCGTAGCTATCAGCTTTCTTCTTGATATTTTTGATTGCAGTTTCGTTTCGATGAATATCAAACACATCGTTGAGCCATAGGATTTCCTTTGGGCTGCAACCTCGCCACACTCTGATAATTCGGAACTTCAAGGCATCATCTTTATATTGCTGTTTGCTTTGCCACAACCAAAAGTTGCTGACCAAAGAAACAAGACACACAACTGCGGTTATAACCACATAGGTAAAGACTTTAGACGATTTGATGTCAAAGCTGTGTTTATGGATATGTTCCTGCGGTTGTGGCTGCTCTTTCTGTTCCTGCCACTCGTTTAGCATGGTCAAGACACTTGCCATCAACTTGTCTATGGATTTTGCTTCCTCATCCTTGATACGCATTTGTATGGCAATATACTTATTGAGTATCTCTTTCGTTTTCTGCTCATATTGTTTGAGCTGCTCTTGGTCTTGCTGTTCATTACTTTGCGCTGGAATAGTAGGTGTAGGAAGTAAACAGAATTGATGTTCTTCTCTTTGAGTTCCCTTACTTCCTTATAAATTATTTCCAACTTGTTCTTGATTTCCTCAAAGAGGACAAATGTATTATTATCTGCCATAGTTATAAATGTATTTTACGTTTTTTCTTTTTCTTCTTTTTGTCGAGTGTATTGTAAACTTCCGCTGGGACTGTGCCGTGAGACTGAAACAAGTCTAATCCTCCCTCGATGAAGTCATTAACAAGTGTGCTCGTAGCATCTGCAACATCTGATATAAGATTGACGGTTCCCTGTACCTGTTGACGGCTTTCTTTGTTATTCTGCTGCAAGGCAAAATCAATTTTGGAATAGCTGCAACTCCTATCCACCTTTGAACCGTTGAAATGATAGCCGTTCTTCTCAAAGATAATGCCCTGTACTTCTTGTGTATTGCCTTTGTATTTGAAGCGCACATCAATTCCTTCATTTCTCAGGTAGGCAAGTAACGCTTTCCAATCCCTGCTTTTGGGAATCTTATCCCTCAAAGCCAGATAAATCTCATACTTGGTCTTGTCGGGCTCTTTCAAACGATATTCCTTGATTTTCTCCTTGCCATTGGCAAAGTATAAACCATATTGGGCGGTCAGTTCCTTGCTAATCTTCTCACTTCTGAATCTGTCATTCTTATCGGAGATGGTCTTGCCGTTATTGTCTATCCGATTGAAAGCAATATGAACATGCGGATGATCCTTGTCAAAATGGCGACCTATGATATACTGCGTATCTTTTATCCCCATCTTTTCCATATACTCACGAGCCACCTGTGTCATGAATTCATTGCTTAATCTTGAAGAATCTTGTGCGGAGAAGCTAAGCGAGATATGTCCTACAACCTTACTTACTCGTGGGTTTAGATTTGTTTGGTCGATGAAGCTCTGAATGATGTGGCTAATATCATCTGTCCTTACACCCGAACTATCTATAAGTTCCGTTCCTTTCTTCGGGTCGAGGATGTAGTTAATAACACCCTTGAAGCCTGAACCTTTCATTATCTTGGCAATCATTTTCGTATCAGATTTAGGATTTCGTCAATCTTGCCAATGATGATTTGTGGAAAGGAGCAACGACATGAAACCCATCCGCATTGGCACGATGTGCCAATTGATTGAGATTGTTTGCCATTCCACACAGCTTGCGGATGAAGTCTGCTTGCTCTACGGTCAGTCGTTCAATGACATTTCCTTTATCAAGAACTTTTCTTACAAACTCACTCATGGTTACTCCTGCGCTTTTGGCTTTGCCTTTGAGCGTATAGTAATCCTGCGTATTCAGTTTCACCGTGATACGGTATTTCTTCTTTTCGGCTACGCCCTTGGTTGGGCGACCACCTTTTTTATATTCTGTTTTTATCATACTTGTTTCTTTAATTTGATTTGATGGAGACCAGCGGGATGATTCTCTGCAACGACTGTCAGGAGGTGGGCAAGTGGTTTTGGTATGCCCAAAACATAAACTTGCTCCCCCAGTAAACAGATTATGTAAAACTATTCTTGTAATCATAGCTTAATCCCTTTGGTCTTCTTATTTTCTGCTTTCTCTGAATGCTTGAATTCAGCACATAAATAGTCGTTTAGATCCTTGAAATCACTATACAAAGAAGATGAATCTAAGACTGAACGACTCAATTCTTTCGATAATTGTTTATAAGCATTCCTGCCTGCATCGTCATTATCCAAGTAGCATTGGATGCTGTCGTAATGCGACAACTTCTCTGTAACCTTATGAATATTTGATACAGAATTGAGGACTATGTAATCTTGTTGGCTTAGCCCTGTCCGCTGCGGATTCTTCAACTTCCTTAATGTCATAAAAGACAAAAAGTCCATAAAGCCCTCAAAAAGAAAGCAAATCTTCTTCGACTCATGGGCATAGAAAACACTAATATCCTTTGGAGCAATGCAGCCTTTGAAGAACGGGTTGCGTATTTCATACCCACCTGCACTATTGGGAAAACCTATCCCAAAATAATGCTTACCATTAGAGTCGTAATGAAGTTCTTTACACACAATGGTAGCTACTTCCATGTCAATACATCTTTCATATAAGTATCTGATAAGGGCAGGATGTGTCAAAGGTAGAACTTTTAAGTTCTCAAAGGGGTGTGCGTGTTGTGGTGATTCCTTCCTTGAATAAGGAATAGATAAGGGATGCACACAACTTAGAGCATTGCGTTCTATCTGTCTAATAAGATAGGACACATCGGAAGACTTATATAGTTCCTCTGCCAGAGCGATGATGTTTCCACCTTTTCCTATTCCAAAGTCATACCATTGGTTGAGATTTGTGTTTACCTTGAATGAAGCATGGTGTTCTGTACGGAAGGGAGAGAGATACCATAGCTTATTACCTTGTTGTTTGATAGGTGTATGTCCCAGACTTGCAAGAAAATCTTGCAGTTTTATTGTTTTAATTTCTTGAATGTTCATATTACAATGAAGTTGAATGGTTTGAAAAATTGATGATTTGATGAAATGAAACATAATCTACTCGTTATAAACGACTTATGTACTCATCGTAGCTTCATCACAATGCCTACCAAAGTAGAATATACTTTTATGCTTCATAGAAGTGCCAAAATCTCGATTTCATGACTTCGTTATTTCCCGATCTCGCTCTCTAACATTTTCCCGAAATACAGAGATTTCTCCGTTATAGCACATCTGACCTTGTTTAGCAAGTTGTACTTTTGTGCGGACAAAAGTGTTACCGATTTCGCGAAATCGGGAAATGGGGTCGCAACTCACATAAAGGAGCCAACCAAAAGAGAAACTTGATATATTTCTCTTTTGGATAGTACAGAATACCTCTTTCATCATTCCTTTATACTGATGAGCAAAAGGATGAATGAGCAAGATGTTGCCAATCAGGAATTTATATGCTTCTTTCATCATTTCATCAAAATAAATGATTAAATGTTTGTGAGTAGTTCTTTGGTCACGGTGTAATATCTACCTGTCCGCTTGATGGGCGAATAGTTCCTTAAGCTATTGTAGTCTATCTGATAGGTGAGATAGGTAAGGCTGTTGGGAGCCGGCGAAAGTTTCCAAATATCCTGTACAATCCTTCGGACTTGGCTTTTGTCAGCCTTGCAGCCTGTGTTGTTTAGCAGGCACACCATATCATTGATACAGAAAGAATACTCGGTAACCACCATCTGCTCCATTACCTCTAAGCAGAGTTCAGACATTTCCAACTCAATCTTATTTCTATTGCTGCGTATTATACGCTGTAGAGCGGGTGTAAAAGTCAGCTTGGGTGCAAACCACATACGACTTTCCTTTTGGGTAGATAGCGTGCGATGCTGCAGGAAATAAAGAAAGGCAGGTATCTCGGCTTTCAGCTTTTGCAGAAAGTCTGTGTCGTCACTATCAAGCCTGTTTATTTTTCTTACCCAATATCGGGTTTCTCCCACATCAATGATGACAGGGAGTAACTCGTTATTGGAGCAGAGCACGAACTTGGCAAAGAAGGAGATTTCGTCTCTGTCTTTGCCTTTTGCTTCCACCTTATAAGAAAGTGTCGTACTGAGGTTTTTGAGCCGCTCGCTATCTTCCCTGCGGTTGAGCAAAACTTCGTCCACAACGATAAGCAGTTTCCCTGCCCAATCTGCATTGAACTGGCTGCGGAAGTCCTCATTCGTGTTGAAAGTTACATTGTTCTGGAAAACAGCTTTAAGGAAGTTAAGGAATGTACTCTTGCCTGTGTTCCTTTCCTCTGATACCATCAGGAGAATGGGAAGTTTCTGTACAGGTTGGAGATAGAGTAACTGTAAGTAGTCTATGCCCAGCTCATATTGATCCCCGAAATATGATGTATCAGGGATTCGATGTGCGGAAAATCTCCTTCTTTTGGCTGGTGCCCTATCGGATCATAAAGATTAAGAAATTTATCAACCGCCGGTTGATAGTTCACATGGTTGGGAACAGTGCAAAAGCCGTCATACTTTGGGACTGTGGCGATGAAGTCTTTGCCATAGTCCTGCCGTAATGTCTCATTGTTCCACACAATACGCTTCTTGACGAAACCGCCATTGATGCGTGGTTGGTTCACAATCTTGTATAAGGTTGTACCAACACGGATAAAATCTTCGTGTGCCATAAGTTACTTCTGCATTAAGGGTTTGCTACCCATAATATACCTTTGGGCTTCTTGATTTATCTGTGCAGAAGTTTTAATAGGATTCTGCCGTAGCCACGCTTCAAGTTCTGTCTTCTCAAAATAAAGCATTTTTACCTTGTGGCTTGTAATGAGGTATCAGATTTTCCCGATGTGAGTTTGTAGAGATAACTCTTTGAGAGGTTCAAGAATCTGCTGGCTTCTTCAAAACTCAGCACGTTCTTATTCATGAATACCATTTGTTCGAGTTCTTCAACTCGAGTTTCTAATGTCTTGTTCATATTGAAAACATTTTTGAATTAAACAATATGAAGGTGCACCTTCGCTAATTATTTGTTAACGAGGGCAAAAATTAGAAATGATAAAAGTAAATGGCGTTGAGCAATGTTTGAGGTATCAACCTATGCTCAACCTTTTTTCAGTTGTTTGATGTAGTTATCAATGGTTTCCCATCCTTTCGGCTGCTTCATGTTGATTTGGTCTGTTGCGGTGGAAAGGTCGGTGCGTGTCAGTGGTGTATCTTTTGTTTTTCCTAATACAAGTTCATGGCGAGCAATGGTCGACTGCCATTCATCTGTAATAAACCCTTTCAGATTAAGACTCTGCATGAGATATGCCAGTTGGCGGTTGTTGTTTGATTTCAAGACACCTTTTAGTTTACAAGCAAAGAAGTCTTTGAGTATCTTGGAAGATATGCAAGTCGTGAATAATTGGATTTCGTTGATACAAGTAGTTAGAAGTTCAATTTGCTCTTCTGTAAAAGAGGATTGAAATGGATTTGTTTCTTTGCCAACAATGACAGGTTTCTTTTTCTGTCCACATGGTTCATCGTTTACCAAAATTGAAGGGTGAGGCTGGACGGTTTGCATCTCTGTCAATTCAATTCGTTCTATTTCTTCCATAAGATATTTTGCGTAGCGTTCATACAAAATAGCATCGACAAGGTACGAGAACATTGGCAGGGCATCATTATAGTAGGTATGTGCCTCAATGTACCTTGCATATTCAAATGAAGATACGGAGAAAGAGGTATATTTCTGTTTTTGTTCTTTGGTCAGTGATTCAAAAAAGGTACTTTCCCACAAGAAGTCGCCAGCATTGTAGTACTCCTCTACACATGCGAGAGCAGAATGATTGAGATAGATGGAAGAAAGTTCATCGGTTATTCGGATATATTCTTTCTGCAAAATCTCTTTGAGTTGTATATTGCTTATGCAGCCCTTCTTTCTCAAAACATTTCCTATGAGGACATTGTAAGTTTGAGTAATACAGTAGCTTAATATCTGCTGAATACTGTCAAGCTGTATTTTTAGACTTTTATCTTCCATTTGCTATATTTCTAAGGTGGGTATCTATTTGCAAAGATAAAGCATTCGGTGGAGAAAAAGTCAAGGAAAAGAAAGAAACAGAATAAAATGGAAGAGTTGTCGTTAATTAAATATAAAACTGAGAGGTGAAAAGCTATAAAAGTACACCTTTCTCATTGTTTTGTTACACAGTACACTTTTAGTACATGTTGAAAAAGAAAAAGCCCTTGTAAATCAACGATTTACAAGGGCTTTGTAGTACCCAGAGCCGGGGTCGAACCGGCACGGATTGCTCCAATGGTGTTTGAGACCATCGCGTCTACCGATTCCGCCATCTGGGCTTGATTCGGGTGCAAAGATAGGGGAATGTATAGTAATGGCAAAATAAAATTAGAAAAATGTGAGGGTGGAGGGGATAAAGTGGGTGAAAAAAGGGCGAAAGGTGGCGGTGAGGCTCGTTGTGAGGTTGAGAGAAAAGTGAGGGATGTTGTGGGGAAAGTATCGGCAGGGAGGCGTTTTTTGTTTTTTTAATGGCAAAGGAGTTGCAAAGAATAGAAAATAGGTCTATTTTAGCGGTATCAATAAAACTTACACAAAAATGGGAAAACACAATGACTATTGCGTGATTCTTGCTGGAGGGCTTGGCAAGCGCCTTTGGCCGAGCAGTCGTAAGAATATGCCGAAGCAGTTTTTGGACTTTTTTGGCGCGGGGCGTACTCTGTTGCAACAGACGTATGACCGCATTGCACGGATAGTGACTACCGATCATATCTATATATCCACCTTCGAGGAGTATGTGCCTTTTGTCGAAGAGCAGTTGCCGGAGGTTACAAGAGAACGAATTTTGGCCGAGCCAGTGCAATTGTCCACAGCGCCCGCCACAGCTTGGGCGGCTTATCACATCATTTTGCGCGATCCCAATGCCACTATTTTCGTGACGCCTTGCGACCAGATGATTCTCAATGAAAACCTTTTTGAGAAAGAGATGCGGGCGGCACTCGACTTCGCGAGTAACCACAGCGTTTTTCTGGCTTTGGGCGTGAAAGCTACACAGCCCAATACGGCTTACGGGTATATCCAAATGGGCGATTCCATCGAGGAAAAGCTCTATAAAGTTCAATCGTTTTTGGAAAAACCCGATGCGGAATACGCTGAGACTTTTGTGCAGAGTGGAGAGTTTCTTTGGAACACAGGTCTCTTTGTGTGGAACGCTCACACATTCCGGAAACTGTTACACGAGATGATGCCCGTGCTGGAAGAGCAGTTGTTGCAGGAAAATGGCAGCATAAAAACCGAACGTGAGCTGGATCTTGTTCAGCAACTCTACCCTGCCAACTTACACCGCAGTATAGACCTCGTTATCTTGGATAAGTGTGAGAATGTTTATGTGATGGAGTGCAGTTTCGGCTGGGCAGATATTGGTTGCTGGCCCGAACTCTACCACGTTGTTGATAAAGACGTTGATGGTAATGCCGTGATAGGTGGAGGACATGTGGAACTTTCCGACAGTCAGAACAATCTCGTGATGGTTCCTTCGCAGAAAGCCGCCATCGTTTGTGGTTTGGACGGATATTTGGTAGCGGATAAGGGGAATGTCCTTCTTATTTGTCCGAACAACGATCCAGGCCTTGTCAAGCGTTTGGCCAAAGAAGCTCGCATCCAATTGGGCGAAGATTTTGCATAAGAAAAGACTGTGAGCAATCAGACGAGAGGGACAGAACAGAGAGTACCTACTCGATAAAGACTTATTACCATCCGCAATGTCGTAGAAAAGGCATTGCGGATGGTCTGTTTTATATGCGATTTCCTTATAAAGCACCTGGCGGAAAATATCCTTATTGTGTCAGCTGACACAATAAGGATGTCAGCTGACAGCCTTATTGTATTTTCAAACGCAATAAGGATATTTACGACCCCCTTTTAAGTATTGTATTCCTCTCTCATAGAAACTGGTTGGGAAAAGCTTTGGGAGTTTTAATCTTGTTTTTTTAATGTGTTGATATTTAATAAAATATATAGTGGTAAAGCTTTGTTTGTTAAAAGCTTTTTCAGATGTACTCCGTTTTTCGTATATATGTAATGATGAGGTGGAAGCAAGAAAAGTGAAGTTTGTAGCAGATAGTGAGATTTTTCCTTCTTCTTGTCAGAAAGTATTCCTTTTTCCTCATTTTGCTTGTGAATCATTGTCTTTTGTACGTTCAGAAACTTCACAGAGAGACTACTTCTGCCCACTTACAACACTATTTTACAGAATGTTTTTTGTGTTACGGGCCGCTTGTCGTACTTTTGTTCCCTAAAATAGTATTATGAACGAAGAATATGAAATAATGGCACCCGTGGGCTCTCGAGAGTCCTTGGCAGCAGCCTTAAAAGCAGGTGCAAATTCTATTTATTTTGGTATAGAGTCGCTCAATATGCGTGCTCATTCTGCCAATCATTTCACCATCGACGACTTGCATGAAATTGCCCAAATCACGGCAGAACATGGTGTGAAATCGTACTTGACGGTGAACACAATTATCTATGGTGAGGACCTCACCTTGATGCGCAAAATTTGTGATGCAGCGAAGGAAGCAAAGATCAGTGCGATTATTGCCTCCGATGTTTCCGTGCTTTCCTATTGTCATCAGATTGGACAGGAGCTGCATCTCTCCACACAGCTCAATATCACTAATATCGAATCCCTCAAGTTTTACGCCCAATTTGCCGATGTCGTAGTATTGGCGCGTGAGTTGAATCTTGAGCAAGTGGCTGATATTCATCGTCAGATTGTGGAGCAGAATATCTGCGGCCCCAGTGGGAAACAGATACGTATAGAGATGTTCTGCCACGGTGCCCTTTGTATGGCCGTTAGCGGTAAGTGCTATCTTTCGCTTGACAATCTCAATCATTCTGCCAACCGAGGTGCGTGTATGCAAGTTTGTCGGCGTGGCTATACGGTGAAGGATCGTGAAACAGGCGTCGAACTGGATGTGGACAATCAGTATATCATGAGTCCGAAGGACTTGAATACCATCGGTTTCATCGATAAAATGATGGAAGCCGGAGTCCGTGTCTTCAAGATTGAGGGGGCGTGCTCGTCCAGCTGAGTATGTGCTGCAAGTGGCATCGTGCTATCGTGAAGCTATCAATGCAGTGCTAGACGGTACCTACTCAAAGGAAAAAGTGGACGAGTGGAACAAGCGTCTGAGCACAGTGTTCAATCGCGGTTTCTGGGATGGCTACTATTTGGGCCAACGTATGGGCGAATGGAACAATCGCTATGGTTCGATGGCAACAGAAAAGAAGGCCTATGTTGGTAAAGGCGTGAAATATTTCTCCAAATTGGGCGTGGCCGAGTTTAAGTTGGAAGCCGGCGAAATTCGCAAAGGTGACAAACTGCTCGTCACAGGACCTACCACGGGTGCACTCTATTTCACCGCGGAAGAAATCCGTTACGACCTCGACCCTGTTGAGGTTGGCGAGAAGGCAGAAATGTTTCGCTGCCCGTGCCCGAGAAAGTCCGTCCTTCCGATAAGCTCTACCGCATTTGCCCCGTAGAGAATAAATAAATACAACTATCATGGGAGAAAAACTGCAAGTGACCCCCCGAGAAGTGCGCGCACTGCTGTTCGATTTCGGCGGAGTGCTCGTTGACCTTGATAAAGATCGCTGTTTCCGAGCCTTCGATGAATTGGGTATAAATATGCGCCCATTTATAGGTACTTGTAAGCAATCGGGCATTTTGTCCGCTTTTGAAAGAGGACAAGCTAATACCCACGAATTTTGCAGTGCCATTCGCTCAACTTTTGCAAAGCCCGAGCTGGCCGATGAAGCGATTGTGGCCGCTTGGGAGCAGTTCTTGGTGGACGTTCCAGAGAATCGCCTGCAGCTGCTTCTTAAAGCAAAGCAGCACTACCACTTGTCTTTGCTGAGCAATACCAATCCCGTGCATTGGGCGTTGGGGCGTGAGCGTTATTTTCGATATAACGGCCATGAAGTACACGATTTCTTCGATGAAATCTTCCTTTCTTACGAACTCGGCGTTGAGAAACCCTCACCGCTCATCTTTGAGAAAGTGCGCAATGGGCTACCTTTTGCGCCCAGTGAAGTGTTGTTTTTCGATGATTCCCCTGTCAATTGTGCTGCTGCTCGCGCCTTAGGCTTTCAAGCCGTTGAGGCAAAGAAAGATGGAGAATGGTTGAAATTCTTCGATGAAAACGGGATTTTTATAGGAGAATAGTCGCAATGTGTAGACCGATTATATCTCGCTTACAACAACATTGAGAAGCCGAAGCAAAAAGAAAAATAAACGATTATGCTCATTATAAGAGAATATACCAAACACAGCAAACAGAATTACATCTTGCGGACGTTGCAACCAGCCGTAGGGACGATTGGCGTTTTCGATGGAATGCACCGCGGTCATCGCTTCCTGCTCGACCAAGTGAAGGAGGAAGCCACGCGCAGAGGCTGCCTATCAATGGTGGTGACCTTTGCCGAACACCCGCGCTCGGTGGTGGAAACCGACTACCGACCACTGTTGCTCACCACTTTAGATGAAAAACTCGAACTCATTGAGGCGGCGGGCATAGATGTTTGTGTGGTGCTCGATTTCTCACCACTCATGGCCATGCGCACCAGTCGTGAGTTTATGGAACTGTATCTGCGCGACAAGATGGGCGTGACGTGTCTTGTTATTGGCTATGACCATCATTTCGGTTCTGATGTGCAGAATGGTTTTCAGCAGTACAAGCTCTACGGCAAAGAACTTGGAATCGATGTGGTGCGGGCGAAAGAATTTGAAGGACGCGACTTACACGTCAGTTCGAGTGCTGTGCGTCGCTTCCTCGAAGGCGGAAATGTGGAGATGGCCCGTGCGTGTCTCGGTAGGTCCTATTCCCTTTCTGGTAGAGTGGTGGAAGGGCATCGTGTGGGGCGTGAACTGGGATTCCCCACAGCCAACATAGAAGTGGACAACCCCAACAAGCTGTTGCCCGCTCGCGGAGCCTACGCCGTTTATGTCTATTGGGACGGTGAGCAACATAAAGGAATGCTCAATATCGGTTCGCGCCCCACGCTGAACAATGGAGAAGATACCACGGTGGAAGTTAATATCTTCGACTACGATGGGGACCTTTACGACAAATACCTTACGGTGAGTTTCGAAAGCCGTTTGCGCAACGAACAGAAATTTGACTCTCTCAACGAACTCAAACTCCAGCTTCAGCAGGATGCAGAAGCTGCTAAAGAAATACTGAAATGACAGAAAAAAACAATCCTGTGTGGCAAAGATTGCTATTATTATAGGTCTTTATTTGATAGTCCAGGTGCTGGCTGGAGCCGTAGCTCTGGTTGCTGGAAATTGGAACAATCTGATGGCAGGTCAGCCTTTAGACAAGAATGCCTTAATGGGCGATGCGCGTTGGGTAGGCATTGCCTTGTTTTGTGGTAATCTCATCATGATGGTCCTAATGTGGGCTTTCCGCTTGGTGCGGCGCAATCTGCTCCCCACTCCTCCCGCTGGAACCTTACATGGCTGGGGCTGGGGCATTGTAGCCTTCTTCCTCGTTGTTTTTGGGGTAAACGGAGTGTTCTCTCCTCTTGATTTGAGCGATGGTGGGACAACCCAAATGTTTCAAGGTATGGCAGATAATCCCATCTGCTTTCTATCGCTCACGCTGATAGGCCCCATTGCTGAAGAGTTTGTTTTCCGCGAGGGCATCCAGCGCCATTTGGTGGCTTCAAAAGTACCGATGAAATGGGCCATAATTATATCGGCAGCCCTCTTTAGTGTGGCTCACCTGAATCTTGCACAATCTGTGCCCGCCTTCTTCTTGGGCTACGCTTTGGGCATACTTTATGCTCGAACGGGCGACATACGTTTGTCGGCCGCTGCTCATGTGCTAAACAATACCTTGGCTGTACTCTTGTTCCAAGTATCGGAAGCCGACGACCTGACGAAAATAGTTGGAGTTTATCCCTTGATAATCGTTAGTTCAGTACTGCTAATCTCCGGCATTTTCCTCTTCACTTATTGGTGGAAGAGGAGTGAGCCTCAGAACAATACCCCCACGATAGGATGAAAATAGGAAAGATAGATTTAGGCGAACGCCCCCTTTTGCTCGCTCCGATGGAAGATGTGACGGATGCAGGCTTCCGCTTGCTTTGTCATCGCATGGGAGCAGCTATGGTCTATTCAGAATTTGTGGCCTCCGATGCGCTGGTGCGCAGCGTGAAGCGGTCGTTCGAGAAACTAAAGATTAGCGACGACGAACGCCCCACGGCCATCCAGATCTATGGGAAAAATCCCGATGCAATGGTCGAAGCTGCTAAAATCGTTGAGGAAGTGGCCCATCCCGACGTTCTCGACATGAATTTCGGTTGCCCCGTGAAGCGCGTAGCAGGGAAAGGCGCTGGCGCTGGCCTGTTGCAGAACGTTCCGCTGATGTTGGAAATCACTCGCCGCGTGGTGGACGCCGTGAAGATACCAGTAACCGCAAAAACACGCCTGGGCTGGGATAGCGAGCATGAGATTATCGTAGACCTCGCGGAGCAGTTGCAAGATTGCGGTATTCAAGCTCTCACTATTCATGGACGAACCCGCGCACAGATGTATAAAGGTGATGCCGATTGGTCTCTGATTGGAGAAGTGAAACGGAATCCCCGTATGCACATTCCCATTATTGGTAACGGCGATATTTGTACGGGTGAAGAAGCCCGTCGTGCTTTCGAAGACTATGGCGTTGATGCCGTCATGGTGGGACGTGCCACCTTCGGTCAGCCTTGGATTTTCAAAGAGATGGTGGACACCGTTCATTCTGATGAACACCTGCTGGAACACGCTTTAGAGAGTGACTACGCACCTTTGTCGGCCGATTGGAAACTCGATGTGCTCAAAGAACAGGTGCGGCAGAGCATTGCCCGCATCGATGAATATCGCGGAATCCTCCATGTTCGTCGCCATCTGGCTGCAAGTCCGATTTTCAAGGGAATCCCCAATTTTCGCGACACCCGCATCGCCATTCTTCGCGCCACTACACAAGACGAACTCTTCAACCTAATGGAACAGGTGCGCCCCTTGGTGAGACGCTACGATGGTAAGCGGCCCGAAGATATGAAAGCAGAAGTGGAAGAATAAGATGAAAGCAATTCATTGTCCGCTACTTATGTTGGACGATGTTTCGCTATCATTTGAGAAATAATTATATTTGTGGCATTATAAAATAAGGAAGATATGAAATTTGCTTTGATTGGTTACGGTAAGATGGGACACATGATTGAAGAGATAGCTCGCAATCGTGGTCACGAAATAGTTTCTATCATCGATATCAATAACCCCGAAGATTTTGATACTGACGCTTTCCGTTCGGCCGAGGTAGCCATCGAATTCACCAATCCTACCGCGGCTTTTGGCAACTATAAGAAAGCTTTTGCGCAGGGTGTGAAGGTGGTGAGTGGTTCTACGGGATGGCGCAAAGACCATCTCCACGAGGTTGAGGCGCTGATTGCCGAGGGCAATACGCTCTTTTGGGCGTCCAACTTCTCGCTGGGTGTGGCCATCTTTAGTGCTGTCAATAAGTATTTAGCTCGTATCATGAACGCTTATCCTGGCTATGGGGTGAGTATGGAAGAGGTGCACCATGTCCATAAACTCGATGCGCCCAGCGGTACTGCCATCACGTTGGCCGAAGATATTGTGGCGCGCCTTGACCGCAAAACCGATTGGGTGCTGGGCGAATTTCATAAAGCCGATGGAACAGTGGAAGGCACGAAGGACGTAGCAGCCGACAAGTTGCGCATCGATGCCATTCGCCGCGATGAAGTGCCCGGTATCCATAGCATCACCTACGACAGCGAGGCAGATAGCATCACCATTACGCACGATGCTCACAGTCGCAAAGGTTTTGCGCTCGGTGCCGTCTTAGCTGCTGAATTCACTGCTACTCATACAGGTTTGCTCACTACTGACGACCTTTTTAAATTTAAGAAAGATGACGACAGAAAAAACACAAACTCAGGTGGAAGCCACACAGAAAAAGCCCAACTGGATAAAGTTTAGCATCTACACCGTTCTCTACCTCGCTTTCCTTTATTGGGTGGGCAGTTGGTGGGGACTTATCGTTCTCCCTTTCCTCTTCGATGCTTATGTGACTCGTAAGATAAATTGGAGTTGGTGGAAGCAACTCAAGAACAAGACAGC
This sequence comes from uncultured Prevotellaceae bacterium, assembly GCA_916438195.1. Classification (GTDB taxonomy): domain Bacteria; phylum Bacteroidota; class Bacteroidia; order Bacteroidales; family Bacteroidaceae; genus Alloprevotella. The sequence goes on from CAKAEQ010000001.1 coordinate 17,243, forward strand.
TCGCTCCGTTATGGCATGGGTCGACGCCATCGTCTTTGCCTTGGTGGCCGTTTATTTCTTAAACCAATTCTTCTTCCAGAATTTTGTCATTCCGTCTTCCTCTTTGGAAAAGACGCTTCTGACGGGCGACTATCTCCTCGTGAGTAAGTTGAGTTACGGTCCGCGCATTCCGCAAACGCCGCTCTCTATGCCTCTTATGCAGCACACGTTCCCGATTTTGGGCTGTAAGAGCTATCTGGAACATCCGCATTGGGATTACCGCCGCGTGAAGGGATTGGGCCACGTGCAGGTGAATGATATTGTTGTGTTCAACTATCCCGCTGGCGACACGGTGGTGGCCAATGTGCAGCAGCAAGATTTCTACCGTTTGGCATATCAGTTGGGCGACCAAATGCTTACGCAGCAAATGGGACTTCAGAAGCCTTTCTCGAGCACGCTGACCCCGACAACGCCCTACGCAGAGCAGCAAGCCGTTTATCGTAAGATATATGCTGCCGGACGAGCTTATATAGATGCTAACGAGCCAGAATTTGGTGAAGTGTTGAGCCGTCCCACGGATCGCCGTGAGAACTATGTGAAACGCTGTGTCGGACTGCCGGGGCAGACGCTCCAAATCATCAACAATCGCATTTATCTTGATGGTAAACCGAACCCCGAACCCGAAAACGTACAGTATAGCTATAGTGTGACGTTCAACTCTCTGCCGAGTGCCGATGAGATAAAAGATTTGGGTATAACAGCAGAAGATCTCTCCTCAAATGTTCCGCAAACGAACACCTATGTCATGCCGCTTACGAAGACTGTGAAGCAATACCTCACAAGCCAGAAGGGGATGGTTGCAAAAATAGAACCTTTCCCCAGCACAACGGACTGGCTCTTCCCACAGAATATGGCTAAAAATTGGTCTACTGCAAACTACGGTCCTATTTGGATTCCGAAGCGCGGAGCCACCAAACTGCTGTCGCTCTCAACGTTGCCCCTCTATGAACGCTGCATCCGTGTCTACGAAGGTAACACGTTGGAAGTTCGCAATGGGAAAATCTATATCAACGGGCGCCAAACGGATCGCTACACCTTCAAGATGGACTACTACTGGATGATGGGTGACAATCGCGACAATTCTGCCGATTCCCGTTTCTGGGGTTTCGTTCCAGAAGACCATGTTGTGGGTAAGCCTCTCTTTGTTTGGTTGTCGCTCGACCAAGACTATGGCTGGCTGAGTGGTAAGATTCGCTGGGATCGCTTCTTCAAATGTCAGCAACATAAAGTAAATCTACCAAAGATGGAATGTGCTAATCAGCCTCGTAAGGCGCTTATGTCTTAGCCTATTAGCATATTCCATCTTTTGCACTTTTTTCATTTCTCCAAAGTTTGCGTCTACTGAAAGTCTACATATTGCCTCTTGTCGTAGCCATCTCCTTACTTGTGCTCGTGCGCTGCTGCTTCGTTACCCACTACGAGGTGCAAACAGCTCTACCCGAGCTGAGTTTGCAAGAGGGCGATCGCTTGCTGGTGGGGCGATATGTTTCGGCAGGAATGAAGCGAGGAACGATAGTAGCTTTTCGTCATCCCTCAACAGCGAGGATAGAGTTGGCTCGCATCATTGCACGTCCTGGTGACTCCCTTTGGGTGGACAATCAGCAGCAGAGAGTTTCTTTTCTGAAGCGAGCAGGCATGGAGAATTCTTTTATGGTGCCCGGCCATTGCGAACCTGTTGATGTACAGCCGCAGAGTGCTCGACTGCTGTACTATGTGCTTCGTCACTATGAAAAGGCGCGAGCGGTACAGATAGTTGGAAAACGTTTGCTTATCGGCGGTGTTCCCACAACGCGCCTACATTTCAGTCAGAACTATTATTGGCTAGAGAACGTAGGCCTTCTTCCCGAGAGTTTTATCCTTGGCCCTGCGCTCTGCATCACTTATAGCAGTCGAGATTGGCAGCCACGCTGGAATCGTTTCCTGCGCCCTCTATAATTGCTCCTTTCTATTATTCGTTTTTTCCCTTGAACACAGTCTTACTCTCCTCCGCATACCTTCCTCCCATTCAGTATTTCGCGCGCCTGTATGCTGCCGATCAAATACTGGCCGAACGTTGCGATCATTATGTTAAGCAAACTTATCGCAACCGAGCTGTTATTGCGTCAAGCAACGGGCCGCTGGCACTGACCATTCCCATTGTTCGCACGGGTGAGAACAATCAGCCCATGCGCGACCTACGTATTAGCGACCACGGCCGTTGGCGCCGTCTGCATTGGACCGCTCTGGTGTCGGCCTACGAGCAAAGTCCTTATTTCCCTTATTATGAGGACGATTTTCGCCAGTTCTATGAAGAGCCCTACGAATATCTGATTGATTTCAACGATGCTTTGCAAGCCAAGATTTGTGAACTACTCATGCTGACGCCCGATATACGTCCCACCACGGAATATGTCAAAACTCCTGGGCCAGAGATTGAAGACTGCCGCGACCTTATCCGTCCGAAGGTCAGCTTTGAGGAAGATGCGCGTTTCCGCATCGTGCCATACTATCAAGTTTTCCAGTCCCGTTTAGGTTTTCTCCCCAATTTGAGCATCGTAGATCTTTTGTTCAATATGGGTCCCGAATCGCGCATAGTGCTGAAGAAGAGTTTGGTTTGAGTAAAATAGAAAACGGAGAAAGAAGAACTTAAGAACATTGCATAAGTGGAGCACTCCAGACATAGATGCATTGACAATTTCATAGTCAACTTATTAGGTGCTATTGTTCCTTATTATCTGGTTCTAAAGAAGGCGTGCATCAATGTACAACGAACCATCGATACACATAGCTAGCTCTGTTTTGAATTCATCGGATTCACGTAACTGTATGTACTTACTCTTTCTTCTTCTCTTATTTCTATGTGTACCTACAATAAGTGCGTCGGCTGACACAATAAGGATATGAGCCGACAGCCTTATTGTATTTAGAAATGCAATAAGGATATTTATGTTCATATATGCAATGATTGTAAAAAGCGCACTTAGATTAATTGTTCTTCTTATAGCTTATTACAGCCCAACTTCCCATAAACATGCCTATACTGAGGAGTGCAAATACTTGGTGAATAATACTGCTAAAATTACCACCACGAATAAAGACAGTGCGCATTGCTTCTATGAAATAGCTTACAGGATTGATGTATGTTGTGAGATAAGCTAAAGAAGGCATAGAGCGAGTAGGCGTGAAAAGACCTGAAAGTAGAAGGAGGATGACCACGAAAAACCACATCACGAAGATAGCTTGCTGCATGGTTTCGGAGTAGTTGGAAATGATCAGTCCGAAAGATGAGAAGAATAGAGCCAGCAACATTGCCAGTAAATAGATAAGGGCAATATTTCCTTTTGGGGTTATACCATATACAGCCCATGCTATGAACAGACAGACTGTAATGATGAAGAAGGCAATAACCCAATAAGGAATGAGTTTGGCAAGGATAAATGTCCATTTGCTTATAGGGGTTACGTTTATTTGTTCGATTGTGCCTGCTTCTTTTTCGCTCACAATGTTGAGTGTTGGTAGGAATCCTGTCATTAGCATCATCACGATGGCAAAGAGGGCAGGAATCATGAATAGTTTGAAGTTTAAGTGTTTGTTGTAGAGGTATAGTGTAGATATTTTAGATTGTATGGCAGCAGCAGAAGGTGAAGCATTGGTAGACACAATTTGGGAAAGATAAGCTGCTCCCATTGAACCTTTTGTGCCATTAACAGCGTTAGCAGCAATGAGAACTTGCGGCATGCGCCCTAAGGTGATGTCGCGACTATAGTGTTCCGGGATTACCATTGCTATATCAGCCTCGGAATGTTCTATATTGTTGAGTGCTGCCGCGTATGTGGGTTGTTGCCCATGGAAGATGAAGTATTTGCTTGCTTCTATTTCGTGTACTAATTGTTGCGAAAGAGTTGAGCGATCGTTATCTACTACATCAACCAGAATATTCTTTACCTCCATGTTCATCACCCACGGCATCACACACATAATTATAATGGGAAAAACTATGATGAGCCTTGGAATAAACGAGTTTCGACGAATCTGAGTGAACTCCTTTCGTAAGAGATATTTCAGTGTCATAGAATTCTATTCTAATCTTTTGTTAAACTTAGCGAGTGAGAGAAACAGTAATACAACAAGCATACTTGTAAGGATAATCATTTCATGATATACTTGCTCCACTCCAACTCCCATTATCATTAGTTTTCGCATAGCACTAATATAGTAGCGTGTAGGGATAATGACCGAAGCGTACTGCAAAATTTGAGGCATTGATTCAATAGGAAAGATCATGCCTGAAAACATGACAATGGGCATTAGTAATACCATCGCTGATAGCAACAATGCCACAAGTTGAGTTTGGGCAATAGTAGAAACAAGTAAACCCAACGAAAGAGCTAAGAGAATGTATATGGTGGAAATAAGGAATATCCAAAATAGAGAACCTTGTACCGGTACGCCTAATACAAAGTGGCCATAAGAAGTATTGCTATTAAGATGACGAAAGCAAGCACTAAATAGGGTACTACTTTAGCAATGATAATCATCAGGGGGCGTGTGGGTGAAACCAGTAATACTTCCATAGTTCCTTTTTCTTTTTCGCGGACGATGGAAATAGAAGTCATCATGGCACAAATCAGCATTAGGAGCATACCCATAATTGCAGGTACGAAGTTGTAGGCGGATTTCATTTGCGGATTGTATAGCAGCTTTGTATTTATGCTGTTTTCTTTCGGATTCATAAGAACTGCACTTGCATAGTTTGACCATTGCTGCGCCATGTTAGGGTCTGCACCATCAACAATGAGTTGAAAACCCGACTTCTTGCTTGCAAAGTCTTGAGAAAAGACAATTGCCATATCAGCCTCTTGGTTTCGAATGGATTGTTCTGCTTCGGAAGGTGTGGCAACTACTTTTGCAATCGTAAAAAACTCAGATGCAGCTAAGCGATCTGTTGCTTGTTGGGTGGCATAGTCAGCATTGCTCGTGACTATAATTATCCGTACGTTCTTTATGTCGTTGGTGATAGCAAATCCAAAGAGAAGCATCATGACAATAGGCATTCCAAATAGTATCAGCATTGTGCGCTTATCGCGAACAATGTGTTTGGCTTCCTTGATGACAAATGAAATAAACTGCTTCATTCTATGTTGGGCATTATTTTTGAATATAATCGTTAGTCGGAACTTCTTGTTGCCTGGCGTGCCAGATAAGTGAATACGTGGTCCATATCAGGCTGATTGAGCTTTTGCTTAAGTTCGTTGGGTGTACCTAAGGCTTTGATTTTACCATCTACCATAATAGAAATGCGATCACAGTATTCAGCCTCGTCCATATAGTGAGTAGTAACAAAGACCGTTATTCCTTGCTTAGCAGCATCGTAGATAAGCTCCCAAAACTGGCGGCGCGTTGCCGGGTCAACTCCTCCCGTTGGTTCGTCGAGAAACACAACTCCTGGTTCATGAAAGATGCTGACAGAGAAAGCCAATTTCTGTTTCCATCCTAAAGGTAAACTGGCTACCAAGGTGTTGCGATGCTCGGAGAAATCCAATTTCTGCAATAACCTATCTGTCTTGCGTCGAATCTCATTATCTGTCATACCGTAGATGCCTGCAAAGAGAGAGATATTTTCTGCAACAGTAAGGTCTTCATAGAGCGAGAACTTCTGACTCATGTACCCGATGTGTTTCTTTATCTGTTCATACTCGGTTCGTATGTCAAAACCTACCACTCTGCCTGTTCCACTTGTTGGTTGGTTGAGTCCCGTGAGCATATGCATTGCCGTGGTCTTACCTGCTCCGTTGGCACCGAGAAAACCAAAAATTTCTCCCTTCTTAACGGTGAAGGAAATATCGTCTACTGCATGGAAAGTACCAAAGGCTTTGACGAGATGTTCTACTTCAATGACATTTTCAGATGTATTGTTGATGTTATAGCTTTCTCTATGTTCGATACCAGGAGGATTAAAGATATCTCTAAATTCTGTAAGAATTTCCTCAGGAGTTCCAATTCCCTTTATAATGCCTTCTGAAAGAAAAGCTACACGCTCACAATTTCTAACTTCATCGAGATAAGGTGTGGATGCAACGATTGTTATATTGCGCTCTTTTAGTTGTGCAAGTATTTCCCAGAAGTCTTTACGACTGACAGGATCAACACCTGTCGTAGGTTCGTCAAGAAATAGAACACTCGGATGATGTACAAGTGTACAACAGAGCGCCAACTTTTGTTTCATACCGCCAGAGAGCGCTCCTGCCTTACGATCCTTAAATTGTTCAATCTGTGAATAGATGGTTTTGATAGAGTCGTAGCTTTCTTCTACTGTCGTATTAAAGAGCGTCGCAAAAAAGTGAAGATTTTCTTCTACCGTCAAGTCTTGATAAAGTGAAAATTTGCCTGGCATGTATCCCACTCGCTTACGTATCTCGTTCATTTGTCGCACAACGTCAAAACCGTCAATTTCAGCCGTACCTGATTCGGGAAGAAGCAACGAGCAGAGAATTCTGTACATGGATGTCTTGCCAGCTCCATCAGGACCTATAACTCCAAACACTTCGCCTTTGTTCACAGAAAAACTGACATTGCGTAGTGCCTGCACCTTACCATAGTGCTTAGATATATTATTTACTTCGATTGCTTTCATTGTTTTGAGAAAAACTTAAAACTTCACTTCTCCATACATTCCTATCTTTACGTAATCATCGTTTTGGAATTGTATTTTAACAGCATAAACCAAATCGGCTCTCTCATCATCGGTGAGAATAGTTTTGGGCGTGAATTCTGAGCGGCTTGAAATCCATGTGACAAGGCCGTTGTATAGTTTCTTCTGCCCATTCCCATAATCTGCCATGACTGTCGCCTTTTGTCCCAGTTTGATATTTTTCAGCTGTTCTGAGGTGATATAGGCTCGAATGAACATTGTTTTTGTATCTGCAACTTTAAAGAGCGGCTTGCTCATGGAAATGAATTCGCCTTTTTCTACATATTTCTCCAAGACTACACCTGATATGGGGGAGGATATTTGAGTGTTGTTGATTTGATCTTCTATCTGACGTTTCTGTGCTTTTATACCCTGCTTTTGTGCATTGATAGCAAGAGCTTGCTTTTTAAGTGAAGTGTTGTTACTATTAATTTGATTGCGTGTGGCATCATATTGTCGTTGTAATACTTTTATATGATTGTTAATGTCATCGAGTTGCTTGCGTGGAACAGCACCATCCTTTACCAATTCGGCGTATCTCTTTTGTTCTTTTTCTTCATTAGAGATTTGCTCAGACAGTGATGCTAACTGTTCCTGTATATTCAATTGGCGACTACTTGTTGCTGAGGCGTTTCGTCCAATTGTTGTTCTGTTGCTGTTAGTTCTTCTTGTTTTTGTTGGAGCTGAAAGTCGTCTATCTTTCCTACAACTTGGTTTGCTTGTACGTTTTGTCCTTCTGATAGGTTGAAACTTTTAAGTTCTCCCGAAGACTTTGCTGCAACCGTCACCTCCGTAGCTTCAAACGTTCCTGTTGCATCATAATCTTTTTTATGGTCGCTACACGATGCCAGCAGAAAAGTAATACTGGCTAATAGAAAAATCTTTTTCATATTTGTCGGTTGTTTTTATTCGTTGTTGGTATATTTCAGATTATACATTTCCTGGAGCATCTCAATCTCATGTATTGCTCGTTGTGTTTTTGCCGAATTCTCGTTATATATTTCTCGCAGCAAACTATTGACATCAATGATCCCATGGGTGAGCTTCGATTCAGCAGCCTTTCGAACATTGGTGCGCAGTACAATTATTTCATCATCACTTTGCATCAAACTGCGGTACCTGCTAATATTTTCTGTCTGTTGTATCTGTTCTATATTATTGTTGAAGAGAAAGACGTCACGTGTGTTTTCAATCATGGCTCGTTGTTTCTTCAACTTCTCCTTGTCGTTTTTTCGAGTATAGAGAGCTCCTATATTCCACGAAAGCTTTAGCCCTACAATGCCATTCAGTCTCCACTTATTACTCATCATGTCCTCAAAAATGTTTAATCCTGGATAGCCATAATAGCCTTGGGCAAAAAGACCAAACTTGGGTCTCAATTGTGCATTTAAGGCCCTCTCTTGTATATCTGTAAGTTTTAGCTGATTATCGAAAATTCTTAGTTCTGGGCGGTTGTTCGTAGATATTGTAGAGTGGAGGATACTTGGCTTCTGAGGCTGACTTACTTCTATGCCACAAAAAGTACTTAATACATGCTGTAATATTTTGCGTTGCGATTTCAAATTTGCCATTTGTTGCTCTGTGCTTAAGCGTTCTGCCTTTACATTATCAAAATCGCTGATGGAAGCTGTTCCGACTTTGACCCAGGCTGCAAGTTTGTTTTCACTCGAAAGTAGCAGTGCATTAAGATTTTCATTTAGCTTAATTTGTTCGTCCAATAGTAAGAGAGAAAAATACATCTCATTGATTCTTTTTCTCACCTGATACAGGTCCGATTCGTTTTGTGCTGCTTGAATTTTTCCTTCTTGTTGTGCTATCTGGCTTTGATTGCTAATTATGCCACCATCATAAATGGTTTGTTGCAGTTCTATTCCCACTTTATATTGTTCCTTGGTCAACCCTTTCATCTTAAGCCCCATTTGCTGAAACATACTTTGCATACTTGGAGGCCAGGATGCAACTTCACTTTGGTAGGTGGTTTGTGCTGATGCAGTAAAGTGTGGCAACCATCCTTTTTTTATGTTTTTAACCGTTAGTTCTGTTGTCTGATCAATTAGATCATACTTTTTGATACAAGGATAGTTTTTCTTTGCAGCTTGCTGACATTCTTCTAATGTCTGTGCTTGGCTGATGATAGCCATTATTATTAGGGCGAAGGTCATTATTTTCTTTTCCATTTCTCTAAAGTGTTTTGTTGTGGCAAAAGTACGGTGATTTTTATATTATATAATTATATTTTACACTGATATATTTTTCCTTTTTTTGTACGATTCTTCTTGTTTTCTTTTTTTTCTCTTCAAGAGAATCAGTTTATTTTGCAAATATATCGTACAAAAAGGCAAGTTATGAAAGAATCAAAAGTTGTTAGTCAGTTTTCTTTATAGGATATTGATTTAGAGGATCTTTTCAAGTAACAAGGTGAAGTTTTTTTTAATGAAGATGCTGTAATAACCTGCCTGAATACACGAAAAAAGGAGGCTCGTTAGAGTCTCCCTTTTTTGTAATCCCATCGGATTTCGTCCAACCGTTGTCGCCGTGGGGGCTGGGTTGTGATTGATTGTTTTAATAATTGAGCGGCGATGTTTGTTTCTTCAAAGCCCCGCGGTTCGAGGCAAACCAATGTATATCTTTTATGAATTTGTAATCTCCTTGATGAAGGCCTCTGTCATGCTTCCTGTCAGGTCGATGATGTAGAGATGTCCTTCTTGTTTTGTTATGAGCACCACTTCCACGAAGGTATCACCGCGTTTGCGTGTGTAGAGGTTCTTTCCGTCGAAGGTATCGTAGAGCTGGTAGCGTCCTTTGTTGGCTTTGATGAGTGCCTCGGCCTTTTCGTGGAGAGTCTGCGTTTCCGAGACTTTGTCGTTAGAGATGATGCGAACGCTACGAATTTGTCGTAGGAGGCTCTCTGTGTCCTTGTCTTTGTTGATGGCGTCGGACTGCAACATTGCGGACATCATGGTTGGGCTTACTGTTTTGCACGTAAGGCTTGTGCCTTGGGCGTATGTCTTCATGAAATGAAGAGCAAAGTCTGTTTCGTGCTGTGCCGCAACTGTCAGAGAGGTTAGCGCCAGCAGTAGGATGCTGAGAAGGCGTTTCATTCTTCGTGTGCGCTGTTTGGGTTGTCGTTTTGTTTTGTAGAGTCAGCGCTGGCCGTTTTTTGGAACATTTCCAAACCGTCCTGCACTACCTTATAGGATTGTTGGGCCGACTGGTAGGAGTCCTGATAGCTTGCGGGATTGTAGTCCCACGGACTTTGGCTATTCTGCTTGTTGAGATAGCTGCTTGCACTGTAGCCCACCATGGCAACGATGGCGATGGCTGCGGCAGCCTCATAGAGCGGGCGCAGAGAGCGGAAAATGCTCTCCCGCTTTGCGCGAACCACGATTGTCTGAGGTTCTGTTGCACCAATCTTTTGGAGAATCTTTTCGTCGAAATCGTCGCTCAATGATATTTCAGCTTGGGATTGTTCGTAGGAGAACAATTCCTTGTATGGCAGCAGATGTGCGGGCACATCGGGCTGGCTAAAGAACGCGCGGAGGATACTTTCCTCTTTCTCGGTCGTTTCGGCGATCCAGTAGCGTTCCAGGAGTTGTTCTATATACTTATAATCCATAATTCTCAATTTTATCGTATTGCTTTCTGATGGCTTGGCGTGCTCTGAAGAGCGTCACTTTGACCACTTCTTCGCTCACTCCCATGATGGTTGCTATCTCGCGGTAGGATTTTTCCTCAATGTCGCGGAGCTGCATGATGGTACGCTGTCGCTCAGGGAGTTGGTTGAAAAGTTCGTGCACCTTGCGTAGTTTTTCGTCGCGTTCCAGTTGCTCATCCGGCGTAAAGGAATTGTCAGCGGCGTCTATCTCGTTGGCTTCGAGCGAAAGGTTTTGTGCTTCCTTCTTTTCGTGGCGGTCGAGAGCAAGGTTTCGGCAAACGGTCATGCAGTAAGCTTCGATGCTCTCAACACCTCTTAGCTCTTCCCGTTTGTTCCAAACTTTTATCAGTGTGTCAGACGTAACATCTTCGGCCTCTGCCGAATCGAGCGTGATGCGCAGGGCAAGTCTGAAGAGTTTATTCTTCAGAGGCAACAAATCATATCTGAAGTCAATGTCTTGCATAATCACTCTCTGCTATACTGACGGAGGACTCCGACAAAAGTTACACTCCCACGAATGTTTTTTCTCATATTTTTCTGTATATCGTTTGTAATGCGTTGAAACACAATGAAAAATAATTTTTATTTTTTCTTATCCAAAGCTTGTATATTTCTTTTTAGCCCTTCAAACTTGGCGCGCTTCACTGCCGACCCTTTGAAAATGGCGCGGTACTGTTCGACGGTGAGCTGCTTCCAGTCTTCGGGTGTCATTTTCAGTAGTTGTTCGCTGGGGCGAAATTCCTCTACATCGGTGGGTTTGGCAAATCGATTCCACGGGCAAACCTCGGCGCAACGGTCGCAACCGTAAAAGCACGCTCCCATCTTCTGTCCCGTCCCGGGTGGTAGGTCGCCCCGGTTCTCTATGGTCAGATAGCTCAAGCAGCGGTTGGCATCGAGCGTACCATCGCCCCGAAGAGCTTGGCCGGGGCAGGCATCGATACACGCATGGCACGTGCCGCAGCGGTTTTCTATGGGTGTATCGTAGACATCGGCTTCGTAGGGCAGAACGATTTCTCCTAAGAAAAATACGTCCCACCTTTCGGCAGGATGAGCTGTCCCGAGCGTCCCTGCCAGCCCAGTCCGCACCGCCACGCCCAGTAGCGCTCATCCAGCGGTGCGGTGTCCACAAACACGCGCGTTTCATACCCCTCTTTGGGCGGGATATGTTCTGCCAGTTGTCGGAGGCGTGCTTTCACCACATCGTGATAGTCCTGCCCATAAACGTAGCGCGAGAGCGCCCACCCTTTGAGTTTTTCAGCCGGATAGTAGTTGAGCGCCACGGAAACGATTGTTCGCGCCCCCTCCACCAGCAATCGTGGATCGAGCCGTTTGTCCATGTTGCGCTCCAGATACTGCATGTCGGCATGCCGTCCCTCGCTGATCCACTGTAGCCTTCTTTCGGCATGAACCTTATCCACCGGTTCTGCCGGTGCCAGTCCACATGCCGAAAAGCCGAGACGTAGTGCCTCGGCTTTGATAAGTGATGCTTTCAGTATGCCTTCTGTCAGAAAAGAAGGCTCATCAGGGGTTGTCTTCGTCATGAATCGAATACCAGTCGTCTTTCTCTTGCATGCGTCGTCGGCGTTCGTAGGCAGTTTGGAGCTTCATGTTGTCCGTTTCAGCCTCTTCACGATAGCGTTCGTCGCGTTCGTTGTAGTCTTCTCTACCGTAATCCATAGCAATAGTTTTTAGATGTTATTCTCTCTTTGGAAGGATAAGGCAAATTTATGCTTTTCTTTGCCTCTCTTGCAACTTTTTCCTCTTAAAAAACTTGAAAGACTGAAAGTTGGCTCCTTTCTCTTCAAGCTGTAGTGGCTCTTAGGAAAGTTTAGCAGGTATGGCTTCCCCTACGGTTGGGAGAGACTCTTGAAAAGCCTCCTTCTGTCAATCTACTTCTTATTTTCTAAACTCTGAGAATCGGTTGAAATTCATCACGGAGTAAGTAGGTCCTTGGATGAGGCTTGTTGAAGGAGAGGAAGAATAAGGCAGGCGAAAGATACAATAAGCCTATTGGGTGACATCCTTATTGCGCCAGCTGACGTCCTTATTGCTTTGGCTGATACAATAAGGGAAACTGTTGCTATGTTCTCTCTGATTTTGTCTTTCTTTGGAGAAAATTCGTGGAAAAATAAGAAATTCAGTGCCATCTGGGACTTTTGGCGTGCTGCAACAATCACCTCAAAGGGGAGATTTTACGCAGAAAGCCGCAGATGGCACTGAATAGAGATTTTTTGCCTTCTCTTGGTGTTTAGATCAATGTCAAGGAAAGCGAGAGTTTTTTTTGATTTTTCGTTCCCTAATCGAACACTTTGAATTCATAGCCCTGATCGCGAAGCCATTCGATGGCGCGAGGGAGCGCATAGAGAATTTTGTCGTGGGATTTGAGCGAATCGTGGAAAGTGATGATACTTCCATTGCGTGCATAACGCTGCACGTTGCGCAACACGTCGCGGCCGTTGAGGCGCTTACTGTAGTCGCGCGTTACGAGGTCCCACATCACCACGCGATACTTCAAGCGGGCCGCCACATAGAGAGCGGGTTTCATCCAGCCGTGAGGCGGTCGGAAGAGGTCGGTGCGGAGGTAGGCGTTGGCCTTCTCCACGTTGCGCATATAGCTATTGATGCCATGACGTAGCGAGCCAATGTGGTTGAAAGTATGGTTTCCCTATGCGGTGTCCGCGCTGCTTGACCATCTCGTAAATCTCGGGATGCTTCCGCACATTGTCGCCCACCATGAAAAAGGTGGCCTTGATACCGTAATGGTCCAATACGTCGAGCACCCACGGCGTCACTTCAGGGATAGGTCCATCGTCGAAGGTGAGATAAACGGCGCGAACGTTCTTGTCCATTCGCCAGAGTGCCAGCGGGTAGAGCCATCGGAGCCATTTGGTGGGTTGTTCGATAAACATATTTCGAGAGAGATTTTATGAGCGTTGTGCTAAAAAGAAAAAGAAGAGAGAAACGACCCCATAAGGGTCGTTTCTCTCCATGAGTATGGGGTTAATCTGCGAGATTATAGCTACTCTCGTCTGCATCAGCCTCCGATTGTGGAGCTTGATTTTGTTGCATCATCTTCATCACACCTTGTGAACCGATGCTGCCTGCCGTGGTGCGACTCAGTGCATTGACGCGGTTGTTCCACAGGGCGAAGTCCTTATCCTTCATATCCTGAAGGAGGGCTACGCAGCGGTAGAGGTAGAGGAAGGTCTTTGTGCAACTGTTGGCATAGGCATACGCTGTTTCCTGTGGCAGCGTGTTGGCCCAGTTGAGATACTGCCAGTTTTGGCGCGCCACCTCTTTTGCCACTTTTGCTGCTTTGCCCTTGTCGCCAGCACGGAACCAGAGCATTGCAAGATCAACATCCGAATATTCGTAAGGCACTGTGGCTTCTGGCAACACTTTCTCGCACATGCGCAGAGCGGCGAGCGCCTTGTCCTTCTTGCCTTCGTTGAGCAGGCGCTCCACGAGGACAGAGAACATGCGGCGGTGGGTCTGTGCCATGCGTAGGTTGGTTTCGTCGAGGAAAATGCCCGGCATAGCTACGTTACCATATTTGAAGCGCTTCATTAGGTTGGTGTACATCTTGTCCGTATCAATGCGGCTTTGGCCGAGCTTGAACGGTGTGAGACGATAAGCCAACCCCTCGAGGCAGAAGTAGTCCTGTAAGCCAGCATAGTTCTCAGCTCCAAGCGTTACGCTCATATAGATGGGTCGCTTCCAGTTGTTGCGCGCCAACATTTCGTAAATCATCACCTGCTTGCGAGACATTCCTCTTCCGGCCCATTTCAGTGAAAGACTGATATGGTCGGGGATTTCCATACCTGCTGGCACGGTGATACCCTGATTGATAACGTTCTGCTTGTTCACTTTCACCACTACAGAGTCAGTAGGGAAGATCTGCTTCGTGCGGACATAGTTGTCCATGATGTAAGTGAGTTCGTAAGGATCAGGACCGTTGGGATGAGCCTTCTTGAAAGCATCGAGTTCGGCCTTGCGATCCACGATGGGGAAGTAGCCATGTTTGCCGTCGTCCACATATTCGGCACGCTTCCACGCAATGGGGAGCGACGGAGAATTGTAGGCAGGGCGCACCATCTGGTCGGTGTACCATTCCGTCTGGAGGTATTCCAAATTGCAGACACGGGCATCCGTACGCTTACCTTCGGTCTCTTGGTTGTACCAGAGGGGGAAGGTATCGTTGTCACCATTCGAGAAGATGATCGGGTTAGCAGGTGTTCCGTCGGCCAACTTCTCGGGCATAGTGTCGAGATAGTTCAAACCGAAGTCGCGACAAGCATAGCGGCCAGAACGGTCGTGGTCGTCCCACGTCTGACTCACCATTTGAAGCGGTACGAGTACACAAAGCACAGAGGCTACAGCTGCTGGCAGTACGCCAAACTCTTCCGTGGCTTTCTTTCTTGCCTTTAACGCACGACCCAAGAGATCGGCCAAAGCAGCCACGCCCATACCAATCCAGATGGCAAAGGCATAGAACGAACCAGCATAAGCATAGTCGCGCTCACGCGGTTGCATCGGGGTCTGATTCAGATAGAGCACGATGGCAAGACCTGTCATGAAGAAAAGGAAGAATACCACCCAGAATTGCTTCACGCCCTTGTCGCCGCGGAAAGCTTGCCAGAAAAGGCCGAGCAAGCCGAGGAGGAGCGGCAACATATAGAACACGTTGTGAGCCTTATCCTGCTGCAATTCGTTGGGCAGCTCTTTTTGGTTGCCATACATGGCATTGTCGATGAATGGGATACCAGTGAGCCAATTGCCGTGTTCCTTCTCTCCATTGCTTTGATAGCCGTTCTGGCGACCTGCAAAGTTCCACATGAAGTAGCGCCAGTACATGAAGTTGATCTGATAGGACATGAAGAAGTTCAGATTGTCCCACTGCGAGGGCATTTGGCCATACTGGAAGTCGCCACCAGAGGTGGTGTAGTTGACATCACGAAGCTGGATGTTTCCTCCCAACCAGTCGTTGTAAGCCTGCGCATGTGCGCTGGAATACATACGCGGGAAGAGCATCTTCATGCCCGACGGATATTGCAGAGATTCGAGACTCTCAACATCTTCATAAGTGTCGGCTTCGTTAGCTTGTGTCTTCTCTTTGCGGTGGTGCTCTATTTTGTTGTTATAAATGGCCTGTCCGTTGGCATCGAAGTCAGGCTGAGAAGTGAAAGCCTGGCCGAAGAAAAGCGGAGCTTGTTCGTATTGGTCACGACTCAGATAGCTACCCAGCGAGAAGATGTCCTCGGGGGAGTTCTGATCCATTGGCGGATTGGCAACGGAGCGAATCACGATGACAGCATAAGAACTGTAGCCAATCATCAGCATGAGCATACAGAGGAGGCTCGTGTTGAGAATTCGCTTGCGCAGCAGCATCTTTCCGTCCTTGCGCTTCATGTTGAGCAAGAAGTAGAGCGTAGCTAAGAGAATGATGCCGATGAGCATAGACATAAAGCCTGTTCCGAAGAACGGGATACCGAGCATGCCGACACTGGCGAGGTAGAGCCCGTTGGTGAGCGTGCGGTTGGTCTTTGTGGTGCTCCAAATGGCCGTTAAGACAACGGCGATGAGGGCAAGGATGTAGACAATCATACCGGTGTTGAACGGCATTCCGAGGGTGTTGACAAAGAACAGCTCAAACCAGCCGCCCACCTTCACAATGCCCGGGACAACGCCATAGAGTACGGCGGCTACCAGCAGGAAGCCTACGAGAAGAGCCACCAAAGAGCCTTTTGACTGGGCTTGCGGATGGCGCTTGTAGTAGTAAACCAAAGCGATGGCGGGGAGGCAAAGAAGGTTGAGCAAGTGGACGCCAATGCTCAATCCGGTAAGATAGAAAATCAGTACAATCCAGCGGTCGCTGTGTGGTTCGTCTGCGTGGTCTTCCCACTTAAGGATGAGCCAGAACACCAAGGCGGTGAACATGGAAGAGTAGGCGTAAACCTCGCCTTCCTCAGCTGAAAACCAGAAAGTGTCGCTCCACGTGTAGGCCAAAGCGCCCACAACGCCCGAACCCATAATGGTGATGATTTGTCCCCAAGTGGTGACCGTTCCGTCCTTGCAGATGAGCATCCGCGTGAGGTGGGTGATGGTCCAGAAGAGGAACAAAATACACAAGGCAGAAAGGAGCGCCGACATGATATTGACGCAAAAAGCCGCCTTGGCAGGGTCGCCTGTGAATTGGGTAAAGAAGTTACCCGTTAACATAAAGAATGGTGCACCGGGCGGGTGACCTACTTCCAGTTTTGTTGCCGTGGAGATAAACTCAGGACAATCCCAGAAGCTCGCCGAAGGTTCTACTGTCATGCAGTAGGTGAAGGCGGCGATAGCAAAAACAATCCAACCGATGATGTTGTTGGTAATTTTGTACTGCTTCATTGATGTGTTTGAATATATTATGATAGTTTTTGATTTGCAATCTAATACAATTTACAAAAGTAGAAAGATTTTTCGGCATTCCAATAAGGAAGTCTGGATTATTGAGCCGACAGCCTTATTGTGTGTGCGGTTTGGGCGAAAGGAGGTGAGGGACTTTGAGGGTAAAAATAAGGGCTTATCACACTATCTCACGAACGGGACGGAGCAGGCCGTCTTTGACTTCCCACATAGTGGTGTTGCTGACGGTGGCATCATGGCTAACGAGGAGCACAGCACTGTGGTTGTTTTCTTCGCGCAAGAGATTGTAGAGAAAATCCTTCCCTTCGAGGTCGAGATGGGTATCGGGCTCGTCGAGGAGAAGGAGATCGGGTTGCGAAACGATGGCGCGCCCCAGCAAAACGCGTTGCCACTGCCCGCCACTAAGGCCTTTGATGGGTCGCTCCTTGAACTGACTGATTTGTAGGCGTTCGAGCACACGGTCGACCTGTTCTTGCTGTTGGCGCGAAAAGCTTGCAAAGAGGTGTTTGCGGTTTTGCAGTCCGCTCAGCACCACCTCGCCCACGGTGATAGGGAAGTCGCGATCGATGCCTCTATACTGTGGTAGGTAGCCCAACGTGAGTCCTGGTCGGCAAACGATGTTTCCGGCGGTAGGGGGCAACAGTCCTGCAATGATTTGTAGCAATGTGGTTTTACCTCCACCGTTGGGTCCCGTCAGAACGATGAAGTCGCGCTCAGATATGGATGCGCTGACGTGGTCGAGAATGGTATTCCGCCCGTAAGTAAGGCAGAGGTTATCGAACTTGAGTAGTTCCTTCATTTTTCAAAGCCTTTGAAATGATGGAAAGTTCCGTTGGCCAGTCGTAGCCGAGCGGATTGATGATACTTACTTTTGCGCCCAAGTGCTCCGCTATGCGGCGGGCGGATTTTCCGCTGTATTCCTTTTCTATGAATACTACTTTAACATTTTCGTTCTTACATGTTCTGATGAGTTGTTGCATTCGTGCAGCAGAAGGTTCTTTGCCGTCTTGTTCTACTGCCAGTTGGCGCAAACCGTAATCGCGAGCGAAATAGCCGAGAGCAGGGTGGTAGATGAGAAAACTACGGTGGCTCACATCTTTGAGTTCGGTACGGATTGCAGCATCAATGCTATCGACACGAGCATCGAAACGTTTGAGGTTGTCTTTGTATATCTCAGCATTGGCGGAGTCGGCTTCGCACAGAGCGTTGCAAATATTGCCGGCCAAGATGCGAGCGTTACTCGTCGACATCCATACATGTGGGTCGGCTGAGTTGGAACTATTTTCACTATGTTGTGCTGCCAAGAGATTAACGCCCTTCATGAGTGAAACGATTTTTAGCTCAGGAGCAGTCTCTGCCATTTTCTCCAGTTGAGTTTGTTCGAAACCCAGCGTACCCACTGAAAAGTAGAGTTGACTCTGACTGAGCTCCACTATTTGGTGTGGCGTTGGTTCGTAAGTCTCAGGGCTTCCTCCTGTAGGCATGAGTGTAGTGACCTTATAGTGGTCGCCCGCAATCTGTTCTGTGAAGTAGCGCAGCGGTTCGATACTGACAGCTATGCGCGGACGGGTGTCGGTCAATTCGCCAGCACAACTCGTGAGGAGGACGCTGATGATAAGGAGGAGGGCAAAACGAGTTATTTTCATTTCTTTATAGTGCTTTGTAGGCAGAGATAAGTATGGCATACCGAACAAATTTTCCTACGGCAATGTTGAACACAGAGTAGAGAAGATTGGTGCGAAGGTAGCCCATGGCCACAGTAATGACACTTCCCAAGATAGGAATCCATGCTAAGAGTCCTGCCCAAGAGCCATATTTGCGTACTTTTCGCTTTCCTTTTTCTAATTTTTCAGGTGAAACCTTCGTCCATTGCTGTATCCATTCTTCTTTTCCCAAGGAACCGATGAAATAGTTGAAGAGTGCACCAAGAACATTTCCCAGCGTTCCCCAAATGAGAAGCCCAGTGGCGGGAGTACCTGCTGTGAGCAGAGCAATCATCACAACTTCGGAGCTAAATGGGAGGAAACTTCCAGCCAAAAATGCTGCAAGGAACATTCCGAGGGCACCATTTTCGATCAGGAGCTGTTGGAGGGAGTCGAGCATAGTGTGAGTCTGTTTATAGAGGGAATAGGTCTTTCAACCAATTCTCCAAAGGGAGTAATCCTGAATTATAACAATAGAGTGCGATGGCGATGACTAACCAAAAGATGAACCAGATATTCATGAGCACTCGCCCCTTTGCAAGGGTGAAATAATGGGCAATGAGTGGAGAACTATTGACGAGCAGAAGAGGGAAAAGATAATTGAAGAAACATGGATAAGCCACCATGCCGCCGATAATGGCCAGTTCTTGTATGATAAATATGTAGAAACACATTCTCACACGAATCTTGTCGTTGAAGTTCGTGCGATAGTAGTGGATGAGTCCTAACAAGACGAGTACCAGAAGAAAACCAAAGTTGACATACTGCCAGAGAGGAATGCTCTTGTAGTCGGGAATTTGATATTCAAAGTAGGGGAGGAGATAGAGAAAAGCCGAATCGAGCTGGTTCTTCCATACAGCCCAGCCGGCAAGAAACCAATAGGGGATAATAAGCCCGAAAATGCCTGCTAAAAACGTGCGCCAAGTGAGCGAACGCAGTTGAACAGCCATTTCGATGTAGAAAAGGATGGGGAGTAGAAGCATCGGAGGGAAAGCAAGGCTTCCGATACCGAGGAAAAAGAAGGTGTGGAAAATGATGCCTTCTGGACGCGACTTTTGATAGGAGTTGAAGAGAAGAAGGTAGGACACCACTAAACAATAGGCGGGAACCATCTGCCAACTGAGCGAATGTGTGAATGTACAAGCTACGGAGAGCATCAAAAAAGTACAGCTCACCATGCGCGAACGAATGCGCAGCAGTTGGTTGCGATTGTTGAGTTCCATCAGCAAATAAGCCATGAAGAGTGTCGAAGCCAAACCTCCGACACTCCAAATAGTTATGGGGTCGAATACAAACCAGAGAATACTGGCGATGACGACCATGATGGGCAACGTGAGCGGCCCAGTGACTACTTTGTTTCTGAAACTTTTATCAATCATTCTTATGAATAAAGTTGCGAGGGGGGCTATTGGGAAACTCCCCAAAGATTCTGACTGCGCGAAGAGATGCGCGAAGTAGCAACTTTCTTGTGCCTATTCCTTTGTCTCTACTTACAGTACATCTTTTCCGATATCTCGACGGTAGTATTTACCCTCATATTGGATTTGTTCTGCCCCTTTCATGCTCTGTGCCAGAGCTTCTTGCTGTGTCTTACCATAAGAGCTAACGGCAATAACGCGGCCACCATTTGTAACGAGTTTTCCATTCTTGATGCTTGTTCCAGCATGGAACACAACGCTTCCTTCAACGGCTGCTCCCGTAATGGGGAAACCTTTCTGATAATCGCCGGGATAGCCACCACTGACAAGCATCACGCAGACTGCCGCGCGCTCATCGAA
Organism: uncultured Prevotellaceae bacterium; assembly: GCA_916438195.1. Taxonomy (GTDB): domain Bacteria; phylum Bacteroidota; class Bacteroidia; order Bacteroidales; family Bacteroidaceae; genus Alloprevotella. Next base: position 37,496 of record CAKAEQ010000001.1, read on the forward strand.
TTCCACTTTGCGCTGATCGAGGTTGCCCTCGGCCACACCTTCAAAGAGGTCTACTATGTCGCTCTTCAAGCGAAGCATGACGCTCTCTGTTTCGGGATCGCCCATGCGGCAGTTGTATTCGATAACTTTCGGTTGCCCATCGCAGTTGATGAGGCCGAAAAAGATGAAACCCTTATAGTCGATGCCTTCTTCTGCAAGTCCATTTACAGTTGGACGTATAATCTCTTTTTCTACTTTCTGCATCCATTCGCGAGTGGCAAAAGGAACGGGAGTGACACTTCCCATACCACCTGTGTTCAGCCCAGTGTCGCCTTCGCCAATACGTTTGTAGTCTTTGGCTTCGGGGAGCAACTGATAGTTCTTACCGTCGGTCAGAACGAAGACGCTACATTCAACGCCACTCAGGAATTCTTCGATGACCACTCGGCTACTGGCGTTGCCAAACATGCCGCCGAGCATTTCGCGGAGTTCTTTCTTGGCTTCTTCCAGTGTTGGGACAATCAGAACGCCTTTTCCTGCTGCAAGCCCGTCGGCTTTAAGGACGTAAGGGGCTGAGAGTGTCTCTAAGAATCGGCAACCTTCTTCCACGTGGTCGCCGTCGAAGGTGGCGTAAGCGGCCGTGGGAATGTTGTGGCGCTTCATGAAGCCTTTGGCAAAATCCTTCGAACCTTCCAGTTGTGCACCCACCTTAGAAGGACCGATGATCTTCACATCGCGGAGCAAACTATGATTCTGGAAATAATCTGTGATACCTTTAACAAGCGGCACTTCTGGTCCAACAACCACCATGTCAATTTCGTAGTTGATGACAAAGTCTGCCACTTCATCGAAATCGGTTGGTGTCATCTCCACATTTTCTCCAATGTTTGCCGTACCGGCATTGCCAGGACCGATGTAGAGTTTTTTTCGACTTTGGGACTTTTGTGCTATTTTTCCATGCTAAAGCATGTTCGCGTCCGCCGCTCCCTAAAAAGCAAGAGTTTCATAACGTTGATGTTTATAGAGGTTTGAGTGGCAAAATTACGCCAATATCCCTGCATAACAAAAGTTTTATACTTTTTGTGTCGCAGAGCTTCGGGTACGGACAGATCGGACTGTTTAGATTGGCTCAGCTGATAAGTGAAAAACTCAAAAGAGAAAGCAAACAACAAAAATCCCCCGCTGGTGGTTAGACCTGCGGGGGATTCCAAAGTGCCTATGGCTATTTAATCATATAAATTTTCTGATTAGAAATCGAAGCTGCTGCCTTCCGGCTTTTGCTGCTCTTCGCCAAAATTGCGGCGTTCGTTGTGGTCGCGGAAACCACCTTCGCGGCGCGGACGACGTTCACCGTGGTTGTCACCATCGCGGCGCGGACGGCGCTGTGGGCGATCCTCCCAGCCTTCGGGTTTCTCTTCGAGCACACGATGAGAGAGGCGGAACTTGCCCGTTTTTGGATCGATTTCGAGGAGCTTTACTTTGATTGTGTCGCCTTCTTTGATGCCAGCTTCCTCAACAGTCTCGAGACGCTTCCAAGCAATCTCAGAGATGTGGAGCAAACCTTCCTTGCCCGGCATGAATGCTACGAAGCAGCCGTAAGGCATGATGCTGATAACTTTTGCATCGTAAACTTCGCCCACTTCGGGAATAGCAACAATGGCTTTGATCTTACCAACTGCTGCATCGATACTTTCCTTGTTGGGAGCGCTAACCTGTACGACACCACCTCTTTCGTCTTCGTCGATAGTAATAGTGGCGCCAGTTTCTTCCTGCATGCCCTGGATGATTTTACCGCCTGGGCCAATGACAGCTCCGATAAATTCTCTGGGAATAGTGAACTGTACGATGCGAGGAACTTGCGGCTTGAAGTCTTCACGAGGAGCCGGAAGTGTTTTAAGCATCTCGCCCAGAATATGTTCGCGACCTTGTTTAGCTTGTTCGAGAGCCTTTTCGAGAATCTCGTAGCTCAGACCGTCGCACTTGATGTCCATCTGCGTTGCAGTCAGACCATTGACAGTACCTGTAGTCTTGAAGTCCATATCGCCCAAGTGGTCCTCATCGCCAAGGATGTCGGAGAGAACAGCATATTTCTCTTCGCCTGGATTCTTAATAAGACCCATAGCAATACCGCTGACGGGATTGTTGAGAGGCACACCAGCGTCCATCAAAGACAATGTACCAGCGCAGACAGTAGCCATAGAGCTCGAACCATTTGATTCGAGAATATCACTCACAACACGAACGGTGTAGGGGAAATCCTCAGGAATCTGCCCCTTAATACCGCGCCATGCCAAGTGGCCATGACCGATTTCGCGACGGCCTACGCCGCGCTGCGCCTTAGCCTCGCCAGTGGAGAAAGGAGGGAAATTGTAGTGGAGCAGGAAACGCTGGTAGCTCTTGTCCAGCACATCGTCCACCATTTTCTCATCGAGCTTCGTGCCGAGAGTGGTAGTGGCGAGAGCTTGTGTTTCACCGCGGGTGAAGATGGCAGAGCCGTGAGGAGCGGGGAGCGGACTTACTTCGCACCAGATGGGGCGAATCTCCGTTGTCTTACGTCCGTCGAGGCGCTTGCCTTCGTCGAGAATGCAACGGCGCATTGCGTCGCGTTCTACGTCGTTATAGTATCTGTCGATGAGCGTATTCTTTTCTTCGAGTTCGTCAGCTGTCAGGTCGGCATGTGCTTCAGCATATTTCTCTTTGAAGTTCTCGCGGAGAGCATCGAAAGCATCCATGCGATCGTGCTTAGGCAGAGCCTTACCGATGATGTCGTAAGCGGGCTGATAAAGTTCGTTGCGAATTTCTTGACGCAACTCTTCATCGTTCACTTCGTGACAGTATTCGCGCTTCACGTCGGTGCCGAGTTCCTTCATCAGTTCTTTCTGGATGCGGCACATGGGCTTGATGGCTTCGTGGGCAGCTTTGAGAGCAGCGAGGAGTGCGCTTTCGGGCACTTCTTTCATTTCGCCTTCCACCATCATGATGTTGTCTTCCGTAGCACCCACCATCAAATCCATATCGGCTTGCTTGAGCTGTTCGAAAGTTGGGTTGATGACGAACTCTCCATTGATGCGAGCCACGCGGCATTCAGAGATAGGACCATCGAAAGGAATATCGCTGGCAGCCAAAGCGGCTGAAGCTGCGAAACCAGCCAAAGCGTCGGGCATATCTACACCGTCAGCAGAGAAAAGGATGATGTTGACATAAACCTCAGCGTGGTAGTTGCTGGGGAAGAGGGGACGGAGAGCGCGATCAACAAGGCGACTCGTCAGAATCTCATAGTCGCCAGCACGACCTTCGCGCTTTGTGAAACCTCCGGGGAAGCGACCAGCAGCAGAATACTTCTCTTTGTAGTCACACTGCAAGGGCATGAAGTCAGTACCAGGAACAGCGTCTTTAGCGGCAGTGACGGTGGCAAGCAGCATCGTATTGTTCATACGAAGCATCACAGCACCATCGGCTTGCTTAGCAAGCTTACCAGTCTCAATGCTGATGGTGCGTCCATCAGGCAGTTCGACGGTTTTTGTAATTACGTTCATCGTTATAAATAGATCTATTAAAAATATATTTTCGTCTTAAAATCGTGCAAAGATAATAGTTTCTTTCAGAATCAATTGTGTTTTAGGCCTTTTTAATCGTAAACCTTTGTTTGAAACTTATGTTCCTACTTTAATAAGTCTACTCTAAAGAGAAATGTTTAGAAAAGGCTTTAGAAGCTTTGGGCTGATTTATAAATCTTTGTTTATGAGTATAAATTGGCGTAGTATAAAAGCGTTACTTCTTTTTTATGAGGCTCACTGAAAGAAGAGAGACTCTATAATCTTTAGTATGTCGCTTGCATTTTTGTATCTTTGCAGCCATTAGCACACTATAATATTTAAGATGGTACTAAATTATATCTGGATCGCATTTTTTCTCATTGCTTTTGTGATTGCCGTTGTGAGACTTATTTTCTTCGGCGATGTGGAAGTATTTCCCAATATCATGAACTCCACTTTTGAAACGGCGAAGCAGGGATTCGAGATTTCGTTGGGACTGACGGGAGTGCTCTCACTCTGGATGGGTGTTATGAAAATTGGCGAGAAGGGTGGAGTTGTCAATGTGTTGGCGCGCTTCCTGAGTCCGCTTTTTACACGCCTTTTTCCCGATATTCCGAAGAATCATCCTGTTTACGGCAATATCTTTATGAACATTGCTGCCAATATGCTTGGTCTCGACAATGCGGCAACGCCGCTCGGACTAAAAGCAATGGAAGGAATGCAGGAGCTGAATGCGAAGAAAGACACGGCAACCAACCCTATGATTATGTTCCTTGTACTGAATACGAGTGGGTTGACGCTAATTCCTGTCAGTATCATGACCTACCGCTTCCAATGTGGAGCAGCTCAACCAACGGATATTTTTGTGCCGATACTGATTGCAACTTTTATAGCCACGATTGCAGGTATTATCATCACTGCTCTTTATCAACATATCAATCTGCTGAACCGCACCCTTCTGCTCACGCTCGGTGGAGCAATTGCCTTGATTGCAGCTTTGATAGGTGTGTTTATGCAAATGAAGCCAGAGCAGATGAACGCCATTAGTAGTACTGCTGCCAATGTGTTGCTGTTCACGGTTATTATTACTTTTATAGTAGCCGGAATGAGAAAGCGCATCAATGTTTACGATGCTTTCATCGAAGGAGCAAAGGAGGGTTTCTCCACCGCCGTGCGTATTATTCCCTATCTCATCGCCATCCTCGTTGCCATCGGAGTTTTTCGTGCTTCGGGTGCTATGGATTGGCTCATTGGTGGCATTCGCTGGTGTGTGGAATTGACCGGGGCCAATGCCGACTGGGTGGGCGCGTTGCCAACAGCCATCATGAAGCCTCTTTCTGGTTCTGGCGCGCGAGGCATGATGGTAGACGCGATGAATACTTATGGTGCGGATTCCTTTATTGGGCGCTTGAGTTGTATTTTTCAAGGTTCAACAGATACTACATTCTACATCTTGGCCGTTTATTTTGGTAGTATCGGTGTGAGTCGTACGCGCCACGCCGTAGTCTGCGGATTGTTGGCCGACTTAGCAGGCGTGGTTGCTGCCATAGGTGTTTGTTATCTTTTCTTTGGGTAAGCATGCACGCTATAAACCTTAGCTTTTAAGCATGCAAAGAACCTCGATGAAATCGCTAAAATATACATGGCCTTATAAGATCTCTTTCAAGATTGCAGGGCAATAAAAAATAGATAAAATGGCAAACTTAAAGTCTTTAGTAAAAGATACTGTTATCTATGGTATGAGCAGTATCCTCGGACGATTCCTTAACTATCTGCTCGTGCCGCTTTATACGATAAAGATGGCAGTGGCATCGGGAGGCTATGGTGTTGTTACAAACATTTATGCCTACACAGCCCTGCTCTTGGTTATCTTGACCTTTGGCATGGAAACCACCTTCTTTCGCTATGTGAACAAAGAAGGTGAGAACCCTGAACGGGTTTATTCCACAACGCTCATCGCTGTGGCGTTGGTGGGAGTGCTCTTTGTGGCCCTCGTGTTGGGCTTTTTAACTCCCATTTCATCTGCGTTGGGATATGCTTCAACGCCACAGTATGTTTGGGTTATGGCAGTCTGTGTGGCAATTGACGCATTTCAGTGCATACCCTTTGCATATCTGCGCTACAAGCGTCGCCCATATAAGTTTGCGGTGTTGAAATTGCTCTTTATCTTCCTTAATATCTCGCTCAATCTGATTTACTTCCTCGTTGTTCCAACGCTTTATACAGGGCCTGATTGTGCGGTGGCTCCGCTGCTGGCAGAAGGCGGCGTGGTAGATGTGAGCTATGTGTTCTATATCAACTTGCTCTGCACGGGGAGCGTCACGTTCTGTTTCTGGAAAGAGTTGACGGGCTTCCGCTGGACACTGGATCGCCCTTTGCTCAAACGTATGTTGAGCTATTCTTGGCCCATACTTATTTTGGGTGTTGCAGGTATCTTGAACCAAACAGCCGATAAGATTATTTACCCGATGATTCGCAGCGGACGGCAGGGACACGTTGAATTAGGTATATATGGTGCAGCCGTAAAAATTGCTATGATTATGGCGATGATTACCCAAGCTTTCCGTTATGCCTATGAGCCTTTCGTGTTTGGTAAAAGTAGAGACAAAGATAACAGGGAAACATACGCTAAGGCAATGAAGTATTTCATCATCTTCACCCTCTTAGCTTTCCTCATCGTTATGGGATATATGGATATCTTGCGCCATGTCATCGGTCGGGGTTATTGGGAAGGGCTTCGCGTGGTGCCTATCGTTATGGCAGCAGAAATAATGATGGGTGTCTATTTCAACTTGAGTTTTTGGTACAAACTCACCGATCGCACCATTTGGGGGGGCAGTATTTTCAGGCGTTGGTTGCTTGGTTCTCATCGCGGTTAATGTTCTTTTCATTCCGCAGTACCACTACATGGCTTGCGCCTGGGCCGGTTTTGCTGGTTACGGAACGGCGATGCTCCTGAGCTATTTTGTGGGGCAGAAATACTATCCCATCAACTATCCCTTGAAGAGTATCTTTGTCTACGTTGCCATTACGGCTCTTTTCTTCTTCATCATGCAACAGGAGCCAGAAACTTGGAATGTATGGGTACGTGTGGGTATCAACACTGCACTTATCCTTGCTTTCATCGGACATTTTATGTATTGGGATTTACCCAAGAAACGCCGCAAAGCATAATGTGGTAAAATAGATGGAGACAGTTTTTGTCTCATCTGATAAGAAACTAAAAATAATGCATCAAACACATACTCTCTCTAATGGTCTACGAATCATTCATGAACCTTCTCGTTCAGAAGTGCTCTATTGTGGCTACGTTGTCTGTGCAGGCACACGCCACGAGGATGAAAAAGATTCTGGAATGGCCCATTTCATCGAGCATCTGACCTTTAAAGGGACTACTCATCGCAAGGCGTGGCAAATTACCAACGGATTGGAGCGTGTGGGTGGAGACCTAAACGCATATACAACCAAACAAGAAACGGTTTATTATGCTACAATCCTGCGCCAAGACTTTCGGCGCGCTGCTGATTTGCTCACAGATATAGTTTTTAATAGTACTTTTCCGCAGCATGAAATAGATAAAGAAGTAGAGGTTATCTGCGATGAAATCGATAGTTATAAAGATAGCCCTTCCGAACTAATCTTTGATGAGTTTGAGAGTCTTATTTTTCCAAACCATCCTTTAGGGCGTGATATTTTGGGCTCGAAAGAACGACTTCATGAATATCGTACTGCAGACGCGCTACTTTTTACACATCGCTATTATCAACCGAACAACTGTGTATTCTTTGTTTATGGTAATGTGGACTTCAACCGCATTGTGCGCACGCTCGAAAAACTTACAGAGGGGATTGGCTCTGTGTCCACTAATAGTGTCCCACGTTTGCAACAAGCTACTGCACCGATTGAAAAGCCGCGCGAAGCCGTTACCCTTTTTCGTCACCACGACACTCATCAAGCACACGTTCTTATAGGTAATAGAACTTTTGGTGGGCAGGATCCGCGTCGCTACGGCCTTTTTCTTTTGAATAATATCTTAGGTGGTCCTGGTATGAACTCTCGCTTTAATCTGAGTTTGCGCGAGCATGCTGGATTGGTTTACTCTGTTGATTCCTATTTGGCAACCTATCCCGACGAAGGTTTGTGGGAAGTTTATTTTGGTTGTGATGTGGCCGATGTGGAGCGCTGTCGCAGACTCATCAACAAAGAGCTTCGCCGAATGGTGGAGAAGCCTTTAACGCAGAATCAGCTCAATGCCGCTCTCAAGCAAGTGATTGGGCAAATAGGAATTTCGGATGAAAATTTAGAACAACACGCCATCGGGCTCGGAAAAAGCTTTGCTCATTATGGCCGATACCAAGGTAGTCGTGAAGTGGTGGAGCATCTCCGCGAACTCACGCCTCAACAGCTCCAAGAGATTGCGGCAGAGGTGTACGACGTAAATCGTCTTACTACGTTGGTGTATAACTGATGTTGCTATCCAATAGCTTTTGAACCCCTGCCGCAATAGATGCTAACCCAAAGTTGCTGGGGCGTATGTCCGCCAAAGGGATCCAGAAAAGTGCTGCGGCATCATCATGTGCAATAAGTGCCGTTTCATCGAGTAATTGGCATAAAAAGAAAAGATCTGTGGTGTGTACGATGAAATCGGAATAAACGTATTCGTTGGGCAAGGAAAATAAGAACTTTTCCACGACAGCCTTTCCGCCTGTTTCTTCCTCCACTTCGCGCACGATGCCCTCCTCAGCAGTTTCCCCCGCATCCACAAAACCTCCAGGAAGATCGAGAGTTCCTGCCGCTGGATTGAAGGCGCGGCGAGTGACAAGGAGTTCGTTGCGCGAATTGAGAATAACAGCCACAGTGGCCGCTGCTGAATTGTGGTAGAAAGTGAAACCACAGTCTGTGCAACGCTTCGACTTGAAATCGTTCACCTCGAAGTGTGCAGAACCGCAACAAGGACAAAAAAGAAACTTAGCGAGAGGGTGTATCATATAAAAAAGAAGTATCTTTGTCTGCGAAGATAATCAATAATTAAAAAAACAGACTTTTATGCAAGTAACATTTCTTGGCAACCCCGTTACATTAGTGGGTGAGCCTCCCAAAGTAGGTGAAAAAGCCCCCAAGTTTGGCGGTGTTCGTGGTGATCTTAGTGTTCTTCATCTGCCCGAACTGCTCGGCAAACGTGTTGTGCTGAATATTTTCCCCAGTCTCGATACCGAAGTTTGCGCCATGTCCGTGCGCCGTTTCAATAAAGAAGCTTCCGAATTAGAGAATACCGTTGTGCTCTGTGTTAGCAAGGACCTCCCCTTTGCTCAGCAGCGTTTCTGCTCAACAGAAGGGCTTGAAAATGTAGTTCCTGTAAGCGTGTTCCGCTGCGGATGCTTTCAGAGAAATATGGCCTAGAGATTACCGACGGTCCACTGAAGGGGCTTGAAGCTCGTGCCGTTATCGTGATTGACGAAGAAGGTACGATTGTCTACGAAGAGGTGGTGAGCGAAATCACTCATGAACCCAATTACGAAGCAGCACTGGAAGCGCTGAAGAAGTAATTAGAACAGTGAATAAAATCGATTGGGCGTACAAAATTCTTTATAGAGTTGACGCGCAATATCCTTGAATCAAACAGATTGTGTAAGAGGATTTATTCAACTTTTAGTACCTCTAAAGATTCAAAACAATTTACGGCGTATTCTTCTGGATTGAGGAGTACGCTGTTTTGTTTGTCCTAAAAAACATTCGTCTTTGTGTGGAATATTTTATAGAAAGAATCCTGGTGCAGAATTCTTGAAAAATATTTAACGCTTTTTGCAGAGATTATAAAATGTTTTATCTTTGTCTCCTTTCTTCTTTTAGCTAAAGAAATATGGAACAGAACACCAATATATTTAAGAGAATCTTCCGATTCTATATAGAAGGATTTCGGAACATGACATGGGGACGTACCCTGTGGCTTATCATAATTCTGAAATTATTTGTTTTCTTTGTGGTTCTGCGTATTTTCTTTTTTCAACCCTACTATAAAGGTCTTAACGATAAAGAAAAAGCAGAGATGGTAGGAAAAAAACTAATGAAATGAAAACTCAATTTAAATAAAATCTATCAATGGAACTTTTATCTATTCTTGTTGATTGGTCACGTGCGCAATTTGCGCTGACAGCCTGTTATCACTGGCTGTTCGTGCCACTCACACTGGGATTGGCCCTTATCATGGCCATTATGGAAACCCTCTACTATGTGAAGAAAGACGAATTCTGGAAGCGAACGGCGCAATTCTGGATGAAGCTTTTCGGTATCAACTTCGCCATTGGCGTTGCTACTGGTTTGATTCTGGAATTTGAATTTGGAACCAACTGGTCCAACTATTCTTGGTTTGTGGGCGACATCTTCGGTGCGCCACTGGCTATTGAAGGTATCGTGGCTTTCTTTATGGAGTCTACGTTCATTGCTGTAATGTTTTTCGGCTGGAACAAGGTGAGCAAAGGCTTTCACTTGGCATCCACTTGGTTGACGGGCATCGGCGCGACTCTTTCTGCATGGTGGATTCTTGTAGCAAATGCTTGGATGCAACATCCCGTTGGTATGGAGTTCAACCCGCTTACGGTGCGCAACGAAATGGTAAGTTTCGTAGAGGTAGCTCTTAGTCCAACAGCTGTCGTTAAGTTCCTCCACACAGTATCAAGCGGCTGGATGACTGGCGCGTTCTTCGTGTTGGGTGTGAGCTGCTGGTTCCTGCTGAAAAAGCGCAACAAGGAAATGGCGCTCCGCAGTATCCGCGTGGCAACGTGGGTAGGTATTATTAGCACTCTCGTTGTGATGGGTACAGGTGACCAAAGCGGTGTAGATATTGCTAAGAATCAACCGATGAAACTGGCTGCTGCAGAAGGTTTGCAGAATGGTGGTCAGCGTGCTCATTTCTCTATTGTACCAGGTGTTGAAGTTCCAGGCGTTCTCTCTGTTTTGGCAACACACGACCTCGATGGTTATGTGCCAGGAATTAACGATCTCATCAATGGTTATACACTGCCCGATGGCACTAAGCAGCTGGGTGGTAAAGAGAAAATGGTGCTGGGCAAGCAAGCTTTGGCCGATTTCCAAGCTTACCGTGCCGCTGTTGGAAAAGATAGTGTGGCTGCTGCCGCTGCTGCGCAACGCCTTAAAGCCAACATGCCTTATTTTGGCTATGGTCATATTCAGAAAGCGGAAGACCTTGTGCCCCCCGTTGACATTGTATTCTGGTCGTTCCGTTTGATGGTGGGCTTAGGTGGATTGCTCATGCTGATTGTTCTTCTCTTTGCTTGGTACGATCGTAGGGGTAAGTTGGCCGATACGCGCTGGCTCTTGAAGGCCGGTCTTTGGTCAATTCCGTGCGTTTACATTGCAGGTCAAGCAGGTTGGACTGTCGCGGAAGTGGGCCGTCAGCCATGGATTATTCAAGATATGCTCCCTATCAACGCTGGTATTTCTAATTTGCAAAGCTCCAGTGTAATCATCACATTCTTCCTTTTTGCTGCCATCTTCACGGTGTTGCTCATTGCTGAAGTTAGCATCCTCACAAAGGCCATCAAGAACCATAATTCCGAATCTCTATGATAACTTATCAATTTTTGCAACAATACTGGTGGTTTCTCATCAGTCTGCTGGGTGGTTTGCTCGTATTCCTTCTTTTCGTACAAGGAGCAAACACCCTCATCTTTCGCATTGGTCATACAGAAGAAGAGCGCGAGCTCATCGTTAATTCCACGGGCCGTAAATGGGAGTTTACTTTCACCACGCTCGTCACCTTTGGTGGAGCTTTCTTTGCCTCCTTCCCCTTATTTTATAGCACGTCGTTTGGCGGTGCCTATTGGGTGTGGATGCTCATTCTTGCCTCTTTTGTTTTGCAAGCTGTGGCATACGAATACCAGAACAAACCTGGAAATGTTTACGGACGTAATGTTTTCCGCGCTTTTCTTGGTTTCAACGGCTTTTTCGGCCCCTTCCTTTTGGGCGCAGCAGTAGCCACATTCTTCACGGGTTCAGAATTTATTGTAGAAAAGAATGCCATCGGAGGTGCTAATCTGATGCCAGTCATCAGTAGCTGGGCTAACAATTGGCATGGACTTGAGGCGTTGGCCAATCCATGGAACTGGTGTTTAGGTTTTGCTGTGTTCTTCTTGGCGCGCTTGCTGGGTTCGCTCTATCTCATCAATAATATTGATGATGAAGTGCTGCTCCCTCGCTTCCGCCGTCAGTTGCTCATTGATGTTGTTCCGTTCTTGATTTCTTCTTGGCTTTTGTGGGCAAACTTTTGTTGGGCGAAGGCTTCGCCGTCGATGCCAACGGCGTTGTTAGTTTAGAGAGCGGAAAATATGCCGCCAATCTGTTTGGTAATATCTATATTCTGTTGCTTTTCCTCGTTGGTGTAGTAGGAGTTTTGGCAGGAATCATCTTGACCCTTCTTCGCCCCGCGTTCAAGCGCGGTATTTGGGCAGCAGGTATAGGTACGGTACTGACCGTTATGGCATTGTTCCTCATTGCTGGTCTCAATGGAACGAGCTACTATCCCTCTACGGCCGATTTGCAAAGCTCTTTGACCATTGAAAACAGTTGTTCAAGCGAATTCACGCTTCGCACGATGGCAATAGTTTCGTTAGTTATTCCCTTCGTCCTTGCCTATATCATCTATTGCTGGCGCGCTATTGACTTACGCTCCATCACGCGCAAGGAAATGGAAGAAGAAGATCACAAATACTAAATCCGTATATCTTTGATCATAAATAAAGGAAACCGTCGTTGAGGCGGTTTCCTTTTTCTGTTTTCTTCATCTCTATTCCAACGAACAAAAATAAGTTTTCAGCAGTCCAGCAGTGTAGCGTGTCTGCTGATTTTCATTGGAGCACTGCTGTCTCATCAAGAGACGCATACCGCAGATAGCCATTTTTCGCAAGAATGAAAGTAGGACCATCCATGGGAGACTCTACATCGGCCATTGACTCATCATCAAAAGCTCTGTAGACATCATAGCCTCGCCATACTTTTAAGTACTTGGCAGAAGCATAGCCCAGTTTGCGAGCAAGCCGCACAACCTTAGCTTCGAGTGACCTAGTGTTAGCCATATTGAGTACTATAATTTATTGAGAGAGAATAATTCCCTCTCCAAAGATATGTATTACTTTCATTGTCTCCAAATCTTTTTTTCTCTATTTTTTTCTTATTTGTCAGAATCAGTTTGACAGAGGATCCCCGCAAAGCCTTTTATTCTATCGGTTTTTGCAAAAAGAAAAGGTTTCTGAATAAATTTTTTCTCTACAATATGTTATTTTTATAATTAGTTGTGATTTTGTAAAGAAGAATAGGAGAGAGTGTGTTTCTCAGTCTTTCCTTTGTATCTCTCAAGAGTGGCGGTGAATATCCTTATAGCGTTTGAAAATGCAATAAGGCTATCAGCTGACGCGCTTATTGTGTCAGTTGAGGCAATAAGGAAGCCAACGGCTGGAATAAGAATGTATTAAAAGCAGCAGGGGAGGCCATATTTTTTGTTCAATTAAACCTGTTATATCCTTAATGAATTCTTCTGATAATCAGATAGGAGTGTTGCTGTGTGCGTTAAATCGTATTCTTTGTTTGCTTTGTAAGTGGAATAGATGATAATTTGTTGTTTATTAACTGTTTATTGGTTCTGGTGTCGTGTTTTTATTTATACTCTACTCCTTGTGAACTACAATCTCTCCAAGGAGAGATGTGTGGACTACTTTTGATATGCGCCTTCCCCTGTTGCAAGTTTGCTTTTCATTAGTTTTTCCATATCTTTGCAAGCTAATAAGTCTCAATACATTTATATGTCAGTAGAAATCAAAAAGGTTGAAACAAAAAGTGACCTGAAAAAGTTCATTCGTTTCAACTATGAGCTATACAAAGACAATGCGTACAGCGTGCCTGATCTGTACGAGGATATGCTCAACACTTTCTCCACAACGAAAAATCCTGCTTTCGAATTTTGTGAAGCCGAATATTTCTTGGCTTTGCAAGATGGAAAAATTGTAGGTCGCGTAGCTGCTATCATTAACAATCGTGCTAATAGCACTTGGAATCAAAAAGTGGTTCGCTTTGGTTGGATCGACTTCATCGACGACAAAGAAGTGAGCCAAGCACTCATCGATACGGTAAAATCGTGGGGCAAGGAGCGCGGAATGACTGAATTGCAAGGGCCTTTGGGCTTCACCGATATGGATGCAGAAGGGGCTTTGATTGAAGGCTTCGACCAGTTGTCCACCATTGCCACTATCTATAACTATCCCTATTATCCCGAGCATTTTGAAGCACTGGGTATGGAGAAAGCAGTGGATTGGGTAGAGAAGAAAATTTATATCCCCGAAGCCATTCCCGAAAAGCATGCGCGCATTTCTAAGATTATCCAAGAGCGCTATAATCTTCACATCCGTAAACTGAAAAACCGTAAGGATGTAGAGGATAACAATTTAGGTCGTCGCATCTTTGAGCTCATCAACGAAGCTTACGCCCCCCTGTTCGGTTTCTCTCGTATGACTGATCGGCAGATTGACGGCTATGTAAATATGTATATCCCTCTGCTCGATTTGCGAATGGTGACGCTCATTGAAAATGAGAACGATGAGCTTGTCTGCGTTGGAATCTCCATGGGGTCTCTTTCGCGCGCCATGCAGAAGGCGAAAGGCAAACTCTTCCCCTTCGGGTGGTTCCATCTGGTGAAGGCGCTGAAATGGAAACACGACAAAGTGCTGGATTTGCTGCTTGTTGCCGTTCGTCCAGACTATCAGGGTAAAGGTGTGAACGCACTGCTCTTCACGGATCTCATCCCTATTTATCAGCAAATGGGTTTGAATATGCAGAGAGCAACCCCGAGTTGGAAATCAATGAGAAGGTGCAAAGCCAGTGGCAGTATTTCAAAACAGAGCAACACAAGCGCCGCCGCTGCTACAAAGCAAATATCTAAACACAACATAACGACAAAGCCCCAACCATATAATGGCAGAAGAAAAGGAAGCAGAACTGACGCCTGCAGTTGAATATCATCAGCGCGAAGAATACGATGAAAGTAAAATCCGCCACTTGGACGATACGGACCATATCCGTACGCGTCCTGGTATGTATATCGGCCGATTGGGCGATGGTAGCCATGCCGAAGACGGTATCTATGTGCTGTTGAAAGAAACGATAGACAATTCCGTCGACGAATTCAACGAAGGTTTTGGTAAGCGTATAGAAGTGGAAGTGGAGAACGAAAAGGGAGCCTCCATTCGCGACTACGGTCGCGGCATTCCCTTGGGTTCGCTGGTGGCTGCCGTGTCGCAGTTGAACACCGGTGCTAAGTACGATACAGCTGTCTTCACTGCCAGTGTGGGTCTGAATGGTGTGGGTTTGAAAGCTGTCAACGCACTCAGCCAGAAGTTTATAGCGCGTAGTCATCGCGATGGCCGATTCCACGAAGCCTCCTTCGAACGTGGCAAACTCGTTAGCGAAAACGAGGGCGACACAGAGGAGGAGAACGGTACATATATTTATTTTGAACCCGACCCTACGCTGTTCCTCCATTTCAAGTTCCACGATGAGTTTGTCAGCAATATGCTGCGCAACTACACCTATCTGAATACGGGTCTCGCCATCTTCCACAACGGCCGCCGCATCATCTCTCGCAATGGTCTTGAGGATTTGCTCAACGACAATATGACGGAGCAAAGTCTCTATCCCATCGTGCATCTGCAAGGTGAGGGAATCGACATTGCGTTCACGCATACCAATCAGTATGGCGAGGAATACTACTCCTTCGTCAACGGCCAGCACACCACGCAAGGCGGTACGCATCAGAGTGCCTTCAAAGAGCATATAGCACGAACGTTCAAAGAATTTTTCGGTAAGAACTTCGACGTACAAGATGTGCGCAACGGACTCGTTGCAGCCATTGCGATTCGCGTGATAGAGCCTATGTTTGAGAGTCAAACTAAAATAAAACTTGGTTCTCTTTCAATGGCGCCCGATAAAGATAAGAATGGTCGTCCATTCCCCCTTTCAGGCATTAGCGTGAATAAATTTGTTGGAGATTTCATCAAGGAGCACGTCGACAACTATCTACACAAGAATCTCGACATTGCTGAAATCATTCAGCAAAAGATACAAGACAGCGAAAAAGAGCGCAAAGCCATTGCGGGAGTAACCAAAGTGGCTCGTGAGCGCGCTAAGAAAGCTAATCTCCACAACGAGAAGCTACGCGACTGCCGCCTGCACCTCAACGATACCATCAAAGGTAAGCGAGCCGGCAGCAAGAACCGCGAAGAGGACGACCACGACCTGCGCGAGGACACGAGCCTCTTCATCACCGAGGGCGACTCTGCCAGCGGTAGCATCACCAAGAGCCGCGATGCCAACACGCAAGCAGTGTTCAGCCTTATCGGAAAACCGCTCAACTGCTTCGGAAAAACGAAAGAAGTGGTCTATACCAACCGTGAATTCTATCTCTTGCAGTCGGCACTCAACATTGAAGACGGGCTCGACGGCTTGCGCTACAACAAGGTTATTATAGCCACGGATGCCGACGTGGACGGAATGCACATCCGCCTGCTGATGCTGACTTTCTTCCTCCAGTTCTTCCCCGAACTCGTCAAGACGGGCCACGTCTACATCCTTCAGACGCCACTCTTCCGCGTACGCAATAAGAAGAAAAAGTGAAGGCGGCAAAAGTGAAGACCGTAACAGATAAAAGTGCGGGAGCTGCCATTCTGAAAAAGGCTCAGAACAGTGATCGTTCCGAATATGAAACTATCTACTGTTATACAGAAGCCGAACGCTTGGCAGCGATTGAGAAACTAAGTCCCGACCCTGAGATTACCCGTTTCAAAGGTCTTGGCGAGATTTCCCCTGATGAGTTCCGCCACTTCATAGGGCCCGAAATCCGTCTCGAACAAGTGCATCTCCACAAAAGCGACAAGGTGAGCGATCTCTTGAGCTACTATATGGGTAAGAACACCATTGAGCGACAGAACTTCATCATCGATAACCTCGTGGTGGAAGAAGATCTCGCCGAAGGAGATGTTGATAACGACATATTGGACGAATAATTTTTTGTCCTATTCAGTAATAAAACCGCAACAATCAGTCAGTCCGCTGCCTTTGTTGCGGTTTTTATTGTTCAGTTGTTTATATCAAAAAGATGTGAAAACAGAGGCAAAAAGTTAGGAAAATCGTAACTTCGCGCTCTAATAAAAAGAACAGACATTATGAAGATAGCCGTGTTCCCAGGGTCGTTTGATCCCTTCACCGTTGGCCACGCCAGCATCGTGGAGCGCGCCCTGCCCATGTTTGATAAATCATCATCGGTGTGGGTGTGAATGGAAGCAAACGTCCGCTCTACACGCCAGAACAACGCGTACAAGAAATTAGCGAGCTCTATAAAGATGAGCCACGCATCAGTGTTGTTAGCTACAATGATTTGACCATTGATTTGGCGCGCCGCCACAATGCACAGTTCATTGTGCGCGGACTGCGTAGTGTGAAGGACTTCGAATACGAGCGCGATGTGGCATCTATGAATCAACGCCTCGGAGGAGTCGAAACCGTGATGCTTTTCTGCGAAGAACGCCACGCCTATATCAGTTCGAGCGTTGTGCGCGAACTCATAGCCTTTGGCAAAGACGTCTCCGACTTTCTCCCTAAAAAAAACAGAAAATAAAATAGAACAATGAAAAAGTACATATTCCTACTGTTCGCCCTGCTTTGCGCGAACGGTCTTCATGCGCAGCACGATTTCGGCGACATCGACGTCGAGCAGCTTCGCAAATTGCAGATGGCGCAAATGGCCATCACCAGTCTCTATGTGGACAGTGTTGATCAAAAGAAGTTGGCCGAAGATGCCATTCGCGGCATGCTCGACAAGCTCGATCCTCATTCCTCTTACTCTAACGCGAAGGAAACAAAACAGCTCACAGAGCCGCTCGATGGCAACTTCGAAGGCATCGGCGTACAGTTCAATATGCTGGAAGATACGCTTGTGGTCATCCAAACCGTGCGCAAAGGCCCGAGCGAGAAAGTCGGAATCCTCTCTGGCGACCGCATCGTGAGCGTTGATGGCCTCCCCATTGCCGGCGTGAAAATGAGCCGCGATAGCATCATGACAAAGCTGCGCGGCCCGAAGGGAACGAAAGTGAAACTCGGCATTGTGCGCCGCGGCGTGAAGGAGATTCTCTATTTCACCGTTACACGCGACAAAATCCCCCTTAACACGCTCGATGCCTACTACATGATAGAACCCGGCATTGGCTATATCCATCTCGAGCAGTTTGGCGCCACCAGTGGTAAAGAGATGAACGATGCCATCAAAGCCCTACAGAAACAAGGTATGAAGCATCTCATTCTCGATCTTCAGATGAATGGCGGCGGATATTTAGGTTCTGCTGTTGAGGTGGCAAATGAGTTTTTGAAACCAGGTGCACTCGTGGTCTATACTGAAGGCCGCAAACAGCCCAAGCAGGTGCTCACGGCCGAAGGTGGCGGACTCATGCAAAACGGTAAATTAGTGGTACTCGTTGATGAATACACCGCTTCAGCTGCCGAAATCGTTTCGGGAGCTATCCAAGACCACGACCGCGGCACCATTGTTGGACGTCGCACCTTTGGTAAAGGCCTTGTGCAACGTCCCCTTCCTCTTCCCGATGGCTCGATGATTCGCCTGACTACGGCCCACTACTACACGCCCTCTGGCCGTTGTATTCAGAAGCCATACGTCAAAGGACAGAAGGAAGAATACAACCAAGATCTGGAACAACGCTATAAGCACGGCGAACTCGTATGTAAAGACAGCATCCATCTCGATTCTACTAAAGTGTATCGCACATTGGAGAAGCAACGCATCGTTTATGGTGGCGGTGGCATAATGCCCGATGTCTTCGTACCGCTCGATACTACAACCTACTCCAAATACTACCTCGCTCTGCGCCGCGCCAATATCATCAATGAGAAAAGCTTGAAATTCATCGACAACCACCGCAAGGAAATCAAACGCCAGTATCCCGAATTCAAAAAGTTTATGGACACTTACGAAGTGCCGCAAACGCTCATCGATGAGATTATCGAAGCCGGCAAGCAGAAAAAGATAGAAGCCAAGGACGATAAGGAAATGCAAAAAACGCTCCCCGACTTGCGCTTCACGCTAAAGAGCCTCATTATCTATGATGTGTGGGATCGCAACGAATACTTCCAATTCGTCAATCGCCGCAGCGATATTGTCAAGAAAGGTCTCGAACTCATTAAGAAGTAAGTACCGATAAATTCATATACCAACCATTCCCGAATCTTTGTGGTTCAGGAATGGTTTTTTTGTTTTACTGCTTCTCGGTGGGGCGCCTTTGTAGTCAGGTACAAGAAGTGTAATACAGTCATCACGCAGGCTTTTTATTACAACAAGTGTTGGCAGAAAAAAGCTGATGAAGCTTCGTTTTCTTCAGAACTTTCTAATCATACTGATGATGGAAATATGCTCAATGAGCTTTACATGTACTCCATTCAACGTTATTCAATCCAAATTCGATTTAAGGAACGCTCTTTTATGAGTTTCTTAAACCGAATTTGGGTTGCAGGGGGAGAGGCAATTATTGTGTATATGCGCGTGAATATCCTTATTGCGTCAGCTGAGAGAATAAGGCTGTCAGCTGACGCGCTTATAGTGTTTCTAAACGCAATAAGGAAAAATATGAGTGGAGAAGGATTCGCTCTTTCCTATAAGTTATTTTTTAGTGGGGGAGAGGGTTATAATATTTTTTCAAATGCTAAGCGTTCTGTTTTTTCGGTGGTGCTGCGCTGATAGTAGACTTTTCCGCAATAAATGAAGCCAAGGTGGCGTACGAGAGAGAGCATCTCAGCGTTATCGTAGTTGGTGTCTATGCGGATGCTCTGCACCCCGCGTTCTCGGCAAAGGCGTTCTGCTTCGGAAAAGATGCGCCGCGCGAGACCGCGTCCCAGTGCGGAATGCAGAACGGCCACGCGATGAACAACAGCATAAGGCGACGCAGAGAGCCAACTTCCTTCGAGTGCATCGTAAGCTGGTTCGCCGCGAAAAGAGATGGCTGCATAAGCCACTATTTCTGCATCTTCCCCTATAACATAGCCCACGCCCGAATCGAAGTCGGCTTGTAAGTCAGTTTTAGCAGGGTAGTTTTCATCCCACTGCTGTCGCCCCTTTGCCACCATAGTTTGTGCAGCTTCACGAAGGATGCGGAATACCGTATCAAAATCAGAGGGGCTGACAGATCGAAAAAAGGTTTGCATATATTCTAAAATTAGATTACAAAGAAAGCAAATCTCGTGCGTTTATACAATCTGTGGCGTATCATATAGTTTCTTTTGCCATTAAAAAATGATTTTTCGGAGAAAAAATTTTGCTGTATTATAGGTAAGTACTATCTTTGCACCGCTTCTTTAACGAGGAGCAGGGATTGTCCTATGGTGTAATGGCAGCACTAGAGTTTTTGGTTCTCTCAGTCTTCGTTCGAATCGGAGTAGGACAACGCAGTTAGAGTCCTGTGCTTTTGCGCAGGACTTTTTGTGTATTTATATGTGTGAAAAAAGTTTCTATGAGTGGTTGAGAACGAAGAACGATAGCAAAAAACTCATTGTGAGGCAGATACTTTAAACAATCTTTTGCAAAAGCACAAAAGAATCGTTACCTTTGTGGCATCATTACTTACATTATCAATTAAATATCTTTTTTATGAAGAAATCTCTACTTCTTTTAGTTACATTGTTTACGGCCCTGTTTGCAGGAGCAGAAACGATTGACAACAAAACAGCTACATGGACAGCCGCTGCTAATGGTGCTCTCACGCTGACTTCAGGTACCTACACTCTTACTGCATCAAAGGCAGAAGGTAAGACTGTTCCCATGCATCACAAGGATGGCGATATTCGTGTGTACGCCAAAGGTACATTGACCGTTACGACTACGGGCGCTAACATGAAGTCTATCGTGTTCAATATTGCTAAGACTGGTATCTACGTTCAAGCAGATATGTCTGCTTCAACGGGTACTGTAACTGTTGATACAACAGCAATGACGGTTACTTGGACTGGCGATGCTAACAACGTGGTTCTCACTGTTGGCGATAAGGCTACTTATGGTCGTCAGAGCACTAAAAATGGTCAGTTCCGCTTTATCAAGGCTGAAATCACAGCAAACGGAACTTCTAGCAGTGGTGAAACTGGCGGAACTCAGACTGCTACAGAAATGACGATTGCTAGTCTCAACGCTCTGACAGCTGATCAAGCAAACGTTCGTCTGAAGTTTACAAATGCTAAGGTGCTCGGTTCTCACACTACGAAGAAAGGTGCTAAGTCTATCTATGTTCGCGAAGGCGACAAGGCTATCATCCTTTTCAATACTGGTCTTGAACTGAACGATAATGCAGTGCTCAACGGTTATGTTGATGTTGATTTCAAGGTTTATAATGGTATGCCTGAGGTGGTAAAGAACGCTCAGACTTCTGCAAGCAATCTGACTGTTACTGAAAGCACAGAAGAAGCAATGCCTGTTGAAACAACTATCGCTGAACTCAACGCTAAGAACCACTTGGCAGACCTCGTTGTCTGAAGGGTGTCACTATCGAGTCAGAACAGAGCGGTAAGTACACTAACTACTACGCTGTTTCTGGTAGCGATCGCATCCAGCTCTTCGGCGGTGTCGATGTGAAGGATTACGTGAATGGTAAGAAGTACGACGTAGTGGCTATCTTCAACCAAATCTTCAAAGGTACAACGCCTGAAATTGCTCCTACGAAGGTAACAGAAGCTACAGCTACTGGCATCAGCACTATTCAGGAAGCTCAGAAGGTTGTTGTTTACGACCTCCAGGGTCGCCGCGTGCAGAAGGCTGAGAAGGGTCTCTTCATCATCAACGGTAAGAAAGTCCTCGTGAAGTAATTCACAGCACACAAAGTTTTTTATAAGGTCGTCCAAAACTGGGCGACCTTTTTTTGCGTGAAAAAACACTCTATAGCTTAATCTATACTATTAAGAATAAAAGAGGTCTTGGGGAGGGTATAAAACTGACCTGATTTCACAGAGAAAAGGGCTTTGTGCAAAATAAAATAAAAATTTCTGCAAAAAATACATAAGAGATTTAGATAAAGATATATATTTGCAAAGTCAAGTTAACAAATATTCGTTATGAAGTGAGTTATAGAAAATACAAAAACTCAAAAAAAAAGATGACTCTCTAGCATAGTTTTTTCACTAAGACGAAGATACCTGACAAGAAACAAAGCAAAAAACCTAATCAAACAAAATAAAGTAACAAACCTTTTAATCATCTTCATCTATGTCTCATCTCTCAAATTCATTCGGAGCGTTTTTGCTTCTGACGGTTATGGGTGGTGGATTGGCACCAGAAGTTTTGGCGTCAAGTGTCCGACCAACGATGACTATCACGCAGCAGCAAGATGCGCTACAAGGCGTAGTAACAGACGCTAATGGCGAACCTGTAATGGGCGCCGCTGTGCGAGTTAAGAATTCGGGCCGTGTTTCCGTCACCAAGGGCGACGGTTCTTTCTCTATTCCAGGAGTGAAAAAAAGGCTCTGTTGTAGTCATCTCCTTCTTAGGCTATGACACACAAGAGGTGACGTGGAATGGTGGTCCACTAAAAGTCACTCTTCAAGAAAAAGACAATACACTGGGCGAAGCTGTAGTAGTGGGCTTCGGTACGCAGAAACGTGTCAATATGACAGGTTCTATCTCTACCGTTAGCGCAAAAGAAATCCAAGCTCGTCCTGTTAATAGCACTGTTGAAGCACTGCAAGGTGTTGTGCCTGGTATGAACTTCGCCGTAGGTTCAGGCGGTGGTGCGCTCGATTCTGATTTAAGCTTCAATATTCGTGGTAAAGGAACTATCGGTTCTGGTTCTTCCGTAACTCCGCTTGTCCTCATCGACGGTATGGAGGGCGACATCTCAACCCTCAACCCTCAAGACATTCAAAACATCTCTATCCTGAAAGATGCGAGTACCTCTTCTATTTATGGTTCACGCGCAGCAGGTGGTGTTGTTCTCGTTACAACGAAGAAAGGTAAGGAGGGTAAGGTATCAATCAACTACAACAACTCATTCCGTTTCAACTCTCCACTCAATATGCCGGAGATGATGAACTCCTATGAGTATGCTCTCTTCTTCAATGCAGCTGGACATAGCACCATGTTTACAGATGCTAAGTTGCAGCAGATTAAAGACAATCTTGCAGGAAAAGGTGGCCCCACAATGTATGCCAACCCAAAGACTAACCGTTGGGAGGTTTGGGACAATCTTGATCTGCTCCCATCAGGCAACACCGATTGGCTGAAATACCACTTCGGCAATAGTTTCTCACAAGAGCACACGCTGAGTATTTCAGGCGGTAGTCAAAAGATGCAATACTACTTCTCTGCTAACTACCTGCAGCGCAATGGTATGCTTAAGCAAGCTAAGGACGACCGCAACCGCTATGCCTTCACAGGGCGCATCAATAGTGAGCTGGCTCCGTGGGCACACTTCGGCTATACTACTCGCTTCAACCGTGAGGATTTTGAACGTCCGTCGTTTGTTACTCCTCTCTTCTATCACAATGCTTGCCGTTACTGGCCGATTGTTCCGACTATTGACCCAAATGGACACTCCGTACGCGAATCTTACTACGAAATGCTCAATCGTGGTGGTCTTTACAATATTCAGCAGGATAATCTGGATCAGCAGTTCTCACTCATTCTTGAACCTATCAAGAACTGGACGATCAATACTGAATTGAACTATCGCGCAAGCACCACTTTCCGTCACGAAGATTATCAGACGGTTTACGCTTGGGATGTTAATAACAATCCATACGCAACAGACAATCAGACTTCTTCCGTAACGGAATACGCTTACAAGTCTAACTATTTCAATCCGAATATCTATTCAACTTACCTTCGCAGCTTTGGTGATCACAATTTCAAGGTGATGGCTGGTTTCCAGAGCGAATGGTTCCACTATCGCAATGTGACAGGTTCTCGTGATGGTATTCTTTCTAGAGTGCCTACACTGAACACTACTTCCACCAATCCGCGCGTAGCAGGTGGTTTGGCAAGTTGGTCAACAGCAGGTTTCTTTGGTCGTTTGAACTACAACTATGCTGAACGCTACTTGGTAGAAGCAAGTCTTCGCTACGACGGTTCTTCTCGCTTCATCAGATCAAAGCGTTGGAATCTCTTCCCCAGCTTCTCTTTAGGTTGGAATGTTTCTAAAGAAAACTTCTGGAAACCTATCGAAGATAAGATCAACAACTTGAAGCTCCGTTTCACTTGGGGTAAGCTCGGTAACCAAAACACGGACAACTGGTATCCCTTCTATTCTACTATTGGTTATAGTGCTAATGCCGGTAACTGGTTGCTCAATGGAGAGAAGCAGAATCTGGCTTCCGAACCAGCTCTCGTCAGTGCATTGCTCACATGGGAAAGACCCGCACATGGGATCTCGGTGTTGACTTCGGTGCTTTCAACAATCGCTTGACAACCAGCTTCACTTACTTCCAGCGCAAAACTTTGGACATGGTAGGTCCTGCTCCTGAGCTTCCTGATGTACTCGGTACGGCTGTTCCTAAGGTGAACAACCTCGATATGACCTCAAAGGGTTGGGAACTTACGCTCGGATGGCGCGATCATATCAACGATTTCTTCTATGGTGCCGACCTCATGCTGAGCGACAATCAAGTGGTTATCGATCGTTATCCCAATGCAGCGAAAGATCTCTCTCAGACATACTATAAGGGTGCTCACTTAGGCGATATTTGGGGCTATGTTACAGAAGGTATGGCTAAGACTCAGGAAGAGATGGATGCTCACCTTGAAGAATGCTAACCAAGATGCGCTCGGTTCTAATTGGCGCGCTGGTGACATTATGTACAAAGACCTTAATGGCGATAAGAATATCAATACTGGTCAGAATACGGCGAACGATTCTGGTGACCGCAAGATTATTGGTAACTCCACTCCGCGTTATAACTTCGGTCTGAACCTCACAGCCAGCTATAAAGGCTTCGACTTGAAAGTATTCTTCCAAGGTGTTCTGAAGCGCGATTATTGGCCTGGTGCAGGTGGCGGCGGTGTTATGTTCTGGGGTGCCAGCGGTGGCAAGTGGCAGAGCGTTGCTTTCAAGGAGCATCTCGACTACTTCCGTGCCGATGCAAACGATCCGCTCGGACAGAACCTCAACGCTTACTATCCCGAACCTGATTGGAGCACACAGAAGAACCAGCAAGCACAAACTCGCTACTTGCAGAATGCAGCTTACTGCCGTCTGAAGAACGTTACGTTGGGCTACACTCTCCCAGAAGCACTAACACAGCGTTTCTATGTTCAGAAAGTTCGCTTCTTTGTTTCGGCTGAGAATCTTCTCACTTTCACTAAGTTCACCAAGATGGGCGATCCCGAACTCATTGATGCCGGTGGTTGGGGCTTCAGCAAGACCTATCCGCTCTCTAAGACGTGGTCCGTTGGTGTAAGTGTCACTTTCTAACTCTCATAATTCGCTGAGAAAGAGCGGAAAAGTTCTATTCCGCATCAATCTAAATGTACTCTTTAATAAAAAAGACATTATGAAACTAAAATATTTTTCACTGCTGCTGTGTGGTGCGTTAACACTGACAAGCTGTAATGACTTTCTGGATCGTGAACCAGAAGATAGCCTTACTCCCAGTAAGTACTTTACAGCCGAAGCAGACCTTGCTGCATATAGTATCCAATACTATAATTTCAATTCCATCCAACCTGGTTCTTACGGCATTGGTACTTTCGCCGATGATAACGGTACAGACAACCAGGTGAATGCTGGAGGTTCTAACCTATGGATTCCAGGACAATACAAGGTGGGTAGTAGCAATCCGTGGAACTTCACCCAAGTGCGCCATTGCAACTACTTCTTCGAGCAGGTTCTTCCCAAGTACGAAGCTGGTAAGATTCAAGGCAATGCGGATAACATTAAGCACTACATTGGCGAAATGTATCTTCTCCGTGCATACGCCTACTTCAATCTTCTGAAGAATATCGGCGACTGCCCCATCATCACTACTGCACTTCCCGATGAAGAAAGCGTTCTCCTCAAAGCCTCTCATCGTGACCCGCGTAACAAAGTGGCTCGCTTCATCCTTTTGAAGACCTCGACAAAGCTATCAGTCTACTCAAAGAGGTTTCTCCCGAAGGCAAGAAAGAACGCGTTTCTCGCGATGTGGCTTATCTGCTTCGCAGTCGCGTAGCTCTCTACGAAGGTACATTCGAGAAGTATCATGCCGGAACAGCTTTTGTTCCAGGTGGTAAGGATTGGCCCGGTGCTGCTGAAGATGCCGCTGGCTATGACAACGCTGCCGAAGTGAAATACTTCCTCGGTGAAGCCATGAAGAGTGCCAAGATGGTGGGCGATAAGATGGTTAGCAAACTGGCCGAAAATACTGCCACAGACGAAGGTATGGATAATAAGTATAAGTCCATTAATTCCTACTATACAATGTTCTGCGATGTGGATATGTCCACTTATCCCGAGGTGCTGATGTGGCGCGAATATAGCGTTGCGAAAGGCACAGGTCACAATACGCAGCAATATTTCCAGAAGAACGGTTGCAACACGGGTTGGACACGTGGCCTTGTCAACTCCTTCGTGATGGAGAACGGTTATCCCATCTATGCCGCAGCTTCTGGCTACAATGACTCTCAAGAGCTGAATGGTATTAGTGCTACATTGGCAAACCGCGACTCACGTATCCGCATCTTCACAAAGGGCGACAACAGTGTTGAGAGCTACTTTGCTGATGGTACCACCGCCAACGTTCAGTTGGGGAGCAGCATTTTCGAAGAAACAGAAAAGCGTGCGGTAACGGGCTATATGATTAAGAAGGGTAAGCACTACGACCCCACCATGTATCTGACCCACTTCCACAGTGTGAATGGTAGTCTCTTGTTCCGTGGCGTTGAAGCTCTGCTCAACTATATCGAAGCATCTTATGAACTCAATGGAACAATTGATGCTACAGCTGAAAGCTATTGGAAGGCTATCCGTCGCCGTGCAAAGGTGAATGAGAACTACAATATAACAATTGCTGCCACCGATATGAACGAGGAAGCTAAGGGCGACTTTGCTGCTTACTCTCTCACGGTAAGCTCATCGATGCAACGCTCTATAATATCCGCCGTGAACGCCGCAATGAGCTGATTGGCGAAGGCTTCCGTTGGGCCGATTTGCAACGCTGGCGCGCTTGCGACCAGGTGAAGAACTACCAGGTTGAAGGTTTCCGCTATTGGGGCACTGTTTACGAAGGTGCATTCCGCGACAAAGACGGTAATGATAAAGCTGTTGTCGACTTAACAGGTGAAAAGGGTAATATGTCTGCCAAAACTTTGAGCAACTATATTCGTCCCTACCAGATCAAGCCTGCTGACCACAACCTGCTCTATAATGGTCTAAACTTCACTCCGGCTCACTATCTCATGCCGCTGCCACAATCTGTTTTCCGCAAGACGGCAACCAATAAGGCAGATCTGAAAACATCTGTTGTTTATCAGAATCCAGGTTGGCCTATGATAGATGGTAATGGAGCCGAAACCATTGAATAAGTCTAATATCTCTTAATGAAAGAGGGGAGTGTTTACTTCCCTCTTTTTTTGAGGTTCATCCCCGAATTGCATTGGTGGTTTTCTTTGTCTATGAATACCAGTATAATTCGGGGATAAACCCGATTCCCTTTCCGCAATACCCTTAAGTCGGTATGGCGGTTTTTTGTTAGAAGCATAGCATTGCAAGAGTATATGAGTAAAGAGACATACGCGTAGAAAAGGGTGCAGTGCGACACCGCTGGTGTCGGAGGTGAGTTTTGCTACATCTCCCACGGGTTCACCCTTCGGGTATCACCCGCGGTTAAGCATGGTGTGTCCCCGCAGGGGACAGTGGATAGGGAGCTATGACTTCTATTAGTACTCCTACCAAGAAAACTCAATTTTTGTTGTCACGTTGTCACGGAGGAGTAAACACGTTGATAAATAGATGCTTGAGGGTGTGACAACAAAATATTTGTTGCCACCTTGTTGTCACGCGCTCAATCTATACATTTTCAATCGTTTATGTTCATAGTGTGACAACGTGACGACAAAAACGCAAAAAACAAAACTCTGTGGAGAAGTGTGTTTTCTCGTAGTTGTGGCTCTATTTGTTGAACTCGTAAATACAATAAGAGCGTGGGCTGACGCAATAAGGATGTCAGCTGACAGCCTTATTGTATCTTCAAACGCAATAAGGATATTTTTGCCTGTGTAGATAAATGAGTGCAGCTCTCTCTTGGGGAAATTGCAGAGAAAGCTTCCTGTTTGAAGCTTTCCGTGGTGAAGATACCGTTTTTGTATATTCTATTTTTCGAAGTGTTGATAATCCTTCGAGTGACGCCACGCGCCGCCCCATCTGAAGCCATGCTCAAGGAAGAGGCGGTGGCAGATGTCGCCATGCTCAATCTTGTAAGCAAATTTTTTGGAGCGATCAGCGTAGGGTAGAGCCGTTGTGGGTGCAACGGAGAGTTTTCCTTTTTGCCTTTTGCAATGGGGATTATAGAGCGGGTTGATGTCGACAGCCATTCCACGGGAGTGGGCTGATAGTTTTTTCGTACCTCTCACGGAGCGGAAGCAGAAGCAGCTGGTGTTGTTAGCACGCATAGAGTTTTCGTCGTTGGCGTTGTAATTGTCGATGAGCACCATTCGCTCGATGGGGTAGTGCGCATCGAAAAGTTTGCTAAAGATAGTAACCAGTGTGCCAGCAATGCGCTTGTTACACACCATTTCTCCCAGCCGTATTTCGCCCTCTTTGTTGTAATGGAGTAGGCGCAGATAGCGCAGTTCTTCACGCTCGATAGCATTTGTCTTAGGAAACGATTTTCCCAACATTCTCTGAAACACCTTGTCGGGGATGCGCTGAGCAATGAAGCAATGGTTTCGCCCGAACTTCTCTACGGCTTTGGCCGACACCTTCCGTCCAGCATCCCAGCGTTGCAGCACCGCATCGTCCGTTTCCGCCACCGTTACGTGAGCAACTGCAGTCGTTGTTTTGTTTTTCTTTGGCGTTTGGGCGCACAGCATAAGTGCGAACATTCCCATCACTACGCACAGCTTTCTTTTCTTCATCACGTTTTGCAATAAACAAAAAAAGAGGAACCACTTCTTAGTGATTCCTCCATGGCGCTTCAGGATGGGCTTGAACCAACGACCCCCTGATTAACAGTCAGGTGCTCTAACCAACTGAGCTACTGAAGCAGTGCTCTTCTGAGATATTTGCGCTTCAGGATGGGCTTGAACCAACGACCCCCTGATTAACAGTCAGGTGCTCTAACCAACTGAGCTACTGAAGCAGGATAATGAGGTTTCTCTCAGAATTGCGGTGCAAAAGTAATGTCTATTTCCGAAATAAGCAATACCTTTGCATAGAATTTTGAAAAAAAAGTTGAAATGAAGAAGATTTTAGGCATTGGCAACGCTCTTTGCGATGTTTTGACACAGATTGACGACTCTGTTCTCAAGGAATTGGGACTCCCGAAAGGTTCTACGCAGTTTGTGGACTTTGAGGGGTATAAAAAGCTCAATGAGAAGCTGGAGAAACTTCAAACCAGCTTTGCTACTGGTGGTTCTGTGGGAAATACGATGTTGGCACTGGCCAATCTCGGCGCAAAGCCCGAATTTATCGGGAAAGTGGGCGATGATCGCTATGGCGAGTTCTATAAAGATAATTTTTTGCAGCATGGCGGTATTCCTCATTTCTTGATTGGTGATCTCCCCACGGGTGTTTGTTCGGCATTTATTACCCCCGACGGACAGCGCACCTTCGACGACTATTTGGGCGCAGCGGCCACACTGACGGCTGATGACTTGCAAACGGAATGGTTCGACAATGCCGATATTTTCTATATTGAAGGTTATCTCGTGCAGAACCACGAAATGGTGATGCGCGCCGCAGATATTGCCAAATCGAAAGGGCTGAAGATTGGTCTCGACTTTGGTAGCTATAATATTGTGGAGGATGATCGCCCCTTCTTCGAACAACTTCTTCAGAAAGTCGATATTATTTTTGCCAACGAAGATGAGGCCAGATCCTTCACCGGTAAGTCCGATCCCGTTGAGGCTCTCAATGTGTTGGCCGAAAAATGCGAAATCGCGATTGTTAAGATAGGCGCAGAGGGTTCTTTGGTAAAACGTGGAGAGGAAGTGGCTCGCGCAGCTGCCGAGAAAGTCCACAAAGTGGTAGATACCACGGGAGCTGGCGATTATTTCGCCGCTGGTTTCCTCTATGGCTTGAGCCGTGGCGAATCTTTGGAGATCTGTCTTCAGAAAGGTGCTCTCCTCGCGAGCAAGGTCATCCAGGTGGTAGGCACAACCCTTCCCGACGAAGTTTGGGACGAAATTTGTGAGAAACTGAAATGAGATAACGAGAAAAAGGTGCAAAGCAAGCAATGATTTTCCGATGATTGCTTTCTGCTCTCTTGTGAAAGTAACGTTTTACACCCTTTTCTTCCTTTTCTCCTCTTTCTTTTCTGCCTCTTTCTTCTTATCAACATTTTGAACATGAAAAAGCTGCTTTTTCTTTTTGCCCTTGTCTTCTCGATGGAAGGCGTGGCGCAAAGCAATTCCGACCACAATTTTGAGATTTCTAAAAATCTCGATATTTTCAATTCCCTTTATAAGGAATTGGACACTTATTATGTGGACACACTGAGTGCGGAGAAAAATATCAACAACGCATTGCTCTATATGCTCAATCAGCTTGATCCCTATACGCAGTACTATGCTGAGAATAAGACGCAAGAGCTCAAACAACTCACCACGGGTAAGTATGCCGGTATTGGATCTGTCATTTCTTTTCTCAACAAAGCACGTCGCTGCATCATAGAAGAGCCCTATGAGGGAATGCCTGCTGCTCTGGCTGGTCTTCGCGCTGGCGACATCCTTCTTTCCATCGATGGAAAGGATTATGGAGAAGCAGAAAAAGGTAAAGAAAGTGAATATTCCAGCCGTGTTAGCGAATCGCTTCGTGGCGATGTTGGTACCCATTTTGAACTAAAGGTGAAACGCTATGGTGTGGAAAAACCGCTCACTTTCCGACTAACGCGGCGCACCGTAACGATGCCCAGCGTTCAGTTCTATACAATGGTGAACGATACCGTTGGGTATGCCTTGCTAACAGGTTTCACAGAGCAAACAACCCACGAACTCCAGATGGCCTTTGCTGAGCTGAAGCAAAAAGGTATGCGGCGTTTCATCCTCGACCTGCGCGGAAATGGCGGAGGTCTGTTGGATCAGGCCGTCAATGTGGTGGGGCTCTTCGTGCCTCGCGGAAAAGAAGTGGTGCGTATGAAGGGTAAGTTGAAAGAAGTAAATTCCACTTTCAAGACAAAGAATGAACCAGCCGATTTAACAATGCCCATCGTTGTTCTGACCGATAACGGTACAGCTTCTTCGGCCGAAATCACGAGCGGAGCTTTGCAGGACTACGATCGAGCCGTCATCATCGGTCAACGCACGTATGGTAAAGGTCTGGTGCAGCAGACGCGACAACTGCCCTATAAGACAATTCTCAAACTCACCACAAGTAAGTACTATATCCCTTCAGGGCGTTGCATTCAGGCGTATAGCTATAAAAACGGACAACCGCAACACCTGCCCGACTCGCTTTCTAAAGTTTTCCATACTGCCAACGGACGTCCTGTTCGCGATGGGGGAGGTATCACGCCCGATATTGTAACCGTACCCGACTCCTTGCCCTCGCTCTTCTCCTATCTTTCGGCGAGCGATGCCCTGCGCAACTATTGCTCCGACTACCAGAATCATCATCGCACCATTGCTCGTCCCAGTACTTTTTCTCTTTCTGATCAGGAGTACAACGACTTTCTGCAATTCCTGAAAAAGGAGAATTTTACTTATGATACGCAATCGAAATCCGCACTCAATATCCTGCGCAGCATCGTAGCAGCAGAAGGTTACGAACAAATGGCCAAAGATGAGTTGAATGCGCTGGAGAAAAAGCTCTCCCATAATTTTGAGTACGATTTCGACTATTGGCGCAAAGATATTAAGTCGCTTGTGGAATCCGAACTCGTGACGCGCTACTACTACCAAAAAGGTGTGGCCGAATACAATCTGCGCAACGACAAGGATTTCAAACTTGCGCTCAAAGTACTCTGCGATGATGCGCGCTACCACCGTCTCTTAGCTCCTAAGAAACATTGAGCCCCGAGGCCGAACTTATCCGCTAAATAGCAAGTTGGGAAATCAGCATGTTTTCTATGCAGAAAAGTAAACTTGTCTTATCATTTCAATATAAAGAAAAAACAGAAAAGAGCCGTTTTATAGAAAAACTTTTCTGTTTTTTCTTTTTTTATGCTTTTTTATTTGTTAAAACCTAGGATAGGTGCGTATCTTTGACTACGAAACTCTGTTCGCAGAGTGAAGTAAGTATTTATCACAACAAAGCACTTTATTTTTTTATGAAAGAAAAATTTATCACCCTATTGTCTTTTGCAGCCAATCTCAAGAATGTAGGCTTGAAGCTCATCCGCCTGGCCATCCTCATCGTGTTCGTATGGATTGGCGCTTTGAAGTTCACCCACTACGAAGCCGACGGCATTGTTCCGTTTGTGGCCAACAGCCCCTTCATGAGCTTCTTCTATGCTAAGGAAGCTCCCGAATACAAGGAATATAAGAACAAGGAAGGCGAATTCGTCCAGAAAAACCGTGAATGGCACGAGAGCAACCGCACCTACGTATTCTCTCGCGGCCTGGGCGTACTCATCATGAGCATCGGTATCCTGGTATTCCTCGGTATCTTCTCCTCCAAAGCCGGCATCGTGGGCGACACCTTGGCCATCATCATGACCATAGGCACGCTGTCGTTCCTTATCACTACGCCTGAATGCTGGGTACCAGATCTCGGCAGTGGCGAGCATGGTTTCCCGCTGTTGTCGGGGGCTGGCCGACTGGTCATAAAAGATACCGTCATCCTTGCCGGTGCCATCACCCTGCTGTCCGACTCAGCCGGCCGACTGCTTAAGCAACTCAAATCAAACGCCTAAACCAAGGGAGCATACCTCTCGACACTGGGCAAGAGCGGTAATGCTGACAGTACCTAATTAGTTCGGCACTCCATATTGCCCACTACTTTGGTTTCATAATCCAATCCCCCTCCCTCTCTGCATGCAGAAGAAGGAGGGGCTTTTCTTTTCCTCTTCCTATGTTTTTTCCACTCTTTTTTGTGTAAAACAAAGGTAATGAGCGTTCTTATAAAAGTGTTTTTCAAAAGGTATCTATCGAAAAAACGGAAAAATGGTGAGAAAATATGTAAAAAAGTAGTAGTTTTGCGAAGCAAGTTTCGACTTAACACACCATCATGAGAAAATATACCTATTTGTTACTTCTTTTGCTGTGGTTGCCTTTGACATTATGCGCCTCAGCAAATGCCGGCAGTTATAGTGCCGACAAGTTCTACACCATTGCTATGAAAAGCAATAGCTCGAGCTATATCAGCGAAGAATCGGACGGTACGCTCGTTGTGACTTCTTACGACGTGACGAAGCGCATCTTCTGGCAATTCATTCCTACTAGTAAGGCCAACTGCTATTACATTCGCAACTCTGCTTCGGGCAACTACATCGGCAGTTGCAATGTTGCGCAATCGAGAGCTTCGATAATGAAAACGAGCAGCACTCCTGTGGAGTACTATATCGGCACAAACGGAAATTTCTGCCGCCTCACCAGTACGGACTGTACCAACTATGACAACACGGGTGCTTCGCCTAACGGACTGAATAAGGACGGAGCAAGTTCCAACGTTATCGTTTGGAAAGCTGGAGCCTCCAATGGTAATTCTTGGTGGAGCACTACGGAAACGGAGAACCTCTATGAGCTGCGCCCCTTTGTGCCTTCTACAGCTGTGGGGAAACCAACTCGAAAATATTTGTTGAAAAACACCCGCGGTCTCTACCTTACTATGGCTGCCGATGGTTCGCTGAGCTGGGGTAAGAATATGGAAAATTCCGCACAATGGTACTTTGTTGGAACGGGCAACAGCACGGGCGGCTATCAGCTTGTGAACGTGGCTGCCGATAGAGTGTTGGGAGCAAACGCCCACTATAAGGTGTGTGCTGGTAAGCCTACTGGCTACTACTTCACCTCCGTTGCAACGCCGCAAACAACACTTACTATTGATGGCGACTCACTCGTTACGTTCGTTGGAGCCCGCAGCGAATTTGCTCGCAGAGAACAGATTTATGATTTTCCTTGCGGTGCGCTGACGGCCAACTATGTCCTCTCTGCCTCTCTCAAAGGGGCGGGCGTGCTTACTCCACTTACCTATCCGGCACAGGTGGCGAGCGGTCGACAAATCATTGCACCCAATACGAAGCCCAATACCTGGTACACAATCTATACGGCCTCTAAAGCAACCCTCGTAAAGGGGCGTACTGCCACGCTTGCACTGGCGCTGAAAGATGCTCCGCAAGCTGGCGACTCCGTTTATGTTTATTTCGACTGGAACCGCGACGGTGTTTTTGAAACAGCACAAAAGCTCACCGCTGCTCAAGAGATGGAAGCAAACATCCTTATTCCCGCCAATGCTGCTACAGGTAAAAGTCGTATGCGCATACGTTTCACCAACAACGGACTGACGGAAGCCGACGAGGAAGTAACGGGACAAACGCTTGACTTTATCCTTGAGGTGGTGCCCGAAGAGGGACAGACCTTTACAGCCAGTGTGACCACCAACGACAGCCAGCGCGGCACGGCCACTCTTGATGGACTCACCGCCAAAGCCACTCCGCTGGGCAATGCGCGCTTTCTTTGCTGGAAAGAGAACGATAATGTTGTTTCGCTCGACGCCACATATACGTTCGCGCTCGACCACAACGTTTTGCTCACGGCTTACTTCTCGCCGAACACCAGCATCTCAACGGGCATCAATACCGCAACGACACAGAAATCGCTCATCACTATCACGGCGCAAACCAATGTGTCACCGTAGAACCTGCTCAAGGCGTGAAAACCATCAGCATCTACTCCACAACGGGACAACTCGCCGCACAGGGCAAGGGGCACACACTGAATATCAGCCACCTCCCCGCTGGTAGCTACATTATTCTTGTTGATGCCACACAAGACAAAGCTTCCTCTAAAATTGTAGTGAAATAAATTCTGATACTATAAATCGTAAAACCAACATACAATGCAACCACGATATCTCCTCTTTGGCGCATCCACATTGGCCGCTTTGGCCGCAGGAGCACAGCAGCGCCCCAACATCATTTATATCATGTGCGACGACATGGGTTATGGCGACTTGAGTTGCTACGGTCAGCAGCTTATTTCTACTCCCAATATCGATCGCCTTGCCCAGCAAGGAATGCGCTTCACGCAGGCCTACGCTGGTAGTCCCGTTTCAGCTCCCTCCCGCGCCAGTTTCATGACGGGTCAGCATACGGGACACACCCACGTGAGAGGCAACAAAGAATATTGGTCCAACAACAACACCATGAAGTATGGTAACAACACCGACTATGCCCTTGTTGGTCAAGAACCTTACGACACCGCCCACGTCATCATTCCCGAAATCTTCAAAGACAATGGCTATACCACGGGAATGTTCGGAAAGTGGGCTGGCGGCTATGAAGGTTCTGTTTCCACGCCCGATAAGCGCGGCATCGATGAGTTCTATGGCTACATCTGCCAGTTTCAAGCGCATCTCTACTATCCCAACTTCCTGAATTCCTACAGTCGTTCGGCGGGCGACAAGGCCGTGAAGCGCGTTGTTTTGGATCAGAACATCCAGCACGCCATGTTTGGCGACGACTATGCCAACCGCCAGCAGTATTCTTCCGATCTTATTCATCAGCATGCTCTCAACTGGCTCGACAAGCAGAGCAAGGACAAACCCTTCTTGGGAATCTTTACCTATACGCTTCCGCACGCCGAACTGATTCAGCCCGAGGACTCCATCCTCGAAGCCTATAAGGGACATTTCTGTGCAGAGCGTCAGTATGGCGGCGACAAAGGTTCGCGCTACAATCCGACGAACATTGCTCACGCGCAGTTTGCTGCCATGATCAGTCGTCTGGATATGCAGGTGGGCGAAATCATGAAGAAACTCGAGGAGAAAGGCCTGGCGGAAAACACCGTTGTGATTTTTACCTCCGACAATGGTCCTCACGAAGAGGGCGGGGCAGACCCTACTTTCTTCAATCGTGATGCAAAACTCCGTGGCTTGAAGCGCAGCACCTACGAAGGCGGTATCCGCATCCCCTTCATCGTTAGCTGGCCGGGACAAGTGAGAGAAGGTGTCGTCAATGACCACCAATTTGCCTTCTACGACTTGATGGCAACATTCTGCGACTTGGCAGGCATCGAGAACTACGAGCAACGCTATCGCAACCCACGTCTGAAAAACGATTGGTTTGATGGTATTTCCATCTATCCCACGCTGACAGGCAAGGGAACACAGAAAGAGCACGACCATCTCTAGTGGGAATTCCACGAAACCAATATGCTCGGTGTGCGCATGGGCAACTGGAAGATGGTTGTCAATCGCGGCGAAGTGCATCTCTATGACCTTGCCAACGATTTGCATGAAGACCACGACGTGGCTGCTGCTCACCCCGAAGTGGTGAAGAAAATGAAAGAATTTATTAAGCAAGATCACACCGACAGTCCACTCTTCCGCGTGACACTTCCGCAGTAAATTCATTCCAAGTATAATCCCTTTTTTTTTGTAAGCCGAAAAAGGAGCTGACAAGGTCGAAAGAATCGTTGTGGACTATAAGCTGAGTAAAAAAGAGGTGACCTTAAACCGAATTGGGGTTTATAGAAAAAATGGGGAATGGTCTAAAACAGATAAGGAAACGTTTGATGACAGAGAGCATGAATACATAAAGAAGTACAACCAAGGTGTGTTTAACAATGCCATGAACCAATGGGGATCACTATACTAATTTTTTATTTATGAAACACTTTCTTCCCGCCCTCGCTCTCGCGACCCTGTGTTTGGGGCTGAGTAGCACGACCGTGAGCGAACAACATCCCAAACTCAAAGCCCTCTACGAAAAGCCTTGGGGCAGTCAGATCGACTATGTCGACCTCTCCAACGACGGTCTCACGGAGGTACCACACCTCTCGATGTACGACATCAAAAACCTCAACCTCTCTCACAATCAAATCAAGGAGGTGGCTTTCCGCCGCCTGCCACATGGCGTTGAGCGTCTCAACTTCTCCCACAACCAACTGGCTGACACCCTCTACTGGGACGCCATCTTCACGCCCCAATTGCGCACCCTCTCGCTGGCCAACAATGCACTGACGCTCTTTGTGCCCATCATCGCAAATATGGACACGGTGGACTTATCCAACAACCAGTTGCGCCACATCGTGGACATCGTGCCTTGGGGCGGTGGTCACGGCCCTTTTCTGCTCGCCCCTACAGCGTGGAAACACTTGGACGTCAGGGGCAATCCCAACCTCTCCGCCCGAATCCTCTGCTTCGGCAAGAGCTATCGGCCCAACCACCTCAAAGACATTGCGCACGACGCTGTGGGATCGAGCAAGGGCTGGATTTACGACGTAGAATCAGGAATGGCTTTGGCCAAACAATTAGGTATCACCGAAAGATGTGCACGCAATGATTAAAGAAACGACTCCTCGGCTTTATGAGCTTCTGCGTGGGCATTGCCATGGCATGCTCCACGTCCCTCGCTTCGGGCAGCACCACGCCCACAGATGTAGACCGCGTGAAGGGCCTTCAAGCCCTCTATCAGCTCCCGGCAGGAACGCATGTGCGCCACTGCGACCTCTCCCATAGCAGGCTCACGAAGATGCCCAATCTCTCGATGTACACCATCGATACCCTCGACCTTTCGCACAATGCGCTGCAAGAGATTGCCGAACTGCAATTCCCCGAAGATGTCGTGG
The DNA here is from genome assembly GCA_916438195.1 of uncultured Prevotellaceae bacterium. Taxonomy (GTDB): domain Bacteria; phylum Bacteroidota; class Bacteroidia; order Bacteroidales; family Bacteroidaceae; genus Alloprevotella. The sequence goes on from CAKAEQ010000001.1 coordinate 74,972, forward strand.
TCTTAGACCTCTCGCACAATCAGATTGGGGCGAAGGAGAAGGAGGCGAATGTGCGGTTCCACAACGAGATCTTCCCTCGGCTCACAACCTTGGACATTTCTCACAACAAGATCTTCAGCCTCCTCTATCCCTTGAGGTTGCAGCATCTGAACGTCTCGCACAACGTCCTGAGATACTTGAGGGTCAATGCGACGAGCTGGCAGAACAATCTCCAGTCGCTCGACATCTCACACAACTGGCACTTCGATGGCCTTTTCTACTACGACTTCAAGCTCATCCCCACCCTTAAGCGCGACTCCTGCGCCCAAGGCCGCGAGTTTGTGTTCGTGAAAGATCTGATGTAACACTTATTCATGAGAGGGGTGCTCATTAAATGTATACTAGTCGAACCTAAATAGTAGTTTAATCTCTGTAAGTACGAATTTGGCAACAAGGTATCCATCATCCGCTCGGCTACGGGGATTATTCTTGGCGCACAATCTTTTCGTAATGAGTATGATGGACACACGATAGAAGCCTCGTTAGCACAAGTTGAACGTCTGACACAGAGAAAGATCAAAATACTGGCAGGCGATAGGGGTTATCGGGGGAAGAAAGAGGTTAATGGCACTCAGATTTTAATACCAGATGTTCCCAGACCCTCAGACAGCAGGTATCAGAAGCGGAAGAAACACAAATTATTCTGCAAGCGAGCAGGCATAGAACCCACCATCGGACACTTGAAATCAGATCATCGTTTAGGTCGCAACTTTTACAAGGGATTGGCAGGGGATGCTGTGAACATACTATTGGCAGCCGCTGCTTACAACTTCAAAAGAGCCATGAGAGTTCTTTTGAACCTGCTCAAAAGAATAAGCGAAATGCTAAGCGAGAGGGCATCCATGAATGACTTCTCGCTTAGCAACGCTTTTTAAGCGACGACTATGTATAAATCCCTTACGGGAGCGACAGCTTTGTTTGTCGCTCCCGTTTTGTAAGCTTAAAAAGAAAAGACTGACGGCGAAAGCAAAGCCACAAAACTTTCGCGCTCTTTATCGAATCTTTATCTACCAACCACCTCTTTTTTCTTCTAATTTCCCTAAGAAAAACTACATACGGATCCGTTCGTAAATATCCTTATTGTGTCAGCTGACGCAATAAGGATGTCAGCTGACAGCCTTATTGTATTTTCAAACGCAATAAGGATATTTTTGGCTTCCTTTATTGTGTTTAAAATCAAAGTTTTATGAGGCGTATTTTTCCTTAAAGTGGTGATGAATAGCTACCGTTTTCTGATTTAGTTCAGATGAAAAGTGGAGCATACACGCCGTGGAGCTGGCTCTGCCTCTCCTGTTTCTGCCTATTCTTTTGTGCTGGTTGAATAAAACTGATTATCACAAGAATTTCGTACCTTTGCGGCATAATGGGACAAGATACATTTGACATCAGGTCGGAGCAGATGACCCCGACATCCTCGGAACGAGAGTTTGAGAAAGCCCTGCGCCCACTACAGTTTGATGATTTCAGCGGTCAGCAAAAGGTGGTGGAGAATCTGCGGGTTTTCGTTGAGGCGGCAAAGTACCGCGGCGAACCTCTCGACCATTCTCTGTTGCACGGTCCTCCTGGATTGGGTAAAACAACGCTCGCCAATATCATTGCCAACGAGTTGGGCGTGGGGTTCAAGCTCACCAGCGGCCCCGTTCTTGATAAACCTGGCGATCTGGCAGGTTTGCTCACTAGTTTAGAGCCTAACGACGTGCTTTTTATAGATGAGATCCATCGCCTGCAACCTGTGGTGGAGGAATATCTCTATTCCGCCATGGAGGACTATCGCATAGACATTATGATAGATCGAGGTCCGGCAGCTCGCAGTATTCAGATAGACCTCAATCCTTTCACTCTCATTGGTGCCACCACGCGTAGCGGTCTCTTGACAGCTCCCTTGCGCGCCCGTTTTGGTATCAACCTCCATTTTGAATACTACGACAGCGAGACATTGCAGCGTATCATAGAGCGTTCCTCTTCTATCCTCAATGTCCCCATCACAGCCGAAGCGGCTGAAGAAATAGCTGGGCGCAGTCGTGGAACGCCGCGAATTGCCAACGCACTCTTGCGCCGTGTGCGCGACTTTGCGCAAGTGAAGGGCAATGGGCGCATAGATTTGGACATTGCTAAGTTCTCCCTCGAAGCCCTAAATATCGACAAATACGGTTTGGACGAAATCGACAATAAGATACTTCTCACCATCATTGATAAGTTCAAGGGTGGCCCTGTGGGTATCAGCACCATCGCCACAGCCATTGGCGAGGATGCCGGAACGGTGGAGGAAGTCTACGAACCTTTCCTCATCAAGGAAGGCTTTATCCGCCGCACCCCTCGTGGGCGCGAAGTGACCGAACAGGCCTATCTGCATCTGGGCCGTTCCATCTATACGGGTGGGCCGCAGGAGCAGAGTTTGTTTTGAGAACGTATATTTTTTGAACAATGATAACATACAATACAATCAACGTTGCGATGCCGAAGATTCGCCGCCGTGACAATTCCGCGTGGGTCAAACGTGTGGCGGCTTCTTATGGGCGCAAGGTGGGCGATGTGGCCTATATCTTCTGCGACGATGAAGAAATCCTGAGGGTCAATCGTCAGTATCTTCAGCACGATTATTATACAGACATAATTACCTTTGATTACGACGAAGACGACGTGATCAGTGGCGACCTTTTCATTTCTCTCGATACAGTTCGTACGAATGCCGAGCAGTTGGGCGTTTCTTATGAGCAGGAACTTAATCGTGTTATCATCCACGGTATTCTTCATCTTTGTGGCATCAACGATAAAGGACCGGGTGAGCGAGAAATCATGGAAGCTGCCGAAAATAAGGCGTTGGCCATGCGGGAGACTCGCGCGTGAAAACCGCCTTTTCTTCGCTATCCCCCAGATAGATTGTTCTTTTTGGGTAGAACTCTGTTCTTTCTTTCCCAAAATGTGCTAAAAAAAAGAGGTATGGAAATGTATATAGAAACTTTTATTACTTTTGTGGTTTCGTTATACAGCGTGTGATATACGTATTGTCACACGTCACCTATACAGTTATTTCTAAAATAAGTCTTATATATGAAACCAGCAGAAGGAAAATTAGGCGTAATGGTTGTCGGTCTCGGTGCCGTAACCACAACTTTTATGACGGGCGTCCTGATGGCGCGCAAAGGCCTAGCAAAGCCCGTTGGTTCAATGACGCAATACGACAAGATTCGTGTGGGTCGAGGAGAGAATAAGAAATACCTCCACTATTCCGATATCATATCGTTGGCAAGTCTTGACGATCTTGTTTTTGGCAGTTGGGACGTATATCCCGAAAACGCCTACGAATCGGCCCTTCATGCACAAGTGTTGAACGAACGCGACATAGAGCCAGTGGCAGAAGAGCTCAAGGCCATTGTTCCTCTCAAAGCTGCGTTCGATCGCAACTTCGCCAGTCGTCTGGATGGAACAAATGTGAAAGGTTGCAGCACTCGCTGGGAAATGGTTGAGGCTTTGCGCCAAGACATCCGCGACTTCAAGCGCGCACAGGTTGCAACCGTGTCGTTGTGATATGGGCCGCCTCCACTGAAATATATGTGCCCGTGGATACAGCTGTTCACGGCACGCTGGCAGCTCTCGAAACTGCGATGAAAGCCGACGACCGCCAGCGCATAGCCCCTTCCATGTGCTATGCCTATGCAGCTCTATCCGAACAGTGTCCCTTTATCATGGGCGCGCCCAATACTACGGTGGATATTCCTGCTATGTGGGAATTGGCCGAACAAACAAAGATGCCGATTGCAGGCAAAGACTTCAAAACAGGTCAGACCCTCGTGAAATCAGGTTTTGCTCCAATCATCGGCACACGTTGCTTGGGCTTGAGTGGCTGGTTCTCTACCAACATTTTGGGTAATCGCGATGGTCTTGTCCTTGATGAGCCTGCCAATTTCCACACCAAGGAGGTCAGCAAACTCTCTACGCTGGAGAGCATCCTCGTACCTGAAGAGCAGCCCGACCTTTATACTGACTACTACCATAAGGTGCGCATCAACTACTACCCACCGCGCAACGACAACAAGGAAGGCTGGGATAATATAGATATCTTTGGCTGGATGGGCTACCCTATGCAAATCAAATCAACTTCCTTTGCCGCGACTCCATCCTGGCTGCGCCGCTGGTTCTCGACCTCGTGTTGCTTTCCGATGCCGCTGCGCGCGCTGGCCGCTTTGGCACACAACGTTTCTTGAGCTTCTTCCTCAAGAGCCCCATGCACGACTACACGCAGAATGAAGTACCTATCAATCATCTCTTCCAGCAGTATGTCATGCTAAAGAACGCCATCCGCGAAATGGGTGGATATGAAGCTGACGAAGAAATAGATTAGTCCTGTCTTTTTTCCCTCGTGGGCGAAGACAGCTTCGAGGTGTTCGTTCGCGAGAGTAACGACACGATATTTTTCCTAATGTGACCTTAGCATTTGGCGCACCAAGGGCCAACAGCATTAAAGATGTTGCTGAGCAACCGTGGTTCGTCAAATGCTATCTTTCTTTTATAAACGTATAGTAAGTTGAAAAGATTCTCTACCTTTCTCCTCCTGATGTTTTTAGTACTGACCGCTGTGGCTCAGACTATCAACGGTACGGTTACGGATGCACAGACGGGCGAAAAGCTTCCGTTTGTCAATGTCTACTTCGATAAAAACCACGGAACGCAAACAAACTTCAACGGCCATTACTCTGTGGCGCACAGTGGTAACAAGCTCACGTTCTCCATGGTGGGCTACAAAACGCGCGTTCTGAAAGTGAAAGCGGGCGAGACTCTTGATGTGAAGCTTGAAGCACGGGAGGACGGAGTGCTTGGAGAGGCTACGGTGACGGGGACAAAGCAGCGCTACAGCCGCAAGAATAATCCAGCCGTTGAGCTCATGCGGAAAGTCATCGCTGCCAAGAAGCAGAGCGATCTCAAGCGGCATCCGTTCTACAGCATCGATAAGTATTCCAAAACCATCTTTGCTTTCAACGATGTCACAGATAAGGTCCTTCAAGAAGGGAAGTTCAAGAAGTTTCCTTTTCTCAAAGATCATGTCGAAACCAATAATGAAACCGGGAAACTCATCTTGCCTATCAATGTCGATGAAACGGTGTCGCAAGAAATCTTCCGGCAGTCGCCGCGTTCCGACAAAACTATAATCAAAGGCAAACGCTCAACAGGTTTGAACGATCTCTTTTATACTGGCGACATTTTTACTACTGTCATTCAGGACTGCTTTACCGATGTGAATATCTATGAAGACGACGTCCGTTTGCTTCAGTATCCGTTCACCAGTCCCATATCTTCAAAGACGGCCATCTCTTTCTACCGCTATTTTTTTAGTAGATACAGTGATGGTAGACTCTATCAAAACCATCCATATCAACTTCACGCCGAACAATCCGCAGGACTTCGGCTTCAGCGGCTCCCTCTTCATTGCTGCCGACTCTTCTTACCGCGTCGTCAAGTGCGACCTGGGTATTCCTGGTCGCAGCGACGTCAACTATGTAGAGAACATGCGCATCATTCAGCAGTTCCAACAGTTGCCCACAGGGGAGCAAGTCCTCGTTCGAGATGATATGCTCGTTGAACTAAAAGTTGTAAACTTCTTCCAGAAGTTCATGGTGAAGCGTCTGACAGAGTACAGCAATTTCTCCTTTGAGCCAATTCCCGAAAAGACTTTTAAGTTTCGCGGCGACACGCAGTTGGCCTCCGATGCCTTGATGAAGGACGATGCCTTTTGGGACAAATACCGCAGCGACCCGCTCACGGAATCGGAGGGGAAGATGGAGCAACTCGTCACGCAGTTGAGTCAGGTGAAAGGCTTTAAGCCCGTGTTGTGGGTGGCAAAGGCATTTATCGAAAACTTTGTGGAAACCACCACCGACCCAAAGAAAGGCTCGAAAGTAGATATTGGCCCTATCAACACCATTTTTAGCCAGAACTTTGTCAATGGTTTCCGCCTCCGCGGCTCAGCTCAAACTACGGCTTTCCTCAACAAACACCTCTTTCTGAAAGGTTATGCGGCTTACGGCTTTAAGGACCGCCGCGTTATGGGCTCTGGAGAAATCACTTATAGCTTCCTGCCCAAGGCCTACCTACCGCGAGAGTTCCCCGTGAGCAACCTGTCGCTCAACTACACGAACGACGTGATGTCGCCCTCCGACAAATTCTTACCCACAGATAAGGACAACGTCTTCACCTCCCTCAAATGGACGAAGGTGAACCACATGATGTACTTCAGCCGCTGGACGTTGGCCTTCGATCGGGAGTGGGAGAACAACCTGCGCTTTAAAGTGCAGCTTCGCCATGAGGTGGACGAGCCTACGGCCGCACTTTCTATCAGCCCCTCAATAGTGCTGCTGCGCCCTCTTTGGGTGGGAATTGGCAGAAGAAGCTCACCACGCTCGATGCTACGCTGAGTTTTATCTACAGTCCAGGTGCCAAATGGGTCAATACTAAGCAACGTCGCTATGCGCCCAGTCTCGATTTCCCTGTCTTTAGCGTCAGTCACACCATGGGCTTTAAGAATCTCCTCGGAGGAGATTACGCTTACAATTTCACGGAAGCCAGCATCTACAAACGCTTTTGGCTCCATTCGTGGGGAAAAATCGACACGCGCCTTTCAGCGGGCGTTCAATGGAATAAAGTGCCTTATCCCTTGCTCATTATGCCCGCTGCCAATCTCTCTTATATCTCGCAGGACGAGATGTTTAGTTTGATCGACAATATGGAATTCCTCAACGACCGTTATGCTTCGCTTTTCGCCTCTTGGGATCTCAACGGAAAGCTCTTTAATCGCATTCCGTTGCTCAAAAAACTCAAATGGCGCGAAAGCTTTGGCTGCAACGTTCTTTGGGGCGATTTGACCGATAAGAATAATCCGCTCCTCGCCAAGAATGCTGCCGATGCGCGTCTCTTTTATTTCCCCGGCGAGTTCCAAGCTGACGGCTCATTCCGTTATCTCTCCCGCGCGATGGATAAGAAAAAGCCCTATGTGGAACTCGTGGCTGGTATCCACAATATTTTCAAGATTTTCCACATCGAATATGTCCGTCGTGTCACTTATACGGAGAATCTCCCCACCAAGCGCAAATGGGGCATACGCGGAATGTTTCGCGTGACATTCTAAGGTTACGCTTCACTACCTAAAGAGCCGAAACAAGTTTTTGCAACTATGTTTCGGCTCTCGTCTTATTTATATCTCTCGATAGTACCTGTTACGGCAGTTTTGGGGCTTGCCAGAAGAAATGGTCGTCGGAAGTGGTGCGGCCGCCTCCTTTGTAGGTGACACCTTTTCCTATGAGGGTGATATCATCTTGGCCGGAATTTTCTTCATTCTCTATCTCTGGCCGATTAGTGAGGTGCGACTGAATGGTATAAAGGTTCTTGGCCATATACCTATCAATGTATTCTTCCTTGGTTTGTTTCGATTTGTGGTTCCAATTTGCATCCGGATTGAGCACCAGCGGGCGGCCATCAATGAGCCGTTCGCGCACTTCGCCAGGATGGAGCAATGTGCCGTTTTCGTCCGTCACATAAGCGGCAAAGCTGGGATCCATCCAAACCCACTTATTGAGAGTCTTGCTCCATACCATTACTATGACATGGCAATCGGGATCTCCTATTTCTTTACTCTCGCACGTGATGAAGCGAGCAGGGTAGCCAAGAGCCAGATAGCAGTCGGTCAGCATTTCTGCCAGAAACCGGCAGTTGTATCCGCGCTTGTTCTTCTGGGCGTGGCGGAAAAGCTCGAGCGCGTTATATTTGCATTGTGGCCAACTGGACGAACCATCGTGCGGGATAGCATCGTGGAGCCAATACATCACGCGCTTGATGCGGCTGATCTCATCTCCGTTGCCAGCGATGCTGTCCAGCTTGAGTTCTTCGCGCACCTTTTTCAGAATGGGAGAGTCGAACGCATAGGTAAAGGCCTGTTGCGTCTGTCCCGAACGTTCGTATTGTGGAGAAGTCTTGAGAATATAAATGTAGTCGCCAAACTGCCGTGACTTTTCTTTGAGAGCCTCAAAATCGGGTTGGCCTGCAAAATCGTTAAAGATACTATCGCAAAGGAAACGATATAGTTTCCTCGGACTGCTTTCTAAGATGAGTTGTCCATATTTCAATAGTCCTGCTTTGTCGTGTAGGAGAGCAGAGACAGTAAGTAAGTTCTTCAAGATGGCGGATGTAACAAAAGCTTGATATTCGCAGCGAAAGTCGGGGAAGGCCTCAAAGCTCTGCTGCAATTGTCGGAAAGCCTTGAAAGTTTCTTCTGTATAAGGTCCTTGTTCGGGGATTCCTTTCACCCATTCCGAGTTGCTTAAAAACACTTGGTTGGGGAGAGAAACATAGTTGTGAAAGTTGGGGAGATCAGCAATACCCGCGAAGGCTGTTGAAAGTACAGGACCGTTGAAGGTGATTTGCTGAAGTGCGGGACATTCGCTCAACCATTCTTCGCTCCCTCCTGTGGAAAGCACAGGGCCGTTGAAGACAATCTCCGTGAGTTTGGGGAGCTGTGAGAAAGTTTGCCAACCATCTATGTGTCCCAGTGTGCCATTGATTTCAATCTTGCGCAAGTTGCTACAATCTCGGATAGAGCCACCGCCGCTGATGAAGAGGACGCTGTTCATTCGTACTGTTTGTAGTTTTTCGCAACCTACGATGGCGTTTGAAGACAAGCTACCCAATGTTTTCGGAAAACAGATGTCCTCCAATTCCGAACAATCGGCAAAGGCATCTTCATTGATAGATACTTTTTCGGGAAGGACTACGCGGCGAATGCGTGCTTCGCGGAAAGCGTTAGAATCAATCAAATGAAGTGCGCGCGGAAGGATAACTTCTCCCACCTTGCAGCGATAAAAAGCCCATTGCGGCAAGATGGAGTCGGCCTTAATCTGATAATTGAAGAGAAATGCGTCTGTACTTTTATGCAACGTGGCATCGCTGAGATCCAAACGCAGAAGTTTTCCGTTCACGGCTGTTGTGTCGCGACTGATACCCATCAGCGAGCGGAGAAAATGCCAGTCGGCACCATTGAGCGAGCCGCGGAGCGTTAGCTCTGTGAGCGACTTACGAACTTTAGGCGGCAGTTGCTGTTCCAGCGTACCGGGTTGTTGTACGTTTACTTTCACTTTTCGAGCCGAGGCCGTGAGGCTTACGGCAAGAGCCAGAAGCAGACCCCATGTTTTGAGCTGTGTCATAGTGTGCTTGTTGTTAGCTGATTTTTAGGAGTTATATTTCTTGTTGCCAAAGTTACAGACGATGACTTTAATATGCAAGTTTTAAGGGCAAATAGACTTGTCGTCTTCTGTCTTTGTGAAACTTTCGCCGGCTTTGTGCCCATTCGTGGGCAATATTTTCAGAAGAAGCGTTTTCTCCTACTTTGTCAAGGAAACACTCATTCTACAGCCCTGAGAATCGCGCGAAATCCAGCGCGAAGCCTTTCGGTGGAAGAAAGCGCAGAATAAAAAAAATGAGCAGAATAAGGAAAAAGATGCTTTTGCGGGGTATAGGCATGATTCCTATAAGGATATTCTCCAACGCAATAAGGCTGTCGGCCGACACAATAAGGAAGCCAGCTGACGGAATAAGGAAAATAATGACTAAAACGGAGAAAATTAGCTTCGGAAACTCACTTTTGCGAGATTTTCTCCCGCAAAAGCAGTGATAGGCGGCTTCGGATGGTGAAGAAAAGTAGGAAAGCGGAGAAGAGGAAAGCTTCTTTAACATCTCTTTGCGCAACTGTCACTGTCAAGAATAGTGACACGGAAGAAGAGACGGGATGAAAACCTACGCAAACACCTCCTGCAAAACTTTCAGCGATTTGAGTTCGGCAAAGTTAGGGATGTGCAGTTTGTAGTAATTATTCATGAAGCGGAGCAACTGCGAGCGTTGTTCGCCCGAAAGTTTGAAGAGGTGCATCGTAGCCAGATTCATACGCATCAACGTAGGTAGCAGTTGCGCCTCTTCGGGCAAGAGCACGTTGGGATGCAGCGGGCGTACCGTTGTGAATGTTCCGCTCTCGAGGTCGAAGTAGCAGTTGGGCGACGGCGCCTCCAGATTGGGTTCGAAACCAAAGAAGCGCGCCAAGTGGAGTAGGAAAACAAGGTGGAAGTTAGCAAACGACTCTCGGCAAGTGTCCAACCATTCTATGCTGTTCCAAACATACTCGAAAAGCAGTGGCGATGCCGGTTCGCTCCGCATGGTGACGCGGAGAAATTCGGCTAAGAAAAGCGCCATTGTCGTCTTTGCCGGCTCGTAGGGAATAGTCAGCAGCGGCAGCGGTTGTGCAGTTGTGAGGCGTTTCAGCTTGTGTGTGGGTCGGTCGTCGTAGTCCACATCGAGCCGTGTCAGCGGCTGAAACCATGCCGTCCGAATCTTTGCCCGTTTGGAAGTATTGATGCGTTGCATAAAGGAAAGGCAACCGTCCTTTTCCGTGAGTAGTTCGACGATGAGGTCTTTATCGGAATATTTAATAGTATTGAGTACGATAGCGTGCATAGAGGAAGGGAGTGTGAGATTAATGAGAGAGCCACTTTGCTAAGGAGAGAGATTCTCAGAGCGGTCTGGTAGATCCGTTAAGTTTGAGCGTTGAGCAATGAGAGCTGCGGACAGGTCCTCTTCTGTTTTCGAGACAAAAATACAAAGAAAGTGTTAGGTAAGAGTAGCGAAAAAGAGCGTAAAAGGGTAGGAGGAAGAAAAATTTTGAAAAAAGTAGGAGAAATGTTTGGTGGTTTCAAAACTTTGCCCTACTTTTGCACTCGCAATTAAGCCGCGGGGCATTCGACAACAGTCGGGAGCGCTTGAAAGGCAAACGTTGCAAGGCAGGCCTATTCGTCTATCGGTTAGGACGAGAGATTTTCATTCTCTAAAGAGCAGTTCGACTCTGCTATAGGCTACAATTAAAAGAATAATATAAAAATGGCAAACCACAAATCATCTGTTAAGAGAATTCGTCAGACGGCGACTCGCAGATTGCACAACCGCTATTACGCTAAGACAATGCGTAATGCTGTTCGCAAGCTCCGCGCTACGACGGATAAAGCAGCTGCTACAGAACTTCTGCCGAAAGTACAGAAGATGCTGGACAGCTTGCTAAGCGTAACATTATTCACAAGAAAAAAGCTGCCAACCTTAAGAGTGGCATTGCTAAACACGTGAATGCATTGGCATAAGCAACTTACGCACATAAGATAAATAAGGCTGAATCTCAATGAGGTTCAGCTTTTTTGTTTCTATATCTTTCGAGATTCAAAATTTCATTATCTTTGCAATAGTTTAATTAACTACGATCAAATCTACTTTGGGTAATTTTACTGAACAGTTTCAGCAAACTGTAGCGCGTCTTGCAGATGTGGGTCAGATGAAAGGTCTCTTTCATCAGCATCGGCATGGCGATCCGCTTCCCAGTACTCCCGCTCTTCAGGAAATCATAGACCTCTGCCGAGGTGTGCTTTTTCCTGGTTATTACGGTCGTTCAACGATCAATCGCGATACGGTGAAATATGGCATTGGCGTGGATATGGAGCGACTCTATAATTTGCTTGTCGAACAAATTGAAGCAGGTCTTTGTTTCTGTTCAGACCGCACGCACCATGATTGTTGCGATGGCGACCTCCACGAACACGCGCGCGACATAGCCCAACGCCTTGTGCTGCGCCTCCCCGAGGTGCGCGATGTGTTGGCCACTGATGTTGAGGCCGCCTATCTTGGCGACCCCGCCGCGAAGAACTGGGGCGAAGTAATCAGTTGTTATCCAGCCGTAAAAGCACTCACTATCTACCGCATCGCCCATGAATTGGAAGTTTTGAACGTGCCACTCATTCCGCGCATCATGACAGAACTTGCCCATTCTGAGACAGGCATTGATATTCATCCCGCCGCGCAGATTGGCCGCTATTTCACCATCGACCACGGTACGGGTGTTGTCATCGGTGCTACCTGCATCATTGGCTCGCATGTGAAACTTTATCAGGGAGTCACGCTGGGCGCACGGAGTTTTAAGCTCGACGAAGAAGGAAATCCTATCAAGAATGTGGCCCGTCACCCTGTGTTGGAAGACGATGTTATTGTGTATTCCAACGCCACCATACTGGGGCGGATACGTATCGGCAAAGGGGCTGTGATTGGCGGTAACCTCTGGATAACGCACGATGTAGAACCGGGCGCTGTGATGAAGCAAACACGCGGTACGTCGGCACCTGATTCGATGGCTCTTTATATCTGAGCGCAATAAAAAAGTTTTTTTCAATCAATAAAATACATACACTTACGCTTCTAACCTCCAACAGCGAGGCTGACTTTATGGAAGAATTCGAACTCATTGCCAAAACCTTTCAAGGACTGGAAGAAGTATTGGCTCAAGAACTCACCGAACTCGGTGCTAACGACATACAGATTGGTCGTCGTATGGTGTCGTTTTCTGGAAACAAGGAAATGCTCTATCGAGCAAACTTCTGCCTTCGCACAGCTATCAGGGTGCTCAAACCTATCAAGCATTTCAAGGCTCTCGATGCAGAAGCTGTCTACGAGGCCGTGAAGTCCATCGAATGGGCTAACTATCTCGATTTGAACACTACTTTTGCCGTCGATTCGGTGGTCTATTCTCAGGAGTTCCGCAACTCCAAGTTTGTTGCTTATAAGGTGAAGGACGCCATTGTGGACTATTTTCGCGAGAAAGAGGGCAAACGTCCGAACATTAGTGTGACAAATCCCGACATCAAGCTGAATATGCACATCGCTGAAGACCAATGTACGCTCTCGCTCGATGCGAGCGGCGAGAGTCTTCACCTGCGTGGTTATCGTGTGGCTTCTTGTGATGCTCCGATAAACGAAGTGCTAGCAGCCGGTCTCATTAAGTTGAGCGGATGGGATATGGAAAGCGATCTGATTGACCCTTTCTGCGGTTCGGGCACTATAGCTATCGAAGCCGCTCTCATGGCGCGCAATATCTATCCTGGTATCTTCCGTAAGAGTTTCGGCTTCGAGAAATGGAAAGACTTGACCGAGATTTGCTCGATCGTATATATAACGACGACTCGGCTGAACGTGAATTCAACCATAAGATTTACGCCTACGACATCAATCGTCCTACCCTTGAAGGAGCTATGGCCAATGCCAAACAAGCTGGTGTGAGCGATGTGGTAGAGTTCTCCCAACAGGACTTCCGTAAGTTTACCCAACCAGAGGATAAGGCCATCATTGTGACCAACCCGCCTTATGGCGAGCGTTTGCAACCGGCTGATATTTTGGGACTGTACAAAGCCATCGGCGAACGCCTCAAGCATGAGTTCAAAGGCAACGAAGCGTGGATTATCAGTAGCAAGCAGGAACTTTTCGATAGTATCGGATTGCGCCCCAGTACGAAGATTCAACTCTACAACGGTTCGCTGGATTGCGAGTTTCGCAAATATCAAATGTTTGACGGGAAAATCGAAAACTTCCGCGCTGCCGGCGGAGAACTAAAAACCTCGGAGGATCGCCAACGCAATGCTGAGCGCCGAAAAGGACGCCAGTTCCGCGAGGATTTCCACCGCCGTTTCGATGACGACAGCCGCGAACAGACCGAAGAAGACCGCGAGTTTATGCAGTTGCGTAACAAGCACCGCGAATTTGAACGTGTCTACGGCCGCAAACACCGCGGAGAAGACGGAGAAAACGATCGCCCGCGCCGCAACTTCGGCGAGCGCAAAGGTGGCAAGTTCGGCGATCGCAACAACTTCGGCGAGCGCAAGGGCGGACGCTTCAACGACCACAACGAACAAGGAGATCGCCCCAAAGGCAAAGGAGGCAAGAGCTTCGGCGGTCGTAAGAACTTCGATCGTCATTCAAATGGCGACAGATAAGAAGTGATATTAAGACCATATATAAAGGAATGATGTAGGTGTGCTTTACTGACGCCTACTTAACTTAAAGATATACTAAAAACGGAGGATACGGAAAATCATAGCATGCTGTCTGTTGACGGACAAAGCCTATGTGCCTTTCCGCATCCTCCGTTTTTCTTTTAGCCGAAAGAGAATGTTGTGTTCCTCCTTAGGAACTTTCTTCAGCGGCTAAAAGAAATGGATTAGCAGGGAAATAACCCCAAATGACTATGATAACAATATTGAACAAAATGAAGCGCATGGGGCTCGTGGCCTTAGCGCTACTTTGCACCATGAGTATGCAAGCTCAAAACAAGAAGAGTTTTACGCTCGACGACCTTATGTGGGGCGGCGAGAACTACTGGAACATCATGCCCCGCAATATCTACACGGGCTGGTGGGGTAACCAACTCGTAGAGCTCGATGCGGAATCTGTCCGCTTGTACGGCGCAACGAAGCCGCTCTTTACGACGGCCGAAATAGAACCCCTCATTTCCGATGCGACAAAGGGAAAAGGAATCTCGGCCTATAATGCCTCCTTCCCCGATGGCAATAAAACGGAAGTGTTGCTCCGTACTTCCGACACGAATTTCCTTTACAACTGGAAGACGAAAAAGATTGTTTGGCAAGCTCCCCGCGAGCGTGGTATCGGTCATGTAGAGTTCAACGCAGCATCGCGCAGCGAGGCCTATACAAAGGACTATAATTTCTACCTCCGCACCGCCGATGGTCGCCTGCATACGATCAGCACCGACGGTTCGCGAGAGTTGCTCTACGGTACGAGCGTACACCGCGATGAATTCGGTTATTCCAAGGGTACGTTCTTCAGTCCCAGCGGAAAACTCCTGGCTTTCACGCGTATGGATCAAGCATGGTGGCCGACTATCCGCAGGTGGACATTTCGCAACGTATAGCAGCGTATGAGCCCGACAAGTACCCCATGGCCGGTATGACCAGTCATAAAGTGACCATTGGTATTTTCAATCCCGCAACGGATAAGACTGTTTATCTGCAAGCAGGAGATCCCACCGATCGCTATTTCACCAATCCGAGTTGGGCTCCCGACGAGAAAACGATATATCTCATCGAAATGCCGCGTACTCAGAACAAAGCAGAACTCGTGGCTTACGATGTGCAGACAGGTGCTCGCAAAGGCGTGCTCTATACGGAGACGAACGAGAAATACGTTCATCCAGTGCACGGTATCACCTTCCTACCCTGGGACAATAGCAAGTTTATCTACCAAAGCGAGAAGGACGGCTACAACCATCTCTATCTCTTCGATACGAACGGCCGTCAAATCAAGCAACTCACACAAGGCAACTGGGTGGTGCTTAATCTCGCCGGTTTCAACACAAAGACTAAGAGCGTTATCATCAAATCTACTGAGTCGTCACCCATTCGTCACAACTATTACAGTGTGAACATCGAAACGGGCAAGCGCACTTTGCTGGACAACGGTGTGGGCGTACACAACGCCACGCTTTCTCCCGATGGTCAATATCTTATAGACCGTTGGAGTTCACCCAAAACATTCCGTGAATACGACCTTCTCTCCACCACGGGGCAGAAGATAAAGAAATTCCACACTGATGATACGCCCTGGAAGGAGTATAACGTACCCGAAATTTCGGGAGGCTCTATCAAGGCTGCCGATGGCACTACCGACCTCTATTATCGCATGGTGAAGCCCGTAGGTTTTGACCCAACGAAGAAGTATCCCACTGTGGTTTATGTCTATGGTGGTCCTGGCGTGCGCAATGTGGAAGAATCTTGGAACTATACCGCTCGTCCGTGGGAAATCTATATGGCTCAGAAAGGTTATCTGCTCTTCGTGCTCGATAATCGTGGCTCTTCAGAGCGCGGTTTTGCTTTCGAAACAGCTACATGGCACCATCTTGGCACAGAAGAAATGAAGGATCAAATTAAAGGTGTTGATTTCCTCAAGTCGTTGCCCTATGTTGATGCTAATCGCATGGGCGTGCACGGTTGGAGCTTCGGTGGATTTATGACGACAAACTCATCTGCTCTTATCCAGATGTGTTCAAGGTGGCTGTTGCCGGCGGCCCTGTCATCGACTGGAAATACTACGAAGCAATGTATGGCGAGCGCTATATGGGAACGCCTGAAAACAACCCTGAGGGCTACAAAGAAGCAAGCTTGCTCAACAAGGCTAAGAACCTCAAAGGTCGCCTTCAGATTATCATTGGCTACAACGACCCTGTTTGCGTGCCGCAGCACTCCCTCGCGTTCCTCCGCGCTTGTGAAGATGCTGGAACACAGCCCGACTTTTTCACTTATCCCGGTCAAGGCCACAACATGATGGGTAAGGATATGATTCATCTCCACGAACGTATCACGCGCTATTTCGACGACTATCTAAAATAATCATCATAGGTCTCGTTGCAGAACTCTGTTCTGCGGCGAGACCTCTTAAATTCTTTCTTTATGAAAACCCAGATTACATCCCCCAAAGCTCCTGCAGCCATCGGCCCTTATAGCCAAGCCATCGCTGCCAATGGTTTCTTATTCATCAGCGGGCAGTTGCCCATCGATCCTGCTACGGGCAATTTTGCCGAAGGCGGCATTCGCGAACTGACACGCCAAAGTTTGGAAAATGTGAAAAGTATCTTGGCCGAAGCTGGACTGACCCTTGCCGATGTTGTTAAGACCACGGTATTCTTAGCCGATATGAGCGATTTCGCAGCTATGAACGAGATCTATGCAGAATACTTCACCGCACCAGCTCCTGCCCGCAGTGCTGTGGCTGTTAAGACACTGCCTAAAGGCGGATTGGTGGAGATTGAGGTCATAGCTGCTTGTCGATAAACAACAGGCCGCCGACCGAAAATTACTTAAAGGTGCGAAGTTAGTGAGAGGGGAAAACGTTTGTTTTCTTAGCTTTCACTAACTTCGCACTTATTGTATCAATGCTTTGAAGCCTTTTTCGGTTCAAAGCAATAAAAAGAAAGTATGGAACAAAAATACAAAGATGTCGTCAACGCGGTGCGTGCTCTCATTTCGGGCGAAAAGGAAGAAATGAGCGTATTGGCCAATGTCGCCGCTGAGTTGCACGACTCAATGGGTTATTTCTGGGTAGGTTTCTATTTGGTGCGCGAGGGCGAACTCCGCTTAGGTCCTTTCCAAGGTCCTGTGGCCTGCTATCGCATCCGCCATGGCCGCGGCGTTTGCGGTACGGCGTGGGAGCAGGCAAAGACCCTGATTGTACCCGATGTTGAGGCCTTCCCCGGTCACATAGCTTGCAGCAGTCTTTCGCGGTCGGAAATCGTCGTTCCGCTGCGCAATGCCAAGGGCGAAGTAGTCGGCGTGCTTGACATAGATAGTAAAGAGCTCAACGCCTTCACACCTGCCGAAGGCGAGATGCTGGAAGAAGTTTGTGCAGCTATAACCGAAACGCTATATTCTGAATGATGAAGTACGAAAAAATAGGCGTGTTTCTTTCGGCCAATAGTCAGGTCGACGACATTTGCCACCAAGCCGTGCGCGAAGTGGGAGAATGGATTGGTAGGACCCGCCGCACCCTCATTTATGGGGGTGCAAAGAAAGGCCTCATGGAGGAATTGGCACAGGCCACAAAGCAAAATGGCGGGCGCATCTTTGGAGTTGTTCCCGAGATAGTGGTCAATAGGAATTTAGTGAGCGAAACGCTGGATGTCACCATCCGAACGGTCGATTTAGCCGACAGAAAGAGTATCATTATTGAGAAAAGCGACATCCTCTTGGCTCTCCCTGGCGGCGTGGGCACACTCGATGAGGTTTTCACGGCTCTTTCCATGGCCTCTATAGGCTATCCCAGCAAACGCGTAGTACTCTATAATCCTCATGGCTTTTGGAACTCTCTGCTGGACCTCTTGGCAGATCTCCATCATAAAGGTATGGTTCGCGATCGTCCTCAAGACTTGCTTTCCGTGGTAGAAAATCTGGAGGAATTGCAACAGTTGTTAGATGGAGAATAAGGGTATCTATCATAGCCTCTATGCAGAAACCTCAAGAAAGGATTCAGCGCAAGTCTGTCATAGAGGTAAGCGTAAATATCCTTATTGCGTTTGAAGATACAATAAGGCTGTCAGTTCACATCCTTATTGCGTCAGCCGACGCCCTTATTGTATTTCTAAACGCACGGAGGTAGGCACTTCTCTGTAAGTTGTTTTTTTGTTGTCACATCGTCACGTTGTCACACTTTGAGCATAACCGCTTGATAATGTATTTATTGCAGGCGTGACGACGCGTGACAACGGTGTGACAACAAAAAGTTGTTGTCACGCGCATAAGCTCCTCTCTATCAGTATATTCGCCTCCTCCGTGACAACGTGACAACAAAAAACAAGTTTTTTCTGGGAAGGAGAGATGAGGGAATACTCCCTCCACGCTTTCAGTGCGACACCGCCGGTGTCGGAAGTTAGTGTGGCTTTCTGTCCACGGGTTCATCCTCGCTCCGCTCGGGCATCACCCGCGGTTAAGCATGGTGCGCCTCCGCTGGAGGCGTAAGTTGGTTATGCTTTACTGCGGGGGTAATGGTACTGGGGAGTGGCAGTGGTGCAGCAGATAGTGTACAGACTTCATTCGATGTGTGGCAGTGGTGATGGCGCAGGGAGGGAGAAGTAGTCTCCGATGGTGTACAGTTTTTTTCGATGTGTGTGAGTGAGTTATTAGGGGCGGATTCCTGCGTTTTGATATGCTGGGGGATGAGGCCGGCGACAGTGAGTGGACCTACTGTCCCCGGCGGGGACACACTATGCTTAACCGCGGGTGATGCCCGAAGGGTGAACCCGTGGGTAGTGTGATCCCCCCCTCCCTTCCGACACCGGCGGTGTCGCACAGCATCCACTCAGCAAGTCTTAAAGTGTCACTAACTCACAGAAGGGTTCTATATATAAAATCTTTGCTTAATTGTTTAGAAGCTTCACCAAAACTTTATTTGGTGAAGCTTCTGGCATAACTTCTCGGTGAAATGGGCTTTTTAAGGGTCGACTATTTACGAGGATAAGATAATATCCAATTCAATTTCCTTAAATCCTCAATATTCACATCTATCCTTTGCAATACAGCATTATAATCATATATTTTGTTTGTTTCCAATATGTTAGCATCAAAAATAAATAACATCAGAGTGTCCATCTTTCCATTTTCATGGATTCTCAGTGTCTTTTCATAACAATCGCGAACTTCTAATGCAGTCTTATTGTAACCGTGCGGAGCTATTTTTATAGATATCGTAAAACCTAACACATGGTAATTTGGAACATTGACTGTATCAGGATAATCCAGAGAAGGGGATATATAAACCTCTTTATCGGAATTGTTATAGAATGTTATAGTATAATGGCAAAAATCGCCATCGTGCTTGCAGCTTGAAAATATACAGCAACACATAAGCACTATTGTAGTTAATGTTTTCATATTTATTGCTTTAGTTGAAAAATATCTATTATGCCTGGTATTAGAAGTGATGGTCCGAACACATAGTCAGCCCATCCCAATGAAAGACTTCCTGCACTTAGTGCTTTCTGATTTTTGTCACTTATACCAGGAATTTCATTCCACATAAAGCCCTCTGTTTCTTCAACAGTGGGATATTCTCTGTACACATGAAATTTGATATTATCGATTCGAAAACCTGATTTTCCCGTTGTGTACTCCATTGAGGTTTCGGCATTCTTTTTTGAGACAAAGTAGTATGCTCGCGCACTCTGATGTTCCCAAATATCCACACAGCCTCGACGGGCTTCCGTAGTATCTACTTCTTGCACGCGCATACCGAAAGCATTGAAGTAGGGTTGGATAAAGAACGGGCCAGTGAGTAGCGGGTCTTGCTTCTTCGGTTTATCTGCATAGGCGGTAAACATCACTGTGTTTAAAAGTAGGAGCAGAATCGTTTTGGTAATCTTCATTTTTATTTATTGCTGTCCGGTAAAACTTTTACCGGACAGCAATAAAATTTAGTATGTATCATTCCTATTGAAATATCTTAAAGGTGTCAATTCCCTTCATTCCCGAAGTTGTATTAATAAACCAAATCTGTCCGGAGTTCCTTACAAAAGACTCAGGTTGTATTTCTCCATAAAATTTTATGTCTAAACGAGCTAGACCTTTGTACTTTTGACATTTTAAATCATAGTCGTTGTAGTCTGCAAATAGGGTTTTGCCATGGCTATATTCCTCTTTGTAGAAATTCATTATTTCTCGAATAGTATACTGTGTAGGTTTAATGCCAATATTCTTAGCATAGGTACTTTCTACGGTTGTAAGCTCCCCATTCACACAATCTCCAATACTTAGCAAATATAGTACTGGTTAATTTTAGAAAGTTCAGGCTTTAGTAAATATAAAACAGGAATACCTTCTGAATTAATAGGAGTTGGACTTTCTTTTACAACCTTGGTTTTATCTATCTCATTTAAATTGGTGAAATTATGGTACTCTTTTAAATCCGCAGGGTTATGGAACACGAGAGGCTGGTTACCGATTACGGCATACTCAAGGACGGTCGAAGACAAGTTTTTGATTGAAAGAAAATCCGCTCCGTTTTCTTGATAGTCTCTTTTCAAGGTAAGCTGGCTAAAAACGCTTTTCCCCGAATGTGTACCAACAATACTGTCATAGGCGACCAAGACGTTCTCTCCACCAATCACGCAAGGAGTAGAAAGCCTCTCTGTTTTGACTTCGTTTTGACCATTATTGCCCAATATACTATAATGCACTTCCACTTCTCCGGGAATATCATCTTTTGTGGTTATTGCAATATAATTATGCCGAAGAATAGTTGTTTTGTGTACTCCTTCCTCTAAATCAACCTTTGTACATTGGGAAAACAATATTGTAAGAAAAAGCCAAACATACAATTGTAAAGAGAAGATCTTCTTCATTTTGTTACATCTTTAAATTAATCCGATACTGTCCTAAAAAAAGTGTGTAAGCTCCAAAGTTCTTATATTTGTAGTGAATAAAAAAATCAAAGAAAGAACAATGAAGCTTACAAGAGAACAAAGATCGGAATTAATTTCTGAAATGGCCTCAAGTGAGGCAGGTTTTAAAGAGTTGGTTCGCGTGCTTTTGGATAGTTTTTCCAAGCAGGAGCGCCCTCTTTCTCGCGGAACATGCGGGTGAACAAGCCAATGGTTTCCGTCCCCGTCGTTGGCGGGGCCATGGTTGGAGTTTCCAACTTCGCATCCCTCGTACGCGCTCCAATGCTTTCAACCAATGATTCTTGGTATTTTATCCTCTCAGGAGCGTGAGCGCACGCAGCTTTTTTACGAGTTGTATTCCCGTGGACTCTCCTGTGAAGACATTGCCGAGGTGGGTCGCCGCATCTACGGTCACCTTTACAGCAAACAGCAGGTGAGCTATCTGGCTGGGGCTTGTTATAAGGAGATCCAAGAGTGGCTTTCGCGCCAACTTTCTCCTCACTATTTAGCCGTCTACATCGATGCCACGTTCTGTTCCACGCGTCGCGACGGGAGCGTCTCAAAGGAGGCTTACTACACGATGTTGGGACTACTGCCCGACGGCAGTCGCGAGGTGCTCACGGTGGTAAATCACCCCACAGAAGGCGCAATTGCTTGGGAAATGGAGTTGCAAGCCCTCAAGGAACGCGGTGTGAAACAAATCGACTTGATTATATCCGATGCTTTGAGCGGCATCGAAAATGCGGTATGTTCGGCTTTTCCCACGGCACTGCACCAACTTTGCGTTGTGCATTTCAAACGGAAAGTGTTGAACACCGTCTCCTCGAAAGACAAAGCCGAGGTCGGCGAGGAACTCAAAGCACTCTTTCCCATGGAGCATACCGACATGACACCTCTTGTGGCCTATGAGAATTTGCGTATCTTTGCGCAGCGTTGGGGTAAAAAGTACCCGAGCCTTGCCCGTTTGGGCAATGAGCGCAACGCGGCCTATTTTACCTATTTGAGGTTCTCCGAGAGTGTGCGTCGAATGATTTACTCTACTAACTGGGTGGAACGACTCAATAGAAGTTATAAGCGCACCTTACTCATGCGTGGGGCGATGCCTTCTCCCGCCTCTGTAGTTTATCTCTTGGGATCTGTAGCCAAGGAGAAAACAGAAGGGACGTATGCAAGACGGCTACCGTATTTTGGGGAGTGGAAAATCAGGTAAAATGGCAAAGATATATCAACATCACAAATTTCCCCCATGCTTGGGTTTCCCAAGCATGGGGGAAAGGACGAGGAGAATCTTACACACTTTTTCAGACATTACCATTAATCCCAAACCATTAACCAAGGATTCCACCAATCAACCTTTGTATAGTTGCCGCCATTCTTCTTGTCTCCTGGCACGCCTACTTTTGCACCATTATCTATCTGAAGGAAATAATAGTTTCTCCAGAGCCAAGAATCAGTCTGTTTTGCACCATAAGCTAAAGTCCTGTCTTCAGGTTTATCTCTGTACCAGCCAAGTGGAACAGGACATCAAGGCGGTATGTGCTGAATATCTATACCTGTAATAATGCTTACGCAGATGTTTTCCAGACTGATTTTGGATAGTGCCTACAACTTATGGGAATGATATTGTGTATTGCCTCAAGTCACATTGTGGGGTAAGGGGATATTGTAGGCAGAAGTGGGTGCTTCAAGTTCAAATTATCTGCAAATTCAGTAATGAGAGGACGTGTTAACGCAATAAGGACGTTCAATGGCTTAGTTGCGGATTTGAGGTATAATAGAGAAATTCTATGTTCTGCATCCAAACTCATAATCGCGCTGCCCTGCCGTTACAATGTTGCCATTGATGCCATAAACATTATTAAACTGCCCCGTGCCGATTTTAGAAGCAATGCACTTATCTCTGATAAATCCCATTTCTTTGTATGAAATTCTTTTTTTCTCCACTTTGGAGAATTGATAAAACAGGATGCTCTCCTGAAACTGTATATCGATATAGATAAATTGAATCATTAGTTATTCTATTCAACAATACATAATTCTTTTCTTTGACTAAACGGTCTCCTCTTTGGGGAGCTATGATATTCATATCTGCTTTGCTTATCTCAACAGAGGAAGAAATATCTTTTAGAATATAATTGTTGCCATTAGGGCATATTCTATCAATTCGTATATCATAATTTATACATTGAATACTATCGATAATATTTTTTTCTCTTAGCGTGAATGTTTTTGTATAAACATACGAGGATCTCTAATCGCATGTAATACTATATTCTGGTTATTCTGTGTAAGGATGACCATAGAATCATTATACCTTGATATAACGAAATAATTATCATACAATCCCATATATAGTAATGTGTCATTTTTTTTATACTCCAACGATGATCCCATTCTACATCATGGGAGAAAACAAAGTCCTGTAATCTCCCCCTTTCGTCTTGACTTTTTACTTGCAATTGTCCATCTTTGTTAAAAAAATAAAGTATAAAGGAAGATTAAGTATTGTATCACTTTCATTATACCAATATCTATATCTATCCCCGGTTAGAATCTCTTTAACATTATTATTTCGGCATGATACTAATAATGAGGATATTAGCAATAATTTTTATTATATGTATATGTTTCATTATTGTCAAAAATGAATCTTATTTCCTCCTTCTATAAATTCATAACTACTTTTAGCCCCATATTTATTTAACATTTTTTTGTGCCTTACCTATCACATTATAAAATTTACGACCCGATACAGCATACAACTTTTTCCAATTCTTTTTTTGAAGATATCCAGCTGTATTACTTTTTAAAAAGACCGTGTTGTTTTTTTCCAAATTCTTTTCCTACTCATCTCTTTCATGATTACAAGAACTTCTTCATCTACTCCATTTGGAATATCTATATGAAAACCTTCATGTGCTAATGTACTTCTGAAATTATATATTTGGTCCATTGATTTTTTTAAAATGCCCATTAACAGTAGAGACTCTTATCCTATTATCATATGTCGTTATCGCTAATTCTCCCTCAGGATTCGATTTCATTGATTTTACACCAATAGACTTAGCCTTACCTTCTAACCCAACTTCCTTAGCATAATGATACGTAATACGCATCATAGCACGTAAATTTCTCTTGAAATTATATTTAGATAATAAAACGTTACCAGAAGAAGTTCTTATGTAGATATTTTTATCTTTTGATTTATCCGATCTAATGAACTTGCCACTAATGCTAAAATAATCTGCACATCCATCACGATCAATTCTAACTATTGGATTACTATGACAAAAAACATATCCACTGACATTTGTATACTTTTCCATTAATGGGTCTACCCCCAACCACATGGAGATTTTGGGGTCCATGTACCTGGCTCCGTAATAGTACAGCCCCGTTTCTTCGTCAAGTTCCTTGCCATTGAACTTATACGGCATGTCCTCGCTACTACTATGCTCATCGACAAGTAGTTCACCATACGGGAGGTAGGCATCATACTGTGTAATGTTGGTATGGTCGTCTGTGATGTAAGACGTTGAGCCGAGGTGGTCACTATGATAGAAGAAGGTCTCCTCACGTGTTGTGTCGTTTGGAATATAGCCATATCCAGCCTGTGGATCATCAGGGTTGCTTGGGTCATTCCAGCTTACAGGTGGACCGGGGTTGGTATTCGGTGTGGTGTTCGGCTTCGGAGTCTGAATCCAACCCTGTGGCACATCATGGTTGCCAAGTTCTGTGAGGACAGCATTATAACCAACACCCGTGTTCTCCGGATCACCATACGCACCCTTCTCTGTTGGTACACCAGGGGCTACACCCACCTTCTTATAATACGCCTCTTTCTGTGTCTGAATCTGATTCATACGTTCTGCATAGTCCTGCTGACCAGCCGTTACGTATGAGCCGTTACGCCCATAGACATTATTGAACAGACCTGTTCCTATCCTTGAAGCAACTCGTTTGTCACCAAGGAAGTAATGTTTCGTAAAGCGATTCTTGTTTACAGAGAGGATACTTGCAGGATAAAGTGTGAAGTTGTCCGTCTCATGGAATGTAATACCCTGCGGTGCACCATTGATATACACACCCTCCATCGTACCGTAACTCTTCATGATACGCTCACCAGCAGCATTGTAGGTATAGCGGTTGATGCCGTTGTTGTCTTTCAACACCATCAGGGCGGTTCTCCTCCTCCCAGTATAGCATATGATCATAAGATAAATATCTTTCTAATAGATTACATGCTATATTTATTTTTTTAATTTATCGATTAAATTCCGATGAAAATTCTTAAGTAAAAAGTTTTTTTATATCTTATATTTTTTTACCTTCTTTTTATCATTACATAAAGTAATTAATGTAATGTGCGTTATTTTTAATTTTTTGAATTAAAAAAATCCAATATAAATGTGATACTCAAAAGTACAACTCTGCCCTTTTTCAAACCACAATTCAAATCCATTCCCATTTTCTTTAAGACTTTCGTTCCCATCAATATAACCATAAACGTCATTAGATATAACATTATCAAATCTATAAAAGTGAGAATCACGCTTAATCAAAAGAATCCTATTTTCCCCTTTATCAACGTATTTTTCACAACCGTCAGCTGTCATACTATAAGGGCTAAATATAGCTATTTGGGTATTCTGTCCATTTAAGGTAAGGCTATCAACAATAACATACTCTTGTGGAATTAAATATCCTTGCCATTTTCTTTGAGCTTTCCCATTTATACTAGGAGCTGAAAAAATAATAATGAATAAAATAAGAATAAACTTTTTCATATAAAATTACTTTTTATGCCAAAATATAGTTCTACCAAATGTACCTGTCGCTATTAGAGAGAATTTTGCTGTACTTTTGCCATCATGAATAAAAATTCCATTCCTCTCAAAAACGGGTGACACCCGCATCTTTGATTTTATCCTCTGTAAATAGCTTTCATTTCGATAAACATAATCTTTTCTGATATTATCTGGTATTGTTATTTTATTATACTGTCTAAATTTTGGATGGCTAAGCCCTTTAGTTGCAAAATCTGTTCCGTCCCACAACGTTGCACCATGAGTTGGATCAATATCTGATTGTAATGCATCTATTATACCTGCTCTTGCAGTAGTTCTTGTAGAACTTGTAAGATAATCTTTATCATAAGCAACTCTTGCTGATGCAGGAGTAGTCGAATAATTTTGATCATTCAGTTGTTCATATAAAGAATGGTTCTTTACTCTAGGCCCTCCTTTTACTCTTACATGTGCGTAATTCACATCTTTATCATCAACTGCATTATTAGCTGCATGTGCAATCCACAAGCTTTCATTTGGGGCATCACTCGATTCTACATCTACAATATGAGCAGCAATATTAAACTGTTCATCTGTCATACCATTTCCATGATCAATTAACTGAGTCAATTTACCATCTCGTTCAATATATACAAGATTATCTTTTCCTTCTTTCCTTAAGAATTTTCCTTGAGCATTGTATATAAACTTCTGACCATCAGGATCAAATAAATTTATTGGATTGTCTGCATAATAAACATAAGAACCTATTTCTTTATACTTCTCTGCCAGCGGATCCACCCCATACCACAGACAGGTAACAGGGTTCAAGTACCTTGCACCATAATAATACAAGCCTGTCTCTTCATCGAACTGTTTACCATTGAACTTATATGGCAGTTCTTCACTGCTATTATGCTCGTCAACTAACAGTTCGCCGTACGGTAGGTAAGCATCATATTGGGTGATGTTGGCTTTATCATCTGTGATGTAAGACGTGCTGCCGAGGTGGTCACTGTGATAGAAGAAGATCTCCTCTTTCGTTGTATCGTTGGCAATGTAACCGTAGCCAGCCTGCGGGTCATCGGGGTTTATTGGGTCGTTCCAAGAGATCGGTGCGCCTGGATTACTGCCCTGCTCATCGTTGTGCTTCGGTGTCTGTATCCAGCCATCAGGCACGCTATGATCACCCAACTCCTTGATGATAGTATTATAGCCCACGCCAGTGTTCTCTGGATCACCATAAGCACCCTTCATTGTCGGTACCCCCCAGAGCAACACCGAGTTGCTTATAGTAATCCTCCTTCTGCCTCTCTATCTCGTTCATGCACTCGGCATAGTCCTTTTCACCAGCTGTTACATAGCTGCCGTTTCTGCCATAGACATTGTTGAACGATCCATTACCGATACAGATATATGAGTAAAGATAGTCCTGCATATACTTATAACGTACTGTTAATGATTATATTGCACATAGCTCAAAAAATGATAGTGGGGGTAAACCGCCACTATCAAGTTCGGTTTATGATTTTTAGTTCTATTTTTATTTTTAAAGAGTAGCATTTCCCTTTACCATCCTTATCTTAAATTTTTCCTTTACAAGATTCTATAGTAGATATTTTGTCTGATTCGATTTTTTTACACTAAGACTTAAAGGTTTGTATAGAGTCTTATCCAAGGATGAAATTATCTTTATTGGCTGATTATTGTAAAAGAACAAATAGTACTCTACGGAGCTGTTTCTATTTGAACATAATTCCATTTCGTACACACCTTTTCTAATTTTACAACCATTCAACTCATAAACCGTTAGACGCCGATAATTAACTGATTCTCCATTAATAAATATTAAGCTCTTTTTATATCGGCCAAAGTATTTTGGTAAATACTTTGAAAATGGAACACCTTCCACAAATAAGAATGAGTCTTTATACGCATGACCGTTAATTGACACGGTCATTACTAAGGTAGAATCATTCCGCTTATTATATTTTACATTACATGTTTTATCCAATAATATATTATTGGGTATATTATCTTGTGCAAACGTTTCTGCAAAGAACAAGCTAAGAAGAAACACTATTACAAAAAACTTACTATTCATATTGATAAACTTAGTATGTATGTTAGTATGTCTCTATTTTTCCAGCGACTTTTCTTGTCGCATTTAAATTGGCCTTCCAAAACATAGTCCTACCATAAGCAGCCGAAGATGAATATAGTACATATCCTTTATTCGAACCATATGTTGCAGGATGACTTCCTGAATGGAAATTAGAAGAGAAACTCGTATACTTTCCAGCACTATAGGCCTTAATGAGCTTTGCTGGCCACGCAGCCTTAAAATGCATAAAATCTGCAGGGCTAATTTCTACACCAGCAGTTTTAGGCTTAGGATGATTAAAACCTCTCGCAGCAAGATCAAAGCCATCCCACCTAATTGCGCCATTAGAGTAATCCTTACCATTAGTTAAAGCATTTATTACAGCCTCCATACTGTATTCGGCATTACCTTCATAATCCGTTTTGTATCCACCATCTCTAAACCCGTAAATACCTTCCGCATAAAGTATCCTTTTTGCTTGTTTCTGTTTTATTCTGAAATAGGCAAAATGCGTAATTACATAAAAAGTGGGTTATAAGACCTATTGTTATAACCCACTCTTTGTTAGATAAAGGAAAAAGGAGAAATCGTTTCCTCTTTTCTTCAGTTTATCCCAGCAGTTGGCGTACGAGGGCTGAGATGGCGCCGCCGTCGGCTTTTCCAGCGAGGCGTTTAGTGGCTGTGCCCATCACTTTGCCCATTTCTTTCATGCTGGTAGCACCCACTTCGGCGATGATAGCACGCACTTCTTTTTCCAGTTCTTCGGGCGAGAGTTGCTGCGGCAGGTATTCATCATAGATTTTAGCCTGCTGTTCCTCAGCTTCAGCCAAGTCGGGGCGGTTATTATCCGTGAAGAATTTGGCTTGTTCGTGACCAGATTTTGCCATTTTGGCGATAATCTTGATTGCCTGCTCATCGGTGAGCTCTCCGTTAGAGCCCGGAGCAGTTTTAGCTTCGATGAAGTTCTTTTTGATCATGCGCAGCGCCTCGGTGCGTACTTTGTCGCGCGACTTCATGGCTGTCATGATGTCTTTGCTTATTTGGTCGAATAACATAATATATAAGTATTGTAGTGTTTATAGATCTGTGAAGTCAATGGTATGTTCAGGGCGGTAGGGCTCACTGAGATCGATGGTGGTGGCCGTTTCGGGGATGACGTGGCTCTCAATCTGCTTGAGCTGTTCGCGTGTGCGCTTATAGGCGGGTATGGCATCGAGTTCCATCACCAGGTCTTCGTTGTCGAGGTCGTCGGTTGAGAAGATATAGTTGTGTGGTATGATTTGTTTTTTCTGCCCTTTGGTCGTGCCGTAGATGCGTTCACGGCGTTCCTTTTTGCGTTCATCCATTTCGGTGAGAACACCGTTTTCAATGATTTCTGGTTGGTTGTTGTCGAAACCAAAGCCAGATGCGACGATGGTAACCTTCACTTTGTCGTCGAGTTCGGGATTGGTTTCAAGTCCCCATTTTGTTTCCACATCCGAACGGAATTTGTTCATAAATTCCGTTACTTCGTTGAGTTCTTCCATCTGTAGCCCCTTTGTTTCGTCGGGGTTGAAGCTGATGCACATTAAGAAGCGCGTAGCTTTGAAGATGTCGTTGTTGTTGAGCAAGGGGGAATGGAGCGCTTCATCAATGGCTTTGGTTAGGCGGTTCTGGCCACGGCCGTATCCATTAGACATGATGGCTACTCCGCCATCGCGCAGCACCATTTCAACATCTCTAAAGTCGATGTTCTCAATGCCGTGCATGGATATCATTTCAACAATGGAGCGAACGGCCGTGGAGAGAGTTTCATCGGCCTTCTTAAAACCATTGATGACAGAGAGATCGGAATAGATATCTTTGAGCCGCTCATTATTGACAACCAACAAGGCATCAACTTCATTAGCCAGCGCATCGACACCGTCTAAAGCTTTGTCGATTTGGCGCTGCATCTCGAAGAGAAAAGGAATGGTGACGATGCCGACAGTGAGGATGCCGCGTGCTCGAGCCTCACGCGCAATGATGGGCGAAGCTCCTGTACCTGTTCCTCCGCCCATGCCTGCTGTGATAAACACCATGCGTGTGTTATCATCTAAGGTTTTCTTGATATCTTCAAGGCTTGCTTCTGCCAGTTCACGCCCTTTCGGGTTTTCCGCCCGCACCGAGTCCAGGACCTAATTGTAGGCGTTCGGGAACCGGTGAGGATTCCAACGCTTTGCGATCTGTGTTACAAACAAGGAAGTTGACATCATGGATTCCTTCACGGTACATATTGGCAACGGCATTGCCTCCACCTCCACCTACGCCAATGACCTTGATGATAGAAGGGTCGTTGGCGTTTTTCAGGTTTACGATAAGTCCGTCTTTCGGCTGTTCGAGCGTTAATTCGCCGAGGAAGGACTCATTGTTTTGCAATTTTTCTATGTTATTGTTTGCTGTATCAGCCATGTATCGGATATTTATGAATGAGTGGGGCAGTAGGAAAGGGCCGGGCATGAAGCCCGGCGCTAAATGTCAGATAGAGAGAAGACGAGGTTTCTCCCTATGGGGATAGTTCTTGTTTGTCGAAATGCTCTATACGAAGCTAATAGATGCGCCTGGATCCAAATTAGCCGATTCAGGCTCAATGGCCGTCACGCCCAAAGCCTTGGTGTTGATCTCCTTGAGAGTTTCTTTGGAGCGTTTGAAAGTAGGCGTGAGTTCTACCATTGAGATGATTTCTTCGTTGTCGAGGTCTTCGAGATTAAAGAGGTAGATGCGTGGTTTGCGACGTTGCCCAGACTTCTTTTCGTCCGTACCGTAGTACTTGTTGCGACGGTCTTCGTATTCCTCCGCCTTTTCAGCTTCGTTGATACGGCGTTGCTCTTCTTCAGCGTCTATCTTCTCCTGCATACCTGGAATATCGCGCATACCAAAGCCTGTAGCCAGAATGGTGATCTTGACTTGTTTGCCGAGGGTGTCGTTGGTGGAAAGTCCCCACTTCGTTTCTACATCGTCGTGGAATTTCGACATAAACTCGTGTACTCGTTCATTTCTTCCATCATGAGCGTGTCGCCTTCCTTTTCGGCACAGAAAGAGATGGATAAGAGCACTTTCTTTGAGTGGAAAATATCGGTGTTGTTGAGCAGTGGAGAGTTGAGTGCGTTCTCAATGGCTTTCGTCACGCGGTTTTCTCCTTCGCCAAACCCAGTAGACATAATGGCGACGCCCCCATCTTTGAGTACGGTGCAGACATCTCGGAAGTCGAGATTGATGATGCCGTGCATGGTGATGATTTCGGCTATCGAGCGGGCTGCTACCGAGAGGGTGTTATCGGCACGCTCAAAGGCACTCAGCACGTTGAGGTCGGGATAGATTTCGCGAAGGCGTTCGTTGTTGATAACGAGTAAAGCATCCACGTGCTTACTAATCTCATCAACGCCGTCGAGGGCTTGGTCTATTTTCTTGTTACCTTCAAAGCGGAATGGAATAGTGACGATACCCACGGTGAGTATTCCCATGTCTTTTGCCTCACGAGCAATGACAGGTGCAGCACCCGTACCTGTTCCGCCACCCATACCAGCGGTGATGAATACCATCTTGGTGCCATCGTCGAGCATGCGGCGTATGTCTTCCACGCTTCTCTTCAGCAGCTGCACGAGCACGTTCTGGACGGTTGCCTGCTCCGAGTCCTTCCTTGCCCAACTGCAAGCGCATGGGGACGGGAGAGTCGCAGAGCGCCTTACTGTCAGTGTTGCAGAGCACAAAGTTGACATCGTGAATGCCTTCACGGTACATGTGGTTCACTGCATTGCCGCCACCGCCTCCAACGCCGATAACTTTTATTATCGCAGGAGAGGTGCTGGGCAGTCCCATATCAATCAGATTATTTTCCTTGTTTTGAATATCTTCAGTCATTGTAGTCTGGTTTTAGGGAGTAACATTAGTTTTCTTTATCACTAACAAGATTGTCCATCCAATGCTTGAAGCGATTGAAGATTGCTTTGCGTTTCTCACGCTTTGCAGCTCGTTCGGCTTCAGCCTGGCGTGCTGCTTCTAGGCGTGCCTCTTCCTCTTCTTTGAGTCTGATTTGTTCTTGAAGCGCTTCTTCTTCGGCTTTTTTCTTTGCCTCGTCGAGCTTGCGCGCTTCTTCCTGTGCTTTCAGACGTTCCATCTTTTCTTTGGTGGGGAAGAGTTCGTTCTGACCTTCTCCAAGTTCTCCGCCACAGCAGTTTTCATCGCCTTTCTCAATCAAAGCAATAGCACTGTTTGCTGCTCCGTCTTTGTTGAAGTTCTTTTGTGCGTCCGATAATCGGAGCGGGATGTTGATACTCTTCACAAATGTGATATTGTCGAAGCCTGTGTATTTTGCAAAAGCCTTGTCGATATTCTTCATGTTGGAAGCTCCACCAGTCACGATGATGCCACCAATGAGCTGCGTCTTATCAAGTTTAGAGAGTTTGATTTGTTCAGCTACGTTTTCTATAATTTCTTCTTGGCGCGCCTCTACCAAGCCTGCAAACTCTTCATAGCTAACGGCGTCACCGCGCTGGAGCTTGATGGGCGTGTGTGTCTCTCCATTTTCGAGCGTAAGTGCAGATCCGAAATTGAATTTCAGTTGTTCAGCCTCGGAAAGTTCGATTTGCAGAGAAGCAATATCGCGGGTGATATTTTCTCCACCCAGCGGAATGACCGCCAAATGGCGCAGAATACCGTTCTTATAAACAGCAACGGACGTGGTTTCTGAACCCATATCAACGAAGGCACATCCCGAGAGTCGTTGTTGTTCTGTCAGCATATTTTCAGCCAATGCCAAGAAAGTGATGGGGATGTCGACAACATCGAGTCCTGCTTCGTGGAAGCACGTCTTAATATTATCACACACTTCTTTCTTCGTAACAACATTGAGGAAGTGTCCTTCGATGCTTTCAGTCTGGATGCCAACAGGTTCTAGGGTTGTTTGTGCGCCCAGCTTATATTCTTGCGTAACGGCTTCCAAGATGTCGCGTTCTGATGACTGCATCTGGAGATTTTCGTCGTGGATGGAGTCGATGATGTCCTCTGTAATCATCGTCTTGTCAGAGAAATTCTTTGTAATCTTGTTGGGAACGGTGTGCATACCCATACCGCCGACGCCGACATACGTCTGATTGATCGATTTCTTCAGCGTTTCTTCAAGTTTCTTTGATATTGGCAATGCAGGTCTTCATTTTCATGACGTTGTTGATGCGGCCTTTGCGGATGAATGCTGCCGACGGTTCCTGCGTTACGGCAAGGATTTGAATACCTCCGTCGGGTTGCTTCTTACCTGCGATACCGGTCACTTTTGAAGAACCTAGCTCTATCGCTACGATGAAGTTGTTGTCTGTTGGCATATTTTATTGTTTTATTGTTTTCTGTTGAGGCTAAAGCGGAGCGGCTTTATTTATTGTTTTCGCGCTTTGTTCCGATGACTTGATTGGTGTGTTCGAGATTTAATCGAGAGTATTTGTTCCAACCGACTTGTGGCATCACATTCTCATAGAAAGCTTTGAGGTTGCGAAATTTGACTTCCAAACTATCACAACTCCCTAAATCAATCATCTGATTGCCCACACGTGGCACCAGTTCAACGCTGTGATCTTCCATAACGTTGATTTGTTCCACTTGGTTGTTCCAAAAATTATTGTCGCGCAGAAATTTTCCCAGCTTTACTAGGTTCTTCTTTGCGAAGTTTTTATCGATATTTCCTGTTGCTACAGCTAAATCGGCCACGTATCCCATCGGAGCCATAGAGTAGCCGTATTCATCAATATAATAGTCCTCTCCATTATCTGCCATGATGCGGAGCAACGGCAGACGCTGGTTGATAATAAGGTTCACATGGCGATCGGGAGTTTTGTAGCAGACAGCATCCTTGATAAAAGGATTCTTTTTCAGCACATCCTCAATTTTCTTAGTGCTGATTTTATCCATCTGCTCTCCAACGGGATGTATGCGCGCCTTTTGCAGTATCCCTTCTGCCTCGCTAGCCGTGATGAAACCAGCGTGAGCACTGTCGGTGATTACTACAGTGATACCCTCACACTTTGCGCGGTTTCCGCTACTGGTGAACTTGGCGAAAGCGAAGATTAGATAGGCGGCAAGTGCCAATATGAAGAGTATTTTGAATACCGTTTTCATTGTGTTTCAGAGAGGGATTGTCTGAGTTGTTGTTGGGAGAGGTTGTCGGGCGAGCAGAGAACTTGAGCTTGCCGCGTCTCTTCTTCTGTTGCTGTTTTTAACAGTTGTATTTCTTTTTCAGAATCTCTGTGAGTTCGGGAACATAATTGTCCACATTACCAGCACCTAACACCACAAGGACATCGAAGTCGTGTTCACGAACATAGTTGGGCAAATCTTCTTTGCAAAGCATGTGCTTCTCCATATCTGGGCGAAGGTTGTCAAAGATGAGCTGACTTGTTACGCCAGGAATAGGTTGTTCGCGAGCAGGATAAATCTCAGTGAGCACAACCTCATCGAGCAATGACAGACTTGCTGCAAATCTTTGTAGAAGTCGCGTGTGCGAGTGAACAAGTGCGGTTGGAATATCGCACTCAACTTGCGTCCGCTGAATACTTCGCGCAAACTCAGTATGCTTTGTTTGATTTCCGCCGGGTGGTGTGCATAATCGCTCAAGAATACGATGCGGTCGTTCTTCAACTTGAAGTCGAAGCGGCGATCCACTCCGCTGAATGTCAGCATTCCGTGGCGTATTTCTTCCGCCGTAGCTCCGGCAATCTGTGCCAGCGCCATGGCGGCAATGCCGTTGTCAATGTTGATGCTGACGGGAACGCCCAGTTCCACGTCCTTGATATTTTCAAATGGCGATACAAAGTCGAAGATGATACGGCCGTTACCGATGCGTAAATTCTCGGCATGGAAATCGCCCTCTGTACGGCTATAGCTGAAGACGCGCACGCCCTTTTGAGGGTTGGCTTCCATCTTTAAATCTGTGTGCACGATGAGTGCGCCTTCGGGCTGAATAAGCTCCGTGTAGTGGCGGAAGCTTTCGAGGTAGGCTTCTTCTGTACCGTAAATGTCGAGGTGGTCAGCATCTGTTGAAGTGATTACACTTGCAAAGGGACGCAAATGGTGGAAAGAACGATCGAACTCATCTGCTTCAATCACCACAAAGGGGCTCTTCGGGTTGATGAGGTAGTTAGTGCCGTAGTTCTTAGTGATACCACCGAGAAAAG
This sequence comes from uncultured Prevotellaceae bacterium, assembly GCA_916438195.1. GTDB lineage: Bacteria > Bacteroidota > Bacteroidia > Bacteroidales > Bacteroidaceae > Alloprevotella. Next base: position 109,859 of record CAKAEQ010000001.1, read on the forward strand.
CGTTACATCCCACATGGCTCTCATAGAGCAGGTGAGCTGTCATGGCTGTTGTGGTGGTTTTTCCATGTGTTCCAGCCACACAGAGTCCTTTCATCTGCTTCGTCAGAGTGCCGAGCACTTGGGCGCGCTTATGTATCTCAAATCCATTCTCGCGAAACCACACAAGTTCTTTGTGTTCGGCAGGAATGGCAGGGGTGTGTAAACCACCAGTGTTGTCTGCGGGTCGCGACATTCGGCAGGAATGAGGTCGACATTCTCCTCGTAGTGGATTTGTGCACCCTCTTCGCGGAGCCGTTCTGTAAGTTCGGCGGGCGTTTTGTCGTAACCGCCAACGAAAATTCCATTGTGAAGGAAATAGCGCTCCAAGGCGCTCATGCCGATGCCGCCTGCACCGACGAAATATACTGATTTGATTTCTTGCATGATGATATGTGATGATTCTCGAGCGGGAGTTCCGCGAGAAACTTATTGTTGTGCTAATTTCAGAACCTCGTCGGCAATGTCGGAGGCTGCATTGGGGCGCGCCAGGAGCAGAATGTTTTTACTCAGCGTTTTCAAGCGTTCATTGTCGCTCACAGTGTTAATTGCCAGTGGTAGCAAGGTGCGCTGCGCCTCATCGTCCTTGACATAGATTGCCGCATCTTTTTGCACAAGAGCGAGCGCATTTTTTGTCTGATGGTCTTCAGAAACATTGGGCGAAGGTACGAGTATCACGGGCTTACCCAAAAGGCAGAATTCTGAGATACTTCCTGCGCCGGCACGACTGATTACCAAATCGGCAGCGGCATAAGCTGATTTCATGTCGGAAATAAAGTCCATCACTTTCAAGTTGTCTGGACATCCCGCTTTCTCTAATTCTGCGTGAATACTTTCGCTGTAGTATTTTCCAGTTTGCCAAATAAACTGGATGCCAGTTTGGCGACGGATGAGGTTTAAGTTTGTCAGAATGCTCTCGTTTACGGTGCGAGCACCGAGCGAACCGCCTACGATCAGAATCGTCTTCTTCCCAGCTTCCAATCCAAACTGCTGTAATGCGTCTTCCTTAGACATGCTCTTGTCGAGCAAGTTCTGGCGCACAGGATTTCCTGTAAACATGATTTTGTCGGCGGGGAAGAATCGCTCCATACCATCGTAAGCCACACAAATCTTTTTGGCTTTTTTTGCCAAGAGCTTATTGGTTACTCCCGCATAAGAGTTTTGCTCCTGCAAGAGGGTGGGGATGCCTGCTTTTGCAGCCATGTTGAGTGTAGGACCGCTAGCATATCCGCCCACACCTACAGCCACTTGTGGTTGAAAATCCTTGATGATTTGCTTCGCCATGCGCTGGCTCTTCATGATTTTCAGTAGTACACTGATGTTTTTCAACAGGTGTTTGCGGTCGAAACCTGCGATGGGCAATCCTTTTATCTCGTAACCAGCAGCTGGAACACGTTGCATCTCCATTCGTCCTTCTGCACCTACAAAAAGGATTTTGGCATCGGGGCGCTTCTCTCGGATGGCGTTGGCAATAGAGACTGCGGGAAAGATGTGTCCTCCCGTGCCGCCACCGCTGATAATAACTCTTAATTCATCCATTTTAAGCATTCTATATATTATCTTGCAAATGTAAGGTATGAGAGGCGAAAAACAAAACAAATGCTGCTTTTTTATTAATGTGTATGTGGCAGTTGTAAGATGGTATTTACAAGTGGAGTAGAGACTTGTTTTTGCTGCCCAAAGACAAAAGAGGTATTTTGTTGTCTAAAAAGGAACTAAAAATGAAGCTATATATGTAAAAAAATAAGTCTGTTAGTTCTTGTGCTAAATCTGACTTTTATATACTCGAAAAGCCTTTTTCTGTTGATCGTTTTTTTAGAGGTATAGTGTGTTTTGCTTATGGAGGAAAGATGTAAGTGTGTACCTTTGACTCTTTATCTTTTAGCTGTTTTAAGGCGGAATAAAGGTGCTGGGAAATACAATAAGGCTATCGGCTGACATCCTTATTGCGTCAGTTGATAGCCTTATTGTGCCAGCTGACATCCTTATGCGAGCAACGGTGGTGCTAAGGCTGTCGGCTTATGGTTTTGGAAAGTAAATGTTTGTTTGCAGCGTATTGAAAGTTAACTCAAAGAGGTGGGTTGGAGCTGTTATATCATTCGGTGTTTCTTCAGTTCTGTGACTGTTTGGAGCAATTCTTCGTACCACTCCTTGCCGAAGCGGCGAATGAGCGGTTCTTTCAAGAATTTGTAAACACGAAGTCTTAACTCTCGCCCCTTACGGCGTGCAGGTTCGCAAACGCTCCAGCGGTGGTAGTTCAGTCCGATGGTGTTCGCGCCTAAATACTTTCGCGAATGGGATATAGATAGCAGGAAATGGGCTTGCTCCATTGTGTGCGCCCTTGACGGAAAGCACGATCCGTCGTGCAGAAACAGCAGCCGTTTTCGTGGCAAGTGAAAACACAATCCTTGCCATTGACGATGGAAGTGACCAAATCTCCATCTTGATCAACATACGCCACGCCTTGTTCGCGAATCACTTCGCGAGCCTTATCCGTTAGTTCGTTTTCTACCTCAGGCAACACATTTTCCAGTTCGCCCACTTCCTCTTCTGTGAGCGGCGCACCAGAGTCGCCTTCTACACAGCAGATACCCTTACAAGCATCGAGATCGCAACAAAAATATTCGGTGATAATATCGGGAGAAAGAACAACGTTTCCTACTTGGATAATGTGAAGCATTTTTACCAATTTATGGGAGTTATATTGTGTTGGATGAGATAGTCGTTGCAGAGCGAAAAATGGTGGTTGCCGAAGAAGCCACGATACGCCGAGAGAGGCGAAGGATGCGCACTCGTTAGAACCAGATGGCGCTGGCGATTGACAATTGCCCCTTTGTGTTGAGCGTAACTACCCCACAAGAGGAATACCAAGTTCTCGCGTTCATCGGAAAGCAGACGTACAACGGCATCTGTAAAAGTTTCCCAGCCTTGCCCAGCATGACTGGCTGCTTGGTGAGCACGCACTGTCAGTGTGGAGTTGAGGAGCAAAACGCCTTGTTCGGCCCAACGGCGCAGACTTCCCGTGGCGGGAGCTGGACGATGCAGGTCGCCTTCGATTTCTTTGAAGATATTTGCAGCGAAGGCGGCCACTGTACGCCATCGGCCACACTGAAACACAGTCCTTCAGCCTGTCCTTCTTCATGATAAGGGTCTTGGCCGAGAATCACTACCTTCACCTTGTCGAAAGGGCAAAGGTTGAAGGCGTTGAATATCTGATTACCAGGAGGGTAGCACGGCCCTGTGGCGTACTCTTTGCGAACAAACTGGGTGAGCTGACTAAAATAAGGCGCATCAAATTCGCTTTGGAGTTTTTCTCCCCAAGAGGGGGCTATCTTTACTTGCATACACTCTTTTATTGGCGAAGGTACAATTTTGTTTCTATATTTGCTGTAACAGCCAGTATGTTTTGTTTTGTTGGTTGAGAGGCCTTTTTGCTCACTTAAGGTGATAATCTATTGTCTTCTTTACGGAAAATACTACCTTTGCAGCTGTACTCTTGAAAATCAATAGAAATAAAAATATCTATACAAAACATTTATGAAGAAGTTATTACTCTTATCGTTGGCTATGATGCTGACGCTTTCTTCTCAAGCTATCCGCCCGCGCCACATGGCGTTTCCTTACGCGCAAAGTGATGGCACCAGCTTGATGGCTTACAAGCATGGTGATGGCTTTTATGCCTTCTCCACTTCTTTGGACGATCTGGTGCTTGTGCCCAATGCTGCTGGTGATCTCTGTTATGCTGTTCTCTTGGATGGCAAACTCGTGGCGTCTTCTATGATTGCTCACGAAGAAGGAGCCCGCACGGAAGCCGAGAAGCAGTTTATCGCTGCTCACCCTCTCACTCTGGCTGAAGCTGCTGAGGCAACAACTCCCGTGAGGCATCATGAGAATGAACCACGCAGGATAATTGGTGTTTCTACCAGTGATGGTCTGGGCAAATTTGGGCAGAGCGGCACTGGCGGTGTGAATAGTATTGGTAAATACACCATTCCTGTTATCATGGCGCAGTATCCCGACTTGAAATTCCAGCCTACAACGACCATCGAGAAGATGACTCGCTACTTCAATGAAAAGGGATATAAGGAAGAAGCACAGTGTAAGGGCTCTGCTCGTGACTACTTCCTGAGTCAGAGCAACGGTATGTTCGACCCAACATTTGAGGTTGTAGCCATTGTGACAGTTCCCCAAAGCTATAAATTCTATGGGAGCAACTCCGCACGAGGTGGCGATCAGAACGTACCTCAGTTTGTGGCGGATGCTGTGGCAGCTGCTAAAGCAGCAGGCGTTGACTTCTCTAAATATATGGTAAATGGGTCTGTACCCCTTGTGAGCGTTCTTTATGCAGGTCCAGGTGAGGCTACAGAAGGCGGTAATGGTGCCGACTATATTTGGCCGCAAGAGTTCGATATCAATAAGAACATGAGCGGTTTCCATTTCAATTCTTATTTCGTGGGTAATGAGCTTGACCACAACCGCACCTTGATGGGTATGGGTGTGTTCTGCCATGAATTTGGTCATGCACTGGGTTTGCCCGACTTCTATGCCACCAACGGAAGCTATAGTCACGACGATGCTTTCGGAGCGTGGTCTATCATGGACGGTGGTGCTTTCGTTAATGGCGGACGTGCTCCTGAAGGCTACACGGCTTACGAACGTAGCGTTATGGGTTGGCTCAAAATCAAAGAACTGACCGATCCGCAGGATGTTACCCTTGACTCCTATGACACTGAGAACGGACAGCAGGCCGTGCTGATTCGCAATAGTAGCAAAGAATATTTCATCTTGGAGAACCGTCAGCCTGGAACGTGGTATCCTGCTAATCAGGGTAGCGGTTTGTTGCTAACGCGCATTGCTTATAATGCACAAGAGTGGAACTGGAATATTCCCAACAATGTGCAGACCAAAAAGCGCGCAATGGTGGTGACGGCTAACGGTGAGAAACTTTACTATAATGCTAATCAAGCTAACCTCTACGGAAATGGTGTGAACGAGATCAAGTCGTTCCCGCTTTTCGATGGTTCAAAACTGGGAACAAAACCTGTTACCAGTATTACGAAAGTGGGAAAACAGATCAAGTTTAGCTTTATGGCTGATTTGGATACTATCTACTCTGAACCTTTCGCTAAAGACCTGGGCAAATTCACGGTTCAAGATGTAAGTTTGTCGGAAGGTGTCACTAAGGTGTGGCGATTCCAATCCTACTATGGTGCAAAGGGTTCGGCGCATGTGGGTAGTAAGAACTATGCTGCTGAGAGCTGGCTCCTTTCTCCTGTGATTGACTTGAAGTATTGCCAAAACGCAAAACTCTTCTTCAAACACTCTACAAAACTCTTCGGCGGAACCAATGACCAAATCACGCTTTGGGTGCGTGAAAACGAAAGCGACACTTGGAAGCAAGTGACCGATATTACTTATCCCACCTCAGATTGGAGTTTTATCGATGCCGCTCCGCTGGGTGTTTCTCTGGCTGAGTACGACGGCAAAACCGTACAACTCGGTTTAAATACAGCAGTACCGATCAGGCTGCTCCCACATGGAATATCAAGAACCTCTTGCTTACAGGAAAGAACACTACGCCTACAAGCATCCAAGCTGTGCCTAATGTGGTTCCTTCCACGCGTGTGGTGTACGATCTCCAAGGCCGCCGCGTTGAGAATCCCACTAAGGGCCTCTATATTGTGAATGGCAAGAAAGTTCTCTTCTAAGTTTTAACGGATTTTCCGTAACAGAGAAAATTTGCTTACAAGGGCTGCCGCCAACTCTTCAACAGAGTGCGGTAGCCTTTTCTTTTGCTCCGGTCTTATCTGTTGTCTTAGTGCGCAACTCCTACCAAGAATCTTTGAAATTTTTCTCTATTGGGAAAAATGCGTAAGGTCTGCTTCTTCGTAAATATCCTTATTGTAGCTGAATGCGCAATAAGGAAACAAAAATCAGGGAGGATACGTTCTTCTCCCTATGTTTTATTTTTTGTTGTCACGTCGTCACGTTGTCACAATTGTGAGGTAACTATCTGGAAGAGTGCGTGTTGTGTGCGTGATAACAGTGTGACAACAAAGAATGAGATGGGTTTTGTTGTCACGCACATAAGTGTTTGTTTACCAGTGTGCTTTCCTCGGTGTGACAACGTGACGACAAAAAACGAGTTTTTCTCTGGTAGGAGAGAGGAGAGGGGGTACTCTCACGGCTTGTAGTGTAACACTTCTTCCAGCATATTCTTTAGTATTGTTTCTTTCTCTCTTGTTTCGAAGAGGTTGGAATTGTCGATTTTTAGGGTTGAAAAACTGAGCAGATAATTTTCTATTTTACTTCCTTATTTTGTAATAATTCGTTACCGAAACGTAGGTTTTTGTTCGTTCATACCTCAAGTTGCTAAACCTGTTGAGTATCGGGGTGTTCTTCTACTTTTTGCTATATTTAAGGTGTGGTTCAGAAAAATAGCACTAATTTTGCGCCCGAAAAAAATAAATAGCGCAACATGTCAGACCCCAAAAACTTAGTTATCGTTGAGTCTCCCGCAAAAGCAAAGACCATAGAACGCTTTCTCGGCAAGGACTTTAAGGTGATGTCCAGCTTTGGACACATTCGCGATTTGAAGAAGAAAAATTTCGGAGTTGACTTAAAAAGTTTCGAGCCACAATACGAAATCCCTGCTGATAAGAAAAACGTTGTTAAAGAGCTTCGCTCCCAAGCCAAAAAGGCCGAAACCATCTGGCTTGCATCCGATGAGGACCGCGAAGGAGAGGCCATCAGTTGGCACTTGGCAGAGATTCTGAAACTTGACCCTAAGAGTGCAAATCGAATTGTATTCCACGAAATCACCAAGTCTGCCATACTCAACGCTCTCGAACATCCGCGCCACGTTGATCTCAACCTTGTTGATGCTCAGCAAGCGCGCCGCGTGCTCGACCGCTTGGTAGGTTTCAAACTTTCTCCCGTCCTTTGGCGAAAAGTGCGTCCGAATCTTTCTGCAGGTCGTGTGCAGAGTGTGGCCGTTCGCCTAATTGTGGAGCGCGAGCGTGAGATACAAAATTTTGAGAGTCACGCCAGTTATGCTGTTAGTGCTTTGTTTGAGCTGCCCAATGGAGCAGCACTGAAAGCAACGCTTCGCAGTCATTTCACGACAAAAGAAGAGGCGCGTGCTTTCTTGGAGAGCTGCAAAACAGCAGAATTCCATATTGATAGCGTCACCACCCGCCCCACAAAGCGCACACCGGCTCCTCCTTTCACCACTTCAACGCTGCAACAGGAGGCAGCGCGCAAACTTGGGTTCCCCGTTGCGCAAACGATGCGCGTGGCACAAGGTCTCTACGAACGCGGTCTTATTACCTATATGCGTACCGACTCTATGAATCTGAGCGACTTGTGTTTGAACACTTGCGGCCCAGTGATTGAGAAGATGGCGGGGAAAGAGTACCACAAACGCCGCACTTATCATACCAGTGCTAAGGGAGCGCAGGAAGCCCATGAGGCAATTCGCCCTACACACATGGACAACGAGGAAATCACGGGTACTGCTCAAGAGAAACGTCTCTATAGCCTTATTTGGAAACGTACTATTGCGTGCCAAATGGCCGATGCAGAGCTGGAGAGAACAACCGTTGAAATCAGTATTAGCACCAATGCTAACGAACGTTTTGTTTCGACAGGAGAGGTTGTGAAGTTTGATGGTTTCCTCCGCGTTTATCGTGAGAGCCACGACGAAGAAAATAATGAAGAAGAGGAGAAGCTGCTTCCCAAAATGAACGAAGGCGATGTGCTGAAACGCCAAGAAATTGTTGCGCAAGAGCGTTTCACTTCTGCTCCGCTTCGCTATAATGAAGCATCCCTCGTCCACAAACTCGAAGAACTGGGTATTGGGCGTCCCTCTACCTATGCTCCGACGATTTCCACCATACAGCAACGCGAATATGTTGCCAGAGGCGATAAGGCAGGTGAAAAGCGAAAAGTGAATGTGCTCAAGCTGAAAGATAATCGCATCAGCGAATCGAATCCGCAAGAAACGTTCGGCTCTGAAAAGAAGAAGCTTATTCCAACAGATATGGGTCTTGTTGTGAACGATTTTCTTACAGAGTTCTTCCCCGAAATTATGGACTATAACTTTACAGCCAAAGTGGAAAAAGATTTCGACCATGTGGCTGAAGGAAAGGAGAACTGGCATGAACTGATGCGCAACTTCTACGCCAGCTTTGAACCGCAAGTGGAGAAAATTCTCAATGAGAAAACAGAGCATAAAGTGGGCGAACGAGAACTCGGCATTGATCCCACAACGGGAAAAACAATCAGCGTGAAAATTGGTCGTTTCGGCCCAATGGTTCAGTTGGGCACGGCGGACGAAAGCGAGAAACCTCTCTTTGCATCTCTCCATGCCGACCAAAGCATAGAGACAATTACGCTCGAAGAGGCACTGGACCTCTTCAAGCTTCCGCGCACTTTGGGCGAGTTTGAGGATAGTCCCGTCGTTGTGAATACGGGTCGCTTCGGACCTTATGTGCTTCATAACAAAAAATTCTCTTCCATTCCTGCTGGAGAAGATCCTCTCAATGTCACCCTGGAGCGTGCTATCGAAATCATACAAGAGAAGCGCGCAGACGAAGCAAAACGCCACATCCTGACGTTTGAAGCAGAAGGCATCGAGGTCTTGAACGGGCGGTTCGGTCCTTTTATCAAGTATGAGGGTAAGAACTATAAAATCCCCAAGGCACAGCACGAAACAGCTGCTAAACTAACGCTGGAAGATTGTAAGAAATCATCGAAGCCGAAAGCAGTAAGCCTGCAAAAACCACCTCTCGCCGTACGCGTCGATGAAAGCCATCATTCTCATTGGCTATATGTGTGTCGGGAAGACCACAATAGGCAAAGAATTAGCCAAGCGCCGTGGGCAGATGTTCTACGACCTTGATTGGTATATCGAAGAACGCTTCCGCAAACGTGTTCCCCAGATTTTTGCTGAAGAGGGTGAGGAAGCGTTCCGCAAGAAAGAGCGCAATATGCTCCACGAAGTGGCCGAATTTGAGAACGTCGTAGTGAGTTGTGGAGGCGGAACACCTTGCTTCTTCGATAACATCGACTACATGAACCAAGCAGCAGAGGTGATCTATCTCAAAGCCTCTCCCGAAACCATCCTTTCCCATCTAAAAATCAGCAAAGGGAAGCGACCCTTACTGGAAGGAATGAGCCCCGAAGAGCTGCAAACGTTTGTGACGGATCAAATACAGACGCGTGAGGATTTCTACCTCCGCGCTCGCCACGTGGTTGATGTTGATGTGCTCGACTCGGCCGAAAAGATCAACCGCTTGGTGGAACTCATAGAAAAAGAAATCAAATAAGAACAAAACATACTATACTCTACCGAAAGAATGAAGAAATGGAGAATTGAAGACTCGGAAGAGCTCTACGGCATCAAAGGCTGGGGAGTGAGTTACTTCGGAATCAACGATAAAGGTCACGCTTATGTTTCACCACGTAAGAACGATGTGAAAATCGACTTAAAGGAAGTGGTCGACGATCTGAACGAGCGCGATATTACAGCTCCTGTTCTGTTGCGTTTTCCTGACATTTTGGATAATCGTATTGAGAAAACGTCCGAATGCTTTAATATCGCTGCAAAGGAGTACAACTTCCAAGCTGAACACTTTATCATTTTCCCCATTAAGGTGAATCAGATGCGCCCTGTTGTGGAGGAGATTATCAGCCACGGCAAGAAGTACAACCTCGGATTGGAGGCAGGTTCAAAGCCAGAACTTCACGCTGTAGTAGCCACTAATATGGACTCCGATAGTCTCATTATTTGCAACGGCCATAAGGACCAAAACTACATTGAGTTGGCTCTGTTGGCTCAAAAGATGGGAAAGCGTATCTTTCTTGTTATTGAGAAATTGCCCGAATTGGAAATTATCGCTAAAACAGCCCAGAAGTTGGGCGTTCGCCCCAATATCGGTATCCGCATCAAGTTGGCTTCCAGCGGTGCGGGTAAGTGGGAAGAAAGTGGGGGCGATGCTTCTAAGTTCGGCCTCTCCTCTGCAGAATTGCTCGAAGCACTCGAATTGCTCGATAAGATGGAGATGCGCGACTGCTTGAAACTTATCCATTTCCACATCGGTAGTCAGATTACGAAGATACGCCGTATCTCTACAGCTTTGCGTGAGGCTTCTCAATTCTACGTACAGTTGCGCAATTTGGGCTTCGACATACAGTTTGTGGATTGCGGTGGCGGTCTCGGAGTCGACTATGATGGTACGCGCTCGTCCAATTCAGAGAGTTCGGTGAACTATTCTATTCAAGAATATGTTAATGACTGCGTCTACACCTTTGTGGATGCCGCCAATAAGAATAATATTCCCCATCCCAACCTCATCACAGAAGGTGGACGCAGCTTGACAGCTCACCACAGTGTGCTCATTCTCGACGTGCTCGAAAGCGTACACCCAACGATGATGTCTGATGATTTTGAAATTTCTGAATCGGATCATCAGCTTGTTAAAGACTTAAATGAGATTTGGGAAAAGCTGTCGCCCCGCTCTATGCTGGAAGATTGGCACGATGCGGAGGACATCCGCGAAGAAGCTCTTGATCTCTTCCGAATGGGTATGATAGATCTCAAGACGCGCGCTCAGATTGAGAGCATCTATTGGAGTATCACCAATGAGGTGGCCGAACTCGTCCACCATCAGAAGCATGTTCCCGATGAGCTTCGCGATATTGATAAGCGCATTGCAGACAAATATTTCTGCAACTTCTCTCTCTCTTCCAATCGATGCCCGACAGTTGGGCGCTGGATCAAATCTTCCCCATTATGCCCATTGATCGCCTCGATGAGCGTCCCTCGCGCAACGCCACCCTTCAGGACATCACCTGCGACTCAGACGGAAAAGTGGGCACTTACGTTAACAACGGCCACCAAAAAACCTATCTGCCGCTCCACGCTATCCGCAATGGTGAGCACTACTATATAGGCGTGTTCCTCGTGGGAGCTTATCAGGAGATTTTGGGTAATATGCACAATCTCTTCGGCGATACCAATGCCGTCCATATCAGTGTTAATGATGACAGTTATACCATTGATAAAACCATTGACGGAGAAACAGTGGCCGATGTGTTGGAGTATGTGCAATACGACCCCAAGCGTCTCGTTCGCCGCTTGGAGAGCTGGGTGAGTAAGGCTGTTGCTGAAGAAAAATCACTACGGAAGAAGGCAAAGAGTTTATCTCCAACTATCGTGCAGGCCTCTATGGCTACACCTATTTGGAATAATCCCTCTCATCTTTATACTCATATCGGCGAACAGAGTAAGCAAAGAATTCTGTTCGCCGATTTTGTTTGTTCTAACAAAGGAATCACACTTTAATTTCATTGTCGATAAATATATTATCTTTGCGCCCATTCTATTTTGCAAACACATAATACGCAACAAAAATGGGAAATAATGAAAAAACATTGTGGCAGGTAGTGAAGGGGTACTTTAACGCACTGCCCGATAAGGCGGAAGAAGCCAAAACGATAGAGCAAATCAGTAGTGGAGTTACCTTTCATGGCGCCAATCTTTGGGTATTGGTCTTTGCCGTCTTCATAGCTTCTTTAGGACTGAATGTGAACTCCACCGCCGTAATCATTGGTGCGATGCTTATCTCTCCCCTGATGGGTCCCATTGTTGGAATGGGATTAGGAATCGGTATTAGTGATTTGGCTCTGCTGAAGCGGTCAATCAAGAATTATCTTGTGGCAACGGGCATTAGCGTATTGACCGCCACTCTCTATTTTCTTATAACCCCACTCACCGAGGCGCAGTCGGAACTCTTGGCGCGCACATCGCCAACGCTCTACGACGTGCTGATAGCTCTTTGTGGTGGTGCAGCAGGTATCTTAGCGCTCTCAACGCGCGGCAGCGGGAATGTCATTCCAGGCGTGGCAATTGCAACAGCCCTTATGCCACCTCTCTGCACAGCAGGTTACGGACTTGCTATGGGCGAACCGAGTTTCTTCTTCGGGGCGTTTTATCTCTATTTTATCAACACTGTTTTCATTACCTTGACCACATTTGTTGGCGTGCGTATGTTGCGTTTCAAGCAAAAACAATTCATTGATGCAGCACGTATGGTCACTGTGAAGCGCTACATCATCGGAATCGTGGTACTCACAATGCTTCCCGCAGCTTATATGACTGTACAGATTATCCGACAAAGCGTGTTGGAAAACAATAGTAACCGTTTTGTTCGCAACGAACTCGCTTTCAAAGGTACACAGATTATCTCTCAAAATTTTGATGCTAAACACAAGACGCTAAACATTGTTGCGGTAGGTAAAATTATTTCAAAAGAAGAAATAGCTAAAGCAGAAAAGATGCTGGAATCCTATAATCTCGAAGACTATAAGCTACATATCATTCAAGGTTTGCAATCAGATAGTTTGCTTCTTGCAAATCAGCAATATAGTTATTCTTCAGGTAATACGCAAGCCAGTCAGCAAAAACTCATAGAGCAAGTTGCACAACTCGGAAAGGTCGAGCAACAACTCAATGCCTACCAGCAATATGCAACACTCACCAAAGAGGTTCGCACCGAACTCAAAGCTATGTGCCCCTCGGCAAAGAGTATCAGCATTTCTCGTGTAACGGAAGCGAAAACCGATACCGCTGCCAGTCAAGAATATGTTATGGCCGTGGTAAATTGTTCTCGTGCTCTCAGCAATCCAGATCGCCAGCGATTGCAAGAATGGCTAAAAGCGCGAACAAAATCGGATAGTTTGCGCGTCATAGTAACCTCCTTTTAGTTCTTGCTTTGCAAGTCCTAAAAGAGCTTCCCTCGTTCTTTCACAGAGGGAAGCTCTTTCTTTTGGTATGTTTGTGACGTCAAAGTAGTCAAAATTTGAACAGTAAACTAATTGTTTGTTGTTTTTCTGTTCGAAATTTGACTGTTTTCTTTGAGAAGCTATGCACGAAGATGGATGTTTCAATCAGTGGGAGAGTATGAAAAAGTAGGGAGAAAGGAGTTCAGAAGAGCAAGATGAGTGGCAGTGTAAATACAATAAGGGTGTCAGCTGACGCAATAAGGATACCAGCTGACAGCCTTATTCTGTCAGTTAGCAGCCTTATTGTATTTGCGGGTAGGAGGAAGAGAGGTAGAAATGTTGCAGAGATATGCTTCTCCTGTAGTTTGATTTGTGTTGTCACATCGTCACGTTGTCACGCTTGATGGTTAAAGTGTTGAGAATATTTGTATTATGAGCGTGACAACTGTATGACAACAAAAGTGAGAAAAGTGTTTGTTGTCACGCCTTTAAGTGTTTAGTTGTCAGGTAGTTTTCGGTGTCTGTGACAACGTGACAATGAAATAACGTTTTTTATAGGGAGTGAAATAGAAGTATTGGTGTCGTGCATGCAGAAGTTAGAAGAGCGTGGGTTCGTCCTCGGGTAGTAGTTTGTAGCTTCGGCGGTGGTAGGGAGAGCAGCCATGGCGGCGAATACCCTCGCGATGTAGGGCTGTGGGATAGCCGGCATTGTGGTCCCAACCATAGAAGGGATACTCTTCGTGAAGTTTCTGCATGTAGTCGTCGCGGTAAGTTTTGGCCAAGATAGAGGCGGCTGCTATCGACTCGTATTTTCCATCGCCTTTGACGATAGTTTGATGCGGCGTAGTGCCGTAGGGGAAAAATTTGTTGCCGTCTACGATGATAAATTCAGGACGTACTTGTAGTTGATCCAGGGCGCGGTGCATAGCCAGAATAGAAGCCTGGAGAATGTTGATACGGTCGATTTCCTGCGGTGTGACAATGCCGATTGCCCAGGCTATAGCGTCGCGCTCTATTTCTTCACGCAATCGGTAGCGCTTGTGGGCGGAGAGCTGCTTAGAATCGTTGAGTCCTTCGTTGTGGTAGTCCTCGGGGAGAATGACTGCCGCGGCATAAACGCTACCCGCCAGACAGCCACGACCGGCTTCATCGCAACCGGCCTCGAGAGGATATGTGCTGAAATGAGAAGCAAGCATGGATTTGTTTTTCAAAAGAAACCGCGAGCCAAGAGGGCGCGAACGCATCGTGCCTGGTTGGTCGCGGAAGATCTGTGGATAAGAAAAGGAAATTATTCTACGCGTACGGCAGTGCCAGAGCATACCACCATCAGCATAGAACCCTTAGCACCTACGGTTTCGTAGTCGAGATCGATGCCTACAACAGCGTTAGCTCCCATGGCGGCGGCACGTTCGCGGATTTCTTGTAGGGCTGTTTCTTTGCCTTCCTTGAGCACCTCTTCGTAAGAACCTGCGCGGCCACCGAAGAAATCGCGTAAACCGGCGAAGAAATCGCGCACAACATTTGCGCCAATAATGGTTTCTGAGGTTACGATACCTAAATACTGCTGGATAGTGTGTCCTTCAATCGTTGGAGTTGTAGTGAGTAACATAATAGTATGATGTGTTGTGCAGCAGGGCTGCGGTTAAAACATTTTTCTTACTCTTTCGATGCCCGCTATGAGTGTATCCACTTCGGACTGTGTGCTATAGAGGGCGAAACTGGCGCGGCACATTCCTTCCACGCCATAATGCTCCATGACGGGTTGTGCACAGTGATGCCCTGTGCGGATAGCGATGCCGAGGCGGTCGAGTAGGGTACCGATGTCGAGCGGGTGAATGTCGCCCACGTTGAACGCCACAACGGCATCTTTCCCCTCGCTGGTGCCGTAGAGGCGAATACCGTCAATTTGGCTCATTTGCTGCATAGCATAGCGCGTGAGGGCTTGTTCGTGAGCATGAATCTTGTCCATGCCGATAGAGTCGACATAGTCGAGCGCAACGGCCAAGGCGTGCGAGCCGACATAGTCGGGCGTGCCTGCTTCAAATTTGTAGGGGAGTTTCTCGTAAGTGGTGTGTTCGAACGTTACGCGGCTAATCATTTCTCCACCGCCTTGATAGGGCGGCATCTGCTCCCAATAGCGATTCGCGACCGTAGAGAACGCCAATGCCGGTAGGGCCGTAAACTTTGTGACCACTAAAGGCGAGGAAATCGCAATCGAGATCTTGAACATCTACATTGAAATGGGGAACACTCTGTGCGCCATCTACGAGGATATGTGCCCCGTGTGCATGAGCGATGCGCCCCATCTCTTTAACAGGATTGACCGTTCCGAGCGTGTTGCTAACATGAGCCACGCAAACGAGGCGCGTGTGTTCGGTGAAGAGTTTCATAGTTCTCCATCTCAATCTCTCCTCTCTCGTTGAAGGGAATCACTTTGATTCGGCAGCCTTTGCGTTCACACAGCATTTGCCACGGCACAATATTGGAATGGTGTTCCATTTCGCTGATGAGGATTTCATCGCCTTCTTTCAAAAATGCCTCGCCGTAGGAACTGGCCATGAGGTTGAGGCTTTCGGTTGTGCCGCGCGTAAAGAGGATTTCTGATGTGGAGCGGGCGTTGATGAACTGACGAACGCGCTCACGAGCGTTTTCGTGAAGTTCGGTTGCTTTCTGGGAAAGGTAGTGTACGCCGCGGTGAACATTGGCGTTCACGCTCTGATATTCCTCTGAAATAGCATCAATGACACACTGCGGTTTTTGCGTAGTGGCCGCATTGTCTAAATAAATCAACGGACGATTATAGACCATTCGGGAGAGAATTGGAAAGTCGGCCCGAACTTTTGAATCAAGATATGTATTCATTTCTTTAATGTGCTAATGTGGGGAATGTGGAAATGTGCTAATGTGCTAATGTGAGGAATGTGCTAATGTGAGAAAAGTGGGAATGTGCTAATGTGCTAATGCTGTAGCCCGTAGGGTCATTAGCACATTTTCTCATTAGCACATTAGCACATTATATTGGCATTAAAACAAAAAAGTTTAATTACAGATGTCTTGCATCTTGCAGCCGTCGCAATGACGCAACTCTCCGCGAAAACGGAGTTCAACCAAATGGGAGAGGCGTTCCCGCAAAGGCTCGAGCGTGACGTGTTGAAGAACATCGTTAATAAAAGCATGTTGGAGCAATAGGCGAGCTTCCTGTTCGGGAATACCTCGCTGTCGCATATAGAAAAGTGCATTTTCATCGAGTTTTCCAACCGTAGATCCGTGATTACACTTCACATCATCTGCGTAGATTTCTAGCATAGGTTGAGCATAAGCACGGGCCTCCGGACTGACACAAAGGTTGGAGTTAGTTTCTTGAGAAGCCGTTTTTGTGCGCCTGCTTGAACGAGAACTTTTCCTGCAAAAGCGCCTACGCTTTTGTCATCGAGTACGTATTTGTAGAGTAAGTCGCTGGTGCACTCTTCGGCGTTGTGGTCGATGAGGATATTATTGTCCACGTGTTCTTGTGCGTTTGCAATCACTGCGCCATAAGCATTGATGGCGGCGTGGCGCCCAACGAGGTGAACGTCCATCAAGTTGCGCGTTGTGCCGTTATGGAGAGTCATGCCGTTGAAAGTTACTTCGCTCCGCTCCTGCTGCTCTATGTACATATTGCTGAGGTGCGTATGCGTGTCGGCCGTTTCTTCTAACGAATAGAGATGCAGCTTTGAATTTTTCCCTGCAAAGATTTCAACGACTTGCGTTGTGAGACTGCGTTGCTCTGTGGGGCTTTCGTCACAAAAGAGAATTGTACCTTCTGCTCCCTCTTCTGCCACGATGAGAACGCGGCGGTTCGACATGAAATCAATAGTGGCCGCACTGACATTGACTATTTGCAGCGGGCGTTCCAGTTTCTTACCAGCAGGGATATGAATCAAAATCCCATCTTGTGCCAGCATCGTGTTTAGCTCCGATACAGCGTCGCGTTGCTGGGTGGCCAAGCGATTGTAGTAGGGTTTGATGAATTCTGCATTTTCTCTGAAAGAAAGTTTTGCAGGAACCACAGTGTCGTTGACCACGTAAGCCACATCGGCGCTCATTTTAGGAATGCTGCAACGATAAGCCTCGTAGGGATCAACACTTAGCGGAATCCGTTTGAGATTCAAACCATAGTCGGGTGCTAAAACCTTTTCTAAGTCGGTGTATTTATAACGCTCCACTTTCTGTGTAGGAAGTCCGTGCTGCTGCAAGTTGTCGAAAGCAGTTTGTCGTTCTGCATTCATTACCGGACAGGAACCATCCTCGATCACAGTACGCTGCGAAGCGAATAAGTCCAGATATTGTTGGATGGCACTCATTGTTTTTCTGCTTCTTCAATAATCCATTCGAAACCTTTCTCCTCGATGTCGTAACCCAGTTGGGCACTGCCGCTACGCACAACTCGTCCGTTGACGAGAACGTGAACGAAATCGGGCTTGAGATAGTCGAGCATACGCTGGTAGTGGGTGATGACCATGGCGCTCGTCTTCTCCGTGCGGAGTTGATTAAAACCCTCCGCCACGATGCGTAATGCGTCAACATCGAGCCCAGAGTCAGTCTCGTCGAGAATACTGAAAGTGGGCTCGAGTACTGCCATTTGGAATATCTCGTTGCGCTTGCGCTCACCGCCACTGAAGCCCTCGTTCACACCACGCCCCATGAAATGAGCATCGAGTCCAACGAGTTTGCGTTTCTCACGCAAGAGTTTAAGAAAATCGCTCGCGCTCATAGGCTCTTGACCGAAATAGGTGCGTTTTGCATTGACGGCGGCACGCATGAAGTTGGTCATAGAAACTCCCGGAATCTCTGTAGGAGCTTGGAACGACATGAAAATGCCCTCATGGGCGCGGTCTTCTGGCTTCATAGCTAAAAGGTCCTTACCATTGAAGCTGATGCTGCCTTCTGTGACTTCGTATTTAGGGTTGCCCACCAGTACGTTCGACAAGGTAGACTTGCCAGAACCATTCGGGCCCATAAGGACGTGGACTTCACCATCATTGATGGTTAAGTTTACTCCTTTAAGAATAGCTTTTCCCTCCACTTCTGCATGGAGATTTTTTATTTCGAGCATGACTTATTTTATATAGATGTATATTATATGCAAAAAAATAGAGATAAAAAACTGTACGACAAAATACGCGCCAAAAGGCTCTGCTGTAATTAGAAAGTAATATGGCAAAGAAAACAAATAAAAAAATGCGAAGAATGTGAAGAATAGTTGCATAATGAAAAAACTATCTTTATATTTGCCACGGGACTATTTAAGAATAGAGAGTCTCTAACAAAACACTACTAACAATATCTAACACTTATCCCTATGAAACATTTCTATTCGAGGACTGCAATGCTGCTGGCAATGTTTTTTGCCTGCATTGTAGCTAGTGCTCAGACCGTTTATTCGGCTGTAGGGTTTGGCGAGGGTAATTATCTCAAGACGATAACCCCTGGTCAGAAGGTCTGCTTGCAGGCGGCCCGTGCTTCATCTACTTGCGTGCTGGATACAGCCCTTACGGAGAATTTGAAGACTGCAATTACCGATAATGGTGTGTGGGAATTTCAAGTTGCCAATGAGGCTACAAACCAGTACTATCTCTTCAATCCTGCCAGTGGCAAGTATTTAGGTCTCGGCACGAATGAAGATGGTTATGCATTCTTCACTATGAAAGCTTCACAGCGTAATGCGGAAGCCTTCTATGTGAGAACTTCTGAAAACTATGCTAATGCTGCCGCAGTTCCTGCCGATGCAGATTGGGGAGCAGTTACTTTTGATTCTTATCCAGGTGCTCTTATTTTTACGTTCTCTGATTGGGGCGCTCCAACGAAATCTGTCCACTATCAGATGTTTGCCGCTCCCGGTAAAGCTACTGGCTTCACCAATCAGAGTCAAGCCAATTGCTGGTATGCCTATGCTGTTGAAGAGGTGAAGGGGCTTGACAAGCTTTCAGCTGTCTTTAACCAATACTTTCCTGCTGGTACTAACGATGAGTTTGTGGCAGGTTCTGAACCTGGTAATATCCCGCAAGATAAGTTTGACGCTTTGCAGGAAGTTTTCGAACGTGCACAACAACTCATCAACGAGTCAAGCACCAATGTGGAAGCTTGTAACAAAGCTTGTGTTGACATAGAAAAAGCTTACAAGGCAGCCCGCGCAAGCATTATCCCATTTACTGAAGGCTACTATTTCATTGTGAACAATAGCGGAGATGCTGCTGGTATGTTTGAAACTAATAATGAGATGCACTTTAATAAGGCGTCTTGGACACGTCCCGAGCATCCTACAGCAAATGATATGGCCTATATATGGAAGCTTGTTCCAGCTAATAGTACTCCCAATAATTTCTATCTCCAGAATTACCTGACAGGTAATTATACAGGTTTTATCAATGCTTTTTCAACCGTTATTCCGACGGTCACTGAGAAAAACCAAATCTATGAGATCTTTAATTTCCCAGGTCAAAAGGGTTACTTCGCACTTCAGGCACAAGGCTCTGAGATGCTGATTCATGCAAATACGAGCGGTGCTAATACTGTTGTGTTCTGGGATTCTTCTCATAAGAATTCAGCTTGGCAGCTTTTCCGTATCTCTCAAGAAGACGTTGATGCCCTTCAGGCTGCTCTCGAGCAAGAACAGGCTAAGAAGCATCTGACAGAACTCTACGAACAAGCTTCTGGATACTATCAGAAAGGTTTGGCCTATAGCTCCGCCGCCACTGTTGGTGATTATCCTGCCACGGTTGATGGTTTAGTGACAAAGGCTGCTCAACTATCTACTAATGCGCAAGAGCCGAGCGAAGGTCCTATTGCTGGTCTCGTTGATGGCGACTTAAAAACATTCTTCCATACGGCTTGGAGCGTTGCGCTACCCGATGTTAAATACGCCTGTCTGACAGCTGATCTTGAAAAAGCTGTTGGTGCAATCACACTGAAGTATGCTAAGCGTTACAATGCCAATCCAGGCGGCTTGCCCTTAAAGGTTCGTGTTTTCGCTTCTAACGATTCGATCAATTGGGTAGAACAATCTTTGGTTTCTTTCTCCTTCACTGATTCTGCTACTATCGATGGTACAAAAATCGCCAACCATATTGGTCGTACATCTGTAGCCTTTAAAGATGGAGAGAAGTATCGCTATGTTCGTTTGCAGGTGGAGAGTAATCTCGGTAGTGCTCGTGCAAAAGGTAATCTCTATTTCTATCTCGGTGAACTTCGTATCTATGAAGCTGCGTATGATAAAGACCACTCATTGGCTGAAAATGTAGATCAAGCCGTTCGTAAGAATTTTGTAGACCAGCTCAATGCTGCTGCCACAGCTATAGCTTCTGGAACAGCAACGCAGGCAGGTGTTGATGCTCTCAAGGCTGCTTTTGAAGCCTATAAGGCCGTTTATCCCGATCCCGCAGCATTGAAGGCAGAGATTGCTAAGTTGAAGACTCTTGCTAATGCAGCTGTCGAAGGCGACAACTTTGGTGAATACACTGCTGGAGCTAAGGATACTTTCCAAGCTGCTTTAGATGCAGTTGCAAACCACGTTGACGACTATAAAACAATGGCACTCCTCGAGAATGCTAAGTCTCAACTCGCTGAGGCCGCTAAGGCTTTTGATGCAGCGCTCCACAAGCCTGCAACGGGCGACATCGTATTCTTCCGCGCCAACTCTACTACGGCTTCTGTCAACAAGCAGTTTGTTTATGCAGGAAGCAACAGTACGCAGTCAACATTGCGTTGGGGCGGCTACTCTGCTGAAGATGGCGAAGATGCCAACCTGAACAATCGTCTCAACTATATGTGGCTGGTAACAGCTAATGCTGACGGCTCTTATTCTTTCAAGAACATCGGTACAGGTCTCTATATGGCAGGTCGCACCACCAAGGCTTCTTCTAAAGAAAACGACCTTCGTTTGGCTGCCCCTGGTTCAGAAACTCCTATCAACCTCTTGTTGGAAGGTGCGCCAAAGGCTTCCAGCTTCCAGATGAACTTAGGTGTTGGAACATATCTCCGCTTCTACACTCGTGGCGATATAGTTTTCTCAGACAACGGTTCAAGTGCTGACTCTTATTTCACTATCGAAAAAGCCACTGCATGGGGTGAAAGTTCTTTCTTAGGCTTTACGGCACAACGCCCAACGCCTTGCACATTACCTTATGAGGTTGAAGCTTCTATCGGCGATGAAGGTACGCTCTACAAGGTGGCAGGTCTCTTCAAAGAAGGTGAGACAACAACGCTCGAGCTTACGGCGTATGCTGCTACGGATAGAATCCCAGCGGGCACTCCGTTTATCGTAGTGATCAACGAAAACTTGTATGGTGCCAACTTCTTCCCAACGGCTACTTCTCTCAAGGACTTCAACTATAGCTATGAAGGTCATTCCGTGAATGGTCTTTGTGGTACGCTCGACAGAACGCCGATGAAGGCTGGATATGGTTTGTTTAGCAAAGGCAAGATTATTGTTGCAACGAGCGAAGACGTTCTGGGTGCTAACTCTGCCTATCTTGACTTCACAGTTCCTATGCTGACTGCCAAGGCTGAGTATTCTGTTCCAGTTGAAGGATTCACCGTTACAGGCATTACGCAGACTGTTGTTCCTCAGCAGAATGCTGTCATCTATGATCTCCAAGGCCGTCGCGTGCTGAAGGCACAGAAGGGCCTCTACATCATCAATGGCAAGAAAGTTGTGGTGAAGTAGTTTAAGATAGAATCATCCTACTTATAAATATATCCCCGAAAGTTGGCAACTGCTCAACTTTCGGGGATATTTCTATACTCGTCCGTGTGTTTATTCCTTCACGAGGCATTTATCCAATAAGCGGTCAATTTCCTCGCGGTCGAGGTGCTGACCGATAAAGACAATTTTTTGCATACGGTCGCCATACTTCTCGTCCCAGTCGCGGCGCAGACCCGGCTCGCGATCCATCATGTCGCGCAATTCGTCCTCGGGCATCGTGGCATACCATTGTCCGATGCTGCTCAACCCTACTTGCTTGCCCGCTTGTTCAAACACATAGCAAATATTGCGTTCGTCGCGGAACCAGCAAATACCCTTGGCGCGGATGATACCCTTGGGCCAATGGCGCGCCACAAAGTCGTCGAAGAGCGACAACTCGAACGGCTGACGACGATAGTAGACGTATGTGCCAATGCCGTATTCTTCCGTTTCACCACCTTCGTGGTCGTGGTGGTGATGATGGTGGTGGCAATGGTCATGATGGTGCTCGTGCTCCTCATGATGGTGCTCCTCTTCGTGGTGATGGTGCTCGTGCTCCTCTTCTCCCTCGTGGTGCTCCTCTTGCGGCTTCTCCAGTTCGGCCAACCAAGTGGCAGAAGAGGCCACTGTTTTGAAGTTGAAGAGCTGAGTATTGAGCAATTTGTTGAGGTCAACATTGCCGTAGTCGCACTCAATGATTTCTGCTTTCGGTTGTAATGCACGCAGAATCTCCTTGATTTGCCAATTCCTCCGGCTTCACTTTCGAGGCTTTGTTGAGAAGAATTATATTGCAGAATTCCACTTGCTGAATCACGAGATTGGTGATATCTTCCTCATCGATGTTTTTGCGCTGCAAGTCCTCCCCGCTGTTGAACTCATCGCGCAGGCGAAGTGCATCCACAACGGTAGCAATGCAATCCAGACGAGCAATACCGTCCTTAACCATGGCTGGATACATGGTGGGAATACTGCAAAGTGTTTGTGCGATAGGAGCCGGCTCACAAACACCGCTGGCCTCAATCACTATGTAGTCGAATTTCTTCAGGCTCGTAATGTCGTGAACTTGTTCCATCAGGTCCGTCTTCAGCGTGCAGCAGATGCAACCATTCTGAAGAGCCACAAGGCTGTCGTCCTTCTTGCCCACGATGCCGCCTTTCTCAATGAGGCTGGCGTCGATGTTTACTTCGCCGATATCGTTTACTATTACGGCAAATTTGATGCCGTTGCTGTTCGTCAGGATGCGGTTGACGAGTGTGGTTTTTCCGCTGCCCAGGTAGCCTGTCAGCAGCAGAACGGGAGTTTGTTCTATCATGTTTTTAGTCTTATTTGTTCTTTCTGCAAAGTTATGCAGAAAACGGCTAAAAGCATAAAGTGTGCCTAAAATCAATGCAAACTTTATGAATGAAGAGGTGTGGAAACGTAGGCGAAAAAGTGTCCTTTTGTTGACAACACTCTTTGAGCGGAAAAATGGTCGATACTGTCGAAAATTCTCGGAAATCCATAGTTGCCGAAAAATGGGAGGGAAAAACCTGACGATTTTTCAGAAAAAATGGGGTGAAAACGCTTTTTTTGGAAGAAAACCACTGTTTTTTTGCTCCACAAGTTGGGATTTGCCCGTAGGTTTCCTTATAGTGCTGGAGAATATCTTTATTGCTTCAGCTGGCAGGATAAGGAGGTCAGCCGATAGCCTTATTCTGCCCACGAACAACCTTATAAAAACCATGTTTTCTAAAAGTCTTTGCGGCAATCGTACGTGTTCTTTCTCGATTTCGCGCGATTCTCGCTGTCGAAAAATAAGACTTTTGTTGACAAATCTTTTCTTGTGAATAAATCAGTATTTGGAGAAGTATTCGTGCGAACCAAATGAGTGGGGGAGTGCTTTTTCTATCTGTCGTAGTTCTAATTCTCTGATTTTACACTATTTTTGCACCATAAAACAACTTAGATTTATGGCAAAACCAAGCATTCCTAAAGGTACGCGCGACTTCTCTCCCATTGAGATGGCCAAGCGCAACTATATCTTTAATACGATTCGCGATGTGTATGCACTGTATGGTTTCCGTCAGATTGAGACGCCAGCCATGGAGAACCTTTCCACGCTGATGGGCAAATATGGAGAAGAGGGGGACAAACTTCTCTTCAAAATCCTCAATTCGGGCGATTTCATGAGCAAAACGACTCCGGCTGAATTAGAGGAACACAACATTGGACACCTGGCTGCTAAGTTCTGTGAGAAAGGACTTCGCTACGACTTGACAGTGCCTTTTGCTCGCTTCGTGGTGCAGCACCGCGAGGAATTGCAGATGCCTTTTAAGCGCTATCAGATTCAACCCGTGTGGCGTGCTGACCGTCCGCAGAAAGGTAGATACAGAGAGTTCTATCAGTGTGATGCCGACGTGGTTGGCTCCGACAGCCTGCTCAACGAAGTGGAGCTGATGCAGATCATAGACGAGGTGTTCCACCGCTTTGGCATACGTGTGGCTATCAAAATCAATAACCGCAAGATTCTTTCCGGTATTGCCGAAGTGATTGGCGAAGCCGAGAAAATTGTAGATATAACCGTGGCCATCGACAAACTCGATAAGATTGGTCTCGACAATGTGAATGCCGAATTGCTCGCCAATGGTCTGACACAAGAGGCCGTTGAGAAACTGCAACCCATCATCAGTCTCAGCGGAACAAATGCGGAGAAAATCGCAACGATGCGTGAGGTGTTGGCAAGTTCAGAGGTCGGACTCAAAGGCGTTGCAGAAGTGGAGTTTGTGCTCAATAATCTGGGCGAACTGGTCAATCAGATTGACCTCGATCTCACTTGGCGCGCGGTTTGAACTACTACACTGGCTGCATCTTCGAAGTGAAGGCGCTCGATGTGGAAATAGGTTCAATCACAGGCGGAGGCCGCTACGACAACCTTACGGGTATCTTCGGTATGCCAGGCCTTAGCGGCGTGGGCATCAGCTTTGGTGCCGACCGCATCTATGACGTACTCAATCAGCTCGAACTCTATCCCGAGGATACGGCACAAGGAGCGCAACTTTTGTTTATCAATTTTGGTGAACAAGAGGCGGCATATTGCATGAGTCTTGCCCGTCAAACGCGCGCTGCCGGTATTTCTACGGAAGTTTACCCCGACAGTGTGAAGATGAAGAAGCAGATGAGCTACGCCAACGCCCAGCAAATCCCCTTTGTGGCCCTTTGTGGAGAAACGGAAATGCAGGAGAAGAAAGTGGCGCTGAAGAATATGCTCACGGGCGAACAGACTTCGCTCACCGTTGAAGAGCTCATCGAGAAAATCCGATAAGTTCCACTCGATGGCGTAAGGCTCTGCTGAGTCCGCCGTCTCATACACATATTTCATTCCCCCTACGTTGTGCCGCCGCACTCGCGTATGGGGAATGTTTTTGTGGGGACAAATCCGAGAGCAGAATAAGGCTTTTCGTGGATTTCTTCCTGTTTCCTATCAACAGCCCCTATAGCTATTCCTTTATATATAATGAAGTAGTTGTATATCCTACACCTCTGTTTTTCTAAAATATTGAAAGGCATACCCACTTCAAAGTGATTGATTTCTGAAATGCGCAGAAAATAAGGTCAGTAAGGCTCTGGTGGAGCGCCGTTGTGCGAGAGTCTATGGTTTTGAGCCACATTTCTATTTCAATAATTGTTAAACGTAAGCTGAGCATTGTTGTGTCGACTTTGCAAATAATAAAGAAAAAAAGTTTGTTTTTACTAATCTTATTATTTATTTTTGTCGCGAAAAGTGTAAAAAGCATGACAACTAAAAAGGACATTATTTACTATTCATATCTAATCTAACTTTAATTACAAACTTATGAGAAAAGTCTATACTTTTCTGGCATCTGCAGTGCTGTTTGCTGTTGGTGCCGTGAGCGCACAGGCGCAGAAGTATTACGACGTCCCAGGTTTTGAGAACCGCGAGTTCGTGACCGAAATCACTCCGGGACAGCAAGTAGTGCTTCATACTGCTAGTGCGGGTACACCTAACTACCTCAGTGGTTCGGTGAAGTCTGCAACTGCTGGCGAGAATGCTGTTTACGCATTCGAAGAGGCAGGTGCTGACTCTAAAGGCGTGATGACTTACTACCTGAAGCAGGTTAACACGGGCAAGTATCTGGAAGATCCTCAGTACGCTAGTGGCGTTGAGTATGTTTCTTCTACTGCCAAAGCTTTCCGCTTCTATGCTAAGCATCCCGAGAACTTCTATTACAAAGGCGAGACAGTTCCTTCTGACGCTGATGTAACAACTACAGCTGTTTATGACTCAGCTCACTACAACAAAGTAAAGCCTGAAGGTGCTTACATCTTCACCAACGTTGACTACGCTAACAAGCCTATCAATGCTAATAACGAGGTTTACTTCTCTCCTTGGTGGCCAGATGCTAAGACTGCTGCTTTCTGGGGTTACCAGGACACAAACACTTGGTACGTTTACACTGTAACGGCTAAGGCTGGTAGTTCTCTCCTCGAGGCTGTAATCACTGACCTCTTCCCAAGTGGTACTAGCGAGATCTATCCTACGGGTGAAAATGTAGGTTGTGTTTCTGAAGCACAGCAGAATGCTATGAAGGCTGCTTACGATGCTGCTGTTAACCAGCTCAACAACGGTGCAACCGATGCTACTGCTTGCGAGCAGAAAGCTGCTGAACTCAAGACCGCTTACGAAGCTTATATCGCTGCCCGTATTCCGATGAAGGCTGGTTACTACGTATTCACTAGCACAGGCCGTGGTGCTTCTGCTGGTATCTACGAAAAGGGCAAGGCTCTCTATTGGATGAACTGGGAAGTTCCTACAACGTATACCATTGCTGATGCTGCTTACATCTGGAAGGTTTCTGCTGCTGAAGACAAAGACACTTATCGTGTTCAGAACTTCTTGTCAAAGAACTATGCTTCTAATGTACAAACTTCTACATTGGTTCAAACTGTTGCTGAAAACGCACCTGCTTACAAGTTCGTTTCTAGCACGCTCGACGCTTCTAAGTTTGCTATCGGTCCCGTTAATACTGGTACTCATGGTTTCCTCCACGAAGAGGGCGGCTCTGGTAAGGGCCGTATCGTAGGTTGGGAAGCTGCTGCCGAAGCATCTGCTTGGACAATCATCCCCGTTGCTGATGCTGTCATCACAGCTCTCGAATCTCAAGTTAAGGCTTATAACGACAGCGTTGCTCAGGCTCAGCTGAACGTTAACTTCAAGAAGCTTTACAACAATGCAGCTGCTGCTTACACTGACAACAACTTCTATAAGCTCTCTTCTGGTCAGAACCTCTCTGCTGATGGTTCTACTATTATGTTCGACGACCCAGGTAGCGCAACAGATGCTTCTCAGTTCTCTTCTAATGCTAAGGAAGCAAGCGAAGGTACTTTTGAAGGTCTCATCGACGGTATTGCTACTGCCGCTTCTAGCCAGGGCAATAACAACTGGTACTTCCACACAGCTTGGAAGGGTACTATTGCTGAACCTCACTACTTGCAGGTTGAGTTGCCTTCTGCAATCCAGAATCCGCTCTTCCAGTTCGCTAAGCGTACCAATGCTAGCTACAACCACTTGAGAAGCTTCCGTCTCGAAGTTTCTAACGATACTACTGCAGGTTGGACTGATGCTGGCGTATTCGGTGTTAACTACAACCGCACAGGTGTAGTAGGTAACGATACTGTAAAGAACGCTGTAGCACTCGTAGGTGCAAACCTCTCTGCTGCTTACAAGTTCTTCCGCATCGTTTGTCTTGAGTCCACTGGTTCTCAGTCTTTGAATGGTTATGACTTCTTCCATATCGGTGAGCTCCGTATCTATGACGGCGCAACTGTAGATGCTGCTAAGTCAATCAATAGTGTTCTCGACGCTACTGCTAAGAACAATCTGAACAATCAGATGACTGCTGCTTTGGCTCTCATCAATGCAGGCACTGCTGTTACTCAGGCTCAGTATGATGCCCTCAAGGCTGCTTACGATGCTTATGTTGCTGCTGTTCCTAACAAGTCTAAGTTGACCAGCGCTATTGCTGAAGCAAAGGCTCAGGCTGCTGCTGCTGCTGAAGGCGAAGGTCTCGGTTTCTTCGAAGTAGGTGCTGGCGCACAACTCACTGCCGCTGCAGAAGCTGTTGCTAACCAGGTATCTGACGATGTGATGACTGCTGCTCAGATTCAGTCTCTCACTGAACAACTCAATACTGCTGTTGCTGCTTTCAACGCTAAGTTGCACATGCCTGAAGATGGCAAGTACTACTACATCAAGTGTGCTACTTCTGGTGAAGCTGCTAACAACTACGTTTACACTACTGATAATAGCAAGGCTCAGATCCGCTGGGGTGGTTTCGATGCTTCTAAGGGTAAGGATGCTCACCTCTCTGATGGTGCTCGTCTGAACTTCATCTGGAAGGCTGTTAAGAATGGTCCTAGCTCATATAGCTTCATGAATGCTGCAACAGGTACTTATATGGCAACTCAGCCAACTAACAACATGGGTATGTTCATGCGCCTCGATGCAGATTCATCTGCTATGAACCTGCGTTCTGCTAAGGTTGGTGGTTTGTTCAACTTCGTTCAGGCTGACAATGTATTTGCTAATGCTAAACCAGGTACTAAGACTGTTGTTACTTGGAACTCTGCTTCTGGTACAGATAACTCTGCTTTCTTCTTCGAAGAGGCTACTGACTGGAACCGCGCATACTTCCTGGATATGACCTCACCTGCTATTGTTACTCTTCCGTTCGACGTTCTCGACGCTCCTGAAGGTGGTAAGATCTACTTGCCTCTCGGTCTGAACAAGACAAAGGGTACAATGGAATTTGCTGAAGTTTCTGCTTCTGTTCCTGCTGGAACTCCGCTCTTAGTTGTTCCTAACGCAGGTGAAGAAGGCGTTGAGATTTCTCTCTCTGCTGCTTCTCTCGAGGCTATCAACTACACGCTGACTCCGGTTACTTATACGAATGCTACGACTGGTGCTGCATTCGCTGGTACTTTGGCTCCTGTTGCTCTTCCTGCAACGGCTGTTGTTCTCAACGCACAGGGTACTACCTTCCTCAAGGCTGAGAAGGACGCAACTAGCCGCGCTAACGATGGTTACTTCACTAACCTCGGTGAGTTCACTGGAAACGGTGACTACTCTGTAAACATTGACCCAGATCTCGTAACTGGTATCAATAGCGCAGTGCTCAACGTTGTGAAGTCTGGTAAGATCTATGATCTCCAGGGTCGTGAAGTTCAGAAGGCTCAGAAGGGTCTCTACATCATCAACGGTAAGAAGGTTCTCGTTAAGTAATTCGAGACATCTCTATAACTTTCAGAAGGTCGCCCCAATGTGGGCGGCCTTTTTTGTTTCCTTTCTGTGAAGCCTCCTCTCTCGGAAAATGTTTAGCACATTTTCTCCCACTCGAGCGTTTGTTAATGCTCGAGCACAGTCGTCTGTTAAAATCAAAGAACAACCTTACAAAGAATCTTTCCTTGGAGTTTCTGAAAAAAAAGATTTAACAGAGGCGCAGTACTACAATATGCACCATCGTAAATATCCTTATTGCGTTTGAGAATACAATAAGGGCGTCGGCTGACAGAATAAGGCTGTCAGCTGATATCCTTATTGTATTTTTAGTTTGCTTCTACATGATTATGGCTTGCAGCCGCTTGGGAAGCCGTTGCGAAGCCCTCACTGCTTTTATGAACATTTTATTTTTTTTAGAAGTTAAGGGGCTAACTCTTTGTATATATTCGAAAAAGCTTATTATTGCTTGTTTTTTCTGCCTATAATCTGTATTTTAGCACCCCGAGAAAGCAATACTACACAAATAATTACCTATGAAACAAATCTCCAAGCACTTATTAGTGCTGGCAGGAGCAAGTCTTTCACTTTCGGCAGTTGCACAAGATGTGGACTATACGAAGTATCCAGACTACACTGCCGTAACGAAAGCTGACCCTACTTTGCGCGCGCGTAGAGGACCTACTCAGCGACCCGATCATGTGAATAACGGGGAATCTCGTTGTTTCCCTCCCGTTGTCAATCAGGACGGCGGTTCATGTGGTTCGGCCTCTCGTATTTATTACATGTTCACCTATGAGATCAACGCTTATAGGAATGCAGACGGCAAAAAGCCCGAGAACCAGTATCCCACCCACTTCACTTGGCTGCTTACCAATTCCAATTCCGGTAAGGAAGGAATGGCACGCGCCAATGGTATCCCCAATTCTGTGACTTATGGTGGTAATACCTATTCTCGCCTTTTTGGTAATCAAGTTTGCGAAAGCAATGATTTCGGTTGGATGCAAGGCTACGACAAATGGTTTGAAGCCATGCACAACCGCATTAGCCGCTCAGCCAATTTCCCTCTCTGTTGAAACAGAAGAAGGTCGTGAGGCTGTGAAAAACTGGCTCTGGAACCACAATGGCGACCCCGACTTTGAGGGACGTGGTGGTATCTGCGGTATCGGTGTGGCCAGCGGTGGCGACTGGAAACCTATTCCGTACACAGAAAAAAACAAAAGTATCGGTGTTGCTGGTAAGCAGTTTGTCAAGAGTTGGGGTAAGCAAGTGGACCACGCTCTTACCATTGTGGGCTACGACGACCGCATTGAGTTCGACCTCGACGGCAACGGTATAGCGGGCGAAAAGGACAAGGACGAAGTTGGCGCATGGATTATCGTCAACAGTTGGAGTCCTTGGTGGGCTAACAACGGTTTCATCTACTGCCCTTATAAGCACGCTGTTCCTGTTGGGACAAGCGGAGGCTACTATAAGCCCGAGATTTATTACGTTCGTAAGAACTATCGCCCGCTCAAGACTCTCAAAATCCGTATGGCTTACTCCAAGCGTAGTGAGTTGAGCTTGAAAGCCGGTATCGCAGCCGACACCTCAGCCACTGTGCCTGAACAGGAAATCCAGATGGAGCATTTCAACTATGCTGGTGATGGCGATGGCGACGGAGTAGATGCAGAAACTCCGATGTTGGGCCGTTGGGCAGATGGTGTCCACAAAGAAGCAATGGAGTTTGGCTATGACATAACAGACCTCTCCGGTGTGCTCGACCCCCCTCTAAACCCGCTAAATACTTCTTTGTTATCGATTCCAAGAGCACGGCTAATGGTGTGGGTAAAGTAGAAGCCGTTTCGCTGATGGATTATACCCATGGCGAACCCGGTATCGAAATCCCATTCCCCCTCGGCAACGGCGTGGATATCAAAACACAGGGCGAACGCACTATCATCTCTTTCTCTGTGCCTGGCGAGTTTATAGCTAAACCGCGCAATGTGGTTTACGCTAACAACCAACTCACTTGGGACGATCCCGAAACATGTACTTATGCGCTCACAGGCTATAAGATTTACAAAGATGGCGTGCTGATGTCAACAGTGGGCAAGGATGTTCACACAGCTTCAGCAGCAGCAAGTGGCAACTATGCTGTAGAAGCTATCTATGACAACGAAGGTGTGGCAATGGCTTCCGCTCGCGTGGATGCTACGCCTACTGACTTCCACGGCACTACGGCTACTGCCGACTTCACGCGTAAGTTCTTCGGAGGTGGCATCCGCATCAAGGATCTCTTCAAGAAGACATACAAACAAGCAACTATTGAATACTGGCTCAGACCTATCGACTGTGTAGAAAATGGTCAGCAAGTGGGTCCAGGATGGGGCGACTTCCTCATCTGTGGCAATGCTCAGGGTCAAGTAGTCTTTGGTTGGGACAATAACAACAAGGCAACAACGCGTCGCAGCACGCTTCTGCCCAATGGTTGGAAGCACATCGCCATTGTTATCGACGGCAAGAAGGCTACAGCTTATATCAATGGCGTTAAGCAAGGCGAGGTGGCAGGACCTAAAGAAGGTCTTGGAGGCTTCGGCGACTTTGTTGTAGGTCGTGATGGTAATGAAGGTATCCGCGGTGAACTCAATGAAGTTCGCGTTTGGAGCACCGCTCGTTCACAAACACAGATTCAGCAATATATGTACACGCAGATTGCGAACCCCGCAACCGAACCTGGACTCTTGGCTGAAGTAACAATGGACGAGCCAGCTGATCAAGCACTCACCGATAAGGCAAACAACCACGTGATTGAGCTGATTGGCAAGACACCATTACGTTTGCTTAATACCAATTGCAAAGATAAGCGTACACTCAAAGCCGATTTCTCCTTCCCTCAAGGTACTGTATATAGCAATGCTGCTGTACAGCTCGTCAATGAATCAGCAGGTAATGCTGTGAAATTCAACTGGACAGTGAAAGACGGTAGTAAGACCACTAACTACAATACTCCTGAGCCTTCAGTAATCTTCCAAACTGCTGGTGAGAAGACGGTTTCTCTCCGCGTTGAGGACGCTACAGGTAAAGCCGACTCTCTCACTAAGAACGTAACCGTTGTTTCTCAGGATCTTCCGAAAGCTAACTTCTTCGGTCCTGAGGAGGTTTACATCAATACGCCTGTGACTTTTGTCAACCAGTCTTCTCCTCTCGAAGGCGTTAAGTATGCGTGGACAACAGAGGGAGCTGACAAGAATGCGTCAACCTCTCAGCACTTCTCCACTACTTATAAGACTCCTGGCGTTTATGACGTGAAACTGACTGTTACGAATGGTGCAGGTTCTACGGAATGTGTTCATAGAATCAATGTTCTGAACCTCCACCCGATTGTAAACTTTGAAGTAGAGAAGGGTGCTGTTCGTCGTAACACTTATGTGCGTCTGACCGACCGTTCACAGCACGACCCAACGCAATGGCACTGGGAAATCTCTTCTGCTGATACAGTGATCGTTCATGAAGGAACGCTCCGCGGCTATCGCTTCACTGAGCCTGGTCGCTACGACATCCGTCTCGACGCTGGTAACGATTGCGGTTGGGGTACTTACACACTCCGCAATGCAGTGGAAGTGAGCAACGAAGATCCTAAGACGGGTCTCAACTTCAAGGGGGGCTGCTTCTGAATATGTTAGCTTCGATAATCCGCTGCCAACGACTGGCAATAACGATATCACTATCGACTACTGGTTTAATGCACAACCTGTTTCAACTTACAACAACCAGGTGGGCGACCAGAATTTCTACACGCGCGCACTCTATAATGGTAGTGTGCTCCTCACCATCGGTGACAAGCACTACACCTCTTGCGCTAACTTCTATCGTGTAGGCGAATGGCACCACTATGCCTTTGTTTTCAGCGGAGAATATTGCAACCTCTATCGCGACTGTCAGCTCATCGAGCAGATCAAGATTGGCAACGTCAATCTCCGTCAGAACCTCCCCGCTAAGTTCCGCCTTGGTAGCGCAGAAGCTCCTATGAAGGGTATTCTCGATGAATTCCGTATTTGGAACTCCGCTCTCACGAAGGAACAGTTGCACGCACTCTCTAATCAGAGTATTAAGAAGGTGGCTGATGCAGAGCGCGACCACAACCTGGTGCTCTACTATCAGTTCAACCAGAGTGGTGGCGATGTGGAAGATGCCGCTAGCGGTGCTCACACAGGTAAGCGTGTAGGCTTCGGTCCTGATGGCGATGCTTGGAGCAACTCTCTCGGTGCTTTCTGCCTCTCTAAGAATGGCGTTCAAGAAATCACTGAAAAGTATCTCACTAACTACAAGCGTCCGTTCTTCTATACGAGCGAAACAATCAATAAGGCTTACGGCTCACGCTTTGCAGGTCTTGAAATTGGTACGCAGCGTTCTGGCTGGCAACAAGAAAATGTTGCCACTGTGGGCGATGTTAAGATGAGCTTCTTTGTTGACCGTGAGCAGAATGATGTCCTCTCTCTCATGACAGGTGCACTTGCTTTCGCCGACTCAGCAAAGAATCTGAAGCTCTATCAAACCATCACGCTGCCGGCTGGCTACTACACGTTCGGTATGATTCCTCACGACTTCACTGGCGTTAATGGTTCTTACCTCGTTGTTAACAAGGGCGCAAGTCTGCCCGATGCTAAGCAGTTGCAGAAGGCTATCGCCTCTACAGGTTTGCACAATATGGAAGTCAATTTCCGTTTGCCAGAAGAAACAGAAGTTTCTCTCGGTTTGCTCTGCAACACGAGTGGTTACACAATGTTCAACGTGAATCGCTTCTATCTGAATCGTAAGGGTTCTAACGATAACTGGACTTACACGAGCATTGATACTCCGGAAATCTCTCCTGCTGAAACTGAAGCTCCCGTAGTTTACGACCTCCAAGGTCGCCGCGTGGAGAAAGTACAGCAAGGTTTGTATATCGTGAACGGTAAGAAAGTCTTTGTAAAGTAAAGACCCAATAACTCTTTAAGGCTATTTGTAGCCACAAACATTACACCTGAGAAAGTGTAGCGTTTGTGGCTACTTTTTTATACCTGCTTTTAGTACAAAAGAAGGCGTGTGTAGTGAGCGGAAAATATCAAAATGTTCACCTAAAGCTATGAAAGTAAGGACATAAACTGTAAACTCTTAAAAAATGTTGTGCTTGTCTGAAATAATTGCTTACTTTTGCATTCAGATAATGCTATAATATTTTCAGATAACTCGTTTAGTTGGAATAAAAGGAAACTATTCAAACCTAATAAATAAAACCAATTATGAAGAAGTTTTACAACTTGAAGATGATGCTCCTCGTAGCTCTTTTGAGCCTCGTTGGAGTGAGTGCTAATGCGCAGGAGGTAGCGTACAAAACGCTTGATTTTGCGCAGGCAGAAATGGAATCTTGTGATCAGTACGATCAAAAGTGGACGGCTACATTTAGTGATGATACTTGGGAAATGTTTGCTTTTAGTAATTATAGTAAAGCATGGAAGTATGTTAGATGTGGTTCACACAAGGCAGAGAGTAAAGCAACCATTACTACTGGTACTGCCTATAAAAAAGCATTAACTAAAGTTGTTGTAACTATTGATAAGATCACTACGAAATTAGTTAAAAATATTCAGTTGCAAATTTCTAATGACAACTCATTTACTAGTCCAACGACCATAAAAGCTCCTGCTTCAGACCTAAAGAAGGGAAATTTGGAATTCGCTATTTCCGCGCCCCAAGCTAATGCTTACTATCGACTTGTTTTTGATTGCAAGAAGGCTAATAAAAATGGTGTTATTCAGGTTTCAAAGATTGTTTACTATGCACCTGCTTCAGCGGAGAGTCGTGATGTTAAGGTGAACATCGGCGCAACAGGTTATGCAACTCTCTATTATAGCGATCGTGCACTCGTTGTTCCTGAAAATGTATATGCATACACTTATAAAGTTACAAACGGCAAGTTGGACGAAAGCTATCTTTACAATGCTGGTGAAACAATTCCTGCTGCTACAGGCGTAGTGCTCAAAGCTGCTCCTGGCGAATATACTTTTGCCGCTTCTCAGAACGCTGGCGATGTAGATACAGACAACCTTCTCAAGGGTTCTGACGAAGCTACACTGACAACTGGTGGTGCTGTTTACTATAAGCTCTC
The DNA here is from genome assembly GCA_916438195.1 of uncultured Prevotellaceae bacterium. GTDB lineage: Bacteria > Bacteroidota > Bacteroidia > Bacteroidales > Bacteroidaceae > Alloprevotella. The sequence continues at coordinate 144,806 of CAKAEQ010000001.1, forward strand.
TTTGAATAAGGCTGGCGATGCTAATTCTGTAGGTTTCTATTATGGTGCTGCTGATGGTGCCGCTTTCACCAATGGTGCTCATAAGGCTTATCTCGCCCTCCCCGCAGCAAGTGGCGTGCGCGCGTACCTCTTCAATGGAAATACTACTACAGGCATCCAGAACGCAACAGCTAATAACGCAGCTTCTCAGGTTTACGACCTCCAAGGTCGCCGCGTTCAGAGCGCACAAAGGGCCTCTATATCATCAATGGTAAGAAGGTCCTCGTTAAGTAAGAACTATAAATAGCTAAATCTTATAAAGAATATGAAAGTATATATCAAACCAGCATCTGTTGAATACAGTATTTTCGTAGAAACAAGTCTGATGATCTCTGCGAATAATGAAGTAGGTGGTCCCCAGCTCACTCGTCAGCATGGTTCATGGAATAGCGAAGACTGGAACGAAGAAGAAAACTAAAAATACCTATCTCCCTCTACAGCTTTAGCTTGTAGAGATAGTATTTACAAATACATTCTAAGAAAGGAGACGCATCATTGATGCGCCTTCCTTTTTGCATGATAGTAGCCCCCTGAACAAGCAATCAAGTGGGATGAGCAATACTAGCGAGGAGCGTATCTTCTTATAGTTTTCCTTATAGCGTTTGAATATACAATAAGGATGTCAGCTCACGCCCTTATTGTGTTCTCAAAAGCAATAAGGGTATTTACCGCTTTCTGTATTCTCTCTGTTTTCCTCCAGCGTATGTTTCACCACAGCTCCATTTGGTGAAGTGTTTTATAAAAAAATGTCCGCAAAGCCTATATTCAGACTTTGCGGACAGATAAGTTTATGCTTCCGTGCGATTCATGACAGAAGCACGACGGAAAGAGATGCTGCTTTGTGGGCAGCATTCTCTAATAGATTCATTAAGCCGTCATTTTGTTGAGTTTCTTCAAGAGTGCGAACATCACGAGGGCACTGACAAGGCAGAGTGCAATCAAAATGCCCCAGTTGTACATCAGTGGGATGCGGTTCCAAAGCATTGAGGGGATAGAACTTAGGTAGTTACCAATGGCTGTTGCCACAAACCAGCCGCCCATCATCAAACCCTTGTATTTGGGAGGAGCCACCTTGCTCACAAAGGAGATACCCATGGGCGAAAGTAACAACTCTGCCAGCGTGAGGGTGAAATAGGTAGAAATCAGCCAGCTCGGTGAGAGGATGCTTTGTGTCTTGTCGCCCAAGTCCATCGGAGAAATCAAGTTGGTAGATGCCAATGTGATGACAGCAAAGCCCACTGCTGCCACGAACATACCCAAAGCAATACGTGCGGGAGCGCTCACCTCATGTCCCTTCTTTGCCAAGAAACCGAAGAAGAGCATGCTAAAGGGTGTCAGTGCAACGACGAAGAAGGGGTTGAACTGTTGGAAGTCGGACGGCTGCGACATGGTGGGATCTTCCATGTTCATGAAGAGAGCGATAGCTCCAGCCCATGCCAGAAGTGTAACAACGCCGCATAGCACCTTGTTCTTTCCCGTTTGGATTGGAAAACACCGATACCTGTGTACACAGAAAGCGCAATCAAGGCCAAGCTGAAGATGTTGAACCAGATACGCATCGAACCAGATACGGAGAGGTTGGTGTATTTCTTAGCAAAGAAAGTCAGTGCAGAACCGTTCTGGTGGAATGCCATCCAGAAGAAGATAACCACACCGAAGACAAGCAGGAGGGCAACAATGCGATCTCTGGTTTGTTTCGGAGTGAGTTCTTCCACTTCCTGCTTAGATTCCTTAGCTTGTTTAGCTGTGATGTCAGCATGTTTGAACCAGCCGCGGAAGGCAAAGTACACAACGGCGGAGAAAATCAGCGAAATACAAGCCACACCGAAGCAAAGACCGTAGGCACCATATAACGCCTTGAGATAAGCCGGATCTTGGTTCGCTGCATCATAAACGAAGCCATACTGACCTAAATAGAGATTCGTAATCCATTTGGCCATTGAGGGGGCAAACATAGAGCCGAGATTGATAGCCATATAGAAGAGGCTAAAAGCTGAATCGCGGCTGGATGCGTACTGCGGGCTATCGTAAAGATTACCTACCAGTACTTGCAGATTACCTTTGAAAAGACCCGTACCTAGCGACACGCAAGCGAGACCTGCAAACATGGCAATTTTGCCCATTTCATCGGCGCCTGTTGGGATAGCCAGTCCGAGATAACCAAGGAACATAGTGGCGAAACCGAGGGTGACACACTTGCCGTAGCCAATCTTGTCGGCCAGCATACCTCCGAGGAGTGGAGCAAAATACACTACAGCGAGGAAGATGGCGTAGACTTGTCCTGCTTCTGACTCTGTCCATCCAAACTTGGCCTGCATGAAAAGCGCGAAGATGGCAAGCATCGTGTAATAGCCGAAGCGCTCGCCTGTGTTGGCCAAAGCCAACGCATACAATCCTTTTGGTTGATTTTCAAACATACTTTGTTTTGTTGTGGTTAGAAATTATATTGAATTGATTTTTAGTTGCTGAAATGGTAAGGGAATACGAATTTTACGAATTAGGCGAATGGAGCGAATTTATTTTATTATAAATGTTTTCATTCTTTCTAAAGTTGTAAAAAGTGACGTATTTATTTTTGAATTGATTTTTAGTTGCTGAAATGGTAAGGGAACACGAATTTTTACGAATTAGGCGAATGGAGCGAATTTATTTTTATTATAAATGTTTTTCATTCTTTCTAAAGTTGTAAAAAGTGATGTAATTATTTTTGAATTGATTTTTAATTGCTGAAATGGTAAGGGAACACGAATTTTACGAATTAGGCGAATGGAGCGAATTTATTTTATTATAAATGTTTTCATTCTTTCTAAAGTTGTAAAAAGTGACGTATTTATTTTTGAATTGATTTTAATTGCTGAAATGGTAAGGAACACGAATTTTACGAATTAGGCGAATGGAGCGAATTTATTTTATTATAAATGTTTTCATTCTTTCTAAAGTCATAAAACGAGGTGTATTCTGCGAATATAACGAAGTTGTATAAATTTTACCAAATAGGACCTTCTTATTTTATGATTCCATGGATGATTTTCTTGAAATCAAGGGAGCTTTCGCCAAAATTGATGAGGAGTCCACAATTTTTATTGGTTGCTTTGAGATAATTCATAACTTGTGCATGGTGTTCTGGTGCCAGATTCTTTGTAGCCTTTATTTCTACAATGATTTTATCGAAGCATAGAAAATCTGCTACATAGTGTTTGAAGCGTAATACCATTATAGTTTATTCGGAGTTCTTTCTGCTCCTCAAAAGGAATTCCACATTTTTTCATCTCAATGGAAAGGGCTTCTTGGTATACTCCTTCCAAGAACCCACAGCCTAAGATGCTGTGTACAGTCATTGCAGCTCCCACTATTCGGTAGCATTCTTTCCAATAGATTCTATCGTCCTTCTGAAGAAGCAATGTTTCCATTTTTTTGTGTATATGTATTTCGTTTTATAGTGAAAGCGTTTTCGCCCCAAATTGCAGAAAGTCGTACATTAGCGTAATCCTGCTGATATAAATATCATTCGAAAAATTCGCCAAATTCGTGAAATTCGTGTTCCCTTTAGGACTGGCTCTTATTCGCCTTTTTTCCGCTTTCCAACTCCTCCTTCAGAAACTTCGCGGTGTACCCTTTACCTTGTTTCACGACTTTTTCGGGAGTGCCGGTAGCCACTACACTGCCACCGCCACGGCCACCATCGGGGCCCATGTCTATGAGGTAGTCCGCTGCCTTGATAACGTCCAAGTTGTGCTCAATCACGATGACCGTATTTCCACGCTCCACGAGGCGATTCAATACATCAAGCAGCACGCGGATGTCCTCGAAATGAAGCCCCGTAGTAGGCTCATCGAGGATGTAAATGGTCTGCCCCGTATCGCGCTTGCTCAATTCTGTTGCCAGTTTAACACGCTGACTCTCGCCACCAGAGAGCGTCGTGCTGCTCTGCCCCAGTTTGATATATCCAAGGCCCACATCCTGCAACACTTTATCTTGTGCAGAATCGTCGGTACGTTCTCGAAGAACTCCACCGCGTTGTTGATCGTCATGTCCAGCACGTCGGCAATGCTCTTACCCTTGTAGCGCACTTCGAGCGTTTCGCGGTTGTATCTCTTACCGTGACACTCCTCGCAGGGCACGTAAACATCCGGCAGGAAGTTCATCTCGATGGTTTTGTAGCCATTGCCTTTACATGTTTCACAGCGGCCGCCCTTCACATTAAAGGAAAAACGCCCCGGCTTGTAGCCGCGCATCTTAGCCTCGGGCAGTTCCACGAATAAGTTGCGAATGTCGGAGAATACACCCGTATAGGTTGCCGGATTAGAGCGTGGCGTGCGTCCCAGCGGACTCTGATCCACTGCCACCACCTTATCCACATTCTCGATACCCTCCAGTTTTTCGTACTCCAGCGGGTTGCGCAGAGAGCGGTAGAAGTGTTGTGAGAGGATAGGTAGGAGCGTATCGTTGATGAGCGTAGATTTTCCCGAACCAGAAACGCCCGTTACGCAGATTAGCGTACCCAGCGGAAAATCTACTTTAACGCCTTTCAAAGTTGTTACCCTTCGCCCCGATGAGGCGCAGCGTCTTTCCATTGCCTTTCCTGCGCTTAGCAGGAATTTCTATGGCGCGTTGACCGTTCAGATAGTCCGCTGTCATGGTGTTGCGGTGCAACATTTCTTTCGGTGTACCTTGGTAAACCACTTCTCCTCCCAATCGACCGGCGCGTGGGCCCATGTCCACAATATAGTCCGCCGCCAGCATCATATCCTTATCGTGTTCAACGACAACTACCGTGTTACCGATATCGCGCAGCTCTTTCAGCGAATCAATCAAGCGCACATTGTCGCGCTGATGCAAACCGATGCTCGGTTCGTCAAGGATGTAGAGCACATTGACAAGTTGCGACCCGATTTGCGTAGCCAAACGGATGCGTTGGCTCTCTCCGCCCGACAGCGTCATCGTGGCGCGCGACAGCGAGAGGTAATCAAGTCCCACGTTGAGTAAGAACTTGAGGCGCGTGCGTAGTTCTTTGCAGATTTCGTGCGCAATGGAGGCGTTGCGTGTGTCCAAGCGTTCTTCTACACCATCCAGCCATTCGTAGAGCTGACTGATGTCCATGTGGCTCAGTTCTGAAATGTTCTTGCCGTCGATGCGGTAGGAGAGCGCCTCCTGGTTGAGGCGCTGGCCGTGGCAGGTGGGGCACACAGCTTCACGGGAGAACTGCTCCGCCCACCTCTGTGCCGCTGCCGTCATTTCCGCATCGGCCATTTGGCGGATGTATTTCACCAATCCATCGAAGTCCACATAATGGTCGTCCGTTGTATGCATGATGGAGCCTGGAATATGTAAGCGCTCCGTTGTCCCGTTGAAGATGTCGTCCATGGCCTCGTCGGGAATCTCCTCGATGGGAGTTTTTAGTGTGCAGTCGTATTTCAGTAGTAGCGCTTCTATTTCCCAGAATATAAGTGCATTACGGTATTTTCCCAACGGAGCCAGACCGCCATCGCGAATACTGAGTTTCGGGTTGGGCACTACTTTCTCGCGGTCAATCACACTGATGTAGCCCAGTCCCTTACACTTCGGGCAAGCGCCTTGTGCGGAGTTGAACGAGAAGTTGTTAGGAGCAGGTTCACGATAGGAGATACCCGAAACAGGATCCATCAAGAGTTTGGAATAGTAGCGTGCTTCGTTCGTGGCGTTGTCCAATACCTGGATGAGACCTTGTCCCTGCTGCATCGTGGCGCGAACGCTCTTTTCCAATCGCTCACGATCCTTTTCTTGCACCGCCAGTTTGTCCACCACCACTTCTATGTCGTGATTTTTGTAGCGGTCCACTTTCATGCCGCTCACCACCTCCTTCAGTTCGCCATCTATGCGTACCGTGAGAAAACCCTTTTTTGCGGACACTCTCGAAGAGTTCGCGATAGTGTCCCTTACGGCTGCGCACGAGCGGCGCAAGCAGATACACCTTGTGCCCTTCGTAGCGTTCGAGGATAAGGTCCACTACTTTCTCCTCCGTATATTTCACCATTTTCTCACCACTCACATAAGAGTAGGCTGTACCCGCTCGTGCAAAGAGCAGACGGAGAAAATCGTAGATTTCCGTCACCGTTCCCACCGTAGAGCGGGGATTCTTGTTCGTCGTCTTCTGTTCGATAGAGATAACTGGGCTGAGTCCCGTGATTTGTCCACATCCGGGCGTTCCAGATTGTCGAGGAAATTGCGAGCATAAGCCGAGAACGTCTCAATATAACGACGCTGACCTTCGGCGTACAGCGTATCGAAAGCCAGCGAACTCTTGCCCGAACCGCTCAGGCCTGTGATGACACTGAGAGAGTGGCGCGGGATGCGCGCATCTATATTTTTCAGATTGTGGACGCGAGCGCCCCATACTTCTATCCAATCTTGTTGATCCATGTCTTAGGATTGTTTTCTCTTTGTTTTAGTTTGCTGTTTGGCAGAATCGTCCGCCCGTTGTGTTTCTCAAAGCTATTTGGCTCTTTACTGTTTCTGCCCCTTATGGGGTTACGCCGCTTGTTCCCTCTTGGTAACCACGCAGCAGGTTGATGGTCTTTCGGATGTTGTAGTTGCGGCCGTCCGCTCCCTTAGCTTGAATATGGAGGAAGTAAGCCCCATCGGGCACATCGTTGCCGTTGCTCCTGCCGTCCCATCCCTGCGTGATGTCGGTCCATTCAAACAGCTTTTTGCCCCAGCGATTGAAGATCATTCCTTTGAAAGAAACGATGCTCTGGTAGCTATCCTTCACCTTGAAAATATCGTTAATGTTGTCGCCGTTGGGAGAAAAGGCATTGGGAACTTCTAACTTAGATTCTGAAATGGAAATCTTGAAAGGCGAATCCATCTTATACTCGATGGTGTCAGTGCCCTGCACAAAGGAAACAATCAGTTCCACCGAGTAAGACCCACTCTTATTGAACGTATATTCCGTATTTTCATCGTAACGAATCAAGAAAGGAGCTTGTTCTCCTTCCTTCGTAAAGCGCCATTCATAAAGCGCGGTGTAGCCTCCTAAGTTCTGCGGCTGTGCCAAGAATTTGGCTTGCATCGGAGCATTGCCGTTATAGTCAGTAGCTTCTTCGTTTTCCATTTTGTCACCCGTCACTCGCATGATAGGGTTTGCTGTGGGCTGAGAATTATCTGCAAAAGCAGTTATCGGGAGACAGCAGAAAATGGTCAACAGAGCAAAAAAGATGTTTCGTACCATAACCTAAATGATTTATCTTGCAAAGATACTAAAAAACTTTATCCGTTCCGAGTATTCCTTTTCCCTGCAATAGCAGTCCCTCTTTTTCTTAGATTTTTTAAGAAGTTTGGGGTAAACGTGCCTACACTGTTTGCCCTGCTGAATCTTTCCAATGTTTTCGTGTATCTTTATAGTTCTAAAAACTGTCTGATAATTTTACAATCACTTTTCTCCTTCTATCGCACAGAAATGCACCTTCCGATTTTCTCTTCCCTTATTTCCCATCTTCTTTTCTTGTTTCTCTCTGAAAAACTCTTTGTTTTGTGCTTGATTTTGTACTGAAACGCCATTTTTCTCCTAAAAGTGCTCTATATTTTCCCCTTTTCATCGAAAAATACAATAAGGAAATTCTGCGACTTCCTTATTGCGTCAACCGACACAATAAGCGCGTCAGCTGACAGCCTTATTGTGTTGATGGACATTCTTATAATGTCCCTCTTCAGTTGGGTAAGATTCTCTGAATTTCTATTTTGTTTTTGGATTTCAAACGCTTATCGGAGTCGAAAAGTAAGATATAACTTGACATTTTTGTTTTCTCCAAATGAGTATAAAGCACCGTTGCTTCTTAAACCAAATCGCCCCGTCCGGTTCGCTTTATATCCTCGTAGTTCTGTTAAAGAAAAAAGAGCACAAAGTTCTATGTAGAAGTTTGTGCCCTTGACTAATTGTCTGTTACAATGTTTGTGTTGGTTAATGGAGACAAAGGCTCGTGCCTTTGACGCGCTGCAAAAGTAAACAATTTTAGCTGAAAAACCAAAAGAGCTTTTTTAGTTTAGCAAAAGGAGGAACGAAAAGGAGTGTAACCACTTCTTGCTGATGCGAGGAATAAAGAGAGTTGACTCTCAGCAGGTTCTGATAATCGATGCAAAATGAATGCTTTTTGTTTTTTTTATAAGTGAAAAGTTGCAGAAAAGGTGTAATAATTGTTAGGTTTGCATTATTAAAGCGAAAAAACAATCTACTCACTATAATGAAAAAGATTCTATTACTTATGTTTTGTTCATTCTTCTCTCTCTCCGTCATGGCTCAAACTTATGAAAAGATGTGGGCCAATGTGGAAGCGTATGGGAAGAAAGACCTGCCTAAATCCGCGCTGGCAGAAGTCGATAAAATCCGACAGAAAGCCACGGCGGAAAAGAATGATGGGCAACTGCTCAAAGCCATGCTTACAGCACGAATGTTCCACGAGGAGATTTCTCCCGATTCGGGGAAAGTTGCTGTAGAGCAGATGGAGACTGCGCTCGCCCGCGAAACTCGTCCGCTCCAGCGCGCTATGTGGCAAAATGCTTTGGCGCGTTATTTCGCTGAAATCACGGGCTATGATGAGAGCGACACAGTGGCCGTTCGCAAGCGCGCCGAATATCTTCGAGCATCGTTGGCGGATATAGATCTCTTGGCACGTGCTGATTATCGGCCCTATCTTCCTGTGCTGGAAGAGGGAAAAGATAGCAAGTACTATCACTATGATCTCCTTCATGTGCTTTCCAATATTCAGGGACGCCTTTCGCTGGCTATTCCTGAGAAAGAATCTGCACAACTCTTGCAGCGCATTGCCGACTACTACACTGCGGCTGGCAATCGAGAGGCTGCATTGCTGACGCGTTTGAATCGCTTAGACTTTGTTGCTACCAATTCGTCTGAATCGCTGACAAAGAACCTCCATTTCATCGAGCTTGTGAAGATGAAGGAAGAGTATAAGGATTTGCCGCTGAATGTGGAGACCTACAAAAGACTCGTATCGCTTACGGGCTACAATAGTACTGATGACCGAGACTCCATCTTTATGATTTGGCGCAAGAAGGTATCAAACGCTATGGCAAGATGAAAGAAGCGAACGAGCTGCGCAACGTAATCGGGGAGATGATAACTCCATTTTTCTCTATAGAGAACATAAAAGGCGTAGTATACCCCGATGAAACCGTTAAAATAAAGCTTTCTGTCCGCAATCGTACAACTGCAAAAGTTTGCATGTATCGTTTGAATAAAACGGCCAAAGATGTTTATAATAACGATGTAGAGACAAAGGATCTGAAAGGTTTGCAGGTTCTGAAAACCTATAATCTGACTTTCCCCAAAGCTGCGCCTTACAGGGAAGTGAAGGACTCTCTTTCTTTTAGTTTTTCTGAACCGGGCATCTATGCACTTGCGCTGGTGGAGAAGAATAAGCCCGTCGAGACGAAGTTAATCCATGTTTCGCGCGTGTTCCCTGTGAAGTTGCCCTTGCCTGATGGCCGCCAACGCATCACTTTTGTCGATCGCAAAAGCGGTACGCCGCTCTTGGGTGGAAAGCTCGTAATCTTCACGGAAAATAATGATGTGTTGCAACAGGAAGAGGCTTTTTCTCCCGATGAAAAGGGAGATTTCTATGTATCACGTCGTACTCATTATAATGACTTATATTTTGCACAATATAAAGATGATGCCTATTATCCACTCTCTAATCTCTATGGGTTTGTACGATATGAGAAAGGAAAAGTAGAAAAAATCAACACCCATGTCTTCACCGATCGAGCTATTTATCGGCCAGGACAAGAAGTGAGTGTTGGCGTGTTGGCTTATCAGCGTGATGAAGACTCCACCAAAGTGCTTGCAGATGCAGAAGTGCATATCACATTGAGCGATGCCAACTGGAAAGAGTTGGAAACACTGAAGCTAAAGACGGACGCAATGGGCGTTGTCAATGGCACGTTCCGCCTACCGGAAATACCTTGTCTGGTTGGTTCCATATCAATACAGTTGTCAATGGACATGGTTGCGGTTCGTCGGAATTCCGTGTGGAAGAATACAAACGTCCGACCTTTGAAGTGAAGCTCGAAAGCCCCCAAACGAAATATGCTTTGGGAGATACAGTCCGAATGCAAGGAACGGCACTTACCTATACCGGACTTCCTGTGCGAAATGCCCTCGTCCAATTTACGGTGAAACCATGGTCGTGGATGTATGATAACCTCGAGGAACAAACTGATACCGTAAAAACCGATGAATACGGCCGTTTTGTCTTACCCGTTGTGCTTACCTGTGAACCAGCATCTCAGCAAAAAGGTTACTTCAACTACTATCACTACACCGTTGAAGCCAATGTGACCGCTGAGAATGGCGAGACCGAAACGGGCACAGAAACACTCTATGCGTCCACGCGCGCCAGTTGGCTCGAATCAGATTGGCCTTCTTCCATCTGCAAAGAGCATTTGAAGAATGTGAAGATTGAGTTGCTGAATGCTGCACGTAAGACGTTGGATGGTGAAGGCACTGTAGATATAGTTGGTATTGCGGGAAATGTGGCTCACTTCTCCTTTAAGTCAGGTCAGAAGTTTACGCCCAATGATTTGCTCAATCTTCCTTCGGGCGAATATAAGCTCACGGCAAAAATGGAGGGAGCTGAGGATTTGAAGGTTCAATTCCTTCTCTTCTCCGAAAAGGATACTCGCCCAGTGGGTAAGGATGTTTGTTGGTGGTACGTTCGTCCCAACGAAGACGGCAGTGAAGCTTTCGTTATGCTGGGTTCTCCTCGCAAGGATGTTACGGTCTTCTATGACGTAGTAGCAGGTGCGAAATTGTTAGAAACTCGTCGTATTAAACTCGACGATTCCATCGAACATTTCAACCTTAAATACAAATCAGAATATGACGAGGGTGCGCAGGTAAGTTTCTTCTTTGTACAGGATGGCGAACTCTATTCTCATAGTCTCCGTTTGAGCAAACCTGCGCCTAATAAGCAACTCAATCTCCAATGGTCCACTTTCCGCAGCCAGTTGTTGGCAGGACAGAAAGAAACCTGGAAGCTCAAAATTACACGCCCCAACGGAGCGCCCGCTGATGCTTCGTTGATGGCTTGCCTTTATGACGCCAGTCTCGATAAGTTCCAACCCAACAAGTGGGACTTTGAGTTGGATTTCTTCCGCAATATTCCGACGCCTAAGTGGACATCAGCTTACGAAGGAACGAAAGATCTTTATTTTGCGAAGGATCTTGTCCGTTTGGATGAAAAAGATCTTGATTTCACAGTATGGAATCAAATCTTTTCGATGAGTATGCAACCAATTATATGGAGCATTTTACAGATCGTGTAGCTGGAGTGAAAAAGGTTAGGTTGATGAAAATGGAAGAGCCTGTTATGGAGCTGAAAGAAGTTGCAGTTGTGGGCTATAGTGCATCTAAGAAGAACGCTGATATGGCTGAGGCAGACTCTGTGGCTGTTGATTCTGTTGATGAAGACAAAGCTCTCACCATTCGCTCCAATTTTGCTGAAACGGCCTTCTTCAAGCCTGCACTTCGCACGGATAAGAACGGCGAGGTGGTGCTCACCTTTACGCTACCGCAGAGCTTGACAACGTGGAACTTCATGGGCTTTGCTCACGATGCCGCAGTGAACTACGGCTTGCTCACGGATGAGATTGTGGCACGCAAGGACTTTATGGTGGAGAGTAATACGCCGCGCTTTGTTCGCGAAGGCGACCGCTTCACAATTCCAGTTACTGTACGAAATCTTTCCGAACAGGAAGAACGTGGAAAGGTAATGTGCGATCTACTTGATGCACGCACGGAGAAAGTCGTGGCTACTAAAAAGGCCGAATTCATCGTAGAAAAAGATGGCGAGAAAGCACTTTCTTTCACGTTTGATGCTACGAATGATTATCCCGTTTTGCTCTGCCGCATCATAGGCGAAGGCAAGAAGTTTAGTGACGGAGAAGAAAAATTGATACCTGTCTTGGCTGATCGCGAGCAAGTGATAGAGACCGTGCCATTCTCTATGACGCAAGCAGGCACGAAGACGTTGCAACTCGATACGATTTGGTCCAATTCATCGAAGATTTCAGATCGCCGTCTGACGATAGAACTTAGTTCTAACCCTACATGGTATGCCGTTTCGGCTCTGCCAGTGCTTGCCAATGCAGAGTGCTTCAGTTCTCCATCATGGGCAGAACGTTACTACGCTCTCTCCTTGGCAAATATATTGCAGAAAAGAATCCTGAGATTCGCAAGGCTGCAGAAACGTCCACCTCAACGGCGTGGGCAGAGGTGCTGAAGAAAAATCCAGATCTCAAGCAGATGTTGCTCAACGAAACGCCGTGGGTGAATGCTGCTGATGAGGAAGCCGAGCGCGCCTCTCAACTCGCTACGCTCTTCGATGAGAAAGCCAACGCCGACAAAATAGCTTCGGCGATGGATATTCTTTCCGATATGCAGCGTAGCGACGGCGGTTGGGGCTGGTTTGCAGGAATGCCGTCCAACCCCTTTATCACCTCGGAAGTTGCCACACTCTTGGCGCGTGTTCAAGTACTTAATAATGTTTTTCCAGCACAAAGCAATCTGCAGCGCGCTATGAGCTATCTGAAAAACGAGATGGCGAAGCGTGTGAAAGAAATGAAGGCGGAAGAAAAGAGAACCAAGCAAACTGTGGAGGCTGACGAGCTGACGTATCGCTACCTCTATTTGTGCGCGATATTAGGTATGGACATTGATGCCGATGCAAAGTATCTGCTCGATAAGATAGCTCGCCCCGATTTCAACCTCACGATGTACGGCAAAGCGATGTCGGCTATCACTTTGGCGAAGTTGGGAAAATTTGCAGCCGCTAATGATAATATGGAGAGTTTGCTCGAGCATACCGTTCACAAAGAGGGAATGGGCACTTATTTTGATACAGATCGTGCTCAGATGAGTTGGAATGCTTATCGCATTCCTACACAAGCTGCCGCCATAGAAGCGATGGTTCAGTTCTATTCTTCCACAGACGAACGACTGCAACAAATGTGTTTGTGGTTGATGCAGGCCAAACGCACGCAGATGTGGCCCACCAGTCGCGCCACAACTGACGCGCTCTTCGCTCTTCTTATCAACGCGAAAAAGACTTCAACTGTGCGCAATCTTTCCGAAGATACTCCTCTATATTATACGCTTCGAAAAGGAAACAATATCTTGGCTGTCAACGCTAAGAGTCAAGCTACTGAGCCGAAGGGTGTAGGTTATTTCCGCCAGAGCTTTGACAATCCGAAACAACTCAGTGCCGACAATATCCAGATTCGCAAAACGGGTTCAGGATTAGCATGGGGCGCAGTCTTCGCACAGTACACAGTGCCCGCTTCCGATGTGAAAGCCACCGGCAAAGGCCTGTTCGTGGAACGCCGCTTTGAGGTGCAGCGTGGCAAGCAGTGGCAACCCATTGCTGAAGGGGTGATGCTGAAGAAGGGCGACCGCGTGCGCCAAGTCTTCACGCTCCGTGCCGATCGCGATTACGACTTTGTTTCGCTGAAATCGTCTCGTTCTGCCAATCTCGAACCCGTAGAGCAGCGGAGTGGTTATACCTATCGTGATGGCGAATGGTTCTACCGCGTTTCGCGCGATGCCTCCAACGAATTTTTCTTTGAGAAGTTCACCAAGGGAACACACACGTTCACCGAAGAGTTCTTCGTAGACCGTTCTGGTACTTATCACGCAGGAGCCGCTCGCATACAGAGTCAGTACGCTCCCGAGTTTACGGGAACATCAACAGGAGCAACGCTCGTGTCAGAATAGTGCGTGACTTTCACGCAACTGATTGCAGACTGCACAGATAATAGGGGTAAATCTCTTTTCAGAATCCCCTAAATCTGTGCAGTCTGCTTTTTTGTACTAACGACTACTGAGGTAGCTTTTCACAGAAGGTGTGGAGAGTGTGACTTAGACGAGCAGAGGTGGCTGCTGTGCGACACCGCCGGTGTCGGAGCGTAGCTTCGTCGCATCTCCACGGGTTCACCCGTCGGGCATCACCCGCGGTTAAGCATGGGGTCTCCCCTCCGGGGACAGTGGGTAAGTACGCAGCTTATGTCCCCATCCATCTCTATTCTCGTGCATCGTGTATGGCCTTGTGGATACTCCCCACTCTCATATCGCAGTTCTCCACCTGCGCATTGTATATGGTCTTGTAGGAACTCTTATCTTCTTATATTGTCGATTTCCATTCTCGCGCCTCGTGTATGGCCTTGCGGAACCTCTCTCTCATATCGCCGATTTCCACCCTCGCGCATCGTGTATGGTCTTGCGGATACTCCTCACTCTCTGCTTCGCCCACCTTCACACAGAGCCGCCTCCGGCGGAGGCGCACCATGCTTAACCGCGGGTGATATCCGAGCGGAGCGAGGGGGAACCCGTGGAGATGTGGACCGTGAGAACTCCGACGCCGGCGGCGTCGCACTGAAAGCGTAGAAAGAGTATCATGCATCTCTCCACCAAGAAAAAATCTTTTTTGTTGTCATGTTGTCACGAATACACTTAATAGCCTGACAAACAAAAAGCTTATAGGCGTGACACCAAGGTGACAACAAAATTTTACCATCACATTGTCGTCGCATACTTAATATATACGTATTCAGTAAGTTATACTAAAAGTGTGACAACGTGGCGGCGTGACAATAAAAAATAAAACAGAGGGAGGGAAGGAGGAGATACATAGTATTCAGTTCTGTTGGTGAGGGCGTAGATACAATACGGGCGTGAGCTGATAGAATAAGGATATTGGCGGATAGGCTTATTGTATCTGACTATTCAATAAGGATATTTGCGATTACGCCTATTTCAGAGATGCATGCACTTCAGCAGTTTTTTGAAAGAGTTTCAGAAGTTTCATCGAGATAGTAGGTGAGTACTTACCCATTTACTAAAGTCACTGAAACGCTTCATTGGGTGATGCTTTAGTGGAATGTTTCATTATATGTGCAGTGTTCCATCAAAAAAAGCCGCCGAGGATAGCTCCTCAGCGGCTTTGCTTTTGTGGGTTGAATAATGTTCTGTTACTTTTTAGCCTTAGCAGTCAGTTTGTTGTCAAGCACTCGCCAGCGTGGTTGCTGTTGCTTGGCTTTGGCCAGATAGGCTGCGCGGCGCTTTTCAGCTTCGCGCTGTTGTGCTAATTGCTTAGCAGCTCTTTCTTTTTCGTTCCATTCTGACATACTGTAATAGTTGCCAGTTTTAGGATCGAGAAGTTGGAGTTCGGGTAGGGTGTATTCTTCAATAACTCCACCTCCTACTTTTGTTACTTCTACGCTGGCTGTTCCTTTACCTACCATGTCGAGTTGTTTGGCAGCAGCTAAGGAGAGGTCCACTACACGTGACTTGGAAAAAGGTCCGCGGTCCGTTACTTTTACAATGACTTCTTTGCCGTTGCTCAAGTTGCGCACTTTCAGCATAGTTCCGAAGGGGAGAGTGCGGTGCGCGCAGGTGAGACTGTCTCTGTGGTAGACAGAACCATCGCTGGTGCGATGTCCATGGAGTGAATTGGCGTAGTAGCTCGCTTTACCGCCTTTTAGGTTTTGTGCTTTTACTGTGAAGACTAAAGCCGAAAGAGAGCAGCATGCGATAAGTAGTAAGTTTTTAAACGCATATTTATTTTTTTGTCACGAGGAGAGGGATAGAGGAACAGAGGTAATAAAAAGGAAGCAAAGGCTTCGACTAAAATAAATGATAATTACGCTCGTGATGTTCCTTCTTCGACCTGTGGACTGACTTAGCTCTTTTCAAGCTGCAGAAGAAGAGTCTTACCATGCTCTTGCGCTGCTTTGCACCAGAATCTTCAGTTGAAATTTCAACCTTAGTGAAGAAGGTGTCATCAGTACCTCGTGAGGTTTCACGGCCGCAAAGATACATCTTTTTGTTATAAAACAAACACTTTTGCTTATTTAATCATTCCATACTTCTTTAGTGAGAGGGTAAAAGAGTATTAAAATGAAACTTTTGCTAAATCCGCTATCGCGCGCCCCGTGGGGCTTTCGGCGAAGTGAGCATAGATATTTTTCGGTGAAACAAAAAAAGAGTTAATTTCGCAGATGCAACTAATTATTGTAGTTTGGAATGAAGCAAGAAAAGTTTGATAGACAATTACGTTTGATGGTCCTTTTGGCTCGAAACACAGAGTTAAGTGTGGATGATTTAGGTGAGCAGACAGGTATGAGTCGCCGCACCATTTATCGTTATTTGGAGGCTTTTAAAGATATGGGCTTCGAAGTGGAAAAGAACGGTTCGCACTATCGGCTCGGTCCTTCCTCTCCTTTTTTCCTCGAAATCTCCAGTTTGATACATTTCACTATTGATGAGGCCGTCACGATCAATCAAGTTCTCAATTCGGTCTACAACAATTCGCCCCAAGTGCGCCATTTGCGCGATAAGTTGGCCGCTCTCTACGACTTTGACGTTCTGGCCAATCACGGTATTGACGCTCATATTGCGCGCAATCTTCAAACGCTCTATCAAGCAGCACGCGAAGAACGCCTCTGCTTGTTGCGCGGCTATACTTCACCTCATAGTGGCCGCACGGACGATCGCCTTGTGGAACCCTATATCTTCCTTTCGGGCAATAGTGAGGTGCGCTGCTTTGAAGTGCATACGGGACAGAACAAAACTTTCAAAATCAGTAGGGCTAAAAGCGTTGAACTCCTCGATCTCAAATGGTCACATAAGCGTGAGCATGCGCCATTCTATACCGACCTCTTCCATTTTAGCGGAGAGAATCGCAAGCGTGTGCGCCTACTTCTTGGGGCTTTGTCTGCAAGTTTGTTGCGTGAAGAGTTCCCGTATTCCGAACAGCAAATGGAGCTTCAGCCCGATGGTCGTTATTTGCTCGATACGCAGGTGTGCAGTTATAAAGGTATAGGCCGTTTCGTTTTGGGTCTTTATGACGACATAGAAATTTATCGAACTCCTGAATTCAAAAAATACTTGGAGGCGCGTGTGGCTGAACTGGCTGAAAAGATTGCTTCAAAGAAAGGGTAAGTCGATCACCTTGTCTTTTTGATTCCTATTTTATATATAAAATTAAGTAGAAGAGGGAGTGAAATCTCCCCAATAAGAGGGGCGAAATCCAACTCCGACTCCTTCTTCAAAAACTTCTAACTTTTAACATTCTAAATTCCGGAGTGTCACAGGCTGTCACGATTTAATTGTTCCTTTGCAGCAGAAAACAATAACACAGTATTCGTTATGAGCAAAAAGGAAATGGCTTTGAACGCCTCACAATCAAATTTAGAAAAGTCGCTTGTTGTTAGAAGTGTAGAGTTTTTGATCGCTCTCTACAGTTGGGCACTCGGAGAAGATATCAGTGTGAAACAAATGCTCCACCTTCTCAATCTTCAGTTGGCAGTTTTTGCCCTATTGCTTCCCGTGTGTGCCCATCCTTTCTATTATGTTATCGCGCTCGCTTGGCTTGCTTCGGCTTGGTGCGGTTGTAAACACGCCTTGTCAAATCTGCTTCACGAAGATTAAAAACGTTGTAAGCTGCAACTTTCCATATTATTTAATTGGTAGTCCATTCAGAATGAAGTACTTTTGCCATTCAGAAAACAACAACTTAAAAATATAAGATATCATTATGGCAAAAAAAGCTCTTTTGATGATTCTCGACGGCTGGGGCATTGGTCACCACGACAAAGGCGACGTTATTTTTCAAACCCCGACGCCGTTTCTCGACAGTTTGAACGCCCACTATCCCCACAGCGAATTGCTCGCCAGTGGAGAGAATGTAGGTTTGCCCGATGGCCAGATGGGCAACAGCGAGGTGGGGCACCTCAATATCGGTGCTGGACGTATTGTATTCCAAGATCTCGTTAAGATCAACCGCGCCATTGCCGACAATTCCATCATGCAGAACGCGGAAATCGTTCGCGCCTACTCTTACGCGAAGGAGAAAGGTTGCGGACTCCACATCATGGGCCTAACATCCACCGGTGGCGTTCACTCTTCTCTCGACCATCTTTCAAACTCGTTGAGATTTCAAAAGAATATGGTGTTGCTGATAAGACTTATGTTCACTGCTTCATGGACGGCCGTGATACCGACCCAAAGAGCGGTGTGACATATATCGATGCGCTCACCAAGGAGTGTGAGAAAACAGGTGCACATGTGGCTAGCATCATCGGCCGTTTCTATGCGATGGATCGCGACAAGCGTTGGGATCGTGTGAAGGTGGCTTACGATCAGCTCGTCAATGGAGTGGGTCGCAAGGAAACCGATATGGTGAAAGCCGTTGAGGATTGCTACGCTCGCGACACTGAAGACTTCAAAGATACCGACGAATTTATGGAGCCGCTCGTTAATGCCAATGTTGACGGTCGTATAAAAGAAGGTGACGTTGTCATTTTCTTCAACTACCGCAACGATCGCGCTAAGGAGCTCACGCAGGTTCTCACGCAAGAAGATATTGCTGAAGCAGGAATGAAGACAATTCCTGGTTTGCAATTCTATTGCATGACTCCCTACGATGCAAGTTTCAAAAACGTGCATATTATCTTCCCCAAAGAGAATGTGGCTAACACGCTGGGCGAATATCTCAGTGCGAAAGGACTCAAGCAGCTCCACACGGCAGAAACTGAGAAGTACGCTCACGTGACGTTCTTCTTCAATGGTGGACGTGAAACGCCGTTTGAGGGTGAAGACCGAATCCTCGTTCCCTCTCCCAAAGTGGCCACTTACGACCTCAAACCGGAGATGAGCGCCTATGAAGTGAAAGATAAACTCGTTGCTGCGATTAAAGAAAACAAGTACGACTTCATCGTGGTAAACTTCGCCAATGGCGACATGGTGGGACACACGGGTGTTTATGAAGCTATTGAGAAAGCCGTTAAGGCTGTTGATGCTTGCGTGAAAGAAGTGGTGGAAGCTGCCAACGCCACCGACTACGAGACTATTATCATTGCCGACCACGGTAATGCGGATCACGCCATCAATGATGACGGCACGCCGAACACGGCACACTCTCTCAATCCCGTACCTTTCATTTATGTCACGAAGAATCAGAATGCCAAAGTCACCAATGGCGTTTGGCCGATGTGGCTCCGAGTATTCTCCATATCATGGGTCTTGAGCAGCCCGCAGAGATGACGGGTAAGGATCTCATTGAAGACTAATCTTTGAACTTTTGCTCTTTTGAGCACCTTTATAAAGGGAATTTCCTGTAGGATTCTATCCACGGAAGTTCCCTTTTCTTTTTATCTGTAGGCGTTTCGTGTCACTTTGCTTTGTATGGTTTGTGAAAAGATTTAACTTTGCGGGGAAATAATACCTAAACTATATTTTTCATGAAACGTATTCTATTGTTATTTTTCGCACTGATGCTATTGTGCCCCTTTGGCGCAGGTGCAGAAAATTTTGTCAACCTGACGCCGAAGCCTAAGCAGATGACGGTGGGCACTGGGACACTGTCGCTTCCCACCGACTTCCGCGTTTGCGTGGCAGGTTTGCCCGATAGCATCAAAGCTGAAGCTACCAATTTTGTTGAATTTCTCAACGGCAAGTCGGGATTGAAGGTGAAAACCACTACCAAAACCTCTGGCGCGCAAATAGTGTTGTCGCGCTATGCGGGCACACTCGATCCCGAAGGCTACAAGCTCGACATCACAACCAGTGGGGTGAAACTTCAGAGCAACACCACCGCAGGTTTCTTCTATGGCCTGACCACGTTGAAGAAACTTATGCCCGCTTCGGTTCGTGCAGGTGTAGCCGATGCCAATCTGACCGCTCTGCCTCTCCCCGTTGTCAGCATCACGGATAGTCCTCGCTTTGGCTATCGCGGTTTTATGCTCGACGTTTCTCGTCATTTCTTCGATGTTGATGAGATTAAGAAAATACTCAACGTGATGGCCGACTACAAGCTCAATCGCTTCCACTGGCACATCACCGACGACCAAGGTTGGCGTTTGGAAATCAAGAAATATCCCAAACTCACCACCATTGGTGCTACGCGTGAAAACTCCTATCTCACTGATTTGAAGCACGGCCCTTATTGGACGAATAAGCAGGACGGCCCCTTCTTCTATACCCAGGAACAAGTGCGCGAGGTAGTGGCTTATGCCAAAGCACGCCATATAGAAATTCTCCCAGAGGTTGATATGCCCGGTCATATTGTTTCGGCATTGGCTGCCTATCCCGAATTTAGCTGCTGGCCCGATGGAGAACACAAGATTCCTCTCCAAGGTGGTGTTTATACAGACATTCTCAACGTGGCCAATCCAAAGCTGTTCAGTTCGCCAAGGACGTTATGAAAGAAGTGATGGAGCTCTTCCCCTTCGAGATGGTTTCTATTGGTGGCGATGAATGTCCCACTAACGCTTGGGAGCAGAACGCCGAGTGCAAGGCTTTGTATCAGCGTGAGGGTCTCAAGAGCTATCGTTGGTTGCAGAGTCGTTTCATCAAGGAGATGGCCGATTTCATCAAGCAGCACGGACATAAAACGGCGGTGTGGAATGAAGCCATCACAGCCAAAGATTCTGAGCTCGATAGCATCAAAGCTGCCGAGGTCACTGTTATGTGCTGGCATCCCGCTGCGGCTTCTGCCATTCAAGCTGCCAATATGAGACTTAACAATATCGTGACTTTCTACGGCCCTTATTATATCAACCGTAAGCAGAGCAAAGCTCCAGATGAGCCCAGCGGTGCGGGCGATGGGTCCGACAATCTGGCAGCTACCTACAATGCCGAAGCTGCCCCCAATAGTCTTACCGCTGCTCAGCGCAAGTATTACACTGGTGTGCAAGGTTCGTTCTGGACAGAACACGTTGGTACGAACGACTATCTCGAATACCTCGCCCTGCCGCGTTTGCTGGCGATTGCCGAAGCAGGTTGGACAGAGCCGAGCGCAAAGAACTACAATAATTTTGTACGTCGCATCCAGGCCGACACAACCTATTTGAACTTAGCAGGATTCACCTACTGCCGCCGCGATCTCACTACAAGTTCTGCCACGGATATGGTGCTGCCGCGCGTATCGAACGATACAGTGCGCCACTACTACCAGTTGCAGACGCGCGCCACCGATGCTTCTCGTCAGGGGCGCAGCATAGAGCTACTCAGCAGTGGGTCTTCGCTCATCTCAACCTATGCAGCAAAGGCGCGCAGGCAAATCGTCTTTGGACAGCCCCAACAGCTGCTAAAGGAGATGCTAACTACGACTATCAGCTTTGGGCTTTCGAGCAGAGTCCTACAGCCCCTGGTAAATACGCTTTGGTTTGCAAGGCTTTCCCAAACGGCAGTTTGAAACAGAACCCAACGCAGCAGAGCAACACGGGACGTTGGGACTACGACACCAATGCAAAGCACTATTGCTTCGAATTGGGCAAAGCAGGCTACGGCAAAGATGGCAATAGCTATTACTACACCATCAATTCCGACCAAGTGGGCGGATGGTATCTCAATGCCAGTATGCCAGGGCAAGGTTTAGCCGTTAATCTTTGGACGGATGCCGCTTCGGGCAATGGTGGTTTGTGGAAGTTTGTGGCAGTGGACGCTGTTCAGGGTATGGAAGCCCTGACGGATGCCCTCTCCGATGCTTCCAGCCTGCTCAGTAAAGTGCAGACTTATGCAGCAAAGAAAGAAACCGGAAAGTTCAGTGCAGCCGCTAAGGCTGCACTGGCTACTGGCATTGCAAATGTGGAGAGCGAATTGGCACACGGCAACACCGATGTGACGGCTCTCAGCAAGCGTCTCTCCGATGCTGTCAAAGCTTTGTGGGCTTCTTTCGGTTATCTGGAAGAGGGACAGCAATACAGAATACACAACAATGTTGAGGCTTTTAGCGGATTGGTATTGGCCGACCTCAACACCGATGCTTACCTGCGCTATTCCTTTCTGCCGACCGACACAGTAGGCACTAAATGGCAGATTGTTTCGTCTACTATCAATGCCGATCACAGCCAAACGGTTCGTTTGCAGAATGTCACGACTGGCCGCTGGTTGCTCTCAGCTTCCGCCACGAATCTCGGAAAGATAGGCTATGCCGTGCGTATGGCTCCAGGGCGTTCCGGTGTTACGTTCACTTTCAACCCCGCTACACAGGATTATCAAATCGGCATGGGCGGCCACAATTTCTATCCCGTCCCACAAACCTCCACTGCCCTGCCAGGTATCATTGGTGCGGGTTCGGTTTTGGAGCATAAGCCGCAGCCCATTCGCCCACAAGGCGCAGCGTGGGTCATCGAGCAAGTAGACAATAATACTACAGCCATCAACACTCCTTCTGTAGACAACTCTGAGCGCAATACGATTTACGACCTCGCAGGCCGTCGCGTTCAGCATCCTCAAAAAGGCCTTTATATAGAAGGACGTAAGAAAACGCTACATCTTTAAGTTAAAGCAGACAATATTATGACGCCTTAATCGCCTTCAGCCACTCACGGTTGAAGGTTTTTTCTTTCTTTTTATCATTAAACCATTGCTGGATACTCAAGAGAGAATAGCGTTTTTCCTTCTTGTGTTCTCAATAATCATTATAGTTGTCCGCTAATATCCTTATTGCGTTTTCAGATACAATAAGCCTGTCAGCTGACATCCTTATTCTGTCAGCTCACACCCTTATTGTATTGAAGCGCACTATAAAACAATCCGAAAAAGGCGTATGTCGCCTCTTCCTCCCTGTGTATTTTATTTGTTGTCGTCACGTTGTCACGTTGTCACACTTTGGGTATAACTCGCTGAAAATGTATGTATTAAATACGCGACAACAGTGTGACGGTAAAATTTTATTGTCACCTTGTTGTCACGCCTATAAGCGTCTGTTTGTCACCTTGTTGAGTGCTTCCGTGACAACGTGACAACAAAAATGAGTTTTTTCCTTGGTGGAGAGAAGGATGATACTCCCTCGACGCTTTCAGTGCGACACCGCCGGCGTCGGAAGTTGGTACTGTCCACTTTTCCACGGGTTCCCCCTCGCTCTGCTCGGGTATCACCCGCGGTTACGCATGGTGCGCCTCCGCCGGAGGCGGCTCTGTGTGGATGCGAGAGCAGAGGTGGGAGAGTGAGAGTGTCTTCAAGACCATATACGGTATGTGGTGACGGTGGTAGGCGATGCGATGAGTGAGAGTATCCGCAAGACTACATGCGATACGTGGGGACGGTAGTAGGCGATGCAGTGAGTGGAGAGTATCCGCAAGACTATATGCGATACGTGGGGATGGTAGTAGACAGAGTATTTCTGCGCGCTCATCCACTGTCCCCGGCGGGGACACCCCATGCTTAACCGCGGGTGATACCCGAAGGGTGAACCCGTGGATAGATGAAGAACTCCCTCACCTCCGACACCGGCGGTGTCGCACAGCCGCCGCCTCTGCTCGTACTCGTTTATCCCTCTACGCTTTCAGTGCGACGCCGCCGGCGTCGGAGTCCTCTCAGTCCACTTTTCCACGACTTCCCCCTCGACGCTTTCAGTGCGACGCCGCCTGACTCATTTGAGTATTCTTCGATTTGCCAGATTTTAGGTTTTATTAGTATCGTTCTGGATTTACATGATGGGGAGGAGAAAGGGGACGCCTTATGTGAGGGGAAGAGGTGAGAGCGCCTTCTTTATTACTATTTAGGTGTTCCGTAATCTTTTTCTTTTGTTAGAAGAATCTCCTTGTGGTTTTTGCTAAAAATAGAGTTAAGTATAAGTTTTTTTGACGAAAGCAGAATAAAAGCGAAGTCTAAAATAGAGCATTTGTAAAGCTAAAAGAGGAATGGAACTATTAAAAAGAGATATAAACCTATCAAAAAGGAACTTTGCTGAGAACGGAAAAAGAGAGAAGTAAAACTTTTTTAAGGCTAAAAATGCCAAGCTCGCCTTTCAAATATACTTGTTCAAAAAGTCGGAAATCAATGAAAAAGCGGCTCTGTGTTAAAAAAATGCTCAAAAAACTAATTTTTATTTGGAAGTTAATGAAAAAGATGTACATTTGCAAAAAGTCAGTTTTACTTCGACTTTGCTTCCACTCTGTTTTTATGGGTGATGCAGTGAGGTGGTAGATGAATATTCTAAGTGAGTGTATTTTGAGGAAAATGAAAAGTAGTAGGGGAAAGTGAACTCCTTGCTTCCATGCTTCGTTTCTTTATCTTAAGATACTAATACATTAACAACATTGTATATTATTGTTTAATTTAATGGTTATATTATGAACAAGAAGTTAGTGCTTTTGTCTGCGTGCTTGCTTACAGCAGGTTCAATGACTGCGCAGAAGCGCGTGACTGGTCATGTTGCGGACGCAAACGGAGAACCCGTAGCCGGTGCAACTGTTCGAGTTCAAGGAACTAAGATTTGGACGCAAACCGACACCAACGGTAATTTTACGCTGTCCAGCGTTCCTTCTTCTGCAAAACAGCTTGAGGTCTCTTACGTTGGTATGGAAAAGCAAAGCGTGAGCGTTGCTGGCAATATGAATATTGTTCTCAAGGACAAGCAGATGCTCGAGGAAGCCGTTGTCGTAGGTTATGGTACCGCTAAGAAGTTGGGTACGGTTGTTGGTTCTGTAACGAAAGTTAGTTCCGACAAGATCGAAAACAAACCTGTGACTACTGCTCTCGACGCTTTGCAAGGTAAGGTTGCTGGTGTTCAGATTCTCAGTAGCTCGGGTGATGCTGGTTCCGTTTCCGGTATGAGTACTACCGTGCGTGGTAACGGTTCTCTGAATGGTGGCAATGAGCCTTTGTTCGTGATTGATGGCTCTCCTGTTGCTTCAGATGTGTTCTACATGATGAACCAGAACGATATCGCCAGCTACACGGTGCTTCGTGATGCTTCTGCAACATCTATCTATGGTTCTCGTGCAGCCAATGGTGTTATCTATGTAACTACAAAGAAAGGTCACGCCAACGAGCGTGCCGTTGTGAAGGTAGGTCAGAGCATTGGTTGGAGCCAGTTGGCACGTCGCCAGGGCAATCCAATGAATACAGCCGAATTGCTCGAGTATCAGCTCAAGAATGGTGTTATTTCTGCTGCTGATTATGCAAAATATAAGAAACAAGGCTATAACACCGATTGGCTAAAGTATTTCTATAAGGATTCTGCTCCTATTTATAATACAACATTTAGTGTGCAGGGTGGTGGTGATAAGACTGTTTACTATACTTCTGCCTCTTTGATGAAGAAAGAGGGTCTGACACCGTATTCTCAGTTCAAACGCTACACTGTACGTACCAACATTGAGTCACAAGCTCTCGATTGGTTCCGTTATGGTGTGAACGTAGGTTTGAACTACGACGAACGTAACGTGGACTCTGATGCAAAAAATGGTTCTCTCTATGTCTGGAACAACCCTGTGTTAGGTTCTGTTCTCCTTCCGCCTTATTGGAATCCGTATGATGAGAATGGCAATAAAAAGGACTATTTCCCAGAAATAGGTGAATATAAGTTGGAGACTCTTAACAAGTATCGTCCTCGTCTTATCAATGAAGCTCGTATCACAGGTACTGCTTTCGTTCAACTCACCCCGATGCGCGGCCTGACACTGCGTTCACAGCTCGGTGTGGATGCTGCTGATACGCGACAGAATACTAAGTTGCTCCCCACTGCCCCTTGGTTGAAAACAAAGGATGGTGGTCAGGCTAACGAATACTTCGATCGTTTTGCAAGCTTTACTATCACGAACACTGCGGAGTACAAGTTTGATATCAAAGAAGACCATCATCTGACATTCCTCCTTGGTCAGGAAGGTATCAAGGGCACAAGCAGTGCGTTTAATAGCTACACTCGTGGTCAGAGCGATCCTCGCTTGATGGAAGTAGGTTCTGGTACGAAAGCCGAACTCCCCAATCTTTATGGTCACACGAAGTATGAATATCTCTCTTTCTTCGGTCGTGTAGACTATAACTTGAGAAATAAATACTTTGCTAACGTAACGGTTCGTAACGACCGCAGCTCTCGCTTTGGTAAGAACAATCGTTCAGCAACCTTTGCTTCAGGTGGTTTGATGTGGGACATGAAGGCAGAAGACTTCTTGAAGGGCGTTGCTTGGCTCAACGATCTGAAGTTCAAAGCCAGTGTAGGTTCTACTGGTAACTCTTCTGGTATCGGTAACTATTCAAGTCTTGGTAAGACAGGTTCTACACTCTATAATGGACATTCTGGTTGGGTGCTGAGTTCTCCTGCTAACGAGGAACTTGGGTGGGAAACGCAAATCCAAGCCAACGTTGGTTTCTCTGCTCGTCTCTTCGACCGCGTGAATCTCGAGTTGGACTACTACCACCGCACCACTAAGGACATGTTGATGAGTGTACCTCTCCCTTACACCACAGGTTTCTCTTCACAGACGATGAACGTGGGTACAATGCTGAACCAAGGTATCGAAATGCAGTTCAATGTAGACGCAGTTAAGAACTGGAACGGTCTGGATGTGAACGTTTACGGTAACTTAGCTTACAATGCCAATAAGGTGACGAAACTCTTCTACGGCTTGGATGAATGGGGAACAGATGGTACAGGTGTTCGCTATTTCGTGGGTAAGGCTGTTAGTTATTATATGCCTATCCGTGCTGGTGTTGATAAGAAGGATGGTGAAATCATGTGGTACAAGAAAGGCTACACTGGCGACGGCAATGCTCATGTGTTTGATTCAAACACGATGACGAAGGATTTTGATCAGTCAAATCTCAGCCAAGATACAGGTAAGAAATACTGGGCGCCTGTTACAGGTGGTTTCGGTCTCACCGCAACTTGGAAGGGCTTCACGCTGAATGCTGACTTTGCTTACGTTCTCGGTAAGTATATGCAAGATAATATCGAGTTCTTCACCATGGGTGGTGGCAATATGGCCTCTTCTGGTATGAACCTTGACCGTGCATTGCTCAACCAGTGGACAAAGCCTGACGATATCACCAATGTGCCGAAGTTTGGTTATTCCAATCAGTTTGACACCTCTCTCCTTCACAACGCTTCTTTCTGCCGTCTGAAGAATCTCTCTCTCTCTTACGACCTGCCGAAGCATTGGATGGAAGCAACGAACTTTATCCGCAATGTCCGCCTAACGGCTGCTGCACGCAACCTGCTCACCATCACGAAGTGGAAGGGTGCAGATCCTGAAACCGACACAAACGTTGCTGCGGGTGCATATCCCAATACGCGTGAGTTCTCTCTCGGCGTAGAGGTTACATTCTAACATTAAACGCATTGACAATTATGAAAAAGAGTATATTTAAAGCAGCAATGTTGGCTGTTCTGGCAATGCCAGTATTCACAGCTTGCGAGCTTGACCAATATCCTACGACGTCAATCCCTAACGAACAGTCTTGGGTGAAGTTTAGCGATGCTACCAACTTCAATATCGGTATTCATTCCTATATCCGCGGTATCTGCGGTGTGGGATGGTACACTTCTGACCTTCAAGCTGACTATTATCAGCCAGGTAAGGGCTACCTCAATAATGGTGGTACAACTTACGACTGGTCGTTCACTTCAAGAGATATGGGCGGTATGTGGCAAACAATGTTTACCGCTATCAACCAAGCCAATAACTTCTTGAACAACTGCGAAAGATTCCTGTTGCTACGTCCGATTCTCTGACGATGGCACAGTACAAGGCAGAAGCTTACTTCTTGCGCGCTTTTGCTTATTCACAGTTGGCTGTTCGCTATTGCGCTGACTACGATCCCGCTACAGCCGACAAGCAGTTGGGTCTGCCGCTCATCACAACGGTTGATGTTAACGCTCGTCCGGCTCGCGCAAGTCTCAAAGCTACTTTTGAGTTCATCAAGGCAGATTTGGCTTCAGCTCGTAAATACATTCAGAATACGGATCCTACGTCTCGTGAGTTGGTATCTACTCAGATGCTGAATGCGCTCGAAGCACGCGTTGATCTCTACCACGAGGATTACGCAAATGCTGTTGCGATGGCTAAGTCGCTCATTGACGATTCCCATTTCGGTTTGGAAACAACGAGAGATGGTCTCTTCTCTGAGTTTGAGAACGATGAAGGTAAAGAGTTTATCTTTGTTCCCGCAGCCACTCCGGATGATGGCGCTTCAGATTACAGCGTTTACCATAACTGGAGCTCTTCTGACCAAGCATACTCTCCCTACTTCCTGCCGAGTCAGACAACCATCGATGCTTACGATGTTTCAGACATCCGCCGTTATGCCTTCTTTGAAGTTGTGCGGGTGAAGCAAGTAAATACGTTTGCTGATAACATCTATGTGCTCAATAAGTTCCCTGGTAATGCTTCTTTGAACAAGACAGGTGCTGATGCAGAACACACATATCTCAATATTGATAAGCCTTTCCGTATAGCAGAGCAGTATCTGATTGCAGCAGAAGCTTCTTACCGCTTAGGCAACACGAGCGATGCTCAGAATTATCTCAACACGCTTCGCCAAGCACGTGGTCTTGTTGCCACAACGAAGACAGGCACAGAGCTCTTCCAGTTGATCAAGGACGAATGGTTCCGTGAGTTTATCGGTGAAGGTCAGCGCCTTGATGGTCTGAAACGTTGGGGTGAAGGTTTCTCTCGTAAGGGACAGACTATGCAGAATGGTGAGCTTATCATGCAGGCCAACAAAGAACGTAATATTGAGCTTACTGTAGATAGCAAAGATCAGCGCTTCGTTTGGGAAATCCCATACAACGACTTGCTGGCCAACAAGAACCTCCAGAAGAACTGGAAGTAATCAGCGAAAATCTATAAACGATACAACAATGAAACAGTATATCAAAACATTAGCTTTAATGCTATTGGTCGGATTGGGACTCACGTCCTGTCTGAACGATGACCGCTTCGACGAAGGTGTTCAGAAGTATCAGAAGAGTCTTCCCTACGGAGTATGGAAATCTGTTGCTAGCACAGAGGGTAACTACGACTACACAGGCATTTGACAAAAGATGCAGCAGGTAAGGACCTCTTCTATGTGCTCCGTACAGCTCGCCCTACAGCTCCTGATAGTGGTGAAGTGAAGGTGGTTATGGTTTCCCATGACGTACAGTACTCTGACTCTACGGGTATGCTCCAAGCCACTGCTCCTTCTTGCTACTTTGGCGATGGTCAAAATGGAACTAAGAAGCTGACAGCAACAGCTTATCTCGCTATCCTTCACTCATCAAAGAACTTCATTTTCCAAATGACGACGAGTGATGGTTCTACGCAGTTCCACCTCCAAGCAGAGCGCGCTGAAGCTAAGCCAACAAGTATTGCAGGTATGTGGGAAGGCTATTCTGCCGACTCTACTAAGTACTTCACGGCAAATCTTAACCCTCTTGATGCACAAGGTAAAGGTACAGGTGTAGCAGTGTTCAACGATAACGACGTGGAAGATGCCACTTACACTTTCGCTAACAATGGAGGAGCTGTGACAGGTAAGAATACGCAGAAGAAAGCCGAACTCACCTACAACGACAATTACCAGCTCGTTGCAACGGTTGATGGCAAATCTTTCGTTGTCGACCCGATGGCAAGTACTTCTGAACCTGAAAACTTCAAAGCAGCTTACACAGGTAAGTTCACTTCGTCTCTGTTCGGACAATCAACAGATGTAGTCATCTACAAGGGCGATAAGGGTACTGGAAACTATCTCTTCAAACCGTTTGTCCGGAATAATACTACAGGTTTTGCATTTAATTTAGCAAGTGACAACACTGTATCGTTTGATGCTAAGACAGGTAACGCTACAGGCTATACTCACTCAGAAAAAGGTCAGGTATTAGGTCCTGTATTTGCTCTTGATGCTTATGCTATTGGTAAGTCAAAAGTCCAGAGCACATACTCAAAGGGTGTGTTCACCTTATATTGCTACTATGCTATTCCTAATGTTGGCGGATTTGGTGTCTTCAAAGAAATACTCCAGGTTACAGGTCAAGCAGCCCCTGCTCAAGTAGCAAAACTCGATCTCAAGCTCCGCAGTAGCAAGCCTTTCGGCTTCAACGGAACACTGCAGCGCAACGTTCAGCTGTTTGCAAAGTAAAAACGATTAGAAAGTAAAAATCTATAATCCCTCTTCAAAGGGCGACTACCATGCGGTAGCCGCCCTTTTTATGTCTTCCCCTTAGGTTACTATCTTCTTTGAGGCACTTCTGATATTATGTGAGTTTCTCCCTTCACGCTTTCAGTGCGACGCCTCCGGCGTCGGAGTCCTCTCTGTCCACTTCTCCACGGGTTCCCCCTCGCTCTGCTCGGGTATCACCCGCGGTTAAGCATAGTGCGCCTCCGCCGGAGGCGTGAGTTGCTCTGTGTTGTGGTGGGAGCGGAAAGGATGTAGTGAGTGAGAGATAGTCTATACAGTTTCCACTTTTATTCTTGTCCGAGTCCCTCCCTCGACGCTTTCAGTGCGACGCCTCCAGCGTCGGAAGTGAGAGCCGTCGTCTGTCCACTTCTCCACGGGTTCCCCCTCGCTTTGGCTCGGGTATCACCCGCGGTTAAGCATAGTGCGCCTCCGCCGGAGGCGTGAGTAGCTCTGTGTTGTGGTGGGAGTGGAAAGGATGTAGTGAGTGAGAGTACCTATAAAACTATATACGATATGCGAGGGTGGAGATCGGCGATATAGAGCGTGAGAGTATTCGCAAGCCCATACACGATATGCGAGATTAGAGATGGCTGGAGCAATCTGAGCGCTCACTCATTGTCCCCAGCGGGGACACCCCATGCTTAACCGCGGGTGATGCCCGAAGGGTGAACCCGTGGATAAGAGGCAGTACTACCCTCCGACACCGGCGGTGTCGCACAGCAGTAACTGCTGCTTTCCAAATAGAGGCATACTCTCTACCAAATGTGGAAGAATAACAATCGCAAATAGGCTTATTGCGCTGAGAAATACAATAAGCCTATCAGCTGACTTCCTTATTGTGTCAGCTGACGCGCTTATTGTAGCTACGGCTGCCATGCAAAAAGCGAAAATGTGTATGCTCTCAGCTCTCCCAGCATCTTATTTTTTTGTTGTAGAGGAAAAGTAAATACTCTTTCCACTTCTCCACGGGTTCCCCCTCGCTTTGGCTCGGGTATCACCCGCGGTTAAGCATAGTGCGCCTCCGCCGGAGGCGTGAGTAGCTCTGTGTTGTGGTGGGAGTGGAAAGGATGTAGTGAGTGAGAGTACCTATAAAACTATATACGATATGCGAGGGTGGAGATCGGCGATATAGAGCGTGAGAGTATCCGCAATGCCATATACGATGCGCGAGATTAGAGCTGGTTGGAGCAATCTGAGCGCTCACTCATTGTCCCCAGCGGGGACACCCCATGCTTAACCGCGGGTGATGCCCGAAGGGTGAACCCGTGGATAAGAAGCAGTACTACCCTCCGACACCGGCGGTGTCGCACAGCAGTAACTGCTGCTTTCCAAATAGAGGCATACTCTCTACCAAATGTGGAAGAATAACAATCGCAAATAGGCTTATTGCGCTGAGAAATACAATAAGCCTATCAGCTGACTTCCTTATTGTGTCAGCTGACGCGCTTATTGTAGCTACGGCTACCATGCGAAAAGCGAAAAATGTGTATGCTCTCAGCTCTCCCAGCATTTTATTTTTTTTGTTATAGAGGAAAAGTAAATACTCTGTCCACTTCTCCACGGGTTCCCCCTCGCTTTGGCTCGGGTATCACCCGCGGTTAAGCATAGTGCGCCTCCGCCGGAGGCGTGAGTAACTCTGTGTTACTGTGGGAGCGGAGGTGGGAGAACAGGAGAGAGTATATACAGTTTCCACTTTTATTCTTGTCCGAGTCCCTCTCTCGACGCTTTCAGTGCGATGCCTCCAGCGTCGGAGTCCTCTCTGTCCACTTCTCCACGGGTTCCCCCTCGCTTTGGCTCGGGTATCACCCGCGGTTAAGCATAGTGCGCCTCCGCCGGAGGCGTGAGTAACTCTGTGTTACTGTGGGAGCGGAGGTGGGAGAACAGGAGAGAGTATATACAGTTTCCACTTTTATTCTTGTCCGAGTCTCTCCCTCGACGCTTTCAGTGCGACGCCTCCAGCGTCGGAAGTGAGAACTGTCGACTGTCCACGGGTTCCCCCTCGCTTTGGCTCGGGTATCACCCGCGGTTAAGCATGGTTCGCCTCCGCCGGAGGCGTGGGGTACTCTGTATTGTGGTGGGAGCGGAGGTGGGAGAACAGGGGAGAGTATACAGTTTCCACATCTATTCACATTTGAGTTTCTCTCTCTACGCTTTCAGTGGGAGAACTTATAGGTTTGTTATAGATAAGTTGAGTTTGCTTTTTGTTGCTTTCCTCGCGCCTTTTATGTTATTGAGGTGTTAAATTACAATATTTTTTTAGGGACGGGGCGAAAAAGAGACAAAAAGTCGAGAATATATTATATCTTTGTGTTTTAGTCCTCTATAATAGATAGTATAAATTCAAATTGATATGAAAAGAGTATTGACATTGTTCGTCCTTCTGTTGACGCTCACTGTTGGTGCTTGGGCCGTTCAGCCTTTGTACCAGCTGGAGTATATCACGCAGAGCGACGGTTCGGTTGTTGCCGTTTATCGTCACGGCTCTCGTATGACCGATTTTTTTACCACCCCAGATGGTGCAGTCTTGGTGCGTAATGCCAATAAAGATTTATGTTATGCCGTTGTGGGTGAAAGGGATTGTTGCCTTCCAACGTTTTGGCTCATAACGAGTCGGTGCGTTCGGTAGCAGAAAAGGCTTTTTTGCTTCAGAATCGCCTGACGGAGGAAGATGCAACGCGCATCATGCGTCGCCAAAACCCAGAGGAGCACCATGCTCCGAATCACGTGATCTATAGTTCTACAGATGATGGTTTGGGCGAATACGGCAAGAGCGGTGTAGGCGCAGTCAATAGTATTGGCGATGTGACAATTCCTGTTATCATGGTGGAGTTTTCAGATTTGAAGTTTAAGTCCACCACGACTGTTGAAAAGATGAATCGCTTTTTCAACGAACAAGGTTATAACGAAGAAGAAGGTTGTAAAGGTTCTGCCCGCGACTACTTTATCAGCCAGTCCAAAGGAATGTTCCGCCCCACGTTTAAGGTGGTGGCGAAAGTGACGCTCAATTCTGGTTATGCCACCTATGGTAGCAACACCAATAAGAGCGGAACAACGCAATGCGTGCGCGAGGCCGTTGCTGCTGCCGTGAGCAAGGGCGTTAACTTCAGAGACTATGCGGTGAATGGTGCAGTGCCTCTCGTGAGTATTCTCTATGCTGGTGGCGGCGAAGCTACTGGCGGTGGCGATGATACGCTTTGGCCACAGGAAATGGACATTAACACTACTATGAGTGGTGTACATTTCAATGCCTACTTTGTGGGTAATGAGCTGTATGGTAGCAATAACAGTGATGTGTTGATGGGTATGGGCGTGTTCTGTCATGAATTTGGCCATGCTCTCGGTTTGCCCGACTTCTATGTGACCAACTATGGACATAGAGATGTGACGATGGGCAAATGGTCCATCATGTGTCAGGGGTGCTACCTGCCTTCTGGTTCTGCCCGCGCACCGATAGGCTACACAGCCTATGAGCGTAGTTATCTGGGTTGGGAGAAAATCCCCGAACTTACGGAAGCTGATAATATCACCCTCTACAAAGTGGGTTCCACTGAAGGTTCTAACGCTGCTCTGATTCGCAATGATGCCGACGATAGAGAGTATTTCATTTTAGAGCAACGCGAACCTGGCACATGGTATCCCGAATCTTTTGGTAGTGGAATGTTTGTGCAGCACGTGGCTTATGACAAGCAGTCGTGGTACTACAATCAGCTCAATAATGATGCGGATCGGCTGCGTTGCACCTATCTCTCCGCAGTTGTTACAAGAACAGGTGGAACAGCTGCTGAACTCTTCCCTGGAAGTGCAGGTACTAAGAGAGAGATTACCAAAATGTCCAATCCTTCTTTCATGCTGTTGAATGGCAAAGACTTGGATAAACCCGTCTATAAGATCACGATACAAAATGATGGTTCGGTTAATTTCAATTATCTCGATGCCGACTATGTGGGACATGTTGTGGGAGATGAAGCAACAGATGGAACTTTGAAATATCGCTTTGTGACGAAATCACAAGTAGAGGTTGTTGCTAAAGATAATGGTTCCTATGCAGGTGCTGTTAGTATTCCTGCTGCTTATGTAGAAGGTACACACCAGTATACAGTAGTGGGTATAGCCTCTGGCGCTTTGCAAACTGTGCCAACTTGATTTCTGTTTCGATACCTTCCACCGTGAAGACAATCGCTGCTGATGCTTTCCGCAATAGTTTGAAAGTGCAGCAGATTACAGTGGATGCTGCCAATACAAAGTACCACAGTATGAACGGTGTGCTCTATACGAATAGCGAAATTATCTATTCGCCAGAGACGGCATCACAACCTATCGTGGCTAATAACGATTTCGATTTTGCAAGTAACGCATGGAGACTCGATACCAGCGACAGTCCGCTGAAAGCTGCTAACGGCGAACTGACTCAAGACCTCATTTCAGGTCCAGTGACGATGACGCATACACATGGCAGTACGGTTGTCTATATGTATAAGAAAGGAACGAATCCCGCAGAGTTGCGTCTGCCGAAAGATGCAACGCTCTCCTTTGAAGTGCCCGACAATACGCGCATCACAAAGATTGCAGTGACTGCTAGTTTGTGGAATGCCACTTCAGATGCTGCCACTCTTACAGGTAAGATCTGGGAGGGACAAACAGAAGGTGACGCTGACAGCTACAGGTAGTTGCCGCATTAGCAATATCGTTGTGACAACTTCACAGAAGCACGACTACAACGAGCCTGTTCTGATCTACTATCCAGCAGCGCTCACGGGTAGCTTTACAGTGCCCGCAGGCGTGACACGCATTGGCGACTACGCCTTTGAGAATGCCGCTGTTTCTCAAGTTGTTTTGTCCGATTCTTTGCAGACACTCGGCGTTTCTTCCCTCGGGACGGCCGCTCTGAGAGCTCTGACGTCAAAGACAGTGACACCTGCAGCCACAACGGGTAATCCTTTCACCTCTGTGGATCAAGCCACTTGTGTGCTGGCCGTTCCTGCTGGCGCAGAAGCAGCTTATAAAGCCGCAAACTATTGGCAAGGATTCTATGGTGTGCATAGTGGTATTCAGGGAGTGGAAGTAGGCTCTAAGAATGCCACCATCTACGACCTGCAAGGCCGTCGCCGCAGTACGTTGCAAAAGGGCGTGAACATTGTTAATGGTAAGAAGGTCATCTTCTAACTCTACGCAATATTTAGTGAGATAAAAATAAGGGCTGCTCCTTGCGGGGCAGCCCTTGTTGTTTCTGTTTTGAGAATGTGTTTGCACCTCAGTCGGAAGAATTATTTCAGCACGTTGAGTTCTTTGCCAATCTTGATGAATGCATTGATACACTTGTCGAGCTGTTCGCGAGTGTGACCCGCTGAAATCTGAACGCGGATGCGTGCTTCGCCCTTCGGCACTACGGGGTAGAAGAAACCCGTTACGAAGATGCCTTCTTCCTGCAATGCAGCAGCAAACTTCTGGCTCAGCGGAGCATCGTAGAGCATCACGGCGCAAATGGCACTCTGTGTGGGTTTGATATCGAAACCAGCAGCGAGCATCTTGTCGCGGAAGTAGTTAACGTTCTCCACGAGGTGATCGTGAATCTCATTGCTCTCTTTGAGCATCTTGAAAGTCTCAATACCAGCACCTACCACTGAAGGAGGAATAGAGTTGGAGAAGAGATACGGACGACTGCTCTGGCGGAGCATATCAATGATTTCTTTACGACCTGTAGTGAAACCACCCACAGCGCCACCGAAGCTCTTACCCAGTGTGCCCGTGTAGATGTCTACACGTCCGTAAGTGTCGTAGAACTCGCTCACGCCGTGACCCGTTTGCCCACAACGCCAGCAGAGTGGCTTTCGTCCACCATGACCAGAGCGTCATACTTTTCAGCCAAGTCGCAGATCTTATCCATCGGAGCTACATTGCCATCCATGGAGAATACTCCATCGGTGCAGATGATGCGGAAGCGTTGAGCCTGAGCTTCTTTCAAGCAGTTCTCCAGTTCTTCCATATTGCCGTTAGCGTAGCGATAGCGCACAGCCTTGCAGAGGCGCACACCATCAATGATGGAAGCGTGGTTGAGAGCGTCGGAAATGATGGCGTCCTCTTGCGTGAGGAAACTACCAAAGAGTCCGCCGTTAGCATCGAAGCAAGCAGCATAGAGAATAGTATCTTCTGTTTTGAAGAAGTCGCTAATAGCCGCTTCGAGTTCTTTGTGAACATCCTGCGTACCACAGATGAAGCGCACGCTAGACATACCATAGCCGCGGCGGTCCATCATATCCTTTGCAGCCTGAATGAGACGCGGATGATTGCTCAAGCCCAGATAGTTGTTAGCGCAGAAGTTGAGTACTTCTTTTCCGCCCACCTGAATAGCAGCAGCCTGAGGGCTTTCGATGAGACGTTCAGTCTTGTAGAGGCCAGCGTCCTTAAGGTTCTGCAAAGACTTTTGCAGATGTTCTTGAAGTTTACCGTACATAGTAATTTGGAATTTATATGTTAGATGATTTGTTCCAACAGTGTTTCTAATTTCGACACAAAGTAAATAAGTTTTTCCGAATTTATCAAGTGCTTAGTTGCTAATTTCAGAAAAAAAGATTTCCTTTGCATTGCAAAATGTAAGTAGCAATACTTTCTTCTGTTAGAAAATATATAACTCACAAACCAAATATAAGTATTCGTAATCATGAAGAATATTCTCGTGATTGGAGCAACGGGCCAAATCGGCTCAGAACTCACAATGAAGTTGCGTAGCATCTATGGCAACGACCACGTTGTGGCTGGCTATATCGTAGGTGCAGAACCTAAGGGCGAACTTGCTGAAAGTGGCCCCGCCGAAGTTTGCGACGTTACGGATGGTGAAGCCATTGAGCGCATCGTGACGAGGTATAACATCGACGCGATTTATAACCTTGCAGCTCTGCTCTCTGTTGTGGCTGAGCATAAGCCTCTCTTGGCGTGGCATATAGGTATTGACGGTCTTATCAAGGTGCTCGAAGTGGCACGTCAGCACAATTGCTTCGTCTTCACTCCCAGTTCTATCGGTAGCTTCGGCCCTCGAAACTCCTGCCGACCAAACTCCGCAGGATACTATTCAACGTCCGCGCACTATCTACGGCGTGAGCAAAGTTACTACTGAGTTGCTCAGCGACTACTACCACCGCAAGTATGGCATCGAAACCCGCAGCGTTCGCTTCCCAGGTTTGATTTCCAATGTGACTCCTCCCGGAGGCGGCACTACCGACTATGCTGTTGATATCTACTACAGTGCTGTGCGCGGTGAGAAGTTTGTTTGCCCCATCGCACAAGGCACTTATATGGACATGATGTACATGCCCGACGCCCTCAAGGCTTGTGTTCAGCTGATGGAAGCTGATGCCAGTCGCCTTGTCCACTATAACGGCTTCAACATTGCCTCAATGAGTTTCGCACCCGAAGAGATTTTTTTGCAGCCATCAAGAAGTATCGCCCTGCGTTCGAGATGGAGTACAATGTAGATCCGCTCAAGCAGAGTATTGCTAATAGTTGGCCCAACAGCCTCGACGACTCAGCAGCGCGTACAGAGTGGGATTGGAAACCTTCTTTTGATCTCGATACAATGACGCAAGATATGCTGGAGAAGCTTTCCGCTCGTCTTCTCAAATAAGAGAATCCTTTAGGGTTCTCCTCAAAATAAAAAGCCTCCTTACTTTTTGAGAGTAAGGAGGCTTTTCTATGTTTTCTTCTATTTTATGTTTGCCTAAAACGAGATAGCAATACCGGCTTCAATCGACTCGTAGTCTTTTCGTACAGGCACAATCGGGGCTGTATCGTAGATGAGGCGATATGCTCCGCGTAGTCCAATTGTAGGGGTAATGTTGTATTTTAGATCGACGGCTCCTCCAAAGCGAGCTTTCTTGAAAAAACTGTTGTCGGGCTTTCCCTGATGAATAGCCGTTGTTGTAAGTTCCCAATGCTCGCCCAGTTGATGTCTGAAGCTAATAGAAAAGTGGCTTTTGAGGCTGCGGCTATAAGCAAAAGTCCCAGCCGTGGGGTCTGGATACTCCCATTTTTCGAATTCAAAAAATGCTCCCAAAGCGGCAAACATGAGGCAATGATCGCTATTTATAAGTCTATAACGCGATTGTATACCTGTAGAAACCTTGTAATTCATTCCTCTACTATCTGCCCATTGCGATTCTATGTAGGGATATACCTCGAAAGCTCGTTCCAGCAAATAGCGAAATTCGGAATGTACGTATCCTCCGCTCACAGTCACTTTCTTACCATAAGTGGAAAATTCAAGTTTGTTTATTAAATTGATTACCCGTCTATGCTTTATAAGCAAGTTGAGGTTAGTTGTGTTTTTGAACGTAAGCACATTCTTCTTTTCAGTTTTGAAATCCAAAACAGGCAAGAGAGTTCCCTGTATGGTTTTTGTGCTATCTATCGTCATGGTGAGATTTTCGGAGAAGAGCATTTGTGAATATGTCGGGAGCGAAGCCGACAAAATCAATAGGAGAAGAAGTAGTCTTTTCATTGTTGAGAATGATTGATGATTAAGTGAGGCTGATACACACGTGGAAGGAAAAGTAGGGTGCTACTTTTGCACGTCTCTGTGTAATCAGTCATGTGAAAATTGTGATACGGTGCAAAGATAGTAAAAAAAGGTAATCCACGCCTCCGCCTGAGGTGTATAAGCCTCTTCTTCTCCTCCCTATAAAAAATAAGATGCAGGGAGAGATGAAAGTCTACACCTATTCAGCTTTTCGCATGGCAGCCGTAGCTACAATAAAGGCGTCAGCTGACACAATAAGGAAGTCAGCTGACACAATAAGGAAGTCGGCTGATAGGCTTATTGTATTCCTCAGTGCAATAAGCCTATTTGCGATTGCATCTTATTGCTCTTCCCTTCTCATATTTTCTTAGAAAAAAACTCCCTGTGAAGAGTATGCTGCAATGTGAGAAGCAAAAGTGGGTGCTGTGCGCCTCTGCCGGTGTTGGAGGATTGGAATATCATTGTAGAGAAATGGATGAGGAGAACACCAACGCAGTTCGGGGAAGAACCGATTTTTTAGTGATTTTGTAGCCTCTACTTTGAAAAGTAGGGGTTTAAGAATTAGAAGCTAATATTTTAATTATTAGCTTGATAAAAGATTTTCTAACAGAAAGTGGGGAAATGTGGGGAAAAGTCCTTACTTTTGCGGAAAGATTCGTTCAGTCATGCAATTCTCAGGGAAAATTCAGGCAAAGATGGACGCAAAAGGGCGTCTGTTCTTTCCCGCCGACTTCCGCCGTCAGGCCGATGCCGAAGGGGGAGAGCAGCGTTATGTGCTCAAGCAGGATATTTATCAGCCCTGCTTGGTCATCTATCCCTATAGTTCTTGGGAACAAGAAGTGGCTGAATTGCGCAATCGTTTGAATCGTTGGAATCCGAAAGAGGCCATGCTGTTTCGGCAATTTCTGAGCGATGTTGAGGTGTTTAGTCTTGATGCCAATGGGCGCTTCATTGTGCCCCGTCGTTTTCAGGCGTTGTTAGGCGAAGAGCGTAAGACCGTCTTTTTGGGTCTTGACGACCGCATCGAACTTTGGGATGCTGCTCGCACTGTAGAGCCGTTTCTCAGTGCGGACGATTTTACAGAATCTTTACAGCAATTAATGTCTACACCGCTATGATAGTTACGGCTCCTGGATATCATGTCCCCGTTCTCTTGAAAGAGAGTGTTGACGGACTTCAAATCAACCCAGAAGGCATCTATGTGGATGTCACTTTTGGAGGAGGAGGACACAGTCGAGAAATTTTAAGTCGATTGGGTTCTAAAGGTCATTTGTATAGCTTTGACCAAGACGCGGATGCCGAACAAAATATCCCTGCGGATGAGCAAAAGTTTACCTTTGTTCGTAGTAACTTCCGGTATCTTCGTAATTGGATGCGCTATTATGGCGTGGAAGGTATTGATGGCTTGTTGGCCGATTTGGGCGTTTCATCCCATCATTTCGATGATGAATCCCGCGGTTTCTCGTTTCGTTTCGATGCTCCGCTGGATATGCGTATGAATGAGCGCGACGGACTGACGGCTGCCGATGTTTGTAATCGCTATTCGGAAGAAGAGCTTGCCCGCCTGTTTTGGCTGTATGGTGAACTAAAGAATGGTCGCCGATTGGCCAATACCATAGTGAAAGGGAGAGCGGATCATCCCATTGCTACTGTAAATGATCTCATCACATTGGTGCGCCCACTCATTGGGGCCAATCGTGAGAAGAAAGACATGGCAAAAGTGTTTCAAGCACTGCGCATCGAGGTGAACCACGAAATGGAAGCCCTCCACGAGATGCTTGATGCAGCTATCAATTGTCTGAAACCGGGTGGCCGTCTTGTGGTGTTGACATACCATTCATTGGAAGATCGTATGGTGAAGAACTATATGCGCTCAGGCAATGCCGAAGGGAAAGTGGAAGAGGATTTCTTTGGTAATCGTCTCTCTCTCCTTTGCGTCCCGTCAATAATAAAGTTATTGTTCCCGATGCTGACGAGCAAGAACGCAATCCCCGCAGCCGTAGTGCTAAACTGAGAATAGCTGAAAAAGTGGAAATGAAGTGAAAAAACTGAAGGTTTGATTCCTTTTAGCTCTACTCCATTTTTCTGTATCACACTATTCTCGTAAAAAAGAAAAAATCTATGTCTAACGATAAAGACACGCAGCAGAAAGAAGAACAAAGTCTCGAAGCTAAAAGAATTCGCGAAGAAAGGAAACAGCGCGAAGAGCAGGAAGATCGTGCCGCAGATGCAGAAGCACGCAAGGTTTTGCGGACTCTCACTTCTGATAAAGATGATGAACACACCAATGTGTCGTTGCGCACAGTGCTGGGTGGTGATATTTTAGCCAGTGGTTGGTTTCGCCGTCAGTTTTGGTTTATCGTGCTGGTAAGTAGTGATGTGTATCTTTTATATCAGTAATCGTTATGCCTGCCAAAAAGAGATGATAGAATCTACCAAACTGGAAGATACATTGCTCGACCGCCGCTATAAGGCTCTGACAATCTCCAGTCAGCTCAAAGAATTGACACGTCCAAGCGTTGTTGAAGAGCATCTCTCAGACACTGCTCTAAAAGTGTCAACAGATCCCATCTATTCCTTGCCCGTAACAGAAGAGGATACCGCACAATGAATTTTCCAAAAGATAAAGTGATTCCGCGTTATTCAGCGATAGCCGTTGTGATGACGTTGATAGGCATTCTCATCATAGGGAAGGCCACTTATATCATGACCGTTAAGAAGCCCTACTGGATGGCTGTGGCCGAACGCTTTAGAAAGGAGAATAAAGTGCTGCGCCCAACGCGTGGCGATATCCTTTCCGATGATGGAGAACTCCTGGCGGCTTCAATTCCAGAATATAAGATGTATTTCGACTTTATGTCGTCTGAAAAAGATTCGGCGCGCCGCATCAAAGACCAGTTTCGTAGAGATACATTGCTTCAGAATCATATAGACGAGATTTGTCAAGGCTTACACAAAATATTCCCCGATGTAGAGCCTGCCGAAATGAAAAAACATCTGGCGGAGGGGCGAGAAAAACAGCGCATGAATTGGCCTGTGTTGAAGCGTCGTGTTTCTTACATTGAATATCGCCGTGTGAAGCAGTTGCCCGTGTTCTGTAAACCCGATTATTACGGCGGTTTCCATGTAGAAAAATTTGAGACGCGTAAGAATCCTTATGGGAATCTTGCAATTCGCACAGTGGGCGACCTCTATAAGGGGAAAGATTCGGCCCGCAGTGGTTTGGAACTTTATTTCGACAAGACTTTGCGCGGAGTTCCAGGGCGTTATCATCGACAAAAGGTGCTCGATCACTATTTGAGTATTGTGGATCAGCCGGCTCAAAACGGTTATGACGTGCAAACCACGCTCAATGTGCAGATGCAGGACATTTGCGAAACAGCTCTTCGCGACCAGCTCAAACATATCAAAGCACAGAATAACGGCAAAGTGCATTTTGGCGTTTGTATCTTAATGGAAGTGGCCACGGGCGATGTGAAAGCCATTAGTAGTCTGACACAACTTGGCGATGGTTCATTTATGGAGATACAGAACAAAGCCGTTAGTAACCTCATGGAACCAGGCTCTGTGTTTAAGCCTATGTCGTTCCTCGTGGCATTTAATGATGGCTATCTCCATCTCAATGACCCCGTTTATGTGGGGGGAGGCGTTGTTGATATGTATGGACGTAAGATGAAAGACCACAACTGGCGCTCTGGCGGATATGGCAGTATGGTGGCGCGTCAGTGTATCCAATACTCCTCCAATGTTGGTGTGAGTTATTTTATTGATAAGTTCTATCGCAATCAGCCTGAGAAGTTTGTCGATGGTATTATGAATACGGGAGTGGGCGATGACCTGCATTTGCCTATTCCAGGTTATGCCAAACCGCGCATCATTGGGCCGAGACAGAAAGGAGAATATT
Organism: uncultured Prevotellaceae bacterium; assembly: GCA_916438195.1. Classification (GTDB taxonomy): domain Bacteria; phylum Bacteroidota; class Bacteroidia; order Bacteroidales; family Bacteroidaceae; genus Alloprevotella. Next base: position 187,193 of record CAKAEQ010000001.1, read on the forward strand.
GGGCGAAGACCGACCTCCCTTGGATGAGCATTGGTTATGTAACGCAGATTCCACCCATCTCCACGTTGGCATTCTATAATGGTATTGCCAATAACGGTAAGATGATGAGACCGCGTTTTGTCAAAGCCATTCTTAACAACGGCGAACCTGTACAAACCTTTGAGCCTATCGTACAGCGAGAACACATGGCTAAAGAAGAGGCAGTGCGTGACGTACAAACCTGTTTGCGCGAAGTTGTGACACTCGGAGTGGGTAAGAAAGCTGCATCGAAGCTTGTTTCTATAGCAGGAAAAACGGGTACAGCACAGGTGTGGACTTCCAACGGCCGAACAACGGCCTATCTCGTATCCTTTGCGGGTTTCTTCCCCTTTGAGAATCCGAAGTACTCTATGATTGTTTGTGTGAACAAGGATGGAGCTGCTGGTGGAGCTATCGACTGTTGCCCCGTCTTTAAGCGAGTGGCCGAAAGCATAATGGCGCTCGACCGTAAGTCCGATTACCGAACAGCACGTGATACTAACAACATTGCTTCTCCTGTTGTATGTTCTGGAGATATTGTTGCAGCCCAACACGTGTTAGATGAGCTAAATGTGAAGGTGAACAATAGTTTAGCGAAGAAAACGAGAGTGTTGTATGGGGTTCTTCAAATACGCAGCATGATGGTGTTGCGCTTGATCGCACGGTGACAGCTTCTAATACAGTTCCAGATTTGCGCGGCTATGGTTTGCGCGATGCTCTCTTCCGTTTAGAGCAAATGGGATTGAAAGTGCGAGTTGTCGGAGTGGGGCGTGTAACCAGTCAAAGTCTGCTTCCAGGTTATATTTTTAAGAAGGGCGAAACTATCTCCCTGACGTTGGGAGATGGGAAAGCGAATGTGGAACAGACCGATAGTATTCGTAAGATAGAAGAGCAACGTGCTCAAAAAGAACAAAGTGGGCAAGATAGTGTACAACGCTCTACTCAAGCGGAACAAACGCCTTCCACTACGTCTTCTGTGAAGAAAACGGTTACAACGACAGAGAAGCCTGCACCGTCAACTCCCAAGAAAGAACAAAGCAATAAGAAAAATCAGAAAGAGGCGATTGCTAAGCCTAAAGAAAAGAATCAGCCCGACAGATCTTCCAAGGATAAGAACAAGAAAGATAAACCTAAGGAGCCAGCGTTGAAGCCCAAAGGAAATACGGCAAAAACAAAGGAGCAGACTACAAAGCCGAAAGCGAAAACAACTCAATCGAAGGAAACGACCACTAAGTCGAAAAACTCGACACAGTCCTCTTCGAAAGACAAGAAAACAACCGACAAAAAGAAAAAATAAAAAGATATGAAACTTACCGACGTTTTAGTAAAAGTTCAGCCTCTTGAAACGAAGGGGAATATGGACATAGAGATTACTGGCGTACAGATGGACTCTCGCAAAGTGAAGAAAGGAGACCTCTTCATTGCTGTGAAAGGAACGCAGACCGATGGTCACGCCTTTATATCTAAGGCTCTAGAATTGGGAGCTGTTGCCGTATTGCAAAGCAATGAGTTGTCCGCTGAACTGTTGGAGGGCGTGACTTACGTTCGCGTTGCCGACACAGAAGATGCCGTCGGAAAAGTGGCTACAGAGTTCTTCGGCGATCCCAGTCGCAAGTTGCAACTTGTTGGCGTAACGGGAACAAACGGAAAAACTACTATCGCCACGGTTCTCTATAATATGTATCGCGCCTTCGGGCACAAGGTGGGACTTTGTTCTACGGTGTGCAACTATATTGACGACCAAGCGGTACCTGCCGACCATACCACGCCTGACCCCATTACGCTCAACGAACTTTTGGCGCGTATGGTTGAGGCTGGATGTGAATATGCTTTCATGGAGTGCTCTTCGCATGCTATTCAGCAGAAGCGTATCGGTGGACTTCACTTTGTAGGTGCTCTCTTCACCAATCTTACGCGCGATCACTTGGATTATCATAAAACCTTCGAGAACTATCGCAATGCTAAGAAAATGTTCTTCGATGGGCTTGATAAAGATGCTTTCGCCATAACTAATGCTGACGACCGCAATGGTATGGTCATGGTTCAGAATACGAAAGCAACCATTAAAACTTATTCCACTCGCACTGTTGCAGACTTCAAGGGGCGCATTCTCGAAGAATCTCTCGAGGGAATGCTTCTCGACATTGATGGTCGCGAAGTAAGCGTGCGCTTCATCGGTCGTTTCAACGTGAGCAACCTGCTAGCTGTTTATGGTGCTGCCATTATGCTGGGTAAAGAGCCGCAGGAGGTGTTGCGCGTGATGTCTACTCTTCATCCCGTCAATGGCCGCTTCGAAGCCATTCGCTCAAAGGATGGGGTGAGTGCAATTGTCGACTATGCTCATACGCCCGATGCACTCATCAATGTGCTTACTACTATCAACGAAATAGTAAAGGGTAAAGCCAGCGTTATCACAGTGTGTGGAGCCGGCGGTAATCGCGATAAAGGCAAACGCCCCTTGATGGCGCAAGAAGCAGCCAACCGAAGCGACAGAGTTATCATCACCAGCGACAATCCTCGTTTTGAAGATCCGCAGGATATCATCAACGATATGCTCGCTGGCCTCGATGCGGACCAGAAGAAGAAAGTAATCTCTATCGTAGACCGCCGCGAAGCCATTCGTACGGCAGCGATGATGGCTCAGCCAGGTGATGTTATTCTTGTGGCAGGAAAAGGTCACGAACCCTATCAAGAAATCAAGGGCGTGAAGCATCATTTCGATGACCACGAAGAGATTCGTGCCGCTTTTGGTCTAGAATAAATCTATGAAAAAACCACAAAAAGAATAGAATCATTATGTTGTACTATCTCTTTCGCTTTTTAGAGAATTATGGTGTCCCAGGTTCAGCCATGTGGAGCTATATATCCTTCCGGTCCCTATTAGCATTGATGTTGGCTTTAGTTATCTCAGCTTGGTTCGGAGAGTACTTCATCCGTTGGATGAAGCGCCACAATATCAGTGAGACGCAGCGCGACGCCAGTATCGACCCCTTCGGAGTGCAGAAGCTCAATGTGCCCTCTATGGGAGGTATCATCATTATCGTTGCAACGCTTGTGCCCGCCTTGCTCTTAGGACGTTTGCGCAATATCTATATGATAATGATGCTCGTGTCCCTCGTATGGTTTGGCCTCTTGGGCTTTTGGGACGATTATATCAAGATTTTTAAGAAAAACAAGGAAGGTCTGTCTGGTCGCTACAAGATAGTGGGGCAGGTGTTGATAGGTCTCGCCATTGGTCTTACGCTCTATTTTAGTCCGGATGCCGTGATTCGTGAAAATGTAGAGACGCGCACTGTCAACAATGTAACAGTTGTAACCCATAAGAGTCGGCCCGTAAAATCTACGCAAACTACGATTCCGTTTGTCAAAGGTAACAACTTTGACTATGCGCAGGTTACTTCCTTCTTGGGAGAACACAAGCAAGCCGCAGGTTGGATTCTTTTCGTTATCGTTACTATTTTTGTGATAACGGCCGTTTCCAACGGGGCCAACCTCAACGATGGTATGGACGGTATGGCTGCTGGAAACTCTGCCATAATCTGCATAGCATTGGGTGTATTGGCGTATGTGTCCAGTCATATTCAGTTGGCCGGCTACTTAAATATCATGTTCATTCCTGGTTCTGAAGAGTTGGTGGTCTTTATTTGTGCCATGGTTGGAGCCCTCATTGGTTTTCTTTGGTACAATGCCTATCCCGCTCAAGTCTTTATGGGCGACACTGGTTCGCTTGCCATTGGCGGTGTTATTGGTGTGATGGCCATTATCATCCACAAGGAATTGCTGCTCCCCATTCTGTGTTTCATTTTCTTTGTAGAAAGTTTGAGCGTTATTTTGCAAGTGGAGTATTTCAAGTTAGGAAAACGAAAAGGGCTTGTTCAGCGCATCTTTAAGCGTACACCGATTCACGATAATTTCCGTGTGTTGCCCTCACAGCTCGACCCGAAATGTTCCTATGTATTCAAAAACTGGCCGCGCGGAGCTTGGCATGAGAGCAAAATTACGGTGCGCTTCTGGATTACAACGATCCTTTTGGCCACTGCTACTATTATAACCTTGAAAATTCGATAAAAACTGCAACAAGTATAAAGTGTTTACGACGATGCGTTTAGTTGTGTTGGGAGCCGCCGAAAGTGGCGTGGGCGCTGCCGTATTGGCCCAAAGAAAGGATACGACGTTTTTGTTTCCGATATGGGAACGATAAAGGATAGTTACAAAAAACTTCTCGACAGCTATGGCCTGCCTTGGGAAGAAGGGCATCATTCCGAAGCGTTGATACTGAACGCCGATGAAGTGGTGAAGAGCCCTGGTATTCCCGATACTGCACCAATGATTCAGAAAGTAAAGGCTGCCGGTATTCCTGTTATTTCCGAAATAGAATTTGCAGGACGCTATACCAATGCAAAGACCATTTGCATCACGGGCTCAAATGGAAAGACCACGACCACGTCTCTCATCTACCACATCCTGCAGAAGGCTGGCTACAATGTAGGCTTGGCGGGCAACATTGGTAAGAGCTTTGCGCTGCAAGTGGCCGAGGGAGAGCACGAATGGTATGTCATCGAACTTAGTTCTTTCCAGTTGGACAATATGTACGACTTCCGCGCAGATATTGCTGTTCTACTGAATATTACGCCCGATCATCTCGATCGCTACGACTTTAAAATGCAAAACTATGTCAATGCCAAGATGCGAATCTTGCAGAATCAGCGACCGGAAGATACTTTCATCTATTGGGCGCAGGACGAATGGGTTCCCAACGAACTGCATAAATACAACTCACCAGCGCGTATGCTTGAGTTTAGCGATACACCGAAAGAAGGGGCGGTGGCTTATGAGGAAAATAACCTATTAAAAATCTCGCAGCCTGTTTCTTTTGAGATGGATGCAGACGAACTTTCTCTGCCAGGTTTACACAATCTCCGCAATTCAATGGCTGGAGCGCTCGCTGCTCTTTCGGCAGGCGTAGCTCCTGAGGTGGTGCGCGAAGGTCTGAGCGATTTTCCCGGTGTGGAACATCGTTTGGAGAAAGTTTGCGATGTTGCCGGCGTACATTATATAAATGATTCTAAAGCCACCAACGTGGATGCTTGCTATTGGGCACTTGCTGCCATGCGAACCCCTACAGTACTCATTCTCGGGGGGAAGGATAAGGGCAACGACTATCATGAAATTGCCGAATTGGTCAAAACAAAATGTAGAGCCCTTGTCTATCTCGGTGCCGACAATAAGAAGCTCCACGATTTCTTTGATGATTTCGGTTTGCCTGTGGAAGATACCCACTCTATGGCCGATTGTGTGAAAGCTTGCGCCCGTTTGGCTCAAAAGGGCGATACGGTATTGCTCTCACCCTGCTGCGCAAGTTTCGATCTCTTCCATAATATGGAAGACCGCGGTGAGCAGTTCAAGGCGCGCGTAAGAGAGTTGGCCTAACAAAGTTCAACCTTTAGTCATTGCAGAACGTGAATAAAATCAAGAACCTCTTTAAGGGCGATCCTGTCATTTGGATTATATATTTCTTCCTCTGTGTAATCTCTTTGGTGGAAGTATATAGTGCGGGTAGCTCGTTGGCATACAAAAACGGCAGCTTTTGGATTCCGCTCACCAGTCAGGCCATGTTTCTCGCTGTGGGAACTATGGTGGTCATTTTCTTCCATTCCATACCCTGCCGCTTCTTTCGCGCATTCCCCATTTTCTTATATCCGGTGAGCGTCTTTTCTCTCTTACTCGTGGGGGTCATTGGTGCCACCACGAATGGAGCTCAACGTTGGATTGATTTAGGCATCTTCCAGTTTCAACCTTCGGAGTTGGCAAAGGGAGCGGTTATCATGTCGGTAGCTTTGATATTGGCACAGACGCAGCGCGAGAATGGAGCACACAAAAATGCTTTTAAACTCATTGTTGGATTAGCTGTTCCCGTGGTTTTCCTGATAGCTTTTGACAATATCTCAACTGGCGCATTGCTGCTGGGGGTTGTATTGCTTATGATGATCATTGGACGCGTACCTTGGAACCAGATAGGAAAATTTCTGGGCTTTTGGGCCATATTGATAGCCCTTGTCGTGGCAATTGTGGCTGTTGTTCCTTCAGATAGTGCCTTCTATAAATTGCCGGGTACAGGACGTATGAAAACGGCCAAGTCGCGCATTGAAACAAAACTCAATAATAACGATAGAGAGACTCTTCCTGAGGATTACGATATCGATAAGAACGCTCAGGTGGCCCATGCCAATATCGCTATCGCGTCTTCTAATTTTGTGGGCAAGATGCCTGGGAACAGTGTAGAGAGAGATTTCCTCAGTCAGGCTTATTCTGATTTTATCTATGCCATTATCATTGAGGAAACAGGCCTATGGGGCGGACTCTTGGTGGTGTTTCTCTATGTGGTTCTGCTCTATAGAGCGGGGCGCATAGCCAAGAGGTGCGAGAGCAATTTTCCTGCCTTTCTGGCCATGGGGATTGCCCTGCTCTTGGTTTGCCAAGCCGTCCTCAATATGCTGGTGGCTGTTGGATTATTCCCTGTAACGGGTCAGCCGCTGCCGATGATTAGTCGTGGTGGTACTTCCACGCTCATCAATAGCTTCTATATCGGTGTGCTGCTCAGTGTGAGCCGTTATTCTCGTAAGAACGATGTAAAAGCAACGCCTGCTGAACTCAGCGGAGAAACTCCGGAGAAGCGAAAGGTGAACCCTGGGCTCCAACCTGCTGCTGCCAAATAACACAGTTTCCTAACCATTCCGCACGCCTTATGCAACGCATTCTCTTCTTCTTACTCCTTTTGCCGCTTTTCTCCTTTGCGAACGACAAGCGCGTAAAGGTGCGCTTCGAAACTACAGCTGGCCCATTCACGGTAGTGCTCTTCAATGACACACCTCTTCATCGCGATAATTTCTTGAAGCTCGTGAATGATGGCTATTATAATGGTACGAAATTCCATCGTGTCATTGCCAATTTTATGGTGCAAGGTGGCGACCCGCAAACCCGCAACGAGGCGGAGGCTACACAAGAAATAGGGGAGGGCGGACCTGGCTATACGCTGCCCGCTGAAATATTTCCTACTGGCGATGCTGGGCACCCCAAGCGTCCGCTCCACTATCATGTGCGTGGTGCGCTGGCCATGGCGCGCGAAGGTGATGATGTCAATCCCGAACGCAGGAGTGCTGGTAGCCAGTTCTATATTGTTTGGGGTACAACCTTCACACCTGAAAATCTTATGAAGCGTTGGCAACGCGTGCAACAGCCGTTGGCGATAGTGTGGCTTTGCCCGATTCCGTCCGCGACCTCTATTATTTCACGGGAGGCACTCCTCATCTCGACGGTCAGTACACCGTCTTCGGAGAAATCTTTAGTGGCTTGCCCGTGATTGAGGACATCCAGGCCGTTTCTACCAATCCTGAAAACAATCGCCCTTTAGATGATATTATGATTATTCGAGCCTACGTCAAGGACTGATAACTCACCATTCAGACTATTCAGTCCCCACTGTAAAATATTTTGTTCAAACGCGATAGCTCTCTGAGGTCTGTCGCGTTTTGTTTTTCCCTTTCTTAATACACCTCTGCTTCTTGCCATAGCGCTTTTAGTGATGGTTCTTCTTGTTGTTTTGTTCGTCTGCAATGCTTTGTTTTTCAGCGAAGTAGTAGATCGTAAAAATACAATAAGGATATTCGCTGACATCCTTATTGCGTCAGCTGACATCCTTATTGTATCAGCCAGCGCAATAAGGATATTTTTGGCTATAATAATCAGTCTTTTTGTCCTTACTTTCTGTGCTCTATCATCTGTATATTTGTGAATTCTCTCTGTAAAGAAAAATGATAGTATTTTTGGATGGATGAAGAGGATTGTAATGAAACTGAAATTCACTTTTAAAGCTTCGAAGTATGCTTTTTCTTTACTCCTTCCACTCTTTTTATAAAAAATATGTAACTTCGCATATAATAAATATAAGCGTTATGCTGAATAGACATCACCTCTCAGTCCTCATTCCTGAGCAAGCAAAGAAGTATGGCGATCGTACGGCTATGACTATCGCTGTTATGAGCAGAACCGTTGGCTGCCGATCTCTTGGAATCAATTTTCGGCAAAAGTGACGGCCGTTAGTCGTTCGCTGTTGGCTCTCGGAGTAGAGCGCCAAGAGCGCATCGCTATCTTCTCGCAGAATAAGCCCGAGAGCTTATTTGTGGCTTTCGGCGGTTATGGCATCCGTGCTGTTTCCATTCCTTTCTATGCCACCTCCAGTGGGGCGCAAGTCATCTATATGATGAACGATGCAGAAGTGCGCTATCTTTTTGTGGGAGAACAACAGCAGTACGACACTGCTGCTGATGTGATTCATCAGTGTAACCACATTCAGCGTATTATCATTTTCGATCGTCATGTGCGCCGCCGCGAATCTGATGGTTTTTCTATCTATTTTGACGAATTTCTCCAGTTGGGAGAAGTGGGCAACTACGACAAAGAAATTGAGCAGCGCAAGAGCGAGGCATCGTTCGACGACATGGCCGATATCCTCTATACCAGCGGTACAACGGGCAATTCCAAAGGTGTTATCCTGACCTATGCTATGTACGATGAGGCTGCTATTCGCAATGATGAGAATCTGCCTCTTAGTGATAAGGATGTTGTGCTCAACTTCTTGCCTTTTACTCACGTTTTTGAACGTGCATGGTCCTACTTGTGTCTGGGTGAAGGAGCACAGTTGGCTATCAATCTCCGACCGACGGATGTACAGCAGTCGATGCAGGAAGTTCACCCCACTTGTATGGCGGCAGTTCCACGCTTCTGGGAAAAGGTGTATCAAGCTGTTCAAGAAAAAATTGCAAAGGCTTCTTTGGTCGAACGTAAGTTGATGCAGAATGCTTTAGATACAGGTATGAAGTATTGGGCTGACTATGCTTCAAAAGGGAAAACGGCACCATTAGGACTTTCCTTGAAGTATAAACTCTATGACCGTACGATTTATAAACTCGTTCGAAAAACGCTTGGACTCGAAAATTCTAATTTCTTCCCCACAGCGGGAGCTGCAGTTAGTCCTGAGGTGGAGAAGTTTGCACATGCCGTAGGTATCTATATGCTGGTGGGCTACGGCCTGACAGAATCGACAGCTACAGTGAGCAACGACCATAAAGGCGAACGTATGACAATCGGGTCTGTGGGACAACCCATAAAGGGACTTGAAATTAAGTTTGGAGAGAACGACGAAATTCTTCTGCGCGGCCGAACTATCACCCCGGGCTATTATCGTAAAGATAATACAACCCGAGCTGCTATTGACGAAGATGGCTGGTTTCACACCGGCGATGCAGGTTATATGAAAGATGGTGAGCTCTATCTGAAAGAGCGCATAAAGGACCTCTTCAAAACAAGTAATGGAAAATACATCGCACCGCAGATGATAGAATCCAAAATGGCAATAGATCGATATATTGAACAATGTGTCATCGTGGCCGATAAGCGTAAATTTGTGAGTGCTCTGATTGTTCCTAATTACAAACTGTTGGAGGAATTTGCCATCAAGGAAGGACTTATCTACAACTCGCGGGCAGAATTGTGTCAGAATGCGAAAGTGATGAAATTTATTGCTGATCGTATCGACACGTTGCAACAAGATTTAGCGCATTATGAGCAAATCAAACATTTCGTATTGATGCCTGAACCTTTCACTGTGGAGGGCGGCGAACTTACAAATACGCTCAAGGTGAAACGTAATGTGGTTTACCAACGCTATGCGGAAAAGATCGAAGAGATCTATCGTAAGGCCGAATTGCAATACGCCCACTAATGGCATTTATTTATTAACTTTGCAGTTGATAAACGAAAGAAAATAAGAATCTTGTCCGACTTATAACTGAATAATGATTACTTCAGAACAACTCAAAGAAACTCAAGATCGTGTGGAAGCTCTCCACCGTTACCTCGACATTCCCGCTAAAGAAATGCAGCTGGCGGAAGAGAAAATTCGTACCCAAGACCCTGACTTCTGGAGCGATGCTAAACGTGCAGAAGAACAGATGAAAAAGGTTAAAGGTATCGAAAAGTGGGTGACGGGCTACAAAGAAGTGAAAACAATGATCGATGAACTGACCTTGGCGTTCGATTACTACAAGGAGGAGTTGGTCACGGAGGAAGAAGTGGACGCTACCTATGCTAAAACGATAGAATCAATCGAGGCGCTCGAACTCAAGAATATGCTTCGTGAGGAAGAGGACAGTATGGACTGCGTTCTGAAAATCAATTCTGGAGCAGGAGGCACAGAGGCGCAGGATTGGGCCAGTATGCTGATGCGTATGTATTTGCGCTATGCGGAAGCCAATGGCTATAAGGTGCGTATTTCCAACCTTCAAGAAGGTGACGAAGCAGGTATCAAGACTTGCACCATCGAAATGGAGGGCGACTATGCCTATGGATACTTGAAGAGCGAAAATGGTGTGCACCGCCTGGTGCGTGTTTCGCCCTACAATGCACAGGGAAAACGTATGACCAGCTTTGCCAGCGTCTTCGTTACACCGTTAGTCGATGACAATATAGAAGTTGAAGTAGATCCTAGCAAAATCAGTTGGGACCTCTTCCGAAGCGGTGGTGCTGGTGGACAGAACGTCAACAAGGTGGAAACTGGTGTGCGCTTACGCTACCAATACACCGACCCTGATACAGGCGAGACGGAGGAAATCCTCATTGAGAATACGGAGAGCCGAAAGCAGCTGGAGAACAGAGAGAACGCTATGCGACTCCTCCGCTCCCAACTCTACGACCGTGCCCTTCAGAAAAGAAGAGAGGCGCAGGCAGCTATTGAGGCTGGTAAAAAGAAAATCGAATGGGGTAGCCAGATTCGAAGCTATGTGTTCGATGATCGCCGCGTGAAAGACCATCGTACTGGATTCCAAACCAGTGATGTGCAGGGCGTAATGGATGGTAAGCTGGATGGCTTTATCAAGGCTTACCTCATGGAATATGCTGGCACGGAAAATAAAGACTGAAATATATCTAACAAATACTAACTATTATCCTTTATACTATGAGCGAAAAAAAGAAACTAAAGAGGCAGGTTCGCGATGCGAAGCAAGAACGGCAAGCTCGCCGTATTGTTAATGGTATCTTTATTGGCCTGATTGTTATAGTGGTATTGTCTCTTGCTTTATTCTCTTTCTTAGCAAATTGACGTATGCCGCTTGAGATTGAACGTAAATTCCTCGTGGCCGGCGACTACAAATCGTTGGCCACGAGCCATTCTCGAATCATTCAGGGATATATCTGTTCGGGGAAGGGCCGTACCGTGCGTGTGCGTTTGCGCAATGAACAGGGATTTCTGACGATTAAAGGACCAAGTCGGAATAATGGATTGTCGCGCTACGAATTTGAAAAGGAAATTACAAAGGATGAAGCGTTCTCGCTGATGATGCTCTGTGAGCCGGGGATAGTAGATAAAACGCGCTGGCTAGTTCCAGTCGGCAATCATGTCTTTGAAGTCGATGAGTTTCATGGCGATAACGATGGATTGGTGGTGGCAGAGGTGGAACTAAAAAGCGAAACCGAATCCTTTGAACACCCCAGTTTCTTGGGAGAGGAAGTTACTGGTGATCGCAAGTACTATAATTCTTCGCTGCGTATCTATCCATATAAAGATTGGAAAAAATAATTCTTTATAAGAGTTCTTCTAATTAACGTGAGTTCGACGAATTCAGAACAATGCGAGCCGTGTATCAATAGTCCCTTGTACATTGATACACGGCTTCTTTGGAAACAGACAATAGGCAGCAATGGCCCCTAATAAGTTGACGATGAAATTGTCAAAGCATCTATGTCTGGAGTGTTCCACCTGCGCAATGTTCTTAAGTTCATCATTCACCGTTTCTATAATGGCTCTTTTTCGGAGTAAAAGTCTGTCTGAAACGCTCGTCAAAGCTCCTTTCATGTTACTTTTCAATTTGGTAAAGATGCGAAGATGCTTGCATACTTTTTCAAGATAGAAATGTTTAAAGCAACGATAACCAGAAGTGTGGAAAAGAATCATTATCAGCATGACTTCTGCCTTTGACATTGTAGAACTTCGATGATATTTTCTTTTTCCAGTAGGTTTTAGCGCATATTTTGCTGTTATAGCATCAAAAAACTTGTAGAAATCATCTGCCATACAAAAGATTTCTGTAATTTTGTCTTCGGTGATCATGGCGATTTTTTGTTTGTGATTATTTGAATTTCAATACCTTAGAGTTATAATAAATTTCGCTAATCACCAAATCTATAGACACTTATAATTCGTCGAACTCACGTTATGTTAAATACAAAATTCTTTGATATGAAACACTTACGACTATTATCTTGGCTACTTTGTTGTGCTGTTTTATTGTTTTCATTAGCTTCGTGCGAAGAAAAAGAGCCGGATCTAACAAAGAAAGAAATAGATTCTCGTTTGCTGGGTACTTGGAAGCAAATAAATAGTTCAGAAAACAAACAACTCATTTTTATGTCTAATGGAGACATTATTGGTTATGATTTCGTACCGGGAGGGAAAAAGAGAGTTTTCTACACAGAAAACAATTGCCATTTATTTGTATTTGTAAAGGGTTTGGGTATAAAATTATCTAATTGGACATACGAACATTACTATAAAATAGATGGAAATAAGCTAACCTTATGGCATAGTTTGGATGGAATGAATTCAAACAGTTCTGATTGTCTTATTTATCAGAAAGAGAATTAGCGGTTTACTTTCTTTTCGTTTTTATGTTGATACAGTTTCGCGCTTTTTTAAAAGACAGACCCCAATGGGGTTAACTATGAGGCGAAGTTATACAAAAATAAGACCTTATGGCTAACCTACGCTAAGGGACTAAAGCACAACATAAAAGAGGGATTTGGAGTTACTATATTAACGTGAGTTCGACGAATTCAGAACAAAGCAAGCTGTGTGTCAATAGTCCTTTGTACATTGATACACGGCTTCTTTGGAAACAGGCAATAGGCAGCAATGGCTCCTAATAAATTGACGATGAAATTGTCAAAGCATCTATGTCTGGAGTGCTCCACTTGTGCAATGTTCTTAAGTTCATCATTCACCGTTTCTATAAAGCAGCGATAACCAGAACCGTAGAAAGGAATCATTACCAGCATAACTTCTGTCTTTGACATCATAGAATCACGACGATGCTTTCGTTTTCCGGTAGGTTTTAGCGTATATTTTGCCGTCATTACATCAAAAAAAACTTGCAGGAATCGACTACCATACAAAATATTTCAGAAACTCCTCCATAGGTGATTATTACGGTTTTTATTTATAACTGTTTGTATATTAGCTTCTTAATGCTACAACGAATTTCACTAATCACCAAATCCATAGACACTTATAATTCGTCGAGATCACGGTAACATAAAAGCAAAAACAAGAGAGACTGCAATCTATAAGAGGCTTTACGCGGATACCATCAGTAGTGAGAACATTAATCTTAATATAAAGATTTACACGCTCATAACAGCTGTTTTTTAGGGAATCTCTGCGCTTTCTCCTCGCATTAGAGCAGAACGGAGGGAGGGAAGGACTGTTCAGATGTAAAGATTATTCTCATCTGCTTTTTAATCTACGATCTTTTGATGTGTAAAAGGGCATGTTTTGCAATGTAAAAGGGCACCTTTTACAAGCCCGTTTGTAACCTATTGATATCTTGAAGGTTACAAAGGTGATAAGGAAGGGATATGGTAGGGAAAGTGAAAGATAGCGAAGTGAGAAGTGTAAGGATTTTTGTTACTGTTCGTTCCGTTGTGTTTTTCAAAGTAAGGTCAGTGTGCTTTGTCATCGTGGGTAGCGGCTTTACCGATTCAAAAGGTGGGTGAACAGACTGAGAAACGGACGTGAAGAAGACGAAAGAAACGGCGGGATTGGCAATCAAAAATGTGCCTTTCAGTCGGTGATTTTTTAACGTTCCAACGACAGTTTACAAAGAATTAATTGTGTTTCAGCGACAGAACCATGACCAATAATATGGACCATTATGGATATACTGTAAGCTGAGAGACTACTTAATAGATTCAGCTCGCACGCTCTATGTCCTCCTTTAAAAAAAGGACAAAGAGCTTCACGAGCTGTAGAAGGAGAAGTTTTTCAATTCAACTTATATCACTTCTCAAATAGATTACCGATATCCTTATGCTATAGAAGAAGAAGTTTTTTTATCTCAACTTATAGCCCTTGAATGCATAGAAAAGGATATAAGAGAAGCTGACAAAACAGATCCCATACGCATATTGAATGTTGCTAACATCCTTAATAAGTCCGAACAACACAGTGATAACAGCACCACCGATAAGTCCCATTGTCATTAGTGATGAGCCTTCCTTGGTATATTTACCCAAGTCCATAAGAGCCAAAGGCCAGAATGCTGGCCACATCAATGAGCAGCCTAATGCCATAATACCTACAGCATAAATACTATAAACACCCGGGAGTAACAATACAAGTAGCGTTCCAAACAGTGCAACGAAGGAACAGATCTGTAAGGCTTTCGTCTGTGAAAGATACTTAGGAATAAGAATAATACCTGCGATATATCCTATACTGATGCTGATTGGGGTAATCCATGAGTACGTATGAGGATGAGGAAGACCTAATTCACTTGCATAATCTATAAGTGTACCCAAGACGATGGTCTCTGAACCAACATAAAAGAATATGGCAATTGCTCCAAGAACAAGATGTGGGAACTGGAAGACAGAATGCTTACTGTTTGCGTAGTCGGATACTGCTGAATCTGCATCGGCGTCATCTTCTCCAGCAGCTTTCACCTCTGGCAAGGGTGATATGAGTGCTACGACACCTAAGATTACAAATAAGCAGATTATAACCAAGAACGGTTTGTCAAGATCTTCCAAGCCAACACCTCCACTATTACTTGCAAAAAGAGCAATAAACAAAGGTGATACAGGCCATGCTAACTTGTTTATCATGCCCATAATAGAGATTCTTTTTGCTGCACTCTCCGTTGGTCCAAGGATTGTTACATAAGGATTTATGGCAGATTGTAGGAACGTATTAGCTGTTCCACAAAAGAAAGATGCCAATAAAAAGATAATGAAACTCCTTTCAGCTGCAGAGAGAATAAAAACTCCGAAGGCTATAGCAAACATGGCAAAAGCTGCAGCCATCGTACGCTTATATCCAATTTTACTTATCAATAAGCCTGCTGGATAACCAAAGATAAGGAATGGTAAGAACGTAGCACCTATAAGCATATATGCTTCTGTGGACGAAACGCTTAGCGAAACCTTCAATACTGGTACTAATAAGGAATTGATTCCCAATGCAAAGCCACAAGTAAAGAACATGAAAGCAAGGAAAAGCATTGGTTTAATGAAGTTGTTTTTATCTTTCATATATAAACTTTTTTTAGTTAAGAGATAATTGTTGTGTTAAAAAAAATGAGCTAACTCTGATTCACTTATTATCAAGTTATGTTTCCATTGTCCCTTTTATGATGGCATAAAACAGACTGAATAAACCTTGATATATAATTGGTGGCAACAGTATACACCCTATAATAAGTCATGATTGGCCGTAGAACAGGTAATGTATGACCGCCTTTTAATCTATCATCTTAGGCTGCCCTGTAGATATTTCAAAGCCTGCTGTAACAGGAATCGTCTCTCCCAGTTGTTGCACTCGATGCGTCTGTAGCCATAAAGAACACTGCTTTAGCAATCTCATCTGGTTCAACAATACGCTCAAGAGGGCTGTTCTTTGAGAAAACTTTCTTAAGTTCTTGCGGGAACATACTGGTATTTGTTGGACCAGGTACTACACAATTCACACGTATACCATACTTACCATAGCTCAACGCCATAGAACGTGTCATATTAACAATAGCTGCTTTAGAAGCATTATAAGCTGTCATTCCATAGTCACCACACAACCCTGCTATAGCCAAGCCAATGCCTGTGGCTCCATAATTACAACTGTTTTCATCGTTAAATTCGCTTTTTGTGATTATAGTTATTTTGATATTGCAAAGGTACAACTTGTTTTTAATAATAATTATTGCTGTCCGGTAAAAGTTTTACAGGACAAAAAAAATAAGGCTGAAACCCTCTTGTAGGATTCCAGCCTCTTTTGTTACTTTGCTTGTTGCAAAAAAACGCTAGTAACATGAGCAAAAGTACATATTTTACCGGACAGCCGGTCTATAGTCAAGGTCATAAAATTGCTGGATAAAGCCAAAATTCAACAAATTAGTCTTGAAACGCTAGGGAGCGAACGCTATGTGAAGCGTTTGACAGGCTGGAAACACCTCATCATTATGCTCTTTGGTGTTCTCAAACACTTTGATTCTCTGCGTGAATTGGAGATTGGAATGAAAGCCGAGACGACGAAACTCTCTCATTTGGGTCTTGACTACGTTGTCCGTCGCAGTACGCTTGCAGAAGCCAACCAGCGGCGTCCACAAGAGTTCTTTGCCAAGGTTTATGGCTCTCTATTGGAACGCTACACTCCATTTTTAGCGGACAGCCGACCTGTGGGCTGTCAAAAAGCATGGGAGAAGCAGCTTTATATGATAGATTCTACCACTATCACGCTCTTTGACAACATTCTCAAGGGAGTAGGCCGACATCCCAAAAGCGGGAAGAAGAAAGGCGGAATGAAGGTACACACCATTATGAAGTACCAAGTAGGTGTACCTATGGCGGTAGAACTGACTTCCGTGGCCAAACACGATCATTATCTTCTCAAAAAGGTGCACTTGCCCCAAGATGCCACCTTGGCAATGGATAGAGCTTACATAGACTATGCACAGTTTCAAAGGCTTACCGAAGAAGGTGTCTGCTATGTGACTAAGATGAAGAAACCCTTCAACTGGTAATGTCTTACACACTTTTTTAGAACAGTATCTGGATTTCTGATAACGAAGGTAACAACTGGCATGATATAGCTCAATATCCTGCAATTGGAAAAGAAGAAGTGTTAAAGTGGATAAAGAATAAGATTAGTGAAATAGAATCTTGTTTCAAAATCTAAAAATTTAGAAAAGATATAATAACCCATAACAATCTAAAATGACTATACTTCAAATCTCAGATACCCACAATCGACATCAACTGCTGACCAATTTGCCAACAGCTGATGTTTTGGTGCATTGTGGCGACTTTACTGATATGGGTACAGAAGAGGAGGCACTCAACTTCCTGAACTGGTTAATCGAACAACCCTACCGTCATAAGATTTTTGTTACAGGCAATCACGATCTATGTTTATGGGAAGCTGAAAACATAGAAGACTTGTCCAATAATATTTATTTCTTGCAAGACAGAGGCTGTGAAATCGAGGGTGTGAGATTCTTTGGTTTGGCATACAATCATCAAGAGAGCATCATACCACATGGTGTAGACGTACTTATTACACACGAACCACCTGCGATGATACTGGACGAATCCAACGGAATACATTGGGGAAATCTGTCTTTGAGAAATAAGGTATTGGAAGTAAAACCCAAATTTCATCTTTTTGGTCACGCCCATGACGCATACGGCACGGAACAACAAGGAACGACTACCTTTTCAAACGGTGCCGTCCTTAACGACCATTATCAGTTGTGTAACGCTCCTTTGTTGCATAAGGTTTAACTGATAGTTAATGCGTATTCTAACAGTACTAAATAACGTGAGTTCGACGAAATCAGAACAAGCAAGCTGTGTATCAATAGTCCTTTGTACATTGATACACGGCTTCTTTGGAAACAGACAATAGGCAGCAATGGCTCCTAATAGGTTGACGATGAAATTGTCAAAGCATCTATGTCTGGAGTGTTCCACCTGCGCAATGTTCTTAAGTTCATCATTCACCGTCTCTATAATGGCTCTTTTTCAGAGTAAAAGTCTGTCTGAAACGCTCATTAAAGCTCCTTTCATATTACTTTTCAATTTGGTAAAGATGCGAAGATGCTTGCATACTTTTTCAAGATAGAAATGTTTAAAGCAGCGATAACCAGAAGTGTGGAAAAGAATCATTATCAGCATGACTTCTGCCTTTGACATTGTAGAATTTCGATGATATTTTCTTTTTCCAGTAGGTTTTAGCGCATATTTTGCTGTTATAGCATCAAAAAAGCTTGCAGAAGTCGTCTGCCATACAAAAGATTTCTGTAATTTTGTCTTCGGTGATCATAGCGATTTTTGTTTGTAATTCTATGTATATCAATATCTTAAAGTTACAGCGAATTTCGCTAATCACCAAATTTATAGACACTTATAATTCGTCGAACTCACGTTAAATATGCCTTGCTTGGAACACACGTTGGTCGTAGAACGTTTATCTGTAATGCACTTGCATTGGGGATTCCTCCGCAGGTGGTGATGAAGTGGACTGGGCATAGCGATTACAAGGCTATGAAACCTTACATAGATATTGCGGACGACATCAAAGCGAATGCCATGAGTAAATTCAATCAGTTATAACGCTAAAACGATATGAGCCAAGAAATAAATAAAACAGATCACCAAGATTTAGATCCCGTTGTACGAGCCATCGGTACTGATCTTGAGCATACACAAGTACGCTTAATAGCCTCTGCAAACGCAGACATGCTTTTCCACTATTGGAAAGTGGGACATTTTATTCTCTACCTCCAAAGAAAGAAGGTTGGGGAAGCAAAGTGATTGACAACCTATCCAAGGCGATACACTCAAAATATCCAGATAAGAAAGGGTATTCTCGCAGAAATATTTTCTATATGTGCCAGTTTGCCAGTGCTTATCCGTTGGAAGTGCTGAAAGAGATGGACAGGATAGATAGCTTACTCACAACTCCTACTGTAGAGAAGGTTTTAAGTCTGACAAACGAACTCAATCAAATTGTGCAACAACCTGTTGCACTAATTCAAGCCACAGAAAATCAATCGAATACAATTACGCAACAGCCTGTTGCACAATTAGAAGAAGTTACTGAAACATTGTCAGCAATCTATCACTGCGACATCAGTCAGATAGAGGAAATCTTCAAGCATTCTGCCATAGTTCGCACCAACTGGGCGAGCCATGTAATTCTGCTTAATAGTAAGCTTCCATTGGGCGAGTGCTATTGGTACATTTCGCAAGCAGTTGCTAATGGATGGAGTCGCAATGTTCTGCAAATGCAGATAGAGAGCAATCTTTTTGCTCGGCAGATTACGACAACGAAAGTGAGCAACTTCTCTGTGCGATTACCCAAACCGCAAAGCGACCTTGCCAACTATCTGATGAAAGACCCATATATCTTTGATATGATGGGACAGACAGATAAAATGGCAGAACGAGACATTGAACGGCAATTGCTTTCGCATATCACCAAATATCTTTGGAAATGGGTAGTGGCTTTGCATTTGTGGCACAGCAGAAGCATTTTGAAGTAGGCGATTCTGATTTCTATGCCGACCTTATCCTCTATAACATCCAACTACATGCATACGTGGTTATCGAACTAAAAGCTACACCTTTTAAACCAGAAGATATGGGGCAACTGAACTTTTACATCAATGTAGTAGATGATACCCTACGTGGTGAGCACGACAATAAGACTATCGGCTTGCTCCTCTGCAATGGTGGCGATAAGGTGGTAGCGCAATATGCCCTTTCAGGTTACGACCGACCAATTGGTGTAAGTGATTATCAACTGTCAAAAGCAATCCCTTATAATCTGAAATCGGCTTTGCCTACGGTGGAGGAAGTTGAGGAAGAATTAAGTAAGATTGTAGATAAAAACATATATACAACATTTGATGATGAACCCGTATCAGCACAAACAATCGAATAAACAAGCAAAACTATTAGAGTTACATCCTCAATGGTTTAACAACGATAAAGGAGGGGGTGTGTTTCGTGGGAAACTCATACCCATTTATCTTGACTAATCCTGTCAACAACCTTTTTGAGGGGTTTAGAGATGATGCACTCTTTTATATGAAAGAGAACCACATTAAGTGGCATACACAATGGGGCAATATGAAATCATCACAAGTAGCTTGTTTCAATCATTTATTCGGAATTCGAAACTGTCAGAAACTTATTCTTGAGATGTTAAATACAGCTCAAAATATTACTACCTTTCAAAGAGTTCTTCCTATTCCGTACGAAGCAGATGAAACTTATATTGCTTTCGAGGTTGTGAGTAAAGGTGATTGGTTGGGAGAGGGTATTCCTACAAGAGGTTCAAATTGTACTTCCATTGATGCCTTTATTCTCGCTGAAGACTTTGAGGCAAAAAGATGGCTTATACCTATTGAGTGGAAATACACTGAAGCCTATGCTTGTGAAGATAAATCAATAGAAGGGAAAGGACAAGAACGTTTTGAAGGCTCATACAAAGGCAAAACAAGGCTTAATCGATATTCTCACTTGATAGAACAATCAAAGTTCTTGCATAGTGTTCAAGAATATGAAGGAAGCATATACTATCAAGAACCTTTTTATCAACTTATGCGACAGACTCTCTGGGCGGAACAAATTATGAATAAATCTATTTGCGAAGAAGAACTTTCCGCCCAAAGGATGATGCACATCCATATAGTTCCAGAGGAAAACATATTTCTTATACTCCCTTCACAATATCGTAAAGAAAGTATTAGTGCACATTGGAAAAAACAACTGAAACATCCAGAACTATACATTTGTATTTCACCAAAGAGATTTATGTATTCCATTCTTGGTAAATTGAATGGCAATTTGGGTGAATACTTGCAGTGCAGGTACTGGGATTAAATTCTTAGGCTATAAATTTTGTTGTATTTACCCCAATAAACTGTATAAAACAACTTCTTGGAGTGTTTGTTATTTATTCAAATGTACGTTGTCAAATAAAAGAAACATAACTTGATATCTAATTAACGTGAGTTCGAGGAATTCAGAACAATGCAAGCTGTGTATCAATAGTCCTTTGTACATTGATACACGGCTTCTTTGGAAACAGGCAATAGGCAGCAATTGCCCCTAATAAGTTGACGATGAAATTGTCAAAGCATCTATGTCTGGAGTGCTCCACTTGTGCAATGTTCTTAAGTTCATCATTTACCGTTTCTATAATGGCTCTTTTTCGGAGTAAAAGTCTGTCTGAAACGCCATTAAAGCTCCTTTCATATTACTTTTCAATTTGGTAAAGATGCGAAGATGCTTGCATACTTTTTCAAGATAGAAATGTTTAAAGCAACGATAACCAGAAGTGTGGAAAAGAATCATTATCAGCATGACTTCTGCCTTTGACATTGTAGAACTTCGATGATATTTTCTTTTTCTGGTAGGTTTTAGCGTATATGTTGTTGTCATAGTATCAAATAACTTGCAGAAGTCGTCTTCCATACAAAAGATTTCTGTAATTTTGTCTTCGGTGATCATAGCGATTTTTGTTTGTAATTATTTGTATTTCAATACCTTTAAAAATACAACAAATTTCGCTAATCACCAAATTTATAGACACTTATAATTCGTCGAACTCACGTTATTGTATATGCGTGAGAATGATAGAGACAAGATGCTTAAAAGTGATGAGAATTTTATTCGAGAGCAGTTAGAACTGACTTATGAAACTATAAGAAAAAAATCAACCCTTTGGTTATAGTATTCTTTACAGATTATTGCCGATATCTAATTTTCGGTGCAGATCGATGGATAGATCCTGTCACAGAAATAGATAATCATTATATTTTACGTGGAACAAATATTCCTGTATTTTTTTCTGATGATATAACTATTCTTGATACAGTTGAAAGAGGTGAATTGATAAATAAAATAAGAAAGCTATTATAGAATTTCAATTATGGATATAGGAAAAAGATTAGCTGAGATTTGGAATGAGGAATACATTGCTTCACTTCCCAATGGGATTATTAGCAGAGGTTATACTTATGCAGACAATGTTCAAAGTGAGATTTTAGTAACAGGAATTAATCCATCGTTTCGCAATAATGAAGATAGTGGGATTATTCATGGACCAATAAAAGAAATCTGGTATGGGCAACAATATGATAATTATTGGAGTCCAGTAAAGAAGATGCTTTTTGACGAAGATATAGATTTAAGAGATAAGTCTGATTATCTTGATATTTTTCTATTTTTAAGGAGAGAGCAGAATATTTTGAAAACCCAAATATTAAAGACATCTGATGGTATAAAAATTCATTGTTGACCAATTAAATCTTACGATGCACATTATTGAGGAAATTGTAAAACCTAAACTGCTTGTTGTGAAGAATAAGGAGTCACAAGCTTATTTTGGGAAACTCTTTGATGAGAAAGGATGGGTATGGATGGGTTATGAATTTGAGCATATTCTGGATATGGAATGTGGAGAACTTTGTCGTATTATTGGCTTAAGAGAGTGTGAAGGACGCATAGCCCCAGAAATTAAAGATACGCAACTGGAAGGGACCTTTGTTCTATTTACAAAGCATATAAATCAATATACGCCAATTGCAGAACGTCCTACCTCAAGGGTTCTTAAACTCATCTTAGATTGGTATGATTCTGAGAGGAGCGTTAGAGAGTTTGCAATAAAATAGCTTTATATTGGTCTTAGAATGACATTCTTTGGATGGTTCTATATAGAAAAACAGAGAACAAGTAAATTAACGTGAGTTCGACGAATTCAGAACAATGCAAGCTGTGTGTCAATGGTCCTTTGTACATTGATGCACGGCTTCTTTGGAAACAGACAATAGGCAGCAATGGCCCCTAATAAGTTGACGATGAAATTGTCAAAGCATCTATGTCTGGAGTGCTCCACTTGTGCAATGTTCTTTAGTTCATCATTCACCGTCTCTATAATGGCTCTTTTTCAGAGTAAAAGTCTGTCTGAAACGCTCATTAAAGCTCCTTTCATATTACTTTTCAATTTGGTAAAGATGCGAAGATGCTTGCATACTTTTTCAAGATAGAAATGTTTAAAGCAACGATAACCAGAAGTGTGGAAAAGAATCATTATCAGCATGACTTCTGTCTTTGACATTGTAGAACTTCGATGATATTTTCTTTTTCCAGTAGGTTTTAGCGTATATTTTGCTGTTATAGTATCAAATAACTTGCAGAAGTTATCTGCCATACAAAAGATTTCTGTAATTTTGTCCTCAGTGATCATAGCGATTTTTGTTTGTAATTCTATGTATATCAATATCTTAAAGTTATAGCGAATTTCGCTAATCACCAAATTTATAGACATTTATAATTCGTCGAACTCACGTTATTTAAACATTTTTGATTTGTTCCCAATTCCAAAAGCACTATCAGGATTGAATAAAATCAATGGAATTGCATTTCGATTGGCTCCAAATAATAGGACTCAGATGAGATTGAATATTGAGTTACCCAAAAGGAATTTCATTGATTTTATTTTTCCCAAAAAAGAATACAAATTGAAATTCTTTTTAACTCATTCCGGATTGATTCAGAGACAATGCAAACTGGAAAATATTTTGAAATACGATTTTAAAAACATTGACTTGAAAATTGAAATGTGGTATAAAGTACATAAACCCATGAAGACTGATTGGGAAGGTAAACCTATTTTATAATCGTCTGGGACAAGGCGAAAATGGTAGAGGCCTTCTGATTGCTACTAAATTCCAATTTAGCGAATAAGATAGATGTAGAATACGACCACGTTTATCACCTGACAGATCTAGTAAAACCAAAATTTGAGATAGAATAATATGGAACAAGCATTAGCATTTCTGAAAGAAAATAATGAGGTGGCCCTTGCTACTTGTGAGGCGAACAAACCTAAAATCCGAATCTTCCAGATTATGAAGATGGAGAGTTCGACCCTTTATTTCGCCACGTCGCCAGTAAAGGATGTATATAAGCAATTACA
The DNA here is from genome assembly GCA_916438195.1 of uncultured Prevotellaceae bacterium. Taxonomy (GTDB): domain Bacteria; phylum Bacteroidota; class Bacteroidia; order Bacteroidales; family Bacteroidaceae; genus Alloprevotella. Next base: position 211,023 of record CAKAEQ010000001.1, read on the forward strand.
GGTGAATCCCTGCATAGAGATTCTGTCCAGCAGTGGTAAGGTCTCTGTGCGGTGTGTCGGTAAGGCATCCTTCGAGGTTGATGAGCAGACGAAGCAATGGATATACGACAACAACCCCGTTCTGCCTCGTCTTTATACCTCATACGACAAACTGGCATACTTCAAGATGGCGATTGAGCAGATGGGCTACTATGACCTTCAGCCCACACCTCCAATATTCAAGCATTTTGATTTGGAAAATCAGACAGAGGGGAATGGTTTCTTTGAAAAACGTTTTAACAAATAGTTATATGGATGAGCTAAGAATAGACCTGCGGAACGCAACAAGTGAAGAGATAGCGCAGGGAGTGAAAGATGCCCAACTCTGTTTCAAACTCAACCACACCATGCCCTACACCGATGAGTATGACGATTTGGTGCAGCAACTCTTCGGTGAGTTTGGTGAGGGTAGTCGACTGATGCCACCGACCACGGTGGTAAGAGGCAAGAACGTGAAGATTGGCAAGCATGTGGTCATTATGAACAATTCGCTGTTTATGAGTGCTGGAGGTATAACCATCGAGGACGATGTGCTGGTGGCGGCCAATGCCCAACTCATCAGCAACAACCACGCCCCAGAGGAACATTCCATCCTCACCTGCAAGCCAGTCATGCTGAAACGCAACTGTTGGATTGGTGCAGGAGCGACAATCCTGCCAGGTGTGACCGTAGGCGAGAATGCCATTGTAGGAGCTGGCGCAGTAGTGACAAAGATGTGGAACCCAATACCGTTGTGGGTGGAATACCAGCCAAACTGATTAAGAGACTATGATAAGGAACATCCTGCTGGTAGCTCTTGGTGGAGCATTAGGTTCTGTCGCTCGTTACCTGTTTTCGGGTTTGAACGTCAGCTCATGGCCTTGGGGAACATTTACTGTAAATATCGTTGGCTCGCTACTTATCGGTCTCTTCATAGGAATGGTAGGCAAAGGAGCGTTCTCGCCTGAAATGAAGCTACTTCTTGTAACAGGCTTTTGCGGAGGATTTACCACATTCAGCACCTTTGCCAACGAGTCCCTGTCCATGATGAAAATAGGAGATGTATTATTGTCAGCCCTATACATTGGCGCAAGCGTTACCATTGGCATATTGGCAGTATGGTTAGGAACAAAAATAACAGGAGTATAATCATGATAGAAATAGGATTAAAGCAAACAAGTGAACTGACGGTTACTGAAACTGTAACTGCAATTAGGGTCGGTTCTGGCGATATGCCAGTGCTGGCTACACCGATGTTGCTGGCACTCATGGAAAACGCAGCCATGCTTGCTGTCAAAGGATGAACTGCCCGAAGGTTGCACAACCGTTGGCGGTCATATTGCATCGTCTCACTTGAAGCCCTCAAAGATTGGCGATGTGGTCCGAGCCGAAGCCGAGGTTACGAAGGTGAACGGCAAGAAGATAGAGTTTAAGGTTTCAGCTTACTCTGGTGGCATTTTGCTTGGGGAAGGAACACACCTTAGATTCGTTGTTGATAAAGAAAAATTCATGTCAAAACTTGGATAATATGGCATACACAGGCAGATTCGGACAATCAGAGGAGTACCGTCGTGAAGAGTTGATAAGGGTTATTGAGCATTCCGTGGAGAACTTGACCCTTCAAGAACTCGAAGCCCTCTACTATGATATGAGCACGAAAAAAACTATATAAACGAACAATACTGATATAAAAAGTAAAAAAACAGACAATGTTGGGCGATATCGTAGTTCGCCTGTACGACGAGATCCCCATCCACCGTGACAATTTCGTGAAACTGGTGAAGGAGGGATACTATGATGGTACGCTGTTCCATCGAGTGATTAAGGAATTTATGATTCAGGGCGGCGACCCTGATTCAAAAAGGCGCACCAGCCGGAAATATGCTTGGTGTAGGTGGCCCAGATTATACGTTGGAAGCCGAAATCAAAGACGGTCTTTTCCATAAGCGCGGTGCTTTGGCCGCTGCACGTCAAGGTGACGAGGTGAATCCAGAGCGAAGAAGCAGCGGTTCTTAGTTCTACATCGTATGGGGACAAGTCTATAATACCCCAATTCGGGATAAGCAGTTCTTCTTTTTCCTCAAAAAAGTTTCAATAAAAGCCGAAAAAGAGGATTGTTTTTTGTATATTTACTGTTGATAATCAATCATATAACAAAATAACAATCCTCATGAAACTTGTCAGCAAAGTTACGGAAATCTATTGTATTGCAGATGATTTCTGCAAAGAATATAATTTAGAATTGAACAAAACCTCTCTTTCTCTCTCAAACGCCTCTGCCAATAGTCCAAAACATCGCAAGAGAAAAGGGCGAATGAGTGATGCTGAAATGATCACAATTCTTATTTTGTTCCACAGCAATACTTTTCGGAATTTCAAACATTTCTATCTCTTTTATGTTTGCCGAGAACTAAAAAAAGAGTTTCCCAATCTGCTCTCTTATACACACTTTGTTGAGCGTATGCCTCGTGTTGCGATACCCTTATTGCTATTTCTCAAACTGGGATTAATGGGAGAGTGTACAGGAATAACCTTTATCGATTCTACACGTATTCCAGTGTGCGAAAATAAGAGACAATCCCGTAATCGCGTATTCAAAGGGTACGCTCAAAAGGGAAAAAGTACTATGGGATGGTACTATGGATTCAAACTTCATCTTTTGTGTAATGAACGAGGAGAACTACTCAATTTTGCTCTAACCCGAGCCAATGTAGACGACCGTAATCCAAAAGTATTCAACGATTTGACGAAGGATTTATTTGGAAAATTATATGCCGATAACGGTTATATCTCTCAATCACTGTTTGCTTCACTCTTTGATAGAGGTGTGCACATCGTAACAGGAATACGGACTAATATGAAGAACAGATTAATGGATGCGCATGATAAAATCATGCTTCGCAAGAGAAGTATCATAGAAACTATCAATGATATGTTGAAGAATGTTGCACAGATAGTTCACACACGCCATAGAAGTATCTCTAATTTTATCGTTAACCTTTAGCTGGCATAGCTGCGTATGCTTTCTACGACACCAAACCTTCCATCAATATGGAGTTTGAGAGGGAAGAAAAGCAGGGTGTAAGACAGCTCACTTTATTCTAATCTATAATTTGCGTGAAACAATTATACTTCGGTTTTAGATCAAGGTCGAAAGGATGCGTGTGCGATTTAAGAAACTCATGAAAGAGCGTTTCTTAAACCGACTTGGGGTTATTATGTAGTCGCCGAACTCACGTTAATATAAGAAATCCACAATTTTCCAATGAGGAGAATTGCGGATTTTTAGGCAAGAATACAGCTCTTTGCTTCTACTTCTGCGTGCTTTTAGTATAGGTGTAATTCTTTACAAAAACGCTAGTTACACCATTATTGATGCGTACGTTCTCAGTACCTTTTCGAGACAGCCATAGGTTGTGCTGTGTCTTATCACGCTTGCAGAGAATTTTATTTGTATCTGTGAAAATTTCAGCATACGCTGAGTCGCCATCAAAAACAAGAAAAATGTTTTTTTGTCCAGCCTCAAAACGTTCACCCACTTCCCAAATGCGAATACATTGGTGAAGAGCATCACTCCATGTATAGCCAGCTGAACCTATGCAATCGTGTTCGTCCCGGTCTGCGCCTACAAGTTTTCCCATGTTCTTGCTAGATCCGCAAGCCGTAAGCGTGGTGATAGCGATCAAAACAAAAACAAGTTTCTTCATCTTTTCTGTAATGAAAGAGGAAAACGGAATTCAACTTTCATTGTGGTATCGGGCTTGGAGGCAAAATGAGTAACTTCCTTGCCGTCCATAGAAATCTTACTGGAGACCAAAGTCATATCCAAACGATTCTTGTTAGGATAATACCAGAAAAATCCTGTCGTACTATTCGATGCGTAAAAGTCTATACCAATAGTATGTGTTTGTCCATTCTTATTTACATTTATGGAAATGGAAGAGGCTTTGTAGGTCATCGGAAAGTATTCGTCATTGGCTGCTTTGGCATTGTATAACTTGTAAGATACTTGAACAGGTTTCTGCAAAATTCCTTGTGCAGCAGCTGTGCCGCATCCAAAAATAGAGTCTACTACGGCGGATACAGCGATACCTTCTATCTGTATCTTATCATTAGTAACAAGAGCTGTACTATATGTATATAATGTATCTGCTATTCCTGTCTTAATATAAGAGACCCCTGAATTACCATAGTAATTACCTCGAATGCTCGCTCTTACACTTTCAGGAACAGTTTCGTCTTCCGTTTTTGTGCAGCCAGTAAAGACAATGATTGCTGCAAGAAGGATGAAAAAAATGCTTTCTTCATAAATAGAACTGATTTTATCGTTTTCTAAATGCAAATATACGCCTTTTTTTATAATATAGGTATTAGTGAGACTATGTGTTTTTTTATTATAAAAATCAGAAAAAAAGAGCATTACAATGATTGTAGAAAGAGGTAAAATAGCAAGTTTTAATGCGCGTTTGTAAAAGTACTATTAGCAAAGAGTGTATATGAATAAAAATTTGCGAAAAAAAGATTCTAAAAATACTTGTAGGATTAAAAACCTGCCGTATCTTTGCACTCGCTTTCGAAAAGAAAAAAATACTTTCGAATAGTTCAAACGTGATCTTTGAAAGAATTGACATAAACTTTTTAAGAAGAGAAGTACAAGAAAAAAAGAGAACAAGATGCAGAAATGTATCATGTTCGGGTAGAAGAAGTAAAAAAATCAACCGTTAATTTTTCTTATAGATACGGACGTTCTGAGTAAAACAGAAAAATAAAAACAAAATCATAATTACAATGAAGAGTTTGATCCTGGCTCGGGATGAACGCTAGCTACAGGCTTAACACATGCAAGTCGAGGGAAACGACATTGAAAGCTTGCTTTTTAATGGGCGTCGACCGGCGCACGGGTGCGTAACGCGTATCGAACCTGCCCTTTACTCAGGGATAGCCTTGCGAAAGTAAGATTAATACCTGATAGTGTTGCGATGAGGCATCTTGTTGCAACTAAAGATTTATTGGTAAAGGATGGCGATGCGTCTGATTAGGTAGTAGGCGGGGTAATGGCCCACCTAGCCTTCGATCAGTAGGGGTTCTGAGAGGAAGGTCCCCCACATTGGAACTGAGACACGGTCCAAACTCCTACGGGAGGCAGCAGTGAGGAATATTGGTCAATGGGCGAGAGCCTGAACCAGCCAAGTAGCGTGCAGGATGACGGCCCTCTGGGTTGTAAACTGCTTTTAGTTGGGAACAAAAAAGGCGACGTGTCGTCTCTGGAGTGTACCATCAGAAAAAGGACCGGCTAATTCCGTGCCAGCAGCCGCGGTAATACGGAAGGTCCAGGCGTTATCCGGATTTATTGGGTTTAAAGGGAGCGTAGGCGGACGATTAAGTCAGCTGTGAAAGTTTGCGGCTCAACCGTAAAATTGCAGTTGAAACTGGTTGTCTTGAGTGCACGCAGGGACGTTGGAATTCATGGTGTAGCGGTGAAATGCTTAGATATCATGAAGAACTCCGATCGCGAAGGCATATGTCTGGAGTGCAACTGACGCTGAGGCTCGAAAGTGCGGGTATCGAACAGGATTAGATACCCTGGTAGTCCGCACAGTAAACGATGAATACTCGCAGTGTGCGATATAATGTATGCTGCCAAGTGAAAACGTTAAGTATTCCACCTGGGGAGTACGCCGGCAACGGTGAAACTCAAAGGAATTGACGGGGGCCCGCACAAGCGGAGGAACATGTGGTTTAATTCGATGATACGCGAGGAACCTTACCCGGGCTTGAACTAAGCAGGAAGATGGGCAGAGACGCCCGTTGTCTTCGGACCTGCTTGGAGGTGCTGCATGGTTGTCGTCAGCTCGTGCCGTGAGGTGTCGGCTTAAGTGCCATAACGAGCGCAACCCTTCTCCACGTTTGCCATCAGGTTGTGCTGGGCACTCCGTGGATACTGCCATCGTAAGATGTGAGGAAGGTGGGGATGACGTCAAATCAGCACGGCCCTTACGTCCGGGGCTACACACGTGTTACAATGGCCGGTACAGAGGGAAGCCACCAGGCGACTGGGCGCTGATCCATAAAAACCGGTCTCAGTTCGGACTGGGAGTCTGCAACCCGACTCCACGAAGCTGGATTCGCTAGTAATCGCGCATCAGCCATGGCGCGGTGAATACGTTCCCGGGCCTTGTACACACCGCCCGTCAAGCCATGAAAGCCGGGGGTGCCTGAAAGCTGTGACCGTAAGGGGCGGCCTAGGGTAAAACCGGTGATTGGGGCTAAGTCGTAACAAGGTAGCCGTACCGGAAGGTGCGGCTGGAACACCTCCTTTCTGGAGAACGAAAGTATGGATAGGAAAAGGTTGACGAGAGACTTTTTTTACTATCTTGTACTTCTCGACTGAAAAGTTATTTCAAATTCTAATAGATAGAAGAGAAAGAAGAGGCTGAGCTTTAGAGTCTTAGCATAGTTGGATTCTTTCTGCCAGTCCTATAGCTCAGTTGGTTAGAGCGCCACACTGATAATGTGGAGGTCGGCAGTTCAACTCTGCCTGGGACTACTTCTTAAGCTTAAGAGGGGGGATTAGCTCAGCTGGCTAGAGCACCTGCTTTGCAAGCAGGGGGTCATCGGTTCGAATCCGATATTCTCCACTAATTCCTCGAAATAAACGAGGAAAGCGATCTATGACATATTGCACAAATCTAACAAGCAAAAAAAAAGTAAGGTAGACAAAACACTGAAAAAGTAAAGTACACTTTCAGTATATCTGACTGCTATGATGCTAAGTATGGTAACATAAATAGCGTTATAGTCCGAGGTCAAGGAAGTACGAAAGGGCGTACGGTGGATGCCCTAGGCTCTTACAGGCGATGAAGGACGTGATAAGCTGCGAAAAAGCCGCGGGGAGATGCAAATGATCTTTGATCCGCGGATATCCGAATGGGACAACCCAGTGGAGCAAACCTCCACTATCCCGCAAGTGCGGGAGGCGAACGCTGGGAACTGAAACATCTTAGTACCAGTAGGAAGAGAAAATAAAAATGATTCCCCTAGTAGTGGCGAGCGAACGGGGAAGAGCCCAAACCATCGGGATTCCGGTCCTGATGGGGTTGTAGGACTGCGTCGTTGCAAGAAGTATGGTGAGAAGAAGCAACTGGAAAGTTGCGCCGTAGCGGGTGATAGCCCCTTATTCGAAGCCATAGGAAGCATAGCAGAATCCTGAGTAGCGCGGGACACGAGAAATCCTGTGTGAATCCGGCGGGCCCATCCGCCAAGGCTAAATACTCGTAAGAGACCGATAGCGAACCAGTACCGTGAGGGAAAGGTGAAAAGCACCTCGTGTAGAGGAGTGAAAAAGTTCCTGAAACCGTACGCCTACAAGCGGTCGGAGCTCCTTTATGGAGTGACGGCGTGCCTTTTGCATAATGAACCTACGAGTTGCCGGTATCAGCAAGGTTAAGGTTTTGAAGTCCCGCAGCCGAAGCGAAAGCGAGTCTTAACAGGGCGCTGAGTTGTTACAGGCAGACGCGAAACCAAGTGATCTACCCTTGTCCAGGATGAAGTCCGGGTAACACCGGATGGAGGTCCGCACCAATAAGCGTTGAAAAGCTTCTGGATGAGGTGAGGGTAGGAGTGAAAGGCCAATCAAACTTGGAGATAGCTCGTACTCCCCGAAATGCATTTAGGTGCAGCCTATGGTGTTTACTGCGTGAGGTAGAGCGACTGATCGGATGCGAGGGCTTCACCGCCTATCAAGTCCGGACAAACTCCGAATGCGCGCAGTTAAGAGCCATGGAGTGAGGGCGCGGGTGCTAAGGTCCGTGCCCGAGAGGAGAAGAATCCAGACCATCAGCTAAGGTCCCGAAGTAATGATTAAGTTAAACTAACGAAGTGTGGTCTCAGCGACAGCTAGGATGTTGGCTTGGAAGCAGCCATTCATTCAAAGAGTGCGTAACAGCTCACTAGTCGAGAGACCGTGCATGGATAATAATCGGGTATTAAATCATTCACCGAAGCTATGGAAACCGTAAGGTTTGGTAGGGGAGCATTCCAAGTGCGTTGAAGGTATGAGACGACTCATGCTGGAGCGCTTGGAAAAGCAAATGTAGGTATAAGTAACGATAAAGGGGGTGCGATGCCCCCTCGCCGCAAGACTAAGGATTCCCGGGCAACGTTAATCGGCCCGGGGTAAGTCGGGACCTAAGGATAAGCCGAAAGGCGAGGCCGATGGAAGAGACGGTAAAAATTCCGTCACTACCTTATGGGGCGATGTGGAGACGGAGAAGTGACACTGCCGCGTTCTGACGGAAATGGACGTTAAAGAGTGTAGGTGATGAGGAAGGCAGGCAAATCCACCTTCCGAGCTGAACTTGAAAGTATGCAAAGCCTTCGGGCGGCGCAATAGCGCAGGTAAGCAGACTCCCGAGAAAATCCGCTAAGCTTAACCCATAAGGTACCCGTACCGTAAACGGACACACGTAGTCGGGTAGAATATACTGAGGCGCTTGGAAGATTCATGGTTAAGGAACTAGGCAAATTGACCCTGTAACTTCGGGAAAAAGGGTCCCTGCAGCAATGTAGGGCGCAGAGAATAGGTCCAGGCAACTGTTTAACAAAAACACAGGGCTGTGCGAAATCGAAAGATGAAGTATACAGTCTGACACCTGCCCGGTGCCGGAAGGTCAAGAGGAGAGCTCATCGCAAGAGAAGGCTTGAATTGAAGCCCCGGTAAACGGCGGCCGTAACTATAACGGTCCTAAGGTAGCGAAATTCCTTGTCGGGTAAGTTCCGACCTGCACGAATGGTGTAATGATCCGGACGCTGTCTCAACCATGATTCCAGTGAAATTGTAGTATCGGTGAAGATGCCGATTACCCGCGATGGGACGAAAAGACCCCGTGAACCTTTACTATAGCTTAACGTTGTAACTGGGCAAGGGATGTGTAGGATAGGCCGGAGGCTATGAAATATGCACGCCAGTGTTTATGGAGCCGCTGTTGAAATACGGCCCTTCCACTGTCTGGTTCCTAACTCGCTGATTGCGAGGACACCGTTTGGTGGGTAGTTTGACTGGGGTGGTCGCCTCCAAAAGCGTAACGGAGGCTTCTAAAGGTGCCCTCAGGCCGATTGGTAACCGGCCGTAGAGTGTAATGGCAAAAGGGCGCTTGACTGGGAGGCCGACAAGCCGATCAGGAAGGAAACTTGAGCATAGTGATCCGGCGGATCCGAATGGAAGGTCCGTCGCTCAAAGGATAAAAGGTACTCCGGGGATAACAGGCTGATCCCTCCCAAGAGCTCATATCGACGGAGTGGTTTGGCACCTCGATGTCGGCTCGTCACATCCTGGGGCTGGAGAAGGTCCCAAGGGTTGGGCTGTTCGCCCATTAAAGTGGCACGCGAGCTGGGTTCAGAACGTCGTGAGACAGTTCGGTCTCTATCTATCGTGGGCGTAGGAAATTTGCGTGGCTCTGACACTAGTACGAGAGGACCGTGTTGGACAGACCTCTGGTTTACCGGTTGTGACGCCAGTTGCACCGCCGGGTATCTAAGTCTGGATGGGATAAGCGCTGAAAGCATCTAAGTGCGAAGCCCGCCACAAGATGAGATTTCCTCACAAGGGTCGTCAAAGACGATGACGTTGATAGGATGCAGGTGTAAAGTCAGCAATGGCAAAGCCGAGCATTACTAATTGCCCGAAACTTCTAGTCCTCCAGAGTCAGCTATACTGAAGAGGTACTTTAGGGTAGTGTATAAAAGTCGTGTAGACAAGCTGAAAGTTATCACGACAGGAAGCTTTATTTTAAGTATCTTGTATTAGATTGTGCAATGATGTCAGACTTATTTAGGTGGTTATAGCACCGGGGTTCCACCTCTTACCATTCCGAACAGAGAAGTTAAGCCCGGTCGCGCCGATGGTACTGTCCACAAGACGGGAGAGTAGGTCGCCGCCTTTTTTTTTTAATAAGAGACTCCTATCAGAGCAATCATCTGATGGGAGTCTTTTTTTGTGTTTGAGGCAGAGGCTCGCAGATTTACTTTTCTGAGAAGGGCAAACTGGTTGGATTTATTTGTGAGTGGCAGGAGGAGAGTGCTTGCTTAAAATGGAAGCCTTATTTTTTATTATAAAAAATGCAAAGTATGTTTGTCAAATTGGATATTATCCTTATATTTGCATTGTTATCGTTTTATGAAATCTAAAAGTAAAGAGTTTTGAAAGTAAGAAACGCGATATTTATAGTAGTTGCCACACTCTCTATGGTGTTTACCACATCGAGTGCTGCAAATTCTCGCTCACCACTTATAAGTACTACTGGAATCACAAGTTATATAAATGATGATCCAAAAGGAGAGACTATTGTTAAGACAGCTCTCCAATATCTTGGGACAAAATATTGTTCTGGAAGAAGCGGCCCTGGAGGGTTTGATTGTTCAGGTTTGACCAGTTATGTATATAAATTAAACAATGTACATATCACACGTTCTAGTCGCTCTCAGTTTACAGAAGGAACTCCTATTATGAGTATTAGTAATTTGCGTAAGGGAGACCTTGTTTCTTTGGAGGTTCACGCGGTTCTAACTCAGTAGGGCACGTAGGCATAGTTACAGACGTGGCAGATAATGGACAAAGCTTTAAGTTTGTTCATGCAGCTAGGACAGGTGTGCAAGTAGATTCTTCTGACCAAGCTTATTATAGTAAACGTTATATGGGCGCTCGTCGAATTATTGATCAAAAATAAAAATACTACAATATTCAGTTTTGCCACTTTCACTATTGTGAGAGTGGCATTATTGTTTCATTAAAAAACAGTATCTTTGCATTGAAATTTAAATATAGGATATGTTTAGCATTCTTAGTATAACAACTCCCGAAGTCAATATTTCTCACATAGATCGTTTTCTTCAGCGACTGATAGAGATGGGAATAGGTGTGGGCAAAAACATACTAGCCGCTATCGTTGTCTATATTATTGGTCGCTGGATTGTAAAACTGCTTAATAAGCTTGTAGCCCGTTTTCTCCTTCGCAGCAAGGTAGAGCCTACGGTTCAAACTTTTTTGAAAAGCCTTACGAATATCCTGCTGACTATTTTGCTCATCGTGACAGTGGTTAGCACCTTAGGCGTGAATACCACGTCTTTTGCAGCTCTTTTAGCCTCTGCTGGTGTTGCTATCGGTATGGCTCTATCTGGCAATCTTCAAAATTTTGCAGGTGGTCTGATTATCCTTCTTTTCAAGCCCTATAAAGTTGGAGATACGATAGAAGCGCAAAACAACATAGGTACTGTTCGCGAGATACAGATATTCCATACTATCATCGAAACCGCAGATGGTCGCAGAGTCTATATTCCCAATGGCACGATGTCTACTACGCTTGTTATCAATAGCGATCAAACCGCTTTGCGCCGTGAGATATGGACGGTGGGAATTGAATATGGAAATGATGTAGAACATGCGCGCGATGTTATTATCAACTGTTTGAAGCAAGACCCAGCCATCTTAACAGAACCAAAGGACATACAGGGTAATGCGCTTGTTCCTTATTTGTTGAAGTGGCCAATCTCAGTGCAAGCAGTGTAGAACTTACGGTGCGCGCCTACGTTAATCCCAGCGACTATTGGGACGTACGTTTCCGTATGCAAGAAGCTTTTTATAAAGCCATCAATGAAGATCCAAAACTCAATATACCGTTTAACACTCAAACGCTTTATGTCGTCAATGACGATAAGGTTGCTACGAAAGGGGGTGACAAAATATAGTAAGAAAGAAAAACTATTCTAACTCAAACTATTAACGACCTTGCAAGGGCAAATAGCTAGAAATGTAAGAACAAACTCAAAAAATAAAAGGATTGTTTTGTTCTTCATTAAAAATGCACTACTTTTGCACCTCGCAAGAAGTATATCTCCCTCGCAATTATTAAATAACAAAATAAAAACAACGAAAAATGATCGTAGTACCCGTTAAAGAAGGCGAAAACATCGAACGCGCCCTCAAAAAATTCAAGAGAAAATTCGAAAGAACAGGTGTTGTTAAAGAGCTCCGCGCTCGTCAGCAGTACAACAAGCCCAGCGTACTGAAGCGTCTCGCAAAGGAGCACGCTGTTTATGTACAGCAGCTTCGTCGCGCAGAGGACTAATAAAGTTCTTTCGTTTGATAATAGCACAATGCGTTGCAGTCTTTTTCTAGGCTGCAACGCATTTTTGTAAGAAATAAAAATATTCCCTACATTTGCAACTGAGCTATATTCCTCATGGATTGTAGTAGAAAAAGGTATTCGCTAGCGATTTTTTTTTAATATATTATTCACTAATAGTTAGCCTATGAAAAGTATTGTTTTACACACTGCATTGGGAAGCCTCTTTCTTTCCTTTTGTATGGTAGGGAATTTGTCGGCACAAATCTCTAAGGGCTTTCATTGGAATAAACCCCAGCCGAACCCCTTTGTTCATGCAGTTCAACCAAAGGCTCATGCGTTGTTGGCGGCTTCAAATAAGGCACCTGCGGAGACGGTACTTCAAGAAGATTTCTCCAAATGGACTGCTGGGACCGAAGCCGTGCCAGATGGGAAGCCCGTTTGTGGTTCTCACACCTCTTTCACCATCCCCGCTAAATATACCAAGATGAAAGGGTGGGTAGGCAATGAAGCCTATCAAGCCGGAGGTATCTGCTGTTTGCGTATGTTTGAGAATGGCGAACGCGCAGGATTTGTTAGCACTCCCGAGATGGAACTCTTTGGAGATGTGGTGCTAACTTTTCGCGCTCGTCGGTTGAACGCGAAAGATACGGAAGGCACGCTTTGGGTGGCCCTTTGTGATAACAACACAGGCCCAGAGGACAACTTCACGCTCCAGCTAACTACTGAATGGCAGAATTTTGAAATCAAAACCAGCAAGGGTACTTTCAATGCTAATAATCTTTTCCAATTTCAAGCAGAGAAATGTGACATGCTTCTCGACGATATAAAAATCGTTCGTACGAAGACTAAAATTCTTGCACCTTCTATTCTGAATCCCGTTAATCTTTCTTCCACATCCTTTGTAGCGAGATGGAAACCTACGAAGGATGCCAAGAGCTATCTGCTCAATGTCTACTATAAGGGGATGCCCGATGAGGTGATTCCTGAGACCACTGTGGTAGAAAACTTTGATGCGATAAGTTTTGACGAAAGCACCCGAAAGATAAATCTAACCACTCCTAATTATCCACAAGGATGGGACATTGATGTTTCCTCCAAAGGCAAAAAGGACGTCTGTACAGATGCAGCCGATTTGCATTCTGGAAAGCTCTCTCTCAATTTTGATGAAGAGGGCGACTACATCATGACACCAGTTTCTCCAGCTCCTATCACGAAGGTCTCATTCTGGGTGAAACCAAGCAGTATGGAGACAGAGCCCAATTTCTCTTACTCCATGGTGGGAGTGTCGGCTCTGATAGGCGGCAGCTGGACACCTATTGCCTACATTCCCAATAGTTGGATGCAGAAAGATGGAGATTTTTATACTTTAGATCAAAACGCCCTGGGCGATAATGCCACTCAGATAAAGATAGAATACATTCAGAAGAATCTTCTCTCTTTTGCCATCGATGATGTGACATACACCTATAAAACTTTGCCCATTCCAAAACCTTTCATAACGGACAAGGAAGTGACAGATACATTCTGTGTGGTTTCAGACATCCAGCCAGAGTACGAATATTTCTATTCTGTCAAGGCGAAGGATGGCGACGTTCTCTCCGATCCCTCTAATGACGTTTGGGTCGACGGAATCGTAGGCGTCACCCCTATGCCGAAAGAACCAACAAACGTTTCCGCAACAAGCTATACGGCCAATTGGGAAGCTTTGTATCATGCAGATAAGTATCAGTTGAACACCTATCAGATAGTTCAGCCCAAGGAAGAGACTTCCGATGTGGTTGTTCTTCATGAAACTTTCAATCGGATAAACGAAGGCTCTGTCGAACAGCCATCTGTCACTTACGACCGTACGGCTTCTTTGGCACAACGCGGCGAGACCGATACCGACTGGATGCAGCAGTTGCCAGCGTGGGCGAAAGGGATGGCAGGTACGCAGGAAACGAACTATTATTTAGGGTTGGCAGGTCTTGTGGTATCGCCACGTTTGTCTTTGGATTGCAATAGCGGAATCTTCGAAGTAGATTTGAAAGCCTACAACACACACCCAGGAGATACGCTCTTTGTGCTTGTGATGAAAGAATATAGCGATCGTATAGCTTTGGATGCACGCGTGCTGCCGATGGGAACAACTCCAGGTTACACTACTGGAACTGTGAGTTTCGACAATCTAGTGACGGATTGGAATCAGCGTCGAAACATAAAACTCGCATTCATGAGTATGTACGGCAAACTCTTCTATCTTGACGAAGTCACTGTGCGGCAAACCGTAAAAGGCAGGAGAGAAATTATATCGCCCCACAAAAAAACATTCTTCACAGACAAATGTTCTTATGAGGTTCGTGATTTAGAGCCCTAACCATGATTATGCTTATAGTGTGATAGCTTTGGCAAAGAAATACTCAGACTCCTATGTCTCTAATGCTTCTGACCTCAAAGATGTGCACAACGCTACCACGGCAGTACAACCCGTGGAGGATTCCATGCTACGCATTATTCCGTCGGAAGGAAGAATTGATGTTTATGCAGCAACTGCTGTCGATGTCCATGTTTATGATATGCGTGGCTGCCTAGTAGGAAAAGCATCGTCTGCATCCTCCTCTCATCACTCTTTCTCTCTCTTGCCTGGCCTTTATGTTGTGAAAGTAAACAATATAGCCGAAAAGGTCGTTGTGCGATAAGCCTATGGAGAGTATCATAATCGTGTGCTAGAATAATTTTTATCCCCTCACTCCTCACCAGCGGAATGCTCTCTTATAGAGTCTTCCGCTGGTTTTTTGGTCTTGTGTTGAAACGATGTGTGGAAGTAGATAGACCTGTTAGAACTTATCATTGTGTTTTTGAAATGTTTTTAGCGAAGAGGCGAATAGAGCTGAGCGTGAATATCCTTATTGCGTTTGAAAAAGCAATAAGCCTGCCAGCTAGCATCCTTATTGCGTCAGCCGACGCGCTTATTGTAGCGGAGCGCCCAATAATAGTGTAGAGAAGCTGAAGAATCTGACTTTTCTCCAACTGGTTTTTTTGTTGTCACATCCTATAAATCATTGTCTATCAAATTATTTTCTCTGAGTGTGACGATGTGACAACAAAATGAGATATTTTATAGGGGAGGAGGAGCTTCTTCCGTGTATGCTCGCTTTTTACTAGTAAGAGCCATTTTTCTAAAATTAAGTGTTACTTTTAACGCTGAAAACATAATTCTCTATGGGCAAAAGCGTGACAACATATCTGATAGATGGTGATCCGAATGGTACTAAATATGCTTTTATTAGTAATAAGATTTGTCAGATGTATGTGATTCCTCGATCAAATCTCTCTATTTTAGCAGAACGTCGTGAACTGCAAACACCAGCTTTTTATATCTTGTTGGGAGAAGACGAGCAAACAAAACCTAAAGCATATATTGGAGAAACAGAGAATTTTCGTGAGCGAGTGAAAGCTCATGATAGTAATAAGACATTTTGGCAAAAGGCTTTGTTGTTTATCTCTAAAGATGCTGCAATGACCAAGGCAGATGTTCAATACTTAGAGTATCGAGCAATCGAAGAAGCAAAAGAAACGAGTTCTTTTGTGCTGGATGAGAACAAGCAAACGCCCAAAGCTCCGAACCTTCCAGAGTATCGAAAAGATGATATGGAAGAATTCTTTGAAGATGTAAAGTTTCTCACATCGTTTATAGGCTGCGGAATTTTTGAAACCATAAAAGTTAAAGAAGAACATCTCTTTTTTGTGAAAGGGCGTGGATGTGATGCAAGAGGTTTCTATCATAGTTCGGGGTTTACTATCTTGAAAGGAAGTAAAATTTCCAAAACTGCTACACCATCCATGCAATGGAAGGAGCGGCGGAGCGAAATGCTAAAAGAATATACCGAAGAGACAGAGGATGGGACTTTGGTTCTGAATTCTAACTTTAAGTTTACAAGCCCAAGTACTGCAGCTGAGTTTTGTCTGGGTAGATCAGAAAATGGTTGGAAGAGCTGGAAGGATAAAGAAAATAATACTCTAGATTCCGTGTATAGAAAGTCACTAGAATAGGAACAAAGTAAAGGCATGTGGAGAAACGACCGATATATCTTTCTATTCTCAGATAGAAAGATATACAATGCGAAATGTCACTTATAGAAATGTTTTTTTGGGGGGACTATATGCCGTTATGACAATAATAAACGTTGATTCTTTGTTGTCACAGAAAAAAAGGATAAATTTGATTCGTGAAAATATGGCTTGTAGATCCAGAATTAAGAATATAAAATAAAGATGGCAAAAGCAAAACCTTTTATCAAGTGGGTTGGTGGTAAAAGCCAATTAATAGAGCAATTGGACGCGTTGCTCCCAGCTAACTTTGATAAATGGAAAGATGTGACATATATTGAGCCCTTTGTGGGTGGAGGGGCAATGCTTTTCTATATGCTTCAGCGTTATCCTAATATACAGCACGCAATTATCAATGATATAAATAAAGATCTTACGACTTGTTATAGAACTGTGCGCGATATGCCACAGCCACTCATTGAATCATTGAAAGCGATTGAAGAACGCTATCTGAATCTTAAAGCAGAAGAACAGAGAAAAGAATTCTTTTTGAATGTTCGTAATCGATATAATGAGAAAAATTTATCTCCTATAGAGAATACCACGCTTTTTTTCTTTCTAAATAGAACCTGCTTTAATGGTTTGTATCGAGTGAACCAACAAGGTAATTTTAATGTTCCTTTTGGGAGGTATGCTCATCCCAAAATTTGTGATGCAGAAACAATTTGTAGAGATAGTGAATTGCTCCAGCGTGTTGAGATTCTGACAGGCGATTTTGAAGAGACTTTTAAGTATTGCGGAAATCATACTTTTTTCTATTTCGATCCGCCTTATCGCCCTTTGAGTGATACTTCTAGTTTTAATAATTACGCTAAAGAATCATTCAACGATGATGCCCAAGTACGCTTGAAAGAGTATTGCGATATGCTGAATGCTGCGGGGCATAAATTCATGTTGAGTAATTCGGACTGCAAGGGGAAGAATGAAGCAGATAACTTTTTCGATTCACTTTATAGTGCCTATCAGATTAAACGTGTCTGGGCTTCACGCAGTGTAAATGCTAATCCAAATAAGCGAGGTAAGCTTACAGAAATTTTGGTACATAATTATCCAGAGATAAAGCAGGCTGTCTTGCGTGATAATGTGTTGCCTGATTTGTTTTCAGTAGAAAAAGCTTGTATGTATCCTATAAAATAAAATACTTATGAGAAACTTTGATACATTTATGTCTCAACTATATGAGACAAATCAAACACTTGATTTTTTCTGTGATTTTGATAAGATTTCAAAAAATGTTGATGATGTGAAGTTGAGCCTTTGTATGTTGAATAGCTTGATAGGTACTTCGGATATGCGCCAAGCTGTGGAAACAATTTGGAATCGTGATAGAACGGCTTTTAATGTTATGGATATACTGATTGCTGTTAGGAGTGGGGGAAAGAAAAAAGTTTTAGATTCTTTGGGCCGTTGTGTAGAACTAAATACTCTGTTCAGCTCTGTAGATGGAGTGATGGAATTCTTGAATAATACGGGGTTGGCTTCTGTTTTTCAATCGAGAAAGATAACGAATCTCGTAGATTATGTGTTTGGCGTAGAAACGGGGTTGGATACAAATGCGCGGAAGAATAGAAGTGGTCATATTATGGAGAATATGGTTTGCCAAATATTTACTGAAAATCAAGTTGGATATAGGCAAGAAGTATATTCAAGAGAGTGGCCTTTGATTACACAAGTTCTTGGTGATGATGAAAAGCGTTTTGATTTTGTTGTAGAGACCCCAATAAAAACTTTTCTTATTGAAGTAAATTTTTATACTAGTGGTGGCTCAAAACTAAATGAAGTGGCTCGTTCTTATTCAGATATTGCTCCTAAAATAAATTCCGTTCCAGGATTTGAGTTTGTTGGATAACAGATGGCATAGGATGGAAGAGTGCAAGGAATAAACTTCAAGAGGCTTTTGTGAATATTCCGAGTATCTATAATCTAACGAGCGTAGACGACTTTATATCTATTGTTAAGCGATGATATCATCCTATTATAAATCTCCTAATAATGATTTCACGCTGATAAAAGGAGACTGTGTAGAGACATTATCAAAGTTTCAATTTTATTTTGATATGATCTTTGCAGACCCACCTTATTTTTTGTCAAGTGGGGGGATAAGTTGCCAAAGTGGGAAAGTCGTCTGCGTTGATAAGGGCGATTGGGATAAAGTTCTGACGCCCGAGGAAATGGATGCTTTTAATTTGCGTTGGCTTACAGCTTGCCGTGATCATATGCGTGATAATGCTACTATTTGGATTTCTGGTACACATCATAATATTTTTAGTGTTCAGCAACAGCTTTTGAAACTAGGGTTCAAGATATTGAATGTAATAACATGGGCCAAGACAAATCCTCCACCAAATATTTCTTGTCGATATTTTACGCATAGTACAGAGTTTATTATTTGGGCTCGCAAAAACTCAAAAACGCCTCATTTTTATAACTATGCTTTGATGAAAGCATTAAATGCTGGTAAGCAAATGACTGATGTGTGGCAAATACCAGCAATAGGGAAATGGGAAAAATCCTGCGGGAAGCATCCTACGCAAAAACCTATAGCCGTGCTGTCTAGGTTGATTCAAGCTAGCACGAAACCCAATGCTTGGATTCTTGATCCTTTTAGTGGTAGTGCTACTACCGGAATAGCAGCAAATCTTCTTGGGCGTCGGTATCTAGGGGTGGAAATGGAAGAAAGCTTTTTAAGTATGAGCAAAGCTCGAAGAGAGGAATTGGAGAATATTACTATTCGTCAGAGTTATATTGAGCGATTACAGAAAGGAAATCATATCCTTTCTTCTAATGCTTTATCATTGGCCGAAGAACCTGAAAGCGACTATAGTGCTCCTTGGTTTTAATGTATTCCTTCTTCTATTCGAATTAATATTTCGCTGCAAAAAATTTGTGGTAATAGAATAATATCTTTATATTCGCAGATAGAAAGATATACAACGCAAAATGTCACTCGTAGAAAAGTTTTTGGACTATTTAGCCGCGGATAAAGGCTACTCTTTGCGGACGATAGAAGCATATCGCAACGCTTTGGAACAGTTCGAGAACTTTTTCCGGAATGTCGATACAAATCTGGAGTGGGAAACGCTGGATTCCGACGTTATTCGAAACTGGGTAGTGGAGCGTTTGGAAAATGGCCTTTCAGAGCGTTCTATGAAACAGCATTTGAGTGCCGTCCGTTCTTTCTATCGCTTTCTGTTGCTGACTAAGGTGGTTGAAAAAGATCCTTCGCATCTCGTTCGTAATCCGAAAGTGGGAAAACAACTTCCTACGTTTCTGAAACAGAGCGAAATGGATCGGCTGCTTGATGAGGTGAATTTTACTCAAGATTTCGAGGGGCGTCGCGACCATCTGATTCTGCTCACGTTTTATTCCACAGGCGTTCGTGTCAGTGAATTAGTAGGGCTAGAGCGGTCGGATGTTGATTTTTCGCAACGTCAGCTGAAGGTGACAGGAAAGAGGAATAAGCAACGCATCATCCCTTTTGGAGAAGAGTTGCTCCATGATATGAAACTCTATGAAGAAGAGTTGCAACCACTGACGGGGCAGAACAATGGTCCACTCTTTGTGGACAATAAAGGACAGCGTCTCAGTACGGCGCAAGTGCGCTGCATAGTGGAAAAATATCTGTCGAAGGTTACATTACAGAAAAAAAAGAGTCCGCACGTGTTGCGTCATACGTTTGCTACTGTTATGCTCAACAATGGAGCCGACTTAGAAGCCGTAAAGGAGCTTCTCGGTCACGAAAGTTTAGCGACAACAGAAATTTATACGCACACAACATTTGCCGAACTCAAAAAAGAATATGAAAATGCCCATCCTCGGGCTTAACTATTTAAAAAAGGAGGTTTTTATGGAAATCAAAGTTAAAGCTATCCATTTCAATGCTACAGACAAACTTCAAGACTTCATCGAGAAGAAAGTTGCAAAACTCGAAAAACTCGAAGAGAATATCACCAGTGTAGAAGTAACCCTAAATATTGTAAAGCCTGAAGCTGCTAGCAACAAGGAAACGGCTATCCATCTCTTTGCTCCAGGTGCAGAACTGCACGCTGAGAAAACTTGCGATACTTTTGAAGAAGGTGTAGATCTTTGTGTTGACATCCTCAAGCGTCAATTGGAAAAACAAAAAGAAAAGAAATCGGGCAAGTGAGGCTTTGTGAGATAAATAAAAAGTTATCCGCATGAAAAATTCTTTGAAAATGTTTTGCGGATAAAATTTAATCACTAACTTTGCAGCCGTTTCGGGAAAGGTCCTGACGACTGCAAAGTCTTCCAATTCTTAGAAACAAGGGCAAATACCAGAGTGGCCAAATGGGGCAGACTGTAAATCTGCTGGCTTACGCCTTCGGTGGTTCGAATCCATCTTTGCCCACCTAAGCTTATTAAGCTACTTGCGGAAATAGCTCAGTTGATAGAGCACTAGCCTTCCAAGCTGGGGGTCGCGGGTTTGAGCCCCGTTTTCCGCTCATCTTTGCGGAAATAGCTCAGTTGATAGAGCACTAGCCTTCCAAGCTGGGGGTCGCGGGTTTGAGCCCCGTTTTCCGCTCGTGTTTGCTGTTATAGCTCAGTGGTAGAGCACTTCCTTGGTAAGGAAGAGGTCACGAGTTCAAGTCTCGTTAACAGCTCTATCTCCTCTGAAAAGAGGGTTCTAAATAAGATATTCATTCATATAAATTAAATAAAGCTATGGCTAAAGAAGTATTTGAGCGTACCAAGCCGCATGTTAACATCGGTACTATTGGTCACGTCGATCACGGTAAGACCACTCTGACTGCTGCTATTTCTAAGGTTCTTCACGACGAAGGTTACGGTAGCGAAGACGTTAAGTCTTTCGATCAGATTGACAACGCTCCTGAAGAGAAGGAGCGTGGTATTACTATCAATACCGCTCATATCGAGTACGAGACTGCAAAGCGTCACTATGCTCACGTTGACTGTCCGGGTCACGCCGACTATGTGAAGAACATGGTAACTGGTGCTGCTCAGATGGACGGTGCAATCATCGTAGTTGCTGCAACTGATGGTCCTATGCCTCAGACTCGTGAGCACATCCTGCTCGCTCGTCAGGTGAACGTTCCTCGTTTGGTTGTGTTCCTGAACAAGTGCGATATGGTTGAGGATGAGGAAATGCTCGAACTCGTAGAAATGGATATGCAAGAGCTTCTTCAGGAATATGGCTACGAAGAGGATACTCCTATTATTCGTGGTTCTGCCCTCGGTGCTTTGAACGGCGTTGAGAAGTGGGTAGACAGCGTTAAGAAGTTGATGGATGCAGTTGACGAATGGATTTGGATCCTGTTCGTGATACTGATAAGCCATTCTTGATGCCTGTTGAGGACGTATTCTCTATCACTGGTCGTGGTACTGTTGCTACTGGTCGTATTGAGACTGGTATCGTTAAGGTTGGTGACGAAGTTCAGTTGCTCGGTCTTGGCGAAGACAAGAAGTCTGTTGTAACAGGTGTTGAGATGTTCCGTAAGACTCTTCCTACAGGTGAAGCTGGTGACAACGTAGGTTTGTTGCTCCGTGGTATCGACAAGGAAGAAATCAAGCGTGGTATGGTAGTTACTCACCCGGGTGTTATCAAACCTCACAAGAAGTTCAAGGCTTCTATCTACGTTCTTACTGAGAAGGAAGGTGGTCGCCATACTTCATTCGGTAACAAGTATCGTCCTCAGTTCTATCTCCGTACCATGGACTGTACAGGTGAGATTCATCTCCCTGAAGGTATCGAGATGGTAATGCCAGGTGATAACGTAGAGATCTCTGTAGAACTTATCTACGCTGTTGCAATCAACGAAGGTCTTCGTTTCGCTATCCGTGAAGGTGGCCGTACGGTTGGTTCTGGTCAGATTACTGAAGTACTTGACGATTAATCCGACAGTATATTTTATAATTACAGGTTTTCTTCCACGGAAGGAACCTGTTTCCTACGGGAATAGCTCAGTTGGTAGAGCACTGGTCTCCAAAACCAGGTGTCGGGAGTTCGAGCCTCTCTTCCCGTGCTAATCAGAAGAACTCATGTTAAATAACATAGTTACATATTGCAAGAATTCTTACGACGAACTAGCTCATAAGACCACGTGGCCAACCCGCCAGGAATTGACGCATAGTGCAATTATTGTACTGGTTGCTTCCCTTGTACTTGCGCTCTTAGTGGCTGGCATGGATTGGGTTTTCCGTACTCTTATGGAGCTCATCTATTCTGTCTAAATTTTAATTCCTTCAAGTAAAATGGCTGAAGCATCAGTTTCAATGGCTTGGTATGTCCTTCGCGCAATCAGTGGCAAAGAGGCTAAGGTGAAAGAGTACATTGACGCCGAGATTAAAAACGGTAGTCTGAATGGAAATGTAGCCCAGGTTCTTATTCCCACTGAGAAAGTCGTACAGATGCGTGGGAATAAACGAGTTGTAAAAGAGAGAAGCTATCTTCCTGGCTATGTTTTGGTGGAAGCTAGGCTGGTAGGTGAGATTGCGCATACTTTGCGTAATACTCCAAATGTATTAGGTTTTCTTCCGGATATGAAAAATCCGGAACCTTTACGTGAGGCAGAGGTAAACCGAATCCTTGGAAAAGTTGACGAAATTGAGGACGATGTCAAAGACATGGAGATTCCTTATGTTGTCGGCGAAGTGGTAAAGGTTACGGAGGGGCCGTTTGCAGGCTTCACTGGCGCTATCGAAAAGGTAGACGAAGAGAAGAAGAAAGTGACGGTTACCGTGAAGGTTTTCGGCCGCAGTACAGGTCTCGACCTTGGTTTTATGCAAGTTGAGAAGGAATTGGGTTAATGTTACGTAATCTTCGATTCCTTATAAATTAAATAATAAAAATAACAATGGCTAAAGAAGTTGCTGGATTAATCAAATTACAGATTAAAGGCGGCGCTGCAAATCCTGCTCCTCCCGTAGGTCCTGCTCTGGGTTCTAAGGGTATAAATATTATGGATTTCTGCAAGCAGTTCAATGCCAGAACGCAGGATAAGGCTGGAAAGGTTCTTCCTGTAGTAATCACGTATTACGCAGATAAGACTTTCTCCTTCATTATTAAGACTCCTCCTGCAGCAGTGCAATTGCTTGAAGCAGCAAAGAAGAAAAGTGGTTCTGCACAGCCCAATCGTCAAAAAGTGGGAAGCGTTACTTGGGAACAAGTGAAGGCAATCGCTGAAGACAAGATGGCAGATTTGAACTGCTTTACTATAGAGGCCGCAATGCGTTTGATCGCCGGTACGGCTCGTAGCATGGGTATCACGGTTTCAGGTGAATTCCCCGAGAATAAATAAACTTCAATTTTAAAACAAGAATGAGTAAACTGACAAAAAATCAGAAAGCCGTCGCTGGTAAAGTTGAAGCAGGGAAAGCTTACACGCTGAAAGAAGCCGCACAACTCGTTAAGGAAATTACTACAACGAAGTTTGATGCTTCATTGGATATCGACGTACGTCTTGGTGTGGATCCTCGCAAGGCAAACCAAATGGTTCGTGGCGTGGTTTCTCTTCCAAATGGTACGGGTAAGACTGTCCGCGTGCTCTGCCTCTGTACTCCGATAAGGAGGAAGCTGCTAAGGCTGCCGGTGCTGACTATGTAGGTCTCGACGAATATATCGAGAAAATTAAAGGTGGTTGGACTGATATTGATGTTATCATCACTATGCCTGCCATCATGGGTAAGATTGGTGCGCTGGGTCGTGTGCTCGGTCCGCGTGGCTTGATGCCTAACCCTAAGAGTGGTACTGTTACCATGGACGTTGAGAAAGCTGTCCGTGAGGTAAAACAAGGTAAGATTGACTTTAAGGTTGATAAGGCAGGTATCGTACACGCCTCTATTGGTAAAGTTTCTTTCTCTCCCGAACAAATCTTCGGTAATGCAAAGGAATTCATCGATACTATTATCAAATTGAAGCCTTCTGCTGCAAAAGGTACGTATATAAAGAGTATTTATCTTTCCTCAACGATGAGTCAGGGTATTAAAGTAGATCCCAAATCTGTTGACGAAGCTTAATAGGAATAAGAATCATGAGAAAGGAAGATAAAGCTATTATCATCGAGAAGCTCGGTGAGAAACTCAAAGAATACGCTCACTTTTATCTGGTAGACGTTACAGGCTTAAATGCCGAAACTACCAGTGCATTGAGAAGAAAGTGCTTCAAGTCTGAAATTAAGATGGTTGTTGTTAAGAATAACCTTCTTCACAAGGCACTTGAACAATCTGAAACTGACTTTACTCCTCTTTATGATAGCTTGAAAGGAACAACAGCAGTGTTCTTCTGTAACACAGCAAATGTCCCTGCAAAGCTCATCAAGGAAGAAGGTAAGGCAACAGGTATTCCCGCTCTGAAGGCTGCTTACGCAGAGGAAGAAATCTACGTAGGTGCTGAAAATCTCGACGCACTCGTTGCAATCAAGAGCAAGAACGAGGTTATCGCAGAAGTTGTGGCTTTGCTGCAGTCTCCAGCGAAGAATGTTATCTCAGCTCTCCAGTCTGGTTCACAGACTATTCACGGTGTGCTTAAAACTTTGGGCGAGCGCTCCGAGTAAGCGATTGAGACCCGCTATATAACATAGATTTAAAAACAAATAAATACATTAAAAGAAAATGGCAGATATCAAAGCTATTGCTGAAGAATTGGTAAATTTGACAGTAAAAGAAGTTAACGAGTTGGCACAGGTCCTCAAGGAAGAGTATGGCATCGAACCCGCAGCTGCAGCTGTTGCAGTTGCTGCTGGTCCCGCAGTAGGTGGTGCTGCAGCAGCAGAAGAAAAAACTGCTTTCGACGTTGTCCTGAAAGATGCAGGTGCTGCTAAACTGAAGGTTGTTAAGGCTGTTAAAGAGCAGTGTGGCCTCGGTCTGAAGGAAGCTAAAGACCTCGTAGACGGTGTTCCTAGCAAGCTGAAAGAAGGTGTTGCTAAGGAAGAAGCAGAAGCACTGAAGAAGGCACTTGAAGCTGAAGGTGCAGTTGTAGAAATCGCCTAAGTCAATTTCTCATAAACATTCGGTTAAGGATCCTCTGGTAGAGGGTTCTTAACCTTTTTGTGTCTATAAACTACTTTGACCTTTTTGTCAAGGTGAAGTCCAATCAACAAATTCAATAGAATGTCTAAAATTATTGATGGTCGCGTAAACTTCGCGTCAGTACAAAATCCGATGCCTTATCCGGATTTCCTCGACGTGCAGCTGAAATCCTATCGGGATTTCCTCCAACTCGACACTCCGGCAGAAAAGCGTAAAAACGATGGTCTGTACAAAGTTTTTGCTGAGAATTTCCCTATTGCAGATACTCGCAACAACTTTGTGCTTGAATTCCTCGACTATTATATCGATGCTCCACGTTACACGATAGAGGAATGTCTCGAAAGAGGCCTTACGTATAGTGTGCCTCTGAAGGCGAAACTTAAGTTGTACTGCACGGATCCAGATCATGAGGATTTTGATACGGTCGTTCAAGATGTCTTCTTGGGCCCTATTCCTTACATGACGGAAAATGGTACCTTTGTTATCAACGGTGCAGAGCGTGTAGTTGTTTCTCAGTTGCACCGCTCACCAGGTGTGTTCTTTGGTTCGAGTGTGCACGCCAACGGAACTCAACTATATAGTGCGCGTATCATTCCTTTCAAAGGTTCTTGGATAGAGTTTGCTACGGATATTAACAGCGTTATGTATGCTTACATCGATCGTAAGAAAAAGTTACCCGTAACGACTCTTCTCCGTGCTATTGGTTTTGAAGGTGATAAAGACATTCTTAAGATTTTCAATCTTTCTGATGAAATCAAGGTTAATAAGACCAATTTGAAGAAGGCTGTTGGTCGCAAGTTGGCTGCACGCGTTATGAAAACGTGGGTGGAGGACTTTGTTGATGAAGATACAGGTGAGGTTGTTTCTATTGAACGTAGTGAAATAATACTCGAGCGTGAAAGTATTATTGAAGCAGATGATATCGAAAAGATCATAGATTCGGGTGCTCAAACTATTGAAGTACACCACGCAGATTCTTCTTCAACGGATTACAGTATTATCTTCAACACTCTTCAGAAAGATCCTTGTAATTCCGAGTCAGAAGCTGTTACTTATATCTATCGCCAGTTGCGTAATGCAGATCCAGCAGATGATGCAAGTGCACGTGAAGTTATCAACAATCTTTTTCCTTTTCTGATAAGCGTTACGACCTTGGAGAGGTTGGTCGCTATCGTATGAATAAGAAACTTGGTTTAACGACCGATAACGATACTCGCGTCTTGACTCGTGAAGACATTATTGAAATTATCAAGTACCTTGTTGAGTTGATAAACTCTAAGGCTACTGTCGATGATATAGACCACTTAAGTAACCGTCGTGTTCGCACGGTTGGTGAACAGTTGGCAAATCAATTTAATATAGGTCTGGCTCGTATGAGCCGCACCATCCGCGAACGTATGAATGTTCGCGATAATGAGGTGTTTACTCCGATGGATTTGATTAACGCTAAGACGATTTCTTCCGTTATCAATTCCTTCTTCGGAACAAATGCTCTTTCTCAATTTATGGACCAAACAAATCCGCTTGCAGAGGTTACTCACAAGCGCCGTCTTTCTGCTCTTGGTCCTGGCGGTCTTTCTCGTGAGCGTGCTGGTTTCGAAGTTCGAGACGTACACTATACTCACTATGGTCGCCTTTGCCCGATTGAGTCTCCTGAAGGTCCAAACATTGGTTTGATTTCTTCTCTTTGTGTTTATGCAAAGATTGATGAACTCGGCTTTATAGAGACTCCCTATCGTCAAGTGAAAGATTCAATTGTCGATTTGAATAACGACAATGTAGTTTATCTCAGTGCAGAGGAAGAGGAAGAAAAGATTATCGGTCAGGGTAATGCACCGTTGAATCCAGATGGTACTTTCATTCGCTCAAAAGTAAAGTGTCGTCAGGATGCAGATTATCCTGTTGTTCCGCCTGCACAAGTTGACTTGATGGACGTTGCACCGCAGCAGATTGCTTCTATAGCAGCTTCATTGATTCCCTTCCTTGAACACGATGATGCTCACCGTGCATTGATGGGTTCAAACATGATGCGCCAAGCCGTTCCTTTGATTCATTCTGAAGCTCCTATTGTAGGTACAGGTATTGAGCGTCAAGTGTGTGTTGATTCTCGCACTATGATATCTGCAGAGGGTGATGGTGTGGTTGAATTTGTGGATGCAACAGTTATCCGTATCAAGTACGATCGCTCAGAAGACGATGATTTTGTTAGCTTTGATTCTGCAGTGAAGGAATATCGTATTCCTAAGTTCCATCGTACGAACCAAAACATGGTCTTTGACCTTCGCCCGATCTGCGTTGTTGGTCAGCGTGTGACAAAAGGCGATATTCTCACAGAAGGTTATGCTACAGAAGATGGTGAGTTGGCTCTTGGCCGTAATCTCCTCGTTGCATACATGCCTTGGAAAGGATACAACTACGAGGATGCTATTGTGCTCAATGAGCGCATGGTTCGTGAAGATATTCTGACTTCTGTTCATGTAGACGAAT
Source organism: uncultured Prevotellaceae bacterium (assembly GCA_916438195.1). Taxonomy (GTDB): domain Bacteria; phylum Bacteroidota; class Bacteroidia; order Bacteroidales; family Bacteroidaceae; genus Alloprevotella. The sequence goes on from CAKAEQ010000001.1 coordinate 238,745, forward strand.
TCTCCCTCGAAGTTCGCGAGACGAAGCGAGGAATGGAAGAATTGACCAATGATATTCCAAATGTCAGCGAAGATGCAACGAAAGATCTTGATGAGAACGGTATCATCCGTGTAGGTGCTCGCGTTGTGCCTGGTGACATAATGATTGGTAAGATCACGCCGAAGGGTGAGAGCGATCCTACGCCGGAAGAAAAATTGCTCCGTGCTATCTTTGGTGATAAAGCTGGCGATGTTAAGGACGCTTCTTTGAAAGCAAATCCTTCTTTGACAGGTGTTGTTATTGATCGCAAACTCTTTAGTAAGGCTATCAAAACGCGTGCATCTAAGGCAGCAGATAAGATTACGTTGCAGAAACTTGACGATAAGTTCCAAAAGGATACAGAAGAGCTGAAGAATCTTATGATAACCAAGCTTCTTGCTTTGGTAGAAGACCAAAAGATTCTTGGCGTGAAGGATACAATTGGTACAGAAGTAATTGCTAAGGGGGCTAAATTGACTAAGTCTGTTTTAGAAACCCTTGACTTTACTTCACTGCAGCTTAACAACTGGACTACTGATGAGCGTATTAACAATCTTATAAGTCGTCTTGTCTTGAACTATCTCCATAAGTATAACCAGATGGATGCAGAGCTCAAACGAAAGAAGTTCTCTATCACTATAGGTGATGAACTTCCTTCAGGAATCATTCAGATGGCAAAGGTCTATATTGCTAAGAAGCGTAAGATTGGAGTGGGTGATAAGATGGCAGGTCGACACGGTAACAAGGGTATTGTTTCCAAGATTGTACGTCAGGAAGATATGCCATTCTTGCCCGATGGCCGTCCAGTTGATATTGTCTTGAACCCGCTGGGTGTGCCTTCTCGTATGAACCTCGGACAGATTTTCGAAGCTGTGCTAGGTGCAGCAGGTTATCGCCTCGGTGTGAAGTTTGCTACTCCTATCTTTGATGGTGCACATCTCGATGACCTTTGCGAATGGACCGACAAGGCAGGCTTACCACGCTATTGTTCTATGCAGCTCTATGATGGAGCAACAGGTGAGGCCTTTGACCAGAAGGCAACTGTTGGTATGACCTATATGTTGAAACTCGGTCACATGGTTGAAGATAAGATGCACGCACGTTCTATTGGTCCGTACTCTCTCATTACTCAGCAGCCCCTTGGTGGTAAAGCACAATTTGGTGGTCAGCGTTTTGGTGAGATGGAGGTTTGGGCACTTGAGGCTTTTGGTGCTTCTCATGTGCTGCAAGAAGTGCTCACTATTAAGTCTGATGATGTAACAGGCCGTGCCAAAGCTTATGAAGCTATCGTTAAGGGCGAACAGATGCCTACTCCAGGTATTCCTGAATCTCTCAATGTCCTGCTCCACGAGCTTCGCGGTTTGGGTCTCAGCATCAAGCTCGACTAATCCCGGAAACTCTTTACACAATTATATATATAGAATATCATGGCTTTTAAAAGAGACAATAAGATAAAGAGTAACTTCACGAAGATTACCATTGGTTTGGCTTCTCCAGAAGAGATTCTAGCAAACTCATATGGTGAGGTTCTGAAGCCTGAAACCATCAACTATCGCACTTATAAACCAGAGCGAGATGGCCTCTTCTGTGAGCGCATTTTCGGTCCAACAAAGGACTATGAATGCCATTGCGGTAAGTACAAGCGTATTCGCTATAAAGGTATTGTTTGTGACCGTTGCGGTGTTGAGGTAACAGAGAAGAAGGTGCGTCGTGAGCGTGCTGGTCACATTGCACTTGTAGTGCCCGTGGCTCATATTTGGTATTTCCGTTCACTCCCCAACAAGATGGGCTACCTTCTTGGGTTGCCTACTAAGAAACTCGACTCTGTCATCTACTACGAACGCTATATCGTTATTCAGCCAGGAGTTTTGGCAGACGATGTTGAGTATATGCAGTTGCTTGAGGAAACGGAATATCTCGAACTCCTTCGCAAACTCCCGAAAGAAAATCAGTATTTGGAAGATACTGACCCCAATAAGTTTATTGCTAAGATGGGTGCAGAGGCTGTTTATGACCTCTTGAGCCGTCTTGATCTTGACCAGATGAGTTACGAACTTCGCGACCGTGCGAATAGCGACTCTTCACAGCAACGTAAATGAGGCCTTGAAACGACTTCAGGTTGTTGAATCTTTCCGTGCAAGCAAAGAAACGAATCGTCCAGAATGGATGATTATGAAGATTTTGCCTGTCACGCCGCCTGATCTTCGCCCACTTGTGCCTCTTGATGGCGGTCGTTTTGCAACGTCGGACTTGAATGATCTCTATCGTCGTGTCTTGATTCGTAACAATCGTTTGAAGCGGCTCATCGAAATCAAAGCTCCCGAAGTAATCCTTCGTAATGAGAAGCGTATGCTTCAGGAAGCTGTTGATAGTCTTTTCGACAACTCTCGTAAGAGTAGTGCCGTCAAGAGCGATAGTAACCGTCCTCTGAAATCTCTCTCAGATGCTCTCAAAGGAAAACAAGGTCGTTTCCGTCAGAACCTTCTCGGTAAGCGTGTAGACTACTCTGCGCGTTCTGTAATCGTTGTTGGTCCTGAGTTGAAAATGGGCGAATGCGGTCTGCCAAAATTGATGGCAGCAGAACTCTATAAGCCGTTTATCATTCGTAAGCTCATCGAGCGCGGTATTGTTAAAACGGTGAAGAGCGCAAAGAAGATTGTAGACCGTCGCGATCCTGTGATTTGGGACATCCTCGAATACGTGATGAAAGGTCATCCAGTGCTCCTCAACCGTGCACCGACTCTTCACCGTCTGGGTATTCAGGCTTTCCAACCGAAACTTATCGAGGGTAAAGCTATTCAACTCCACCCGTTAGCATGTACGGCTTTTAATGCCGATTTCGACGGCGACCAGATGGCAGTTCACCTCCCCTTGAGCAACGAAGCTATTATGGAGGCAGAAGTATTGATGCTTCAGAGCCATAATATCTTGAATCCTGCCAATGGTGCTCCTATTACAGTACCTTCACAGGATATGATTCTCGGTTTGTATTATATCACAAAACTGCGTAAAGGAGCCAAAGGCGAAGGTCTTACTTTCTATGGTGCAGAAGAGGCTATCATTGCTTACAATGAAGGCAAGGTAGACGTTCACGCTCCAGTGAAGGTTATCGTTGATGATGTTGACGAGAAAGGCTTCCCACTTCGCCATATGGTTGAAACTTCTGTAGGTCGCGTCATTGTCAACGAGATCATACCTCAAGAGGTTGGTTTCTTCAATGGCATCATTTCTAAGAAGTCTCTGCGTGATATCATCGCACGCGTAATTAAGACTGTAAACATGGCTCGTGCTTGCGAATTCCTGGATGGTATCAAGAATCTGGGTTATCGTAAGTCGTACGAAGGTGGTCTTTCATTCAACCTTGATGATATCATCATCCCTGTTGAGAAGAAAGAGATTGTGCAGCGTGGTAACGATGAGATTGATCAGATTACCTCCAACTATAATATGGGTTTCATTACCGACAAGGAGCGTTACAATCAGGTAATTGATACGTGGACCCACGTTAATACCGACTTGAAGAAGACATTGATGAAACAGATGACAGAAGCCGACCAAGGTTTCAATGCCGTGTTCATGATGTTGGATTCTGGTGCCCGTGGTTCTGCTGATCAGATTGCTCAGTTGGCAGGTATGCGTGGTTTGATGGCTAAGCCCCAAAAAGCTGGTGCAGAAGGAGCGCAAATTATTGAGAACCCAATTCTTTCTAACTTCAAGGAAGGTATGAGCGTGTTGGAGTACTTTATCTCTACCCACGGTGCTCGTAAGGGTTTGGCCGATACCGCTTTGAAGACTGCCGATGCTGGTTATCTGACGCGCCGTTTGGTGGATGTTAGCCATGATGTGATTATCAATGAAACAGACTGTGGCACACTCCGTGGCCTCGTATGTACAGCCCTTAAAGATGGTGATGAAATTATCTCTTCTTTGGGTGAGCGTATTCTTGGACGTGTAAGTGTTCACGATATTATTCACCCAACAACTGGTAAGCTTATCGTTGCTGCAGGTGAAGAAATCACCGAAGCCATTGCAGATGAAATCGAAGCAAGTCCAATCGAGAGTGTTGAGATTCGTTCGGTTCTCACTTGTGAGAGCAAGCACGGCGTTTGTCAGAAGTGTTATGGTCGCAACTTGGCTACCCATCGCTTAGTGCAGATGGGAGAACCTGTAGGTGTCATTGCAGCACAGTCTATTGGTGAACCGGGTACACAGCTGACTCTTCGTACGTTCCACGCTGGTGGTATTGCTTCTAACGATGCCGCTAAAGCAACCATTGTTTCTAAGCAAGATTGTCGAGTAGAATTTGATGAACTTCGTACGGTAGAAATTACCAACGAAGACGGAAGTGCCGGAAAGGTTGTTGTGGGACGTTTGGCTGAAGTTCGTTTTGTGGACGAGCATACAGGTATCGTTCTTTCAGCTCAGAATGTACCTTATGGTTCTCAACTCTTTGTTAAGGACAAAGATCACGTTGAAAAGGGCACAGTGATTGCCAAGTGGGACCCCTTCAATGCTGTGATTGTAACAGAATTCTCAGGTAAGATTCGCTTCAATGATATTATTGAAGGTATAACCTATCGTGTAGAAGAAGACGAAGCTACAGGTTTGCGCGAACGCATCGTAATAGAGTCCAAAGAAAAGAATAAGATTCCTACTGTTGATATTCTTAACGAGAAGGGTGAAATTCTCCATAGCTACAACTTCCCCATCAATGGTCACATTGTTGTTGAAGACGGAGAAGATCTCAAGGCAGGTGCAGTTCTTGTGAAGATTCCACGTGTTGTTGGTAAGGCTGGTGATATTACCGGTGGTCTTCCTCGTGTGACAGAGCTTTTCGAAGCCCGCAATCCGAGCAACCCTGCAGTGGTTAGTGAAATTGATGGTGAGGTAACGATGGGATCACTGAAGCGTGGTAATCGCGAAGTCATTGTAACCTCTAAGCTCGGCGAAATCAAGAAGTACCTCGTACCTCTGTCAAAGCAGATTCTGGTGCAGGAAAACGACTATGTTCGTGCAGGTGAAGCCCTCTCCGATGGTTCTATCACTCCGTCAGACATCCTCTCAATTATGGGTCCGACAGCCGTACAGGAATATATCGTGAATCAAGTACAGGACGTTTACCGTCTTCAGGGTGTGAAGATCAATGATAAACACTTTGAGGTTATCGTTCGTCAGATGATGCGTAAGGTACAGATCAATGATCCAGGTGATACTCGCTTCCTCGAACTTCAGATGGTCGACAAGCTCGACTTTGCAGATGAGAATGATCGCATCTGGGGTAAGAAGGTCGTTGTTGATGCTGGCGACAGTGAAACAATGAAGAAGGGTATGATTGTAACAGCTCGTAAGCTCCGCGATGAAAACTCTCAGTTGAAACGCCGCGACCTCAAGCTCGTTAAGACTCGTGATGCTGTTGCAGCAACGTCCACTCAGGTGCTTCAAGGTATCACACGCGCAGCATTGCAAACTAAGAGCTTCATGTCGGCTGCTTCCTTCCAGGAAACAACCAAGGTGCTCAACGAAGCTGCCATCAGTGGTAAGACCGACCAGCTCGAAGGTATGAAAGAAAACGTTATCTGTGGTCACCTCATCCCAGCAGGTACAGGTATGCGTGAGTTCAGTCACCTCATTGTTGGCGATATGGATGATTATCGACGTATGCAAAAAGAAGAAGCAGAAGCGTAAATCCACTTCTTCGTTAAATATCTTATAAGGAGTGCCGCTCTCAAAACGAGGGCGGCACTCCTTATTCTATCGACCTTTTTTAGGTCAAATCCTTTCAGAGGGAATCCTCCCTAAAAATGTGCCATCTCTTGCAGACAGTTCAATATCCTTATTGGGTCAGCTGATACAATAAGCGCGTCAGCTGATAACCTTATTGTTTTCTCAAACACAATAAAGATATTTTTTGCTATACTTATCATTGTTATCTAAGTCCTCTTATAAAAATCTCTTTTACGCCTCAAACCTTTTGCCCATCCTGCATAGAGTTTTCAAGTAAATAAAAAGCGGACAACCTAATTAGGTTGTCCGCTTTATTTTATGGACAGCTATTTTTAAGCGTTACCTTGGGGAACACCGAAAGGATTTGCCGTTTTGCTACCAGCCTGTGCCAACTCAGGAAGTTCTATAGGACCAAACTGAGCTTCATATTTCTGCACATTATCTTGCAAAGCTGCCAGCAAACGCTTAGCATTTTCAGGAGCCAACATTATACGAGCCACTACTGGAGCCTTAGGCATACCAGGGAGAACACGAACAAAGTCGGCAATGAACTCTGCATGAGAGTGTGACAGAATTGCAAGGTTTGCATAGTTGCCCATTGCAACTTCTGGAGTCAGTTCAATCTGGAGCTGACCATCTTGAGGATTGTTTTGATCTTCCATTTTAGTCAAAGTGTTTATTATTAAAGATTTGTCTGTTTTTGCTACTTGTATACGACAAAAGTAGGCTATAAAACTCAAAAAGCCAAGTAAAAATACTGATTTTTGATGAAGACTCAATAAAAATATGTAGTTTTTTGTTGAAAGGTTTGCACATATCAAAAATTATATTGAATTTTGCAGCGTCTAATTAGACACTTAAAGAACTCGATAGAAATATATATAAAACTTAAGATAACTAATAAGTAGAAATACTAAATCATTAATTTTTTTATTTAACTATGCGTAAATTATTTACATTGATTGCAGCAAGTGCAATGGTACTTGGTGCAAACGCACAGGGCTACGAAGGCAACAAGTTCTTCGACAATTGGTCTTTTGGTGTAGAAGGTGGTGTTACTACTGCTACTACTGCTCTTCATCAGATGGAAGGCTCCCACAAGGCTTGGAAGCAAGGTGCATTCTTCGGTGGCATGCGTGGTATTGCAGGTGCTGAATTAACGAAGCAGATCGTTCCTGCTTTCGGTATCGCAGTTCAGGATCACGCAGCTTTCAACTGGACAGACTCTAAGACTGTTGTTGACTACAACGACTTGGTAGTTTTGGGTAAATTGAACTTCATGAACTTCTTCGGTGGTTACACGGGTACTCCGCGTACTTTCGAACTTGAAGGTGTATTCGGTGGTGGCTGGCGCTACTTTTTCAATAAGAACGCTAACTACATCAACAACTCTTCTGTTAATAAGTTCGTGAAAGAAGACGGAACTGGCCGTAATGACTTCATTGCAAAGGCTGGTTTGAACCTGTTGTTCAACCTCGGTGAAAGTAAGGCTTGGACTATCGCTGTTAAGCCAGCTATCGTTTGGGATCTTGACTACTTCTCTTATCGTGGTAACGATCCTTATAATGGCGCTCGCTTCAATTTGCACCACAGCAACATCGAGCTCATGGCTGGTGTTACTTACCACTTCAAGAGTTCTAACGGCGCTCACCACTTCACTGTTGTTACTCCGCGCGACCAAGCTGAAATCGATGGTCTGAACGCACGTATCAACGACCTCCGTGGTCAGCTCGCTGATAAGGATTCTCAGCTCGACGCAGCTAATCGTCAGATTGCTGACCTCCAGAACCAGCTCAACGACTGCCGCAACCAGAAGCCAGTTGTTAAGGTGAAGGAAGAAACTAACCGTCTGATGGAATCTGCTGTTACTTTCCGTCAAGGTAAGAGCGTTATCGACGCTTCTCAGATGCCTAACGTAGAGCGCGTTGCTATCTACCTCAAGAATCATTCTGCAGCTACTGCTACTATCAAGGGTTACGCTTCTCCCGAAGGTCCTCTTGATCTGAACATGCGCCTTGCAGAGGCTCGTGCTAATGCTGTTAAGACAATGCTCGTTAACAAGTACAAGATCGCTGCTAAGCGTCTGACTGCTGAAGGTCAGGGTATCGGTAAGATGTTCTCTGAACCAGAATGGAACCGCGTTGCTATCAGCACTATTGATGAGAAGTAAGAATTAGACTTACATTAGATTTTTATATGAGAGCTGGAAGATTTCTTCCAGCTCTTTTTATATTATGCATTGAAATATTTAGGGAAAAGCATTCACTGCACGGGGGCTATTTGTTTTATCTATACATTAAAGTGGTATAAATAATATTAAAAGCGTTGTGGTAGATTACTGGAATAACTAATTTCGCAGATGAAATTTAATTATCGTATATAACAATGGAAAAAATTAAGGCAGCAATAGTTGGCTATGGTAATATTGGCCACTATACATTGCAGGCTCTTGAGGCTGCACCCGATTTCGAACTTGTAGGTATTGTTCGTCGTCATCCCGAAGAAAAACAACCACAAGAACTTGCCTCTTACAAGGTAGTGAAAGATATACAAGAACTCGGTCAGGTAGATGTGGCTATTCTTGCAACTCCCTCACGCAAGGTTGAAGAAACGGCTAAGCCTATTCTGGCTTTGGGAATCAATACCGTTGATAGTTTCGATATTCACACAGAAGTGTTAGCACTTCGTTCAAAACTTTCTGCTGCTGCGTTGGCACATAAAGCAGTAAGTATCATCTCTGCTGGTTGGGATCCAGGTACCGATTCTATTGTTCGCACAATGTTACAGGCCATTGCGCCAAAGGGTGTGACATATACAAACTTCGGTCCAGGTATGAGTATGGGTCACACAGTGGCTGTGAAAGCAATCAAAGGTGTGAAAGCAGCTCTTTCCATGACGATTCCTCTCGGTACCAGCATTCATCGCCGCATGGTTTATATCGAATTGGAAGAAGGCGCTGACTTCAAAGAAGTGGAAGCAGCTATCAAGAATGATCCTTATTTCGTACATGATGAGACTCACGTTCAGCAGGTCCCTTGTGTGGACGATGTGATTGATATGGGACATGGTGTAGATCTTACGCGAAAAGGCGTTAGCGGAACAACTCAGAATCAGCTGTTCGAATTTAAGATGCATATCAATAATCCCGCACTTACCGCTCAAATCCTTGTTTGTTCAGCTCGTGCAACAATGCGTCAGCAACCTGGCTGCTATACTATGCCTGAAGTTCCAGTTATCGATCTGCTGCCTGGAGATCGTGACCAGCTCATCCCACAATTAGTTTAGTGTGTTAAATAAAAATAGAAAAATCGGGGCGAAGTGATCCACTTCGCCCCGATTTTGCATTTATTTTTTATGGTTCGTCAAGCCATGGCACTTGTTGTTTGTTTCGTTTCCACGTTGGGCGTTGTGCCTTGTAGGCGCGCAGAGAATCGGATAGTTCCTGCGCAAGTTGTTGTGTTAAATCGGGTAGGGCAGCAGAAACATCATTCCGTTCGCCAATATCTTCCTTGATATTAAACAGTCGCTTTTCACGTGTTTCCCAAAAATAAACAAGATGATAGTCACCTTTCATGATAGCCGAGTAAGCTCCGTAACCCTCTTCGCGTGAGACACCCGTTGTCCAGATGTTAGGGAAATGCCAAATGAAAGTGCGTTCGCGCCGTTTGTTCGGTTGTTTTAGAAGGTCAACAAAACTAACTCCATCCACATTTTGCAATGTTCTGTAGTTTCTCACGCCGGCCATCTCCAGAAGAGATGGGAAGAAATCTTCTATCATAACGCGGTTATCGTTAGACGTTCCAGCTTTTGTAACTTTGGGCCAATAAACAATCATTGGCTCTTTTATTCCACCCAGGTAAGCCGAACCCTTGCCAGCTCGCGCGGGCCAATTCTGATCATAGTCTTCTCTTCCTTGTCTGACGGCCACACCCTGTCCACCATTGTCCGACATGAAGATAATGATGGTGTTTTGTGCGGTCTTAGGATGTTGTTCAAGAAAATCCATCAAGTCGCCCAAACTCTTATCCATTCCTTCCACCAGTGCAGCATGATTTATCTCACTTTTGTTGAGCCGCGCCTTTAACTGTTCGTCATAAACGCCCTGTCCGTCACGATCTTGGTAGTTGCTGGTGAATCGGATGTCAGGTTGGTAAGGTATGTGGATGGCATAGTGTGACATATAGAGAAAAAAAGGCTTCTTTTCAGCAATGGGCTTTTTGAGATGGTCTATTGCTTCGAGCGTTAAAGCTTCTGTGAGAAAAGTTCCTTTTTCGTAGTATTTTTCTAAACCGCCCACGTGAAAATCTCCACGGCCGTAATTGTCTGCTGCCAAGTAGCTGCCCGGACCACCATTTGCAGCCCCAGCAATGTTTACATCGAATCCCATCTCTGTAGGGTTTTCTCCAGGTGTCTGCTGCGCACCAAAGTGAGCTTTGCCACAAAGGATGGTATAATATCCATGATCGTGTAGAAGTTGAGGAAGCGGAGTGATAAAAGTAGCTCGTCCGAAATTAGCATAGTTCTGCGCCTTTTCTGGTTGAATGCCATTACAGTTCCATTCGGGCAAATCAATAGAGTCGCTGGGAGAGTCCGTTGTTCGGTTGAAATGAATCGTCCAATTTGTCACGCGATGGCGTGCTGCATTCATTCCCGAGAGGAGCGAACAGCGCGACGGAGAAGATATTGCACACGCATAGGCTTGGGTGAATTTTACGCCCATATTGGCAAGTCGCTCCATGTTTGGTGTATGGTAGCGATTGTTGAGCGGTGTGGGATGTTCCCAGAAAGGAACAGATGTTTCTTGCCATCCCATGTCGTCTACTAGAAAAAGAACGATATTGGGACATTGTCGGGCCTGCATAGGAAGGCTTAGTGCAAAACCTGCTAAAGCCATTCCAAAAAACGGATAAAAGTTCTTCATATATGTGTTTATGAAATGCGTTAGATGTTATGATTGCAAATATACATCTTTGTGAGGTAAAACTTATTCTGTGCCTCCATACAAAACGCAAAAAAATCACGAGTGAAACCTTTCGTGAGAGTTTTTATATTTATGATCTGCGATACATCTTTAGAGGAATGGAGAAGAAAAACCTCGTTCTGATGTTTTCTATGCTGATGTATAAATGAAGAAAAATCATAGTGAGTCTTGACGAAAAAATAGAACACAAAGCTCCGAGGAAGTGTCCTCTGAATGGATGAAAGAGAAAAAGATACTAAATATAAGTTGTTGAAATCTTGTTCGTTCAGATTGTTTTTCATAATTTTGCAGCCGCTAAGGCATGTTGTATGCCTACATCTCAAGTAAGAAAAATAAAACAAATATATAAACAATTAAAAATCAACAAAATGCCTACTATTCAACAATTAGTAAGAAAGGGTAGAACAGCAGAAACGGCTAACTCCAAGTCGCCTGCTCTTGATTCTTGCCCACAGCGTAGAGGCGTGTGCGTTCGTGTTTATACCACAACGCCGAAGAAGCCTAATTCAGCAATGCGTAAGGTGGCTCGTGTTCGTTTGACGAACTCTAAGGAAGTCAACTCTTACATCCCCGGAGAGGGACACAACTTGCAGGAACACAGCATCGTGCTGGTTCGTGGCGGTCGTGTGAAAGACCTCCCTGGTGTTCGTTATCACATCGTTCGTGGTACGTTGGATACTGCTGGTGTTGCTAACCGTACGCAGCGTCGTTCTAAATACGGTGCTAAGCGTCCTAAAGCAGCTAAGAAGTAATTAGAAATAAAAAGTTTGGTTTGCAGAAAGGTTGAGTAAACATCGCAACGGCGAGTTGAAGAACAAAGATGCAGCCCATTAAAACCAATAAGAAAAATGAGAAAAGCTAAACCAAAAAAACGTTTGATCCTTCCGGATCCCGTTTTCGGAGACCAGAAGGTTTCCAAGTTTGTGAATCACCTGATGTACGATGGTAAGAAGAATATCTCTTATGAGATTTTCTACAATGCTTTGAACCTCGTAGGTGAGAAGATGAAGGACAATGAAAAGTCTCCGCTGGAGATTTGGAAAGCTGCCCTCGATAAAATCACTCCGCAGGTAGAGGTGAAGAGCCGCCGTATTGGTGGTGCTACTTTCCAAGTGCCTACAGAGATTCGTCCCGACCGCAAAGAGAGCATCTCTATGAAGAATATGATTGCTTTCGCTCGTAAGCGCGGAGGTAAGACTATGGCTGATAAGCTCGCTGCCGAAATCATGGATGCATTCAATGAGCAGGGTGGCGCATTCAAGCGTAAGGAAGATATGCACCGCATGGCTGAGGCTAACCGTGCATTCGCTCACTTCAGATTCTAAACAGCAAGTAGCATAAAATAAACAATGGCAAAACAAGATCTTCATTTGACGCGTAATATCGGTATCATGGCCCACATTGATGCTGGTAAAACGACTACATCCGAACGTATCCTTTCTACACTGGTAAAACTCACAAGATTGGTGAGGTTCACGACGGTGCAGCAACAATGGACTGGATGGCCCAAGAGCAGGAGCGCGGTATCACTATTACTTCCGCTGCTACAACATGTTCTTGGAACTGGAATAATAATTCTTATAAGATCAACTTGATTGACACTCCGGGACACGTTGACTTCACAGCTGAGGTTGAGCGTTCTCTTCGTGTTCTTGATGGTGCTGTAGCTACTTACTCTGCTGCCGATGGCGTTCAGCCGCAGTCTGAGACTGTTTGGCGTCAGGCTGATAAATACAACGTACCCCGTATTGGTTATGTGAACAAGATGGACCGTTCTGGTGCAGATTTCTTTGAGACTGTACGCCAGATGAAGGACCTCCTCGGCGCAAACCCTGTCCCTGTTCAGATTCCTATCGGTGCAGAAGAAAACTTCAGGGGTGTTGTAGATCTCATCAAGATGAAGGCTATCCTTTGGCACGATGAGACAATGGGCGCAGACTACGATATAGAAGACGTTCCCGCAGAACTTGTTGAAGAAGCTCAAGAGTGGCGCGACAAGATGCTCGAGGAAGCTTCTAACTTCGACGAGGACCTCATGACGAAGTATTTCGACGATCCTTCTACTATCACTGAAGAAGAAATCATCGCAGCTCTTCGCAAGGGTACCGTATCTATGGAGATTACTCCTATGCTTCTCGGTTCTTCTTACAAGAATAAGGGTGTTCAGCCTTTGCTCGACTACGTTTGTGCTTTCCTTCCCAGCCCTATGGATGCAGTCAACATTGTTGGTACGAATCCTGACACAGGCGAAGAAGAAGATCGTAAGCCAAGCGAAGACGAACCTACTTCAGCTCTCGCATTTAAGATTGCTACTGACCCATATATGGGCCGCCTCGTATTCTTCCGCGTTTATTCTGGTAAGATTGCAGCAGGTTCTTATATCTACAACAGCCGTTCTGGCAAGAAAGAGCGTATCAGCCGCCTCTTCCAGATGAACTCCAACAAGGAAATTCCAATGGAGAGCATCGACGCAGGTGATATCGGTGCAGGTGTAGGTTTCAAGGATATCCACACTGGTGATACTCTTTGCGACGAAGCACACCCCATCGTTCTCGAATCTATGGACTTCCCCGATCCCGTTATCGGTATCGCTGTTGAGCCTAAGACTCAAAAGGATATGGACAAACTCTCTCTCGGTTTGCAAAAGCTGGCAGAAGAAGATCCAACCTTTACCGTTCGTACTGACGAGCAGAGTGGTCAGACCATTATCTCTGGTATGGGTGAGCTTCACCTCGATATTATTATCGACCGTCTGAAGCGTGAGTTCAAGGTAGAATGTAACCAAGGTAAACCTCAGGTTAACTATAAGGAAGCTATCACGAAGACTGTTAACCTCCGCGAAGTTTATAAGAAGCAGAGTGGTGGTCGCGGTAAGTTTGCAGATATTATCGTTAACGTTGGTCCAGTGGATGAAGACTTCAAGGAAGGCGGGCTCCAGTTTGTCAACAAGGTTACTGGTGGTAACATTCCTAAGGAGTTCATTCCTAGCGTACAGAAGGGTTTGAAAGTGCAATGAAGGCCGGTGTGCTCGGTGGCTTCCCTCTCGATAGCCTCAAAGTAGAGTTGCTTGATGGTTCATTCCACCCCGTTGACTCTGACCAGTTGTCATTCGAAGTTGCAGCCCTCCAGGCTTACAAGAACTCTTGCGCGCAAGCAGGTCCTGTTCTGATGGAACCAATTATGGCTCTCGAAGTTGTAACGCCAGAAGAGAACATGGGTGATGTTATCGGCGACTTGAACAAGCGTCGTGGTCAGGTTGAAGGTATGGAGAGCAGCCGTAGCGGTGCTCGTATCGTAAAGGCTAAGGTGCCTCTCGCAGAAATGTTCGGTTATGTAACAGCTCTGCGTACTATCACCTCTGGTCGTGCAACGTCTTCTATGACATACCACCACCACGCTCCTCTTTCTTCTTCTATTGCACGTGCAGTACTTGAGGAAATCAATGGTCGCGTAGACCTCATCAAGTAAAAACTTTTTTCACTACTGTCCAGACGGCAGGCTAACGAATGACTCTTAGCCTGTACGTCTCCGACAGATTATTCAAAACAAATAAAGACAATGAGTCAGAAAATTCGTATTAAGCTGAAAAGCTACGATCACACTCTTGTTGAGAAATCAGCAGAGAAGATCGTTAAGAATGTGAAGGCAACCGGCGCTATCGTTAGTGGTCCGATTCCTCTCCCCACGCGCAAGCGCATCATCACTGTAAACCGTAGTACGTTCGTAAACAAGAAATCTCGTGAGCAGTTCCAGGTTTCCACTTACAAGCGTCTCATTGATATTTACAGCGCAACTCCTAAGACGGTAGATGCTTTGATGAAGCTTGAACTTCCGTGCGGTGTTGAAGTTGAAATCAAGGTGTAGTCGTTAGGCTCACTGTTTAAAACAGTATAGCTCCTTTTTCTTATTTTGTAGGAAAAGGAGCTTTTATATACTCTTTTAGAAAGGATAGTAGTAATAATAATAGAGAGTAATAAATTTACCCTTATAGCTTTGCGCTTATTTTGTAAGAGTCACTTAGCTGTGTTACAGCAAATGATATAATTTTTTTCTTTTTGGATTTTTTTACTTTCGTATAGAGATGAACAATGATGGATGTAAGAGATGATAAAAAAACTATCTTTGATATTATTTCTATGGATTTTGCTGGAATCCTTCTTGGAATATTAGCATTAATTTTATCTATAAATAATTGAAATTTTTATGAATACAGAACTTAAGAGATATGTGTACCCACGCTGTGAAGTGTATTTTTTTGAGAGCGGGCAGCCTTTGGCAGGATCTGGGCCTAAAAACGTAGGATTTGATGTAAGCGTGATTCCTCCTGATGAGGATGATGACGATACAGAATTGGTTGGAGAAACTCGCAAACATTCAAGCGAGCGTAATCTTTGGTCTGACTAAGAATATCGTTGACGAAGAATTTATATTTGCAAAAAAATCCCCTTTCTATTTCTGGAATAGGGGATTTTTGTTTTGTATAATTCAAACTGTTGTCCTATGCTAAGCTAATGGTTAAATAGAGTGTAGTGGGGGAGGCTATGCGTGATGTCTTGCTATGGTTTCCTATGTAGGAGGAACCTTGCTATAGCTGTTCTCAATCATTCTTTGGCAGCGAGAGAGGGTGGAGAGTATAAAAAATATCCTTATTGGATTTGCTGATACAATAAGGCTGTGAGCTGAAAGGCTTATTGTGTCGGCTGACGCGCTTATAGTAGCAGCTGACGCAGTAGGAGAATCAGAATGTAGAAGAAATGTCTACTCTTCTTCTGGAGTTATTTTTTTTGTTGTCACCTCATCATATCGACACCGTTGATATTTAAGGCCTTGAAAACGTTTGTGTTAAGAGTGTGACAACAGTGTGACGATAAAATGAAGAGGAAAGACTGTTGCAGCGCATTGTAAATGCTTACTTTCCAAGTTGCTTTGCTCATGTGTGACAACGTGGAAACAAAAAAAAGTTCTTTTTCTTTTGTAGCAGAATAAGGATCCAATCTGTCACCCTTTTGGGTGAAGATTTACCGTTGAGTATGGTTGAAGTAGTCCTCATGTCCTTCTTGTGTATAGTTCGACTCTCTTATTAGAGAAGTTCGTTTTTGCATTGGTTTTTGCAATGCAGAGATTCGGATGTACCTCCTAAATAGCTGAAATAAAAATAATTGGAGAAATTCTTTGTGAAATAAAAATAAGTTTTGTAATTTTGCACCCGCGAAAAGTAGGAAACGTTAGATACCTGCTTTATTATAAGGGCGTTAAGCCTAATAGTTGTGAGAGCAACATGCGCCCCACTTCTCAGTCGCGATGGGATTTGGGCTACGCACAAAATAGATTTTAATATTTTTATTTACATAAATTAATCAAGCTGAAATGCCAGGATTATTAGGAAAGAAAATCGGAATGACATCCGTTTTCAGTGCCGACGGCAAGAACGTGCCGTGCACTGTTATCGAAGTAGGTCCTTGCGTGGTAACTCAGGTGAAGAACGTTGAGAAAGATGGATATGCTGCCGTTCAGGTAGGTTTCCAGGAAGCAAAAGAGAAAAATACTTCTGCTCCCCTTCTCGGTCACTTCAAGAAAGCTGGTACCACTCCCAAGCGCCACTTGGCTGAGTTCACAGGTTTTGACAAGGAACTGAATTTGGGCGACACCCTCAGTGTTTCTGATGTTTTTACGGACGAAGATTTCGTTGATGTAGCAGGAACTTCTAAGGGTCATGGTTTCCAGGGCGTTGTTAAACGCCACGGTTTCGGCGGTGTTGGTCAGATGACTCACGGTCAGGATGACCGTCAGCGTAAACCGGGTTCTATCGGTGCCTGCTCTTACCCTGCAAAAGTTTTCAAGGGTATGCGCATGGGTGGCCAGATGGGCGGAAAGCGCGTCACCACTCAAAACCTGAAAGTTTTAAAAGTTATCCCTGAGCACAACTTACTCTTGATCAAGGGTTCAGTTGCAGGATGTAAAGGTTCAATCGTAATTGTTGAAAAGTAATGGAAGTTAGCGTATTTAATATCAAAGGTGAAGATACCGGCAGAAAAGTTACTCTGAACGATTCTGTTTTCGGCATAGAGCCGAATGACCACGCCATCTACCTCGACGTGAAACACTACATGGCAGCTCAGCGCCAGGGTACGGCAAAGTCTAAAGAAAGAAGCGAACTGAGCGGTTCTACTAAGAAGCTCGGCCGTCAGAAAGGCGGTGGCGGTGCACGTCGTGGTGATATCAATTCACCGGTGCTCGTTGGTGGTGCTCGCGTGTTCGGTCCGAAGCCCCGCAACTATAGCTTCAAGCTCAACAAGAAGGTGAAGGCTCTTGCTCGCCGTAGCGCTCTTAGCTACAAGGCACAGGAGAACGCTATTGTTGTTGTTGAAGACTTCAATCTGGAAGCTCCCAAGACGAAGAGCTGTGTTGAGTTTACAAAGAATCTCAACGTTGCCGATAAGAAGGTGCTCGTAGTTTTGCCAGAATCAAACAAAAATGTATATTTGTCAGCTCGCAACTTGCAGAATGTTCGCGTTGCCAACGCAGCAGAACTCAACACATATCGTGTTTTGGATGCTAGCGTAATGGTTGTAACAGAGAACGCTCTGAAAGGTATTGAAGCTGTCTTAACCAGTAAGCTACGAAGTAAGATATGGCATTCATTATCAAACCTATCGTCACTGAGAAGATGACGGCTCTGACAGAGAAGGAAAATAAGTTCGGCTTCATCGTAAAGCCCGAAGCAAATAAAGTCCAGATTAAGTCGGAGATTGAAGCTCGCTACAATGTTCACGTCACAGCAGTTAACACTATGGTTTATGCTGGTAAGAACAAGTCACGTTATACTCGTGCTGGTCTCGTACGTGGTCGTAGCAATGCCTTTAAGAAGGCAATCGTAACCCTGAAAGAGGGCGAAACTATCGATTTTTATAGCAATATCTAAATAACTGATGGCAGTACGTAAATTTAAGCCCACTACACCGGGCCAGAGACACAAAGTTATTGGTACGTTCGAAGAAATTACTGCATCCGTACCAGAAAAATCTCTCGTTTACGGTAAGCGTGTAAGCGGTGGTCGCAACAACGTCGGTAAGGAAACCATGCGTTACCTCGGCGGTGGCCACAAGAGAAAATATCGCTTCATCGACTTCCGACGTGAGAAAGATGGTGTACCCGCAGTCGTTAAAACAATCGAGTACGATCCGAACCGTTCAGCTCGTATCGCTCTTTTGTTCTACGCAGACGGTGAAAAGCGTTACATTATCGCTCCCTAATGGATTGAAAGTAGGCGACCAGCTCATGTCTGGTGCTGAAGCAGCTCCCGAAGTTGGTAATGCTCTTCCTTTGAAGAACATCCCCGTAGGTACCGTTGTTCACAACATTGAGCTCCGTCCGGGTCAGGGCGCATTGCTCGTTCGTAGTGCAGGTAACTTCGCACAGCTGACATCACGCGAAGGTGACTATTGTGTTATCAAGTTACCTAGCGGTGAAACTCGTAGAATCTTAGGTGCTTGCAAGGCTACGATTGGTAGCGTCGGCAATTCTGATCATGCTCTTGAATCCTCCGGTAAGGCAGTCGTTCACGCTGGTTGGGTCGTCGTCCTCACAACCGTGGTGTTGTTATGAACCCTGTTGATCACCCAATGGGTGGTGGTGAAGGCCGCCAGAGTGGTGGACACCCACGTTCACGTACTGGTTTGTATGCTAAGGGCTTGAAGACAAGAGCTCCGAAGAAGCAGTCGAACAAGTACATTATCGAAAGACGTAAAAAGTAACCTAAAGATTAAAGTATGAGTCGTTCACTTAAAAAAGGTCCGTACATCGCAGTTTCTCTCGAGAAGAAGATTCTCGCCATGAACGAAAGTGGCAAGAAGAGCGTTGTTAAAACATGGGCTCGCGCATCAGTGATTTCTCCCGACTTCGTCGGTCACACTGTAGCAGTTCATAACGGCAATAAATTCATCCCCGTCTATGTTACCGAGAACATGGTAGGCCACAAGTTCGGTGAATTTGCACCGACACGTAAGTTTGGTGGTCACGCTGGTAACAAACGATAGGCTTTCAATCCAGTAATAAAAAGTAAAAAGATAAATGGGAGCAAGAAAAAAATTAGCGGCTAACGCTAGAAAAGAAGCCCTGAAGACCCAATATTTCGCTTCACTGCGAAATGTTCCCTCCTCTCCCCGCAAAATGCGCTACGTCGTTGACATGGTTCGCGGCATGGAAGTAAACCGCGCATTGGCAACTCTCCGCTTCTCTAAGAAAGCAGCAAGCTTGGATGTTGAAAAACTTCTTCGCAGTGCAATCGCTAACTGGGAGCAGAAGAACGACCGCAAGGCAGAGGATGGCGAATTGTTTATCACCAAGGTTTTTGTTGACGAAGGCGTAACGCTGAAGCGTATGCGTCCAGCACCTCAAGGTCGCGGTTACAGAATTCGCAAACGTTCAAACCACGTGACTCTTCACGTAGGAACTAAAACTAATGATTAATCGAAAAGAAGTATGGGACAAAAAGTAAATCCGATAAGTAACCGACTTGGAATTATTCGTGGTTGGGATTCTAACTGGTTCGGCGGTTCTAACTTCGGCGATCGTATTCTCGAAGATAGCAAACTCCGTAAGTATCTCGATGCACGTCTTGCTAAAGCCAGCGTTTCACGCATCGTGATCGAGCGTACCCCAAAACTCATTACGATTACTGTATGCACCGCTCGTCCGGGCATCATCATTGGTAAGGGTGGTCAGGAAGTTGACAAGCTCAAGGAAGAACTTAAGAAAATCACAGATAAGGACGTACAGATTAACATCTTCGAAGTGCGCAAGCCGGATCTCGATGCAAACATCGTTGGCCAAAGCATCGCTCGCCAGATTGAAGGTAAAGTAGCATATCGTCGCGCCATCAAAATGGCTGTTGCTAATGCTATGCGCATGGGTGCCGAAGGTATTAAGGTACAAGTTTCTGGCCGTCTGAATGGCGCAGAAATGGCACGTAAGGAAATGTTTAAGGAAGGTCGCACTCCGCTGCACACCCTCCGCGCAGACATCGACTACTGCCAGACAGCAGCTCTTACGAAGGTAGGTCTGATTGGTATCAAGGTTTGGATTTGCCGTGGCATCGTTTATGGCAAACGTGACCTCCAGCCAAACTTTACTCCTGAGAAGGAGACCGGCCGTCGCGAAGGTGGCGATCGCCGCGATCGTCGTCGTTTCCGTGGCAACAGAAACAACAACCGTTAATTTCTTTAGAGTATTATGTTACAACCGAAAAGAACAAAATACAGAAGACCGCAAAAAGGCCGTTGCAAAGGTAATGCACAGCGTGGTAACCAGCTGGCATTTGGTAGTTTCGGCATCAAGAGCCTCGATACACACTGGCTCACCGGTCGCCAAATCGAAGCTGCTCGTATCGCAATGACGCGTTATATGCAGCGTGAAGGTCAGAGCTGGATTCGCATCTTCCCTGACAAACCTATCACTAAGAAGCCTGCTGACGTACGTATGGGTAAGGGTAAAGGTGATCCCGTTGGATACGTTTTCCCTATCACTCCAGGTCGCATTATCTTCGAAATCGAAGGCGTTCCCTTCGAAGTAGCTAAAGAAGCTCTTCGCCTTGCAGCACAGAAGCTTCCCGTTACTACCAAATTTGTTGTAAGACACGATTACGATAAAAACGCTTGATTATGAAAATAGCAGAAATCCGTAAAATTGCAGCCAATGAGCTCCAGGAGCGCCTTGACGCAGAGGTTGAAAAATACAACCAGATGCTGCTCAATCACAGCGTTTCTCCTCTGGAAAATCCCGCGCAGATTAAAGAGGCTCGTCGTACGATTGCCAAGATCAAAACGGTGTTGCGCGAAAACGAACTCAACAATAAATAATAGTCCAGAATGGAAGCTAGAAATTTAAGAAAGACAAGACAGGGTGTTGTTGTCAGCAACAAGATGGACAAGACAATTGTTGTTGCAGCAAAGTTTAAGGAGAAACACCCGATTTATGGTAAGTTTATCTCTAAAACGAAAAAGTTCTATGCTCATAACGAGGAGAACGATTGCAATGAAGGCGATACTGTCCTGATCATGGAAACCCGCCCTCTTAGCAAATCAAAGCGTTGGAGAGTTGTTAAAATCGTAGAAAGAGCTAAGTAATTATGATCCAAGTTGAAAGTAAATTGAACGTAGCTGACAATAGCGGTGCTCGTGAAGCAGTCTGCATCCGTGTGCTGGGTGGTACTCGCCGTCGCTACGCTTCTGTAGGTGATGTTATTGTTGTGGCTGTTCACAACATCATCCCTTCAAGTGACCTGAAAAAAGGTGCTGTTTCCAAGGCTTTGATTGTACGCACTAAGAAGGAAATTCGTCGTCCCGATGGTTCATACATCCGTTTCGATGACAACGCTTGCGTTCTTCTGAATAATGCTGGCGAAATCCGCGGTAGTCGTATCTTCGGTCCTGTTGCCCGTGAACTCCGTGCAACGAACATGAAAGTCGTTTCTTTGGCACCTGAAGTTCTTTAATTCAAAGTAAACAGAAACAGTAATGACTAAGTTACATATTAAAAAAGGCGATACCGTATACGTAAACGCAGGTAAAGCAAAGGGTAAGACGGGCAAGGTTGTCCGCGTACTCGTTGACAAGCAACGCGCTATCGTAGAAGGTCTCAATATGGTTTCTAAAAGCCAGAAGCCGAGTGCCAAAAATCCGCAGGGTGGCATCGTTACGATGGAGGCCCCAATTCATATTTCGAACCTTAACGTGGTTGATCCTAAAGATGGAAAAACTCCTACACGTATCGGCCGCCGCCTGAATGAGGCTGGTAAGTTGGTTCGCTTCGCTAAAAAATCAGGAGAGGAGATCAAGTAATGAGCAATACAGCAAGTCTTAAAAAAGAATATGCAGAGCGCATTGCACCGGCTCTGATGAATAAGTTTAACTACAAGTCAACGATGCAGATTCCCCGTCTGACTAAAATCGTCATCAACGAGGGACTTGGTTTGGCAACAGCCGACAAAAAAGTCATTGACGTAGCTTTGAACGAATTGTCAACAATCACTGGTCAGAAGGCTGTTGCAACAGTTTCTAAGAAGGACGTTGCAAACTTCAAGCTTCGTAAGAAGATGCCTATCGGTGTTATGGTTACTCTCCGTGGTGAGCGTATGTACGAATTCCTTGAGCGTCTGGTTCGCGTGGCTCTGCCCCGTATCCGTGACTTTAAGGGTATCGCAAGTAAGCTCGATGGCCGTGGTAACTATACACTCGGTATTCAAGAGCAGATTATCTTCCCAGAAATTAACATCGATACAATTGAACGCATGACAGGTATGAACATCACGTTCGTTACCACTGCAGCTACCGATGAAGAAGGTTTCGCTCTGCTCAAAGAATTCGGTCTTCCCTTTAATAACGCTAAAAACAACTAATTAAAATATGGCAAAAGAATCAATGAAAGCACGCGAAGTAAAGCGTGCTAAACTGGTAGCCAAATACGCAAAGAAGCGTGCAGCGTTGAAGGAGATTGTTAACAAATCGCAGGATCCTGTAGAAGCTTACGAGGCAGCTCGTAAGCTGCAGGCTATCCCCCGCAATGCTAATCCTATCCGCTTGCACAACCGTTGCAAGTTGACGGGGCGCCCCAAAGGCTATATCCGTCTCTTCGGCTTGTCTCGTATCCAATTCCGCGAGATGGCTTCTAGCGGTCTTATCCCTGGCGTAAAGAAAGCAAGCTGGTAAATTCCTTTTTATTATTATTTAATATTGTCGGGATAGTCCCGATTAATTAAACAACCAAACAAATGACAGATCCAATAGCAGATTTTCTGACGCGGTTGCGCAACGCCATCCAGGCTAAGCATCGTGTGGTTGAAGTGCCCGCATCAAACCTGAAGAAGGACATCACGAAGATTCTCTTCGAGAAAGGTTACATCCTCAACTACAAGTTTGTAGAAGATGGTCCTCAGGGAACAATCAAAATCGCTCTCAAGTATGAGCCTGAAACAAAGGCAAGTGCTATTCAGAGCTTGCAGCGAGTTTCTCGTCCTGGTATGCGTAAGTATACAGGCTACCGCGAAATGCCGAGAGTTATCAACGGATTGGGTATTGCAATCGTATCCACTTCCAAAGGTGTAATGACAAACAAGGAAGCATCCGCTGAGAAGATTGGTGGCGAAGTTCTTTGCTATGTATATTAATTAGGAGGTTAACATGTCTAGAATAGGTAAATTGCCGATTAACATTCCTGCTGGCGTTACAGTTGACGTCAAGGATAATGTAGTGACCGTTAAGGGTCCGAAGGGTGAGCTGTCTCAGACGGTTAATCCCGCTATCTCAGTTTCCCTTGAAGAAGGTCAGATTACTTTCGCTATCAACGAGAACAGCGATGTAGACCAAAAGCAGAAGCAGGCTTTCCATGGCCTCTATCGTGCATTGGTTAATAACATGGTTGTTGGTGTTAGCGAAGGCTATAAGAAAGAGATGGAGCTCGTAGGTGTTGGTTACCGTGTATCTAATCAAGGCAACTTGATTGAATTCTCTCTCGGTTTTACTCACAGCATCTTCCTCCAAGTTCCTGCTGAAATCAAGGTTGAGACTAAGAGCGAAAGAAACAAGAACCCGTATATTAGCCTAGAGTCCTGCGATAAGCAGTTGCTCGGCATGGTTTGCGCCAAAATTCGTTCTTTCCGTATGCCTGAACCTTATAAAGGAAAGGGTATTCTGTATATCGGTGAGCAGATCCGCCGCAAGAGTGGTAAGGCAGCCGGTGCTAAGTAATTTTAATAGAATAAGATTATGACTACAAGAAAAGAACAACGTCGCATTAAAATCAAATATCGGGTACGCAATAAGATCTCTGGTTCTGCGGCTCGTCCCCGTCTGAGCGTGTTCCGCAGCAACAAGCAGATCTATGCACAGATTATCGATGATGAAGCTCAGAAGACGCTTGTTAGCGCTTCTTCTCTCGGTTTTGAAGCCATGCCCAAACAAGAGCAGGCAGAGAAAGTTGGTGAAGCTGTAGCAGCAAAAGCCATCGCAGCAGGTATCACTACGGTTGTTTGACCGTAATGGTTATCTCTATCACGGTCGTGTAAAACAGGTGGCAGATGGTGCCCGCAAAGGTGGACTTAAATTCTAAAGATTATGGCAAACAGAGTAAATGTTAATAGCGAAGAATTAAAGGATAGACTGGTTGCTATCAATCGTACAACAAAGGTTACTAAAGGTGGTCGTACGTTCACGTTTGCTGCTATCGTAGTAGTTGGTGATGGTAAAGGCGTTATCGGTCTGGGCCTCGGCAAGGCTGGTGAAGTTTCTGCAGCCATCGCTAAGGGCGTTGAAGCTGCAAAGAAGAACCTCGTTCAGGTTCCTGTACTCAAAGGTACAGTTCCTCACGAGATGACAGCTCACTATGGTGGTGCAGAAGTTATCATCCTTCCGGCATCTGAAGGTACTGGTGTTGTGGCAGGTGGCGCTATGCGTGCCGTACTCGACAGCGTAGGTATCAAAGACGTTCTGGCAAAGTCGAAAGGCTCTTCAAACCCTCACAACCTTGTGAAGGCAACAATCGCTGCCTTGAGCAATATGCGTGATGCACGTACAGTTGCTAAGCAGCGCGGTGTTTCATTGGATAAAGTATTCAGAGGATAATTCGACTATGGCAACAATAAAAGTAAAGCAGATTAAGAGCAGAATTCATGCTCCTAAAGACCAGAAAAGTACACTTGATGCACTGGGCCTGAAGAAATTATATCGCACTGTAGAGGTTGAGGATAACCCCGTAATGCGCGGTATGATTCGCAAGGTAAGCCATCTGGTTGAGATTGTTGAACAGTAAAAACAAACAGAAAGTCATGAAATTACATACTTTAAAACCCGCGAATGGCTCTACGCATCATGATAAACGAGTAGGTCGTGGTCCAGGCTCTGGCATGGGAGGCACTTCTACTCGTGGTCACAAGGGTGCTAAGTCGCGTTCTGGTTACCACAAGAAGATTGGCTTCGAAGGTGGTCAGATGCCGTTGCAGCGTCGCTTGCCGAAGTTCGGCTTCAAGAATATCAACCGCGTTGAATACAAGGCCATAAACCTCAGTGTTCTGCAGGCTCTCGCTGAGCAGAAGAATTTAGAGAAGATTGGTCGCGAAGAACTGATTGCTGCAGGTTTCATCTCCTCTAAGCAGTTAGTAAAGATTCTTGGTAATGGCGACCTCAAGGCTAAGTTGGCTGTAGAGGCTAACGCCTTCTCCAAGACTGCAGAAGCTGCTATTCAGGCAGTTGGTGGAACCGCAACTAAGATCTAATTATGAAAAAAATAATCGAGACTCTAAAGAACATCTGGAGAATTGAGGATTTGCGTACGCGACTCCTCATTACTCTCCTGTTCATTGCCATCTATCGTTTTGGCTCTTTGTAGTACTGCCAGGCATTGATCCAACTCGTCTTGCAGCTCTGCAGAGTCAAACGGAAAACGGTTTGATGTCCCTGTTGAATATGTTCTCAGGTGGTGCATTCTCTCATGCGTCAGTATTTGGCCTTGGTATTATGCCTTACATCTCTGCATCCATTATTATTCAGATTTTGGCTGTAGCCGTACCGTATTTCCAGAAGATGCAACGTGACGGTGAGAGCGGACAGAGAAAGATCAATCAATACACTCGTTGGTTGACGATAGCAATTCTTTTGTTCCAAGCTCCTACCTATATGATAAACCTTCGTTCACAAGTGGGCCAGAGTGGTGCTTTCATGGTTGGTGATACGTTCTGGTTTATGTTCTCGTCTACGATTATCCTTGCTGCAGGCAGCATGTTCATCCTATGGTTGGGTGAGCGTATAACCGACAAGGGTGTAGGAAACGGTGTTTCTCTCATCATTATGATCGGTATTATTGCACGCTTCCCTGGTGCTATTTTTGAGCAGCTCACATCTTCTATCTCTGGAGCAGAAGGTGGTGGCTTGATAATGTTCCTTTCGAACTTATCGCTCTGCTCTTCGTTATGGCACTGTCTATCCTGCTTGTAAAGGCTACTCGCAAGGTTCCGGTTCAATATGCAAAGCGTATCGAGGGTAACCGTCAGTTTGGCGGAGCACGTCAGTATATTCCGTTGAAGCTATTTGCAGCCAACGTAATGCCGATTATCTTCGCTCAAGCCATTATGTTTATCCCCGCCACCATGATTATGGCGTTCTCTAAGGATGGTTCAAACCCAGTAGGACATCTTCTCTCTGATCAATTTAGCCTTCCTTACAACATCATCTATGTTATCTTGATTGTTCTCTTCACTTATTTCTACACGGCTATCACGATGAATCCCGTGCAGATGGCTGAAGATATGAAACGTAACAGCGGTTTTATCCCTGGCGTAAAGCCCGGTAAAGCTACGGCAGATTATATCGACACAGTTATGACAAGAATTACCTTCCCTGGTTCTCTTTTCATTGCGTTGATTGCAGTTCTTCCTGCATTTGCTGTACTCTTCGGTGTTAAGCAAGGTTTCGCTCAGTTCTTTGGTGGTACCTCATTGTTGATTCTTGTCGGTGTTGTTATCGATACTCTTCAGCAAATTGAGAGCTACATGCTTGTCCGTCATTACGACGGCTTGCTCAACGCTGGGCACACACGCAATCGTTCAAGCGTAGCAGCATATTAAGAAAATTTCCATTTAAACCGATTCGGATGATATATCTGAAAACGGAAGATGAGATAGAGGCGCTGCGAAAAGCAAATCAGCTTGTAGCAGCAACTCTTGCGGAAATCGCAAAAATTGTTCAGCCGGGTGTAACCACCCGCGAGATGGACACCTTGGCTGAACATTTCATTCGCGACAATGGCGCGGTCCCAAGTTTTAAGGGATGTCCTAATCCTTTTGGCCCCGCCTTTCCTGCATCCATTTGTACCTCAGTTAACGACACAATCGTTCATGGTATTCCAGACGATAAACCATTGAAGAATGGTGATATAGTCTCGGTGGATTGCGGAGTTCTCCTAGAAGGCTTCTGTGGAGATTCATGTTACACATTTTGTGTAGGTGAAGTGAAAGCAGAAATCAAGCAGTTACTGTCAGTAACGAAAGAAAGCCTTTATAAAGGAATCGAACAAGCCATTGTAGGCAACCGCTTAGGAGATATAGGATGCGCAGTGCAGCATCATGTCCAGCAATATGGATACGGCGTCGTCCGACAGTATGCCGGTCATGGTATAGGAAAGAAAATGCACGAAGACCCCATGGTTCCTAATTACGGGACAGCAGGCACAGGCCTCGCAATCTCCAATGGACTTTGCATCGCCATAGAGCCAATGATAACAGAAGGAAAAGCTTCCTCATATCTATTGCCCGACCGTTGGAGCGTAAAGACGCGCGATGGCAAAAGTGCTGCACATTATGAGCACACCATAGCTATTCACCATGGCAAAGCCGATATTCTCTCATCATTCGAAGAAGTAGAACAAATAGAAAGAACAAAACATTAATATGTCTAAGCAGTTAGCGATAGAACAAGATGGAACAATTGTTGAAGCATTGAGCAATGCAATGTTCCGCGTAGAGTTGGAGAATGGGCATGAAATAACAGCCCACATCTCAGGAAAGATGCGTATGCATTACATCAAGATCCTTCCCGGAGACAAGGTAAAAGTGGAAATGAGTCCCTACGACCTTTCAAAAGGTAGAATCGTTTTCCGATATAAATAAAAAAGCAAAATAATAATGAAAACAAGAGCATCCTTGAAGAAACGATCCGCCGATTGCAAGATTGTACGTCGTAAGGGTCGTCTGTATGTGATTAACAAGAAGAACCCTAAGATGAAATTACGTCAGGGTTAATCAGTTTTCGCAAAGTAATAAAACAAGTATATGGCAATAAGAATTGTTGGTGTCGATCTGCCTCAGAACAAGCGAGGCGAAATCGCCCTGACCTATATCTACGGATTAGGTCGTAGTAGCGCGGCTAAAATCTTGGATAAAGCCGGTATTGACAGGGACATTAAAGTAAAGGATTGGACTGATGACCAAGCAGCAAAGATTCGTGAGGTTATTGGTGCTGAATACAAAGTAGAGGGTGACCTCCGCAGCGAAATTCAGATGAACATTAAGCGTCTCATGGACATCGGTTGCTACCGTGGTATCCGTCACCGTGCAGGTCTTCCTGTACGCGGCCAGAGCACGAAAAACAACGCTCGTACTCGTAAGGGTCGCAAAAAGACCGTTGCAAACAAGAAAAAGGCTACTAAATAATAATTGATTATGGCAAAGAAAACAGTTGCAGCTAAGAAGCGTAACGTTAAGGTTGACGCAATGGGTCAGCTTCACGTTCACAGCTCTTTCAATAATATTATCGTTTCCTTGTCGAACAGTGAAGGTCAGATTATCAGCTGGTCAAGTTCTGGTAAGATGGGCTTCCGTGGTTCCAAGAAGAACACTCCGTACGCTGCTCAGATGGCAGCACAGGATTGCGCCAAGGTAGCTTTCGACCTCGGTCTTCGTAAGGTGAAAGCTTACGTTAAGGGTCCCGGCAATGGTCGTGAATCTGCTATCCGTGCCATCCATGGTGCAGGTATTGAAGTTACCGAGATTATCGACGTTACTCCGCTGCCTCACAATGGCTGCCGTCCTCCGAAGAGAAGAAAGGTATAATTCCAGTAGCAAGTTGAATTGTTATATTAAAAGCTAAAATTAAAAAAAATGGCAAAATATACAGGTCCTAAGTCTCGCATCGCACGTCGTTTCGGCGAGGCTATCTTCGGTGCTGATAAAGTTCTCGCAAAGCGTAATTTCCCTCCCGGCCAGCACGGCAATGGTCGCCGTCGTAAGAGCTCTGAGTACGGTGTCATGCTTGCTGAGAAGCAGAAAGCTAAGTACACTTATGGTGTTCTTGAACGTCAGTTCCGTAACATGTTTGATAAGGCAGCAGCAACCAGCGGCATTACCGGTGAGATTCTTCTTCAGTATCTCGAATGCCGTCTTGACAATGTTGTATATCGCCTGGGTATCGCTCCTACTCGTGCAGCAGCTCGTCAGCTTGTGAACCACAAGCACATCACTGTTGATGGTCAAGTAGTGAACATTGCTTCTTACAGTGTAAAACCTGGTCAGATCGTTGCTGTACGTGAGAAGTCTAAGAGTCTCGAAGTAGTTGCTGACTCTTTGGCTGGTTTCAACCACAGCAAGTATCCTTGGATCGAATGGGACGAAAGCGTTAAGGGTGGCAAACTTCTGCACATGCCCGAACGTGCTGACATCCCTGAGAATATCAAGGAGCAGCTGATTGTCGAGTTGTACTCTAAGAACTAAAAAGCCTTTCTCCCTTCCCCTCTTTTTTGGAGGGGAGGAGAGGAGGAAACTTTTGGCAAGTCTTTCCCGACTTGTCTCATAGCCTGAAAAGGCTTTACCCAAAAATCCTAAATAAAAAGAATTAATGGCGATATTAGCATTTCAAAAACCTGACAAAGTGATCATGTTGGAAAGCGACGATAAGTACGGAAAATTCGAACTTCGTCCTTTGGAAACGGGCTTCGGTACCACTGTCGGAAATGCCCTCCGTCGCATCCTGCTCTCCTCTCTCGAAGGCTATGCCATCAATACCATCAAGATTGAAGGTGTTGAGCATGAGTTTGCTACCGTGCCTGGAGTCAGCGAGGATGTAACCAACATCATCCTTAACTTGAAGCAAGTACGTTTCAAGAAACTGGTAGAAGAGTACGACACTGAGAAGACCCAGCTAACCATCTCCAACTCCACGGAGTTCAAGGCTGGTGATATCCATCTCAACGGATTTGAAGTGTTAAATCCTGATTTAGTGATTTGTCATTTAGATTCGAAAGCCTCGATGACCATCGAACTGACTGTTAACAAAGGCCGTGGTTATGTCCCCGCTGATGAAAACCGCGACTATTGCTCTGACATCCATCAGATAGCCATCGACTCCATCTACACTCCCATCCGCAATGTTAAGTACAGCGTTGAACCGTATCGTGTTGAGCAAAAGACCGACTACGACAAGCTCGTGCTTGAAATCACCACGGATGGTTCCATCCAGCCAAAAGATGCGCTGAAGGAAGCAGCAAAAATTCTGATCTATCACTTCGCTCTGTTCTCCGATGAGAGTATCACCGCGAGCAACTCAACAAGTGTAGACAATCCACCGATTGATGAGAATACCCTCAAGATGCGTCAGCTCCTCAAGCAGAAGCTCGCCGATCTGAATCTTTCAGTTCGTGCGCTCAACTGTCTCAAGGCAGCCGATGTTGAAACTTTGGGCGATCTCGTTCAGTTCAATAAGTCTGACCTCCTCAAGTTCCGCAACTTCGGTAAGAAATCACTCACTGAGCTTGATGATTTGCTCGAGAGCAAGAATCTGTCGTTCGGGATGGACACAACCCTTTACAAATTGGACAACGATTAATTGAACGACAAAAGTTGTCCGTAAACTCCACCGTTGTTTGCAATCTGCTGAGAGGCCTTAGCTAAGGCCAAAGCCCTCAACTCGACGCAACAACCAACATTCAAAAAAATGAGACATAATAAAAAATTCAACCATCTGAGTCGTACTGCATCCCACAGAAGCGCAATGCTTGCCAATATGGCAGTTTCTCTGATCCAGCACAAAAGAATCACTACGACTCTCGCCAAGGCTAAGGCTCTGAAGAAGTACGTTGAGCCGCTCATCACCAAGAGCAAGAACGACACAACGAACTCTCGCCGCGTTGTCTTCAGCTATTTGAAGGACAAATTCGCTGTTACTGAATTGTTCAAGAATATCTCTGAGAAAGTGGCTAACCGTCCTGGTGGCTACACTCGTATCATCAAGCTCGGCTTCCGCCAGAGTGATGGTGCCGACATGGCTTTCATCGAACTCGTTGACTACGATGAGAACATGGCTAAGGAAGAGAAGAAGGCAAAGCGCACGCGTCGTAGCCGTAAGGCTGCAGCCGCTGAAGCTCCCGCAGCTGAAGCACCTGCAACTGAAACTCCTGCTGAAGAAGCAGCAGCTGAATAATCGACACAATTCTCTATTGCATATTTTAGCCCTGCACAGTGATGTGCGGGGCTTTTTATTTCTATAAACTTTTTGAGTAATTCTCAAATCCTCCATTTTGCTTTTTGTAAAGGTTTGAGAGTTTTATTTAGAATGTTTCGTTATTTTTGTACTGACAGTATGATACTGTCCTAAAAAAGTGTGTAAGCTCCAAAGTTCTTATATTTGTAGTGAATAAAAAAATCAAAGAAAGAACAATGAAGCTTACAAGAGAACAAAGATCGGAATTAATTTCTGAAATGGCCTCAAGTGAGGCAGGTTTTTAAAGAGTTGGTTCGCGTGCTTTTTGGATAGTTTTTTTCCAAGCAGGAGCGCGCCCTCTTTCTCGCGGAACATGCGGGTGAACAAGCCAATGGTTTCCGTCCCCGTCGTTGGCGGGGCCATGGTTGGAGTTTCCAACTTCGCATCCCTCGTACGCGCTCCAATGCTTTTTCAACCAATGATTCTTGGTATTTTTATCCTCTCGGGAGCGTGAGCGCACGCAGCTTTTTTACGAGTTGTATTCCCGTGGACTCTCCTGTGAAGACATTGCCGAGGTGGGTCGCCGCATCTACGGTCACCTTTACAGCAAACAGCAGGTGAGCTATCTGGCTG
Source organism: uncultured Prevotellaceae bacterium (assembly GCA_916438195.1). Classification (GTDB taxonomy): domain Bacteria; phylum Bacteroidota; class Bacteroidia; order Bacteroidales; family Bacteroidaceae; genus Alloprevotella. The sequence goes on from CAKAEQ010000001.1 coordinate 270,059, forward strand.
GGGCTTGTTATAAGGAGATCCAAGAGTGGCTTTCGCGCCAACTTTCTCCTCACTATTTAGCCGTCTACATCGATGCCACGTTCTGTTCCACGCGTCGCGACAGGGAGCGTCTCAAAGGAGGCTTACTACACGATGTTGGGACTACTGCCCGACGGCAGTCGCGAGGTGCTCACGGTGGTAAATCACCCCACAGAAGGCGCAATTGCTTGGGAAATGGAGTTGCAAGCCCTCAAGGAACGCGGTGTGAAACAAATCGACTTGATTATATCCGATGCTTTGAGCGGCATCGAAAATGCGGTATGTTCGGCTTTTTTTCCCACGGCACTGCACCAACTTTGCGTTGTGCATTTCAAACGGAAAGTGTTGAACACCGTCTCCTCGAAAGACAAAGCCGAGGTCGGCGAGGAACTCAAAGCACTCTTTCCCATGGAGCATACCGACATGACACCTCTTGTGGCCTATGAGAATTTGCGTATCTTTGCGCAGCGTTGGGGTAAAAAGTACCCGAGCCTTGCCCGTTTGGGCAATGAGCGCAACGCGGCCTATTTTACCTATTTGAGGTTCTCCGAGAGTGTGCGTCGAATGATTTACTCTACTAACTGGGTGGAACGACTCAATAGAAGTTATAAGCGCACCTTACTCATGCGTGGGGCGATGCCTTCTCCCGCCTCTGTAGTTTATCTCTTGGGATCTGTAGCCAAGGAGAAAACAGAAGGGACGTATGCAAGACGGCTACCGTATTTTGGGGAGTGGAAAATCAGGTAAAATGGCAAAGATATATCAACATCATAAATTTCCCCCATGCTTGGGAAACCCAAGCATGGGGGAAAGGACGAGGAGAATCTTACACACTTTTTCAGACATTACCAGAAAGCAAGTGGCTGTGTTAATAAAAAAGAGGACTTCCTTTTGAGAAGTCCTCTAAGTGATCCGCTTGGGGTTCGAACCCAAGACCCCAACATTAAAAGTGTTGTGCTCTACCAGCTGAGCTAGCGGATCGACCTAAGTGCCGTTAAGCGAGTGCAAAAGTAAGGCATGTTTTTGATACAACCAAACTTTTCTGCATTTTTTTGTGTTTTGAACTGAAAAAAACTCTTATTTGCTCTCTGCGTCTGTGGAAAGCGAGTTTTCAGCTATTATTTCTTCAGACTCATCGGAGGGCTTTTCTATATCTCCTATAATGTAGCGGTGATAGTAGGAGATGGCCAGTGTTGTGAGGGGCAAAGCGATGATAAGACCTATGATGCCGAGCATGTATCCCCACACGGTGAGCGAGAGAAGAATGATGGCGGGGGAGAGTCCCATTATCTTTCCCATGACATGGGGGGTAACGATAGTGTCTTGCAGCACTTGAACTACGATGTAAACCAAAGCTACTCCACCGATAAGCAACCAGAAATTTTGCCCTGTGTCGGCACTGCGTAGGAGTGCCAAAATCAGGCAGGCACAATCCCCACCACTTGTAGGTAGGGCACAAAGCTAATCAGCCCGATGAAGCAACCCAAGGCGATGGGCATGGGGAAGCCAATAATTACGAAGCCTACCGAAAACATAACGCAATTTGACAACGCCACAAGAGCTTGACCACGGAAGTAACCATTCATGCCGTGTTCGATATCGCCCACGATTTGCGCTGCAATGATACGCTTACCTTTAGGTATGAAATTGATCCACCCATTGGCATATTTCTCGTAGTCGAGCAAGAGGAAGAAGAAATAGAGAATGCCGATAAGTGAGGACAATATGCTAATCACTACACTTGCCGTAGACCAAAGAAAATCCCACGCCTTGGGTAGCGCATTTTTTATGGCCGATTGAATGTCTTTCTGCTTGAGGAGATTTTCTAATTGGATTTCCTCTGCGTGTTGCCGCACAAAATGCTGTATCGTGTTGGGTAACGAATCAGCATGGCGACTCTCGTTGGTGATATATTGTATTGCAATCTCTTTGAAGTTGCTCACCTCGTCCACAAAAGGCGGCACGATGATGAGGCCGATGGCTGTGACAACACCTCCCACAAGAAGAAGAGTGAGGAAGATGCAGAGAATGCGACTCTTGAGGTGACATTTCTTTTCGAAAAAAATGACAATGGGATAGAGCATATAAGCAAAAACCCACGCCACAAAGAAAGGAATGAGCACCGCACTCAGATAACTGAGAATAAAATAGACAGCAACGATGCCTACCACAACAAGCAATCCGCGTACGAAACGATCGAAATTTATCTCTTTATACATAGTCTAAAATGAAATATGTTTGTCAACAATTCTTGTCAACAATTCCAAATATCTCTGTTGTTTGTGCCAAAATTAGAGAATTTATCTCAAAAAGCACAAAGTCCATTTATTTTGTTTGTCAAATTAAGTCATTTTCTATACATTTGCGTGGTAAAATGTTCTGAGGGTTCTAATAAACAGAATACTACAGAAGTTAAGCACAATAAGAATGTTGTATCTCATCCCGACTCCGGTTGGAAATTTAGAAGACATCACGCTGCGCGCCCTGCGGCTCCTCAAGGAGGTGGACCTCGTGTTGGCAGAAGACACTCGCACCAGCGGAATGTTGCTCAAACATTTTGACATACACACCCGACTCTGTGCCCACCATAAGTTCAACGAGCACCAAACCGCTGAGGCTTTTGCTGCCCGCATCGCTGCAGGCGAAAATATGGCATTGGTGACGGATGCAGGTACACCAGGTATTTCCGATCCTGGATTCATGCTCGTCAGAGCCTGTGTGGAGAAAGGGGCGACCGTGCAATGCTTGCCTGGTCCAACGGCCTTTGTTCCAGCTCTCGTAGCTTCCGGACTTCCGTGTGAGCGATTCACCTTTGAGGGATTTTTGCCGCAGAAGAAAGGGCGACAAACGCGCTTGAAGGAATTGGCAGAAGAGCCGCGTACCATGATATTCTATGAATCGCCCTACCGCGTGGTAAAGACTCTGGGACAGTTTGTTGAAACTTTCGGTGCCGAACGCCGTTGTTCCGCTTGCAGAGAGATTTCAAAAATCCACGAAGAAAGCGTGCGAGGCACTCTGGCAGAGGTCCTGGCACATTTCGAGGAAACAGAACCGCGCGGAGAGTTTGTCATCATCGTAGAAGGCTACAACGCTCCAAAGCGTTCAAAGAGAAAAGAGAAGGAAGATGAAGCGTAACAAAAACGCTCGGGCTTCGTCTCATAATTATTAACGCGGGAGTTTTGCTCCCATAAAGAAAACGGAAAATATGAAAAAGATTGCTATATGCCTTTTGGCTGCTCTCACCGTTATGTTGTGGAGCTGTGACACGAAGAAGCAGAAAGAAGACGCTCAAGTGGACACTTCGGCGCAACGTATCGACTCGCTCGAGAATGCTTTAGCGCAAGCTCAGAATGAAACCAATGATTTGATGGGTACTGTTGAGCAAATTCGCGATGGATTCACGGCTATCAATGAAGCCGAGGATATCATTACCACGCAGAGTGCTAAGGGCGAGAGTTCCGACCGTCAAGCCATTCTCAGCAATATGGCTCTGATTCAGAAGAAAATGAATCTCAACCGCGAGCTCATCAAGAACTTGCAAGAACAATTGCGCACCAGCAAATCCAGCAATGCAAAGATGAAGAGCACCTTGGAGCAAATGGTGGCCGACTTCCAGAAACAACTCCAAGAGAAGCAGACACAGCTCGATGAACTTCGTGCAGAACTCAATGCTAAGAATATCAAGATTCAGAGCAGGATAAGCAAATCAGCACGCTTAACCAAAACGTCAGCAGCCTCTCGCAAGACAATGAGGCACAGGCTAATCAGATTGCTGAACAAGACAAGGTGGCGCACACTGTCTACTACGTATTTGGTACGAAAAAGGAGCTCAAAGCTCAGAAGATTTTGCAGGACGGCGATGTGCTGAAATCTAATGATTTCAACCGCGACTACTTTGCTAAAGTTGACTACCGCGTGAAGAAAGTGATTCCGCTCTACTCCAAGAGTGCTAAAATCCTGACCAATCACCCCGCCGGAACTTATCGCCTGGATCGCGATGCTAATAAGCAGTATACGCTGCGTATCACCGACCCCGACCGCTTCTGGAGCGTAACTAAATACTTGGTTATCATTGTAAAGTAACATCAGTATGAAGAAGTTTCTTGTTGTCACCTTAGCATCTGTCTTGATGGTGAGTAGCTGCGCTTCGAGCCAGTTTGGAGGTGCAATGAACGGCGCCAGTCTGGGCGGTATGCTGGGTTCTGCTATCGGAGGTATCCTGGGAGGGCCTCGCGGTGCCGATATAGGCACGGTGGTAGGTATCATTGGTGGTGCTGCTGCTGGAGCAGCAGCCACTGCACCTAAAGATTCTCGCCGTAGCGACGATGGCTCTTATTCCAAGCGCGATGACAACCATTATGATGCAGACGTATATCCTTCCGAAAATCGCTCCAAGATGAATAATGGCGTGGAGGTGAGAAATATTCAGTTCTATGATGCCAACAACAACCAAACCTTGAATGCTGGCGAAACGGGCACTTTGGTGATGGAAATCTATAACCAGACGGATAAGATGCTCTACAACATCACGCCACAAATCGCTTGCAACAATAAGCGAGTGCGCATCTCGGCTCTGCCACTATTATGAACATAGAACCAGGGGGTGGTGTACGGTATCGCGCTATTATCACCGCTCCGCGCAAGTTGAAATCTCAAGAAGCCATCTTTAGCATCGGTTTCAACGGAAGCACTGTGCGCAACTTCAGTGTTGCAACCTCTCGATAACTATCGAATTTTATTTATATAGAAAGCCCAAGGCGAGAGTCTTGGGCTTCTTGCGGCAATACCGGAGATAATGTCTCTGCTACTTGAAACGATTGTAAAAACTTATCTGAAGCACTAATTTAATTTTTATTGCTGTCCGGTAAAAGTTTTACAGGTCAAAAAATAAGGCTGAAACCCTCTTGCAGGATTTCAGCCTCTTTTGTTACTTTGCTTGTTGCAAAAAAAACTCTAGTAACATGAGCAAAAGTACATATTTTACCGGACAGCCGGTCTATAGTCAGGTCATAAAATTGCTGGATAAAGCCAAAATTCAACAAATTAGTCTTGAAACGCTAGGGAGCGAACGCTATGTAAAGCGTTTGACAGGCTGGAAACACCTCATCATTATGCTCTTTGGTGTTCTCAAACACTTTGATTCTCTGCGTGAATTGGAGATTGGCATGAAAGCCGAGACCATGAAACTCTCCCACTTGGGTCTTGATTACGTTGTCCGTCGCAGTACGCTTGCAGAAGCCAACCAGCGGCGTCCACAAGAGTTCTTTGCCAAGGTTTATGGCTCTCTATTGGAACGCTACACTCCATTTTTAGCGGACAGCCGACCTGTGGGCTGTCAAAAAGCGTGGGAGAAGCAGCTTTATATGATAGATTCTACCACAATCACGCTCTTTGACAACATTCTCAAGGGAGTAGGTAGACATCCCAAAAGCGGGAAGAAGAAAGGCGGAATGAAGGTACATACCATTATGAAGTATCAAGTAGGTGTACCTATGGTGGTAGAACTGACTTCCGCGGCCAAACACGATCATTATCTTCTCAAAAAGGTGCACCTGCCCCAAGATTCCACCTTGGCAATGGATAGAGCCTATATAGACTATGCACAGTTTCAAAGGCTTACGGAAGAAGGTGTCTGCTATGTGACTAAGATGAAGAAAAACCTCAACTACCAGGAATTGGCTTCTACAGCCTATGTTTCTCGTGATGGTTTGGTCACTCATATCGACAAACACATTCTTTTTTTGAGAAAGAGAAGGTAAGGCACGAAGCCCGATGCGTAGAGCTATGGAGCAATAACTCTCGGAAGTCGGTGACGTTACTGACTAATAATTTTGAACTATCGGTTGAGGAACTTGCTGAAATCTACAAACGAAGGTGGGCTATAGAAACTCTCTATAAACAACTGAAACAGAATTTTCCTTTGCACTTTTTCTATGGTGAGAGCGTGAATGCCATCCAGATACAAACCTGGGTGGTACTCATCGCCAATCTCTTGTGTACAGTACTGTCCAGAATGATTAAAAGACACGTTTCTTTTTCTCAAATCGTAACCATGCTTAGATTGACGCTCATGTATTACACCAATTTCATTGCTTTCATGGAAGATCCCCAAAAGGATGAGTGTGCAATTTGGGCTGAAAGAGCTAAATCCCCACCACTAGAACCTTCATTATTTGATTAGGGGGCTTGCTTTTTGAAAAAGAAAGCCCGAAGTCCTATTCTAAAGGGCTTCGGGGAGCTTTCTTATGCCGTTTGGAAGTTTACCGGACAGCAATATTTAATTTTATTCTTTTGAAATCTCATTACATTCAAACACTCAAACTCGGCATTCCTATAGCCGTTGGCCAAATTGGCGTTATCATTCTTAGTTTTGCAGACACTATGATGGTGGGACACTACAACACTCCGTCATTGGCTGCAGCTTCGTTCGTCAATAGCTTTTTCAATCTCATCACTTTCCTCATCATGGGCTATTCTTACGGCCTCACACCGCTCATCAGTTCACTCTACGGACAGCAGAAACTGCAAGAAGCGGGTGCTACGCTGAAGAACGCCCTTGTGGCAAACTGCATCTATGGTGGTTTGCTGATGGGCATCATGGGAGTTCTTTATTTCTTCCTCGATCGCATGGGGCAACCAACTGAGTTGCTGCCACTCATTCGCCCTTACTACCTTATCATTCTCTTTTCGATGCTCTTCGTGATTATTTTCAACACGTTGCGCCAATTCACCGACGGTACGACGGACACGAAGCAGGAATGTGGATTCTGGTGAGTGGTAACCTTCTGAATATTCTCGGCAATTGGTTGCTCATCTTTGGCGTGGGCCCATTCCCAGAATGGGGACTTCTTGGTGCGGGTGCATCAACGCTGATTTCTCGTATATACATGGCCGTGGCTCTGGCGGGAGTAATTATGTACACCAAGCGCTATGCCATTTATCGGAAAGGCTACCGCGCGCAGCGCATACTCTTCAAGGAACTCAAGAGTATCAACGCCATTTCGCTCCCTGTATCGTTGCAGATGGGAATGGAGACTTTTGCATTCACAGGTAGTGCTTTCATGGCCGGTTGGCTCGGCGAAATCCCTCTTGCAGCTTATCAGGTTATCATCACCATCAGCACGCTCGGCTTCCTTTCTACTACAGCTTTGCAGCAGGCATGTCCATCCGCATTGCCACGTTCCATGGCACTGGCGACTGGCTCCAGTTGCGCATGGCGACTCGAGCAGGGCGCAACATCTTGTTGGGACTTGTTGTGGTAGCAAACTTTGTGTTTTTCTTCTTCACCGAACCGCTCGTTCATTTCTTTACGCCCGATGCCAAGGTGACCGTGGCTGCTATGAGCCTCCTCGTTCCACTTATGGTTTATCAGTTGGGCGACGCCATGCAGATTTGCTACGCCAACGCCCTTCGTGGCACAGGAAACGTTATGGCCATGATGGGGGTGGCAGGTGTGAGCTATCTGCTCATTGGCCTTCCCGCCGGCTATGTTATGGGCTTCTGGTTTGATTGGGGCATACAAGGCGTATTCCTTGGCCTCCCCGTCGGTCTCTTCACCGCCTCTATCTTCTTCGTCTATCTGTTTGCAAAGATTCTGAAGAAGCAAGCGTAAGGAACTAACCTCATGTGAGAATCTCCGAGAAGTTTGATCCATTCAGTCCGTTTGTGGAAACTGACTCATCAAGCTTTCGGAGATTCTTATATGGATTTAAGGGGGGCCTTATATCCGTAAAAATCGCTCTTTTCATATTTTAAGGGGCTTTCCAATAAACTTTGGGAGATACTACTCTTTTCCATTAGCAATGCCCTTAACTCGGTATTGCGGATTTTGTTAGAAGTGTCTCACAACAAGTAAGAAGTAAAGAGATGTGTGGGCAGGAGTGGATGTTGTGCGACACCGCCAGTGTAGGAGGTTGTTACGATGAGATTTTTACAAATGGCTTAAAATAAGACAGGCAGACTTGATATAATCACGACTGCCTGAATGTAGGGTCCAAACCTCTTGTGAGGAATGATCCAATACAAAGATAATAATAATTATTCAAAATCAAATAATGATGAAGCCCAATTCGGTTTAAGAAAAACCCATTCATGATTTTCTTATCTCGCGCACGCATCCCCTCGTCAAAAGTTTGTATGTAGGCCCGCGCCCAACTCCATTTGTTGAGTCGCAGTTCCTTTACCCGCGGTTACGCATGGTGTGTTCCCGATGGGGACAATGGATAGAACCTGTTGCTTCTATGATCTTTCCTACCAAGAAAAAACTCAAATTTGTCATTACGTTGTCACATCAGGAGTAAATATGCTGATAGACAGGTGTTTGCGGGTGTGACAACAAAATATTTGTTGTCACACTGTTGTTACCTCGTTGTCACGCCCGCAATTCGTGTTTTTTCAGTTAGTTATGCTCAAAGTGTGACAACGTGACGGCGTGACAATAAAAAAACAAACTCTGGAGAGGAGTCTGTTTTCTTTTAGTTGCAGTTTTATTTGTTGCGCTCAAAAATACAATAAGGGCGTGGGCTGACGCAATAAGGATGTGAGCTGACAGCCTTATTGTATTTTCAGACGCAATAAGGATATTGGCGGCGGGAGTAGGTAGTGCTTATTCTTTTTTCCCAAGAGTTTTTTAGTTGTATGATATGGATAGCTTGTTGCTTATATAGCAGCTGAAGCTTTTCCTTGAAAATCTGGATAGGAGGTAAGCGTATTGGCTTTTGAGCTTTAGGTGGAGCGCCGCCAAAGGCTTCAAGGTTTTAGCATTCGCTGCCACTTTTGATAGCCCAAAATAGCTACGATGGTGTAGAAACCATAAAGTATGCCATGAAAGGGAACTCCTTTGTAGATATACAGACCGCAGAGGATAGCATCTACCACAAACCACACGAGCCACTGTTCTATGTATTTGCGTGCCAGCATCCACATGGCAACGATGGAGAGCGCGTTGGCCATACTATCGAGAACGGGGACGGTAGAGTTGGTTTTTGTGAGAACGAAATAAAGCAGTGCCCAAATCGCCGCAAAGGCGAGTATGAGGAGCGGTATTTGCCATGTGGGAGTCTTGACGATGGGGCGGTATACCTTTTTCTGGTTCACGGCTGGTTGCTGCTTTGTTTGTCCAAAGTTCCAAACGATCCATCCGTAGATGGCTATCAGCAAATAATAGATCGCCATTCCGAAATCCGCATACAAGCCTTTTTCGTAGTACAGAAAAATGTCGATGGCGGGCATAATCATGCTCACAATCCATAACGACCGCTTGGCGTTGTATTCGAGCCATAAATAGACCAGACCGATACACGTGCCGACAATGTCGAGAAGTAAGAATATATCCATATATGTAAGGTTACGGCTCTCTCCTGCGCATGGAGAGAGCCGTAAAAGTTTTATTGCTTAAAATCTGATACTCAAATGCACGAGGAAGTTGGCTGGAGCTTGCGCGCTATACGCGCTATAGCTGTTCCATTTTGCATCCTGATAGGCCATAGCTCCGCCTTGGCCGTCGCTCTTCACTTGCGTGCTGGCCGAACCGTTACTCTCATATTTCTCGTTGAAAATGTTGTACACCGTTAGGCCGATGGCGAGCGATTTGGCAAAGCGAATCTTTGAGAAAGTATAAGTTAAATCAAAGTTCGAAACGAAGTATTTATCGATGGTTAGGTCGCCATCTTTGTTGCCCGCATCAAAGGTTCTGAAGCCAGTATTTGTCATGTACTGCTCTCCCACAAACTGGCTCTGCAAGCTGGCGCGGAATCCTGCCCAGTTGGCCGAGAACGTGTTGTTGAAGATGAGATTAGGTGAGAAACTAATGGGTGTGTTCCCTAAATTGAATGTTCGCCCGTGTCGTCAAGCACCACCTTGTAGTCCTTGATGCGGTTGTGGCTCCACGTTAAGTTGGCATCCCAGCGCAGGAAGCTCGTCGGTGTCCAAGCAGCTTGCAGTTCCAATCCGCGGCGGTAGCTGTTGCCCACATTGCGAGCCACTTTCTCGCCGTTCTGGTCTTGTTCGCCCGTCAGGACGAACTGGTCTTTGTAGAGCATATAGTAGAGATTGGCAGCTGCACTGAAGTTACGGCTCTGGAAGCGGTAGCCCAGTTCGAAATCGTTGAGTCGTTCGCTCTTTGGTGTGTATTTGCTCCAAATGGCCTGTTCGTAGTCGTTGCGTGTAGGTTCTTTGTGCGCCATAGCATAGGAAGCGTAGACAGCATGGTGAGGATTGACCTGCCAGAGCATACCAGCTTTTGGATTGAAGAAGCTGAAGTTTGCACGCACATTGTAGGGCACAAAAGCTGAACCATTGTGCTGATCGCTCGGACCGTACATTTTGTAGTCAACATAACGATACTGCAAATCGGCATACGCGGAGAGGCCACGCCAGAAGTTGTAGTTCACACGCCCATAAATGTTCATATCCTGCTTGTGGGCGTAATTTTTATAGTAAGGCTGTTCCGGATTGAGCGCACCGAGATAGTTGCGCACCCAGAGCACATGCCCATAGTGCAAACCATCGTATTTGTTCCAGCCTCCACCTAACGTGGCTTCCAATCCGTTCTTGTTCTCGTAGTTGAGGGAGAAAACCGTTCCGTAGAAGTCGGCCGAGGAGTATTTGCGGCGAATGAGGTCTTGCTTCTTCATGAGCGTAGGTGTTACCACCCCGTTCTTGTCCACCAAGTCCTGCATAAAAGGTTGCAACCCATATTCCACCAGTTTGCGGTTCGTTTTGTATTGTTCATAGTAGCCACTACCGTGTGTGTAGTGTAGGGCAAGGTTGAGATTGAGCATTTCCGTCAGATCCTGGTTCCAGATGAGCTGATAGTGCTGTTGGTGATAGTTGTCCACCTGATTTTTGTAGAAAGCCGTCTTGCCATCCGCATCTTTGTATTTCCCGCAGGGGTTGTATCTCCTCCCCAAACTTTCCATCTGGCTCTTTGTGGCGTAGTCCCAGGCGTGGCCCGTGCGCTCCGTGCCGTTGAAGGTAATGAATTTCACCACGGTTCTATCCGCAAAATAGCCTCCTTGGAAGAAGTAAGAATTAAGGCGAGAGGACGCGCGGCGGATATAACCGTCAGAGCCGATATTGGAAAGTCGACCGTTAAAAGCCCAGTGCTCACGCAGCATTCCTGTGCCGAAGAGCACACTCTCTTTGTGCGTACCGAAAGAACCGGCAGAGCCGTCCACTTGTAAGAAAGGATTATCATTAACGGCTTCTGTTTGCATATTTACCGAAGCACCGAAAGCTCCCGAACCGTTAGTGGATGTACCCACGCCGCGTTGCACCTGGATAGAGCCGAGCGTTGAGGCGAAATCGCCCATATTCACCCAATAGAGATTATTAGATTCAGCATCGTTCAAAGGAATGCCGTTGGCTGTCACATTGATGCGCGTGGGGTCAGTACCACGAATGCGCAAGTAAGTATAGCCAATGCCCGTTCCGGCATCGCTGCTCATTGTTACGCTGGGAGTTAAGCTCAGTAAGAACGGAATGTCCTGTCCGAAATTGATACCACTGAGCGCTTTCTTGGAGAGGTTGGTGAACGCCATAGGTGTTCTGCTCGATGCTCGAGTGCCCACGACTTGTGCAGCTTCGAGATAATAGCGTGTAGAGTCAGAAGCGGTTTGCGCTTCGAGAGAGGGGACGGCCATCAGCATGACACCGCCCAATAAGTAAGTCTTAATCATAGAGTTTTTTTGATTTTTGACTACGCCGGAATTGTCCGGTTCAGTTCGTAAGGGTATATTCTCAGCCGACCAAACGGTCTGGGCACCCCTAAAATGCATTTTGCAGCAGCAAAGTTAATAAGTTTTTCACTAATGAATGATAACCTGTCTGAATTTCTGGAGTAATTCATCCATCCTTTTCATTAGGTCTTCGAAAGATTTTGCTTCTCCGTAAATATAGCCGTCCACCATGTTTGTTTCATAATCCAATCGATAGGCTTTCAGTACTTCGTTTTTGGGAATAAAATCAATACTTGTGGGATAATCTTTGTCATAGTCGACATATCCCAAATGATAGAAACGGCGACGATGTTCTACTATGGCCTTGTAAAGCTCTCCATCGTTCAATGACTTCTGAGCAAATTCTGTATCCATCAACCTATCTAAATCATAGAGATGTCGGGACATACGTAAGGATCTTGGTTTTTCCTTTTGAAGTTCCTCACTGAGAAGTAGTGCTTTTTCCAAGAATGTTCTTGATGGTGCTACGGTTTTGATTGATGAGATTATTTCGTCATCCTCTTCTGGAAATTTATCGAAGATGAGAGATTTTATTTTACATTGTTCATGAGGCTCAGACAAAGAGAGACAACTAAGTTCTATTTTAACTCTTGCATCAATGAGTCTCATGCTGGATGGTAGAATGCTTTTGTAATTAACAAAGATTACTGTAGGGTCACTATCATGATCAATGGGTTTTGGAGGATTTCCTATTGTTGTTTCATTTTCTATAGAAAATCCCTTAATTCCCATTTTGTGAAGCTCAGTATCAAGCTCTGCAGATAGTGTTCCATGAATATAATCCCGTGAAGCTTTTCTTAATTTCTTTACTTGATTGTTGTTCTTGCACGTTGCAAATGGTAGATTAAGAACATCCTCAAAGAAAGTTCTATCAATAGAAATGTCAATGTCTTCACTGAACCGGTTAATAAGATTCCACCCTTTACTCAAAGAGGTTCCACCTTTGAAAAGAAGCCATCTCCCACACGAAGTATTGAACAAGGCTTTGAGAATGACCGTCACCCACCAGTCTTTCTCCACTGCATTATCCTCAATATTCTGTTCCTGGGCGACAGATTGTATCATTGCTATTCGCTCATCAATGCTATGGTTTTGCCAGCGGCTCATGAATGTTCTTGCTTAGAATTTTTATTATGTTTTTTTTTATCCATGTAGGCATGACTTTTAGATCATCAGGCATGGTGGCATTCTCAGGGTATTTATTCAATATCACATTGATTGCTCTTTCCCACTCTTCATTATAGTTTCGTTCGCCAATGGCTTTCATCGCTTGTACTAAGAGACGTGTCATCTTTCCTTTTAGTGCAAAGTTTTTGGGAACTCCTCTTTTGAAAGTTATAGTTCTATTGCCACATTTGATTTTTCTTGCAGAACCACTGGTGAGAAAAACAGGAGTCATTGTAACTTGCTCCGACAATCCCAACATATTTAGAGCTGTGCTCCCAGTAGGGAGAATTTCTGCATTATCTCTTTCTGCAATTGCTATAGCAATATCCTCAGTGGTAGGATAAATAATGCCAAATTTAGTTTCTTTCGCTTTTAGATATATGCCACGAGATAATCTGTGTAGTATTCCCTGGCGGACAAAATCCGACAAGACTTTGCCCACATATTCATCGTTATATTCAGGGAAGCTATTATTAAAGAAAAGCGTGCCAGGTTTGGCCTTTTCAATATCGTTTCCAAGAATATGGACTATCTTCTTTTCTTCGCCTTCTATTAACATATATTAGGTCGGTTATTTTTGCAAAAATACCGAGTGTTTCCTAAAGAAGCAAATTATATGGAGTATATATTTTTATAATCGCTTAGATCTGCCGATAGCTTGAAATATGCGCCGCGCGCTTGTGTGTATTCCAGCAGTTCTTTGAACGTGGGGACGGCGGATAGCAAGTCGGGGTTGCCGAAAAGCAGGAGGTGTTCTCGAGCACGCGTCATGGCTACGTTTAGTTTTCGATCAATCAGTGCGCCATCCTCCTCAAACACGGTGTCGGTGAGAAAGTTCAGCTGATAGTATTGCTGGATGGTGAAACCGTAGAGGATATAGTCGCGCTGACTTCCTTGGTAGCGCTCCACGGTGTCGATAGTGATGTCGTGCAGCGCAGGGATACCGTAACGGTCGAGGGTATTCCGGATGGTGGCAATCTGGTTGCGGTAGGGCACTATGATGCCTACGGTGTGTGCCACATCGAAGCTGCTATCCGTCAGCTCATAGATTTGACCACCGCCTCCGCAATCAAATCGGCTTCTGTTTGATTTACTTTATCGGAAGGCGACTCTGCCGGTTGAGGCGCGGTGATAAATGCGATACGCTGTGTGGTAAGAATGTTTTTGAAGAAGTCGGCGTGTGGCGCAGCTTCAGGTAGCGGTTGTTGCTGATGCTCTAAAGGCACTTCTGTTAATTGTCCACCGTAGAAAGCACGGTTGGGGAAATCGGCAATATCGTGGTGCATTCGGCCTTGACGTTTCAGCATAAAGACCACCTCGGGGCGTTCACGATAGCGCTTGAGGAGTCGTTCGAAAAGCGAGAGGCGGCAGTCGGTCAGTAGGATGTCGTTGAGAGCAGCTTCGTGTACGCGCGATTCTTCCGAATGTTGTTGCACCACAGCCGGCAACTGCTTATGATCGCCTATGAATACAAATTTCTGTATGGCGGGGGCGTTGTCTTTCACAGCAGAGAGAAGCCCCATCAGATGAGGCTCGAGAATCTGTGAAGCCTCGTCGACGATGGCCAAATCAAAACTCTTCAGGCGGAAGAGGGACATACTCGTGTTGAGCGCGGTGGTAGTGCCTACAAAGATACGCCCACTCATGATGCGCTCCTTCACCTGCGCCAGTCGGGAGCATTCGCTCACGGCGGAAGAAAGGAGATAAGGGCGATAAATCTCTGGGCAGGACAGTTCGTTACCGATACGGATGAAGTCGAGCTTTTCCTCCACGAGTTTGCTGCAAATCTCATCCACCGCGCGGTTCGTGTACGACAAGAGCAATATGGAAGCATCAGGCGTGAGCAATGCTTCGTGGAGCGTCGTCATGAGTCCGAAAGAAGTCTTGCCCGTTCCCGGCGGGCCAATAATGAGGAAAAAATCTTGTGCCTGCTTCACGCGCAAAGCCAATTCATTGAATTTTCCATAGTCGCCGCAGAGTTGTAGCGAGGAGTCGACAGTGGGTTCGCGCTGCAAGAGGAGCAGGTCGCGCCGCTCTTGTGGTGCAGAAAGGAAGGCGTGCATTCCGCGATAGAGGGAACTATAGGACGATTCGATGAAGTCGTGCTCGATAGCCCAATGCTTGTCGGCATCGCGGAGAAAGACGTTAGCATCCGTTTGTGGGGCGCGCAAAACGAGCGTAATGCGGTTGGCTGTCACTTGCTCAATGGAGCAGCGGAACACCATTGTGCGGCGCAGGTCTGGTTCCTGTCCTGGTGTGTAAGGATAGAGCACCACAACATCATTTAAGCGGAAGTTCGACATATCATTATCGGCCTGTTCGCTAAAACCCAGTACAAGGCGTGTGACGGGACGCGGAGAATCGTTGACGGAAGGTGAGAGCAGTTGAAGACGATCGTAGATGTTGCCCGCTTGTCGCTTCTCGTTGAGCGAGGCATGCCACGCCGAGGCAAATCCGGAGTTCTCTTTTGTGCGGTTGCCAAACTTAGAGAGTACGTGCTCGTTTGCGATGAAGGTGAGGAAACGGAAATAGTACATCCGCTCCAGCGGCGAGGCGTTGTGGATAGGGCGAAGCAAGGCTTCAATCTGTGGCCGCTGGTAGCGTTCCCAGAGCGTGCCGTGTGCCTTGCGTTCGTTGAGACGTTCGGGCGTTAGCGTGTCGAGCAACTCAAATCCGCCTTCAGCAAAGTGCAGTTCGTTGCACGCTATGCCGTTTCTGATTTTCAGAGCCTCAAAGAGAAGCTGAGGCGCAAAGCTCATTCCCAACAAACTGTTAGGGTAGCGAGAGTAGAGGAGGAATGCACTGAGATGGTGGTTGTTGCGGTCGTATTGCTCACGGTAGTTGTAACGCAGTAGAGCCATGTAGAGCAACATTTGCACATAGTGTTTCTCCTGGTGAACAGGTGTGTTGGGGTCGGGTTGCGGCCAACCGCCTTTGCCCGACTTCTGTTCGATGAGCACCTTTTGATCGAGTTGCAGGAAGTCCATACGTCCTTGTAAACCGAGCATTTCGGAGAAGAAAGACGGCTCAAGCATCACGTTGCGCTGCTGATACTCCTTCAGCTGTTGCGGCATATCGTTTTTGATAGCCTTATGGATGTTGCGCTTCTGCTTGATAGCGTTCTCATGGAATTCAGGCGATACATTGGCAGCAAGGAGGTTGAGAGCGTTGCCTTTGAAGAATTGCTGCACGCTTTCGGCGTATGGTTGTCCGTCTCCCTCGCTGTGGACTTCTTCATCGAGCAACTGCCCCGCCAAGTTACCGAGCAAGATAGCTTCTGTAGGTTCCGTTGCGCGAATCTTATTGAGCAGATAGATGAGTGGCGAGTGGGCATAATTTCAAAGCAAGCTGCGATGGCAGAAATATCCACCAGATAATCAGGTTCTACAATGATGAGTTCGGGATACAAGATACCATCGTACAGGCGAGGGCGAATGATGTTGATTTGCGAGCCGCCGTGGAGTTGCTGCCGCAGATAAGTCCAATCGAAGTTGTAAACGGTGTTGCCGTGGGAATAGCAGATAACGACCTCCAAGGGCTCTGCTTCTATCTGCCCGTAGATGTTGTCGTTGTCCACCTTGCTGACCAGTACGCGCAGGTATTCAGCTTCGGGCACTTTCAGCGTGCGTTGTGGGCGGTTGGTAGGAAAGAGTCTTTCCACTTCGGGCGGTACAGGTGTCCCTTCCACCTGCTCAATAAATAAGCAAATGGCTTTGAAATCGTAAGGTGCGTTTTCGCGAAGTATTTCCACGCTGAGTTCACCGCTGCCTGCTTTCCGGAAACGTACGCGCGCTTCGTTGACAGCTTTGCACAGCGATGGTTGCACCTCGTGTTCGCGCAGAAGAAAATCGGTTTGTGCGAACGCTCCTACCAATTTCACCGTGCTCCGCGCCGTGTGTTGGTGCAGAAAGTGGCCAAAAATCTTGCCAAATTCGAGATACATTTGTTGAGCATCTTCCAATTCATAAGCTGCCACCATTTGCTGCCAAAAATCTGCTGCCGATTCTGGCTCAAATACATTCCTTACAACCATTCGCCTAAATCTTTTGTTTTCTGCAAAGATAATGTCTTTCCCCCTCACAGTACATAAATCTGCCAATAACCAAAGCTTTTAATTTCTAAATATCAGATAGGGATAAATTCGTTTGTGCAATTTTCTTATGCCATGGAAGCAGCTTTTTGTGGGAAGAATAGGTGTGTTGGAAGACTTAATGTTATCTTTGCCTCAAGAGAGAAAAAATAAAAGCGTTAGAAATATTAAGGATTATGAAGAAGATGTTTTGTGTGTTGGCTTGGTTGGCTTTCAGTAGCAATTTGGCTTTCTCTGCTAATCTTAGTGGGGGCGTGCGTTCGGAGGTAGAACTGAGTTGTTGTGATGATGTTCCCGAAGATAGTGTTGCAGAGGAAACAATGACGATTGATAAACAATTTCTTGAGAAGTTAGGGGCTGTCTATAAAGATACGGTAGAGTGTCCGGAAAGCTCGACGGCTGGTATAGCTAATTGGCTTTATGATAGGGCGAAAGAACAAGATCGCAAGTCGACCTACTTATCTCGGAAATTGCTTGCTCCCCAAAAAGGATTGAAAGTTTTGGCAGATAGTTCTGATAAGAACTCCGTACAACTTCAGCAGGCATTGTTGAGAGAAGATCAAATCTGGAAAACACTTCTGGCTTCGCTACGCACGTTTGATAAAATCGCGATGGATATTAATATTATAGAAAATGGTTACGGAACGATTTCTATAGTCCTTAGTGCAGACCTATTTCAGAACCTTAGTTACATTCGTATGGCTTGTTTGACGGAAGACCTTCTTACGTTTACGACCTCAGACAAAGAGGTTGTGAAAGCGGACGAAGGAATGTCTGTGGACTCTCTTTATTATTATATGTCACTAAGTCGTCCGTATGTTACGGCGAAAATGCTAAAGGATTCTGACCTCTCCTCTTATAGCGTGTCTGACCTGAAAAGGCTCAATAATTCCCATACAATATCCACGATGCAAAAACGTGTAGAAACGTGGATGAGTGCGCGCCGTAATGTTTCTGATTTACTCAATCCTTCAGCCAAGAGCCAGTACGACCTTCATACTAACAAAGTTCTGCATTCTTTGATTTATCATTATTGGGGCTTTGGGTATTAGGCTCTTTGCTTCTTGTGTAAGTTTAATTTCTTCAACGGATTCGGGAGAAAAAAGCTTTCTTGTTTAGTTGCTTCCTTTAATTCTTTAAGCATTAAAGTTCCTCTATTCGTTTCTCAAATTCGTTCTTCTCGCACAGAGCTTTGTTACGGTATTTGCTGCGATAGTTATAGATCGTGGCGAGCGAATAGTTGAGAAAATGAGCAATGCGCGTGCTTTCTGTCACACCCAAACGGATGAGAGCAAAGATGCGTAGTTCGGTATTTAATTGTTCATTTTTCTTTGGAACGATGCGTGCTTCAGGTTCGAGGAGGTTATTGAAATTCTCGATGAAATGGGGGAAAAGAGTGAGAAATGCATTATCGAAATCAGCATAGAAGTTTTTCTGTTCTTCAGCAACAATGGTCTCTGATTTCAAGAGTTTGAGCAAATCTTCCTTTTGTCCGTTCTTGGCAACTCTGAGTAAGTCGCGACGATATAAATCAAGTTTGTCGATATAATCATGACAACGACTCAGATAGCGTGCTATATACTCCTCTTTCACTTTATCAGTTAAGAGTAAGTGCTTGTTTGTTTCCTGCACGGCTTCATTGGCCTTTTTGAGTTGTTGGTTTGTTTCGGCCAATTGACGGCGAGTTTCCGCATTTTTTCGCATTTGTTTTCGTAAGGAATAGATAACATAGGCCAGCAAGAGAGTCAGCAAGGACAGACCGATGAAAAGGGCATATTCCGTCAGTCGTCGGCGATGATTCATTTCTTTGTAAGCTTTTTCGATAATGGGGAATATATTTGTTGCTTCAATGGCGCGCAAGCGTGCTTTGCAGTAGTTGGCGTCTTCAATGGAGCAAAGTAGATAGTTGTAAGCCCGTTCGATATTCCCATTTTTGAAGAGCAATTCCGCCAGTTTGGGTAAGGCGATATATTCTGTTACGCCAGACTCTAAATCAATAATGGCCGTTTTTGCCAAATAGTAAGCCTCTTTATCTTTGTTGCCAATCAAGCGATAGTATTCGGCCAAGTTGTAGTAAGAGTAGGCTTTATCTTTGCTTTTTCCATTTAGATTTGGAGTGCAATATTCTAAAGCTAATCGAGCGTTGCCTTCATCAATAGCCTTATCGGCCATGACGATATTGCGACCAAGCCCCTTGGGTTCGAGCTCCAGAATAGAGTCGCGATAGCTAACTTTTATCAAGCGAAGTTTTTGTGCGATAAAAGTATTGGAAGTATAGTCCTCCATCCACCCGTAGATTGTTCGTAGCAAATGATAATATGCCAATAGGTCGCTACGGTTGAAAGCTTGATGATTACAGTGAGAAAGAGTTTCCAGAGCTTCGTGATACATGCCTGTTGTAGCAAAGATGTTGGCGCGTTGCATGCAAACGTAATTTTGCAGCTTGGTATCGGTTTTTGCCTCGATGGAATGGGCAATTTGATCAACGTACTTGTTGGCAGAGTCGGTTTGTGTATGCAGGTAGAAATCTTCCACCAATCGTTTGCATATATTGATACGTTTGTAGCCACTGGCATGTTGGAGTTGTCGTTTCCATGCTGTAGCCTTTTTTTCGAGCGACTGCTGGTAGAGTTCTTTTTGTGCTATGACCTTATCTAATTGTTTGAAAATTTCTTTGGTTTCATTACTATAATCGGTATTGCTCCATCCCGGAGCAATACAAAGTATTATGAGGCAGAAAGAGAGGAATAGAGATTTCATCTTTTAAGAGTATCTTTAAGGGTTTCAAAAGTATGAAATTTTCAGAAAAAGAACCAAATAGAAGTATCTTTCTTTCCTAAATGACTTCCTAAAAAAAGGAATAGATATAAATTGTATTCATCTGATTTATAATTGAATAATATAATTTATGACTTATATTTAATTTTTATTACCTTGTTGAGGCTCATGAAAAGATATATCTTTGCAAAATACGAAAACACACGTTGAAGAAAATGATGAAAACAATACGCTACATATTAAGTGCTATTTGCAGTGCTGTTTTTCCGATAGCAGGAATTTGTGCAACAGTATTGGATAAAGTGCAGCCCAGCTTTTGGTGGGCAGGCATGAAGAATCCCGAACTGCAGATACTGCTGCATGGAAACCAGATAGGAAGTAGTGAAGTTTCGCTGACTTCGAAGGATATAACGATTAATCGCGTTGTTCGTCCGGAGAACGCCAACTACCTTATATTATATGTCAATACGGCAACGGCTGCACCTCAGAAATTTACTATAGAACTCAAGCAGAACGGCAAGACCACGAAAGTGCCTTACGAACTCAAGCAACGTACAGCTCAATCCCGCCAAACGTGGGATGCCCATGATGTTGTTTATTTGTTGATGCCAGATCGTTTCTGCGATGGTAATCCGCGCAACAATGTAGTCAAAGGGCTATTGGAGCAAGATTGTAATCCTCAAAATCCTGATGCTCGCCACGGTGGCGACATTGCGGGTATTCGGCAGCATCTTGATTATTTTTCCGATTTAGGCGTAACGATGCTTTGGATAACCCCACTGCTCATAAATGATATGCCGGATTTCTCTTACCACGGTTATGCCATCACCGACTATTACCAGATAGATCCGCGCTATGGTTCGAATGAGGAATATCGTGATTTAGTGGCAGCTGCCCACAATAAGGGGTTGAAAGTGATGCAGGATATGGTTTTCAACCACTGTGGCTCTAAGAACTTCCTTTTTACAGATCGCCCCGACGATAGCTGGTTTAATAACAATTCTCGCTATGTTCAAACCACTTACCGCACGGCTTCCGTGAGTGATCCCCACGTTTCGCAGTCTGATATGGCTTTGGCGCAAGATGGCTGGTTTGTGGAATCCATGCCCGACTTAAATCAGCGGAATCCCGATGTAATGAACTATCTCATACAGAATAGCATCTTTTGGATAGAATATGCTGGTATTGATGGAATTCGTCAGGACACGTACCCTTATGCTGACCGCCAAGCCATGGCGCGCTGGTGTAAGGAAATCGATGCTCAGTATCCAGGGTTTAACATCGTTGGTGAAACGTGGATCAACAATAATATAGGCGTTTCTTACTGGCAGAAAGATAGCAAACTGGCAGGGAACGATAATTCCGAACTGCCCACTGTGATGGACTTTCCTTTGATGGCTTTGCTCAATCAAGTGTGCGACCAGGAAACCAACGTATGGGATAGCGGCATGGCTCGTATCTATGACTATCTCACACAGGATATTGTGTTTGCAGACCCTATGCACTTGATGATATTTCTCGAAAATCACGACACGGATCGTTTCAATTCCACCCCCGAAAAAGCACAGAACTTCAAGCGTTACCGTCAAGCACTCACGCTTTTGCTCACGCTGCGCGGTATTCCCCAAGTCTACTATGGTACGGAGGTAGCCATGTCGGGCAACAAGTCGAAAGGCGATGGCACACTGCGCCAAGATTTCCCCATAAGAGTTTTCGATGCTGCCAAGCGCACTCCGCTCGAACAGAAATATTATGATTTCACGCGCCGCTTGCTGCAATGGCGGAAAACGAGCGAGGCAATAGGGCAGGGGAAGCTTATTCATTTTCCCCCTCGCGATGGAGTGTACGTTTATAGTCGTATCCACAATGGGCAGGTAGTAACGGTGCTCATCAATGGTATGGACGAACCACGCGAGGTAGACCTTACGCCTTTTAGTCAGGTACTTCCAGCAAAGTCGGCTTATGATTTGGTGCATGAGAAGGAAGTAAGGCTCGATGGAACAGTCCATCTGGGCGGCCGCGACGAAATGATATTAGATTTTTCACCTATACAAAATAGGTGAGATCTCTTTAGATAGCAGTTTTTGTGTATTTGATGTAATCAATAATAGGTAATTTTACGCTCAGTGGGTCGTGTCTCTGTGAAGAGGCGCGACCTCGTTTGTTTTTCTACTTCTTTGTAAGGGCTGTACTTTTCCTTATTGTATTTTTCGCTACAATAAGGCTGCCAGCTGACACAATAAGGCTATCGGCTGACAGTCTTATTGTAATCACAAGCCGTTCGATACTTATTGTAGATTCCCTTTATTTCTCTGAAGCATACTTTCTTTTCTTATGCTATGAAAACGAGAAAGCTTTATATCTTGATAATGCTATTTGAGCATATCAATGCTGCATGAGGGAGTTTGATAATAGAGTTCGTTTTTTTCTTTATGATATTCACGGAAAAGTTGCAAAAAACTTGTGATATTATCTTTGTTTTTATTGTTTTTAAGGCTTAATTGCAAACTCTGCTTGATAAATTGACTTATAAAATAAGCCCCGACAAAGATAGCTAACTGTCAGAAAATGAATAAAATGATGTTTTTATAGACTTCACAAAAGTTTCGAATAAATATTTCTCCATGTTAATGAATGTTTTTTTCATTATATCTTTGCACCAATTAAAGTAGTGGAAAGTTTAGAACGCCTGTTTCTTTAACTGCTTATAGAATTACGCAAAAAAGAATTTTATGAAACGTAGATTCCTGATTCTGGCACTTATCGCTCTGGCTCTTTTGCCATTGCAAGCCCAACAACTCATTTCGCCGAATGGTAAGTTTGTGATGAACTTCTCGCTCGACGCTTCAGGGCGTCCCACTTATGATTTGACCTTTAAGGGAAAAACTGTGGTGAAACCCTCCAAGCTTGGTTTAGAACTAAAGCAGGAAGATCCAAACAACTCTACGGATTTCGGCGTTATGGTGAACAAGCCTTCCGAAGAGGTTATCCGCAAGGCCGACCTTATGACAGGTTTCAGTATCGTTAGTACGCGCACTTCCACCTTTGATGAAACATGGAAGCCCGTATGGGGAGAGGAATCTTCCATACGCAATCATTACAATGAGTTGGAGGTGACGCTCAATCAGCCCAAGAATGATCGTTTCATTGTTTTGCGTTTCCGCTTGTTCGATGATGGTCTTGGCTTCCGTTATGAGTTTCCCGAGCAGAAGAATCTGACCTATTTCGTGGTGAAAGAAGAACATTCGCAGTTTGCCATGACCGGAGACCATACCGCCTTTGGATTCCTGGCGACTACGATACGCAAGAATACGAAACCGTTGTTTCAAAGTTGAGCGAGATTCGCGCGAAGATGCGCGAGGCTATTACGCCCAACTCCTCTCAGACACCTATTGGTCCTACAGCAGTTCAGACAGCTCTCCAGCTCAAAACAGCCGACGGACTTTATATCAACCTTCATGAGGCAGCCTGCATCAACTATTCCACGATGCACCTCAACCTCGACGATAAGACAATGACGTTTGAGAGTTGGCTCACTCCTGATGCCCGCGGAGACAAGGGCTACTTGCAAGCGCCTTGCACATCACCTTGGCGTACAATCATTGTGGGCGAGAAAGCCACTGATATCTTGGCTTCCCGCATGACGCTGAACTTGAATGAGCCTTGCAAGCTGGAAGACACCAGTTGGATACACCCTATTAAATATATGGGCGTTTGGTGGGAGATGATTACTGGCAAAAGCTCATGGGCTTATACCGATGATTTTCCCTCAGTGAAAATTGGTGAGACCGACTATGCAAAAGCACGCCCCAATGGTCGTCATGCAGCCAATACTGCTAATGTGAAGCGTTACATCGATTTTGCAGCAGCCAATGGTTTTCAAGGACTCCTCGTTGAGGGTTGGAATGAAGGTTGGGAGGACTGGTACGGCCACGAAAAAGATCACGTCTTCGACTTCGTTACGCCGTATCCCGATTTCGACGTGAAAGCTATCCACGAATACGCCAAAGCTCGCGGCGTAGAAATGATTATGCACCACGAGACCAGTGCTTCTGCACGCAACTATGAGCGCTATATCGACACTGCTTATCAATTTATGGTGGACAATGGTTATCACTCCGTCAAGAGTGGTTATGTGGGCAATATCCTCCCGCGTGGCGAACACCACTACGGGCAATGGATGAACAACCACTACCTCTACGCCCTCAAGAAAGCAGCAGACTATCGCATTATGGTAAATGCCCACGAGGCTACGCGCCTACAGGACTTTGCCGTACTTATCCCAATCTCATAGGCAACGAGAGTGCCCGTGGTACGGAGTATGAAGCAATGGGGGGGAAATTCTGTAAATCATACAACCATCCTGCCTTTCACTCGCTTGATCGGTGGCCCGATGGACTATACACCAGGTATCTTCGAAATGGATTGTTCCAAATTGAATCCAACCAATCATAGCTATTGCCGCTCCACGCTGGCTCGACAGTTGGCACTGTATGTAACGATGTACAGTCCGCTCCAAATGGCTGCTGATGTACCCGAACACTATCAAGCCCACATGGATGCTTTCCAATTCATCAAGGATGTGGCTGTGGATTGGGATGAAAGCCGCTATCTTGAGGCAGAACCGGGTGACTACATCACGATTGCCCGCAAGGCTAAAGGCTCTGAAAATTGGTTTGTGGGCTGCACTGCTGGTGACAACGGCCACACGTCCAATCTCGACTTCTCTTTCCTCGTGCCTGGTAAGAAATATGAAGCTACTATTTATTGTGATGCTAAAAATGCCAGTTGGGACAAAAATCCTGCGGCTTATACCATCACAAAGAAGGCCATTACTAACAAACGAAACTGACACTTCGCGCAGCCAGTGGTGGCGGCTTTGCCATTAGCATTATTGCAAAATAAAGCAACTCAAAATGTGTTCGGCAGTAGAACTTTCAAAGCAGTCAGTATCTTATGGCGAACTATAAAACAGAATAATTCATCTAATTTATATAACCTAACAATACTAACATGAGTAAGAAGTTGAACTTCAGATTTCTGTTGCTGTTGGTGGCAGGAATCTTTCCTCTCTCTCAACGTAGTGGCACAGACCATTACGGTGAAGGGACATGTACAGGACACTGATGGTCATCCGGTGGTATTTGCCAGTGTGACCTCTGTGAATCCTAAAGCGCTTACAAATACAGACGCCGCGGGTAACTTTACCATTAAGGCTCAGCAGGGCAGCAAGCTTCGCGTGTCTTATATTGGCTATAAGTCGGCCGACGTTGTAGCAGCTCCAACGGTGACTGTCGTACTTGAAGACAACAGTACACTGAACGAAGCCGTTGTCATCGGTTACGGTGTGGCTAAGAAATCAGATGTGACGGGCTCTGTAACGTCCATCAAACCAGACAGCAAGAACAAAGGTTTGGTTGTTAACCCGCAGGACCTCATCCAAGGTAAGGTGGCTGGCGTTTCCGTTACTTCCGCTGGTGGTACTCCTGGTGGTGGTGCAACCATCCGTATTCGTGGCGGTTCGTCACTGAATGCCAGCAACGATCCGCTGATTGTCATCGACGGTGTGGCTATGGATAACCAAGGTGTGAAAGGTCTTGCCAATCCGCTCTCTATGGTGAATCCGCAGGACATCGAAAGCTTCAACATCCTGAAGGATGCTTCTGCAACGGCCATCTATGGTAGCCGTGGTTCTAACGGTGTTATCATTATCACCACTAAGAAAGGTGCTCGCGGTCAGGCTCCGAAAGTCTCCTACGCTGGTAGCGTGACGATGAGTACGAAGAAAAAGACCCTGAAAGTGATGAACGGTGATGAGTTCCGCGCTTTTGTGAAAAAATACTACGGTGAAAACAGTGAGCCGGCACAAGCTTTGGGCACGGCCAATACTGACTGGCAGAAAGAGATTTATCGCACGGCTTGGAGTCACGACCACAATGTGACGCTCTCCGGTTCACTCAAGTGGATGCCTTACCGCGTTTCTCTGGGATATACCGATCAGCAAGGTATTCTCAAGACTTCAGATTTCCGCCGCTATACGGCAGCTTTGAATCTGAGCCCTTCTTTCCTTGACGATCATCTCACGATGAATTTGAGTGCTAAAGGCATGTACGCAGAAAGCCAATATGCCAACGGTAGTGCTGTAGGTGCTGCGCTCTGGATGGATCCTACGCAGTCAATCTATGATACAAAATCGGCCGATGCGGCTAATTTCCACAACTACTTCCAATGGCGCACTACGGGTGCCTCTCTGGGCGATCCGACTTGGCCTAACGCTTGGAACAATCTGGCTACGGCCAATCCTGTTGCTTTGTTGAAGCTCATGGACGATAAGGCGCGCAGCCGTTCTTTTATTGGTAACGCTGAGTTCAACTATAAGGTGCATGGCTTGAAGACCTTCGTCTTCACATGAACTTAGGTGCTGATGTTTCTCAAGGAAAACAAACTACAATCAAGCCTGCTGGTTATCCTTCAGAGGACGGTCGTCAGACTTACTATTATGGCTACAACGGCTGGGATAAGATTTTGAAGCGCAATCTCTCTTTCAATGCTTATGCTCAGTACTATAAGGATCTCAACGATAGTCACCACTTCGACGTGATGGCTGGTTACGAATGGCAACACTTCTGGAGAAGTCAGCATTCATTGACGTGGGGCAAATATCCTACTACCAATCCTAACTACGCTACTCTGCAGGCTAAACAGGTGGCAGAAGGACTCATTGCTGCAGGCGAAGCTCCGATCTACAATCTTTCTCCCTACGACTACAAGACAGAGAACTATCTCGTGAGCTTCTTCGGTCGTGCGAACTATTCTTATAAAGATCGTTATCTCTTCACGGCAACGTTGCGCGATGATGGTTCTTCTCGTTTCAAAGACCATTGGGCACTCTTCCCCTCTTTCGCTTTCGCATGGAAGGCTAAGAACGAACCGTTCTTGACGAATGTTGAAAAGATTTCCGATTTGAAGCTCCGCCTTGGTTATGGTCAGACGGGTCAGCAGGAAGGTATCGGCGACTATAATTACTTCGCTGTTTACGGTATCAATAAAGGTACGTCCAGCTTCTATCCCATCACGCGCCGCGATGGTAAACCTTACGGCGTACTCAACCGTCCAGATGCTTACGATCCTAATCTGAAGTGGGAAACTACCACTACTTATAATGCAGGTGTAGACTTAGGTTTCCTCAACAACCGCTTGACGGCATCTATCGACTACTATTACCGCAAGACAACAGATTTGCTCAATCGCGCATACGTTGCAGCGGGTACTAACTTTAAGAACACTGTGATGACGAACATCGGTTCACTCAAGAACACAGGTTTCGAACTTGCTCTCGACTACAAAGCCATCCAGACCGATGACTGGTTCTGGGACATCAACCTCAACGCCACTTACAACCAAAACAAAATTACAGAACTTATCGGTGGCGACGAGAACTACTATGTTGCAGTAGGTGGTATCTCTGCTGGAACTGGTTTTAACGCCCAAGCACACACTGTTGGCAAGCCTGCCTTCTCCTACTACGTTTATCAGCAGGTTTACGGCAAAAGGACGGCAAGCCCATTTCGGGCGTTGTAGTCGACCGCAATGGTGACGGACAAATCACTGAAGCCGACAAGTATTTCTACAAGAGCCCGATGGCTCCTTGGACATTTGGCCTCTCTTCCCGCCTTTCTTATAAGCAGTGGGATCTGAGCTTCACGCTCCGTGCTAATGTTGGCAACTACGTTTACAACAACTACGATGCTGCTTCCTCTGACCTTTCTGCTGTTTGGTCTTCTTCGAAGTTCTTGAGCAACCGTCCGCTGGAATCTATCAACCGCGGTTGGGCGTCTACCGAAGAACACGCAGTTTTGTCCGACCACTTTGTTCAGAACGGTTCTTTCTTGAAGTGCGACAACATCACATTGGGCTATAACTTCACGAACCTTTTCCGTATGGGCAACTACTCTGGTCTGGGCGGCCGTCTCTACTTGGCAGCTTCCAATGTCTTTACCATTACGAAGTATAAAGGTATCGACCCCGAAGTTTTCAAAACTGGTTTAGGGGCAACACCTGGTATCGACAGCGACATTTATCCACGTCCTTTCAGCCTCACGCTGGGTCTGAACCTCAACTTCTAATTTAATAAGGAATTCGATTATGAAAAGAAATATCAAAACTATGCTGTCTCTGTCAGCCTTTGCGTTGACATTGAGCATGAGCTCTTGTGTCGGAGATTTGGACGTGAAGCCCATCGATCCGAACCTGAATACAAAGGTGGATGTTGAGGCACTCTTTAATAAGTGCTTTGCCAACTTGGGTATCTCTGGTAACGGCAGTTCCGACGACGATTGCGACGTTGACGGTATCGATGGCGGTACGTCAAGGATTTGTTCGCCAGCTCTTCAATTCTAATGAGTTGCCCACTGATGAAGCCATTTGCTGCTGGGGCGACCCTGGTATCGCTGGTTTTACCAATAATGCTTATGATGGTGCTAACCCGATGCTTGAAGGTTTCTATTATCGCCTCTATTTCGGTGTGTCGATGTGCAACCAGTATCTTGCTGAAGCCGGCAACTACAATGCGCAGATGACGGCCGAAGTACGTTGGCTCCGCGCCCTCTACTATTACTATTTGATGGACAACTTCGGTAATATTCCGTTCTCTACCGCAGTTACATCCGTTAAGCCTCCTCGCTATACGCGTGCTCAAGTCTATGAATTTATTGAGAAAGAACTTCTCGAAATAGAGCCGCAGTTGTCCGACGCTCGTGCTAAGAAATCTTCTGATGAAGGTTATGCTCGTCCTGACAAGGCCGCCGATTGGTTGTTGCTCTCTCGTCTTTATCTGAATGCAGAAGTCTACACCGGAACGGCACAATGGGCCAAGGCAAAAGAATATGCCAAGAAAGTCATGGATTCTCCTTATCATCTGAACACGACAGGCCAGAATGGCTGGACTGCCTACCAGATGCTCTTCATGGGCGATAATGGCGAGAGCAGTGCAGCCCAGGAAGCTGTGTTGCCAGTACTCCAAGATGGTGTGCTGACTACCAGCTGGGCATGTTCTCTCTTCTTGATGGCATCTACCTACGACAATACCATGCACCCCTATGCAGCCAATGCCGACGGCGCGGCTACTAATGGTACTACGCTGGTTTGGGCTGGTAATCGTGCACGTCCCAATCTGGTGGCACAGTTCTTCAATGGCAATGCCAGTGCTTGTCCGCTCTCAACAACAAAGGACATCATCGCAGCTGCCAAAGGACGACCGCGCACTCTTCTGGGGCGACGGTCGCACGGTGGACGTGACGTCGAACACTACGAAGGACTTCAAGAAGGGTCTCTCTGTTACGAAGTTCACCAACTTCTATTCATCCTCCACTACAGGTGCTGGCGCGAGCAACGTTCAGTTCCCCGATGCCGACTTCTTCCTGATGCGTGTTGCTGAGGCTTATCTGACTTACGGTGAAGCCGATGCCCGCTTGAATGGAGGTAAGACTTCCACCGAAGGAACGAATGCTATCAACGCTCTCCGCAAGCGTGCCAATGCTAAGACGCAGTCGTTCTACAATCTGAATGACATCATCAGCGAATGGTCTCGTGAATTCTTCTTTGAAGGCCGTCGCCGTATGGATTTGATTCGTTTCGGTCTCTATGGAGGTAACTCCTCTTACGTTTGGTCTTGGAAGGGTGGTACGCAAGCTGGTCGCAATTTCGCTGCCACGCGCAATCTCTTCGACATTCCTACGAAGGATTTGAATGCAAATCCCAACCTCAAACACAACGAAGGTTATAATTGATAGATAAAGTCTGTGTGCTATGAGCCAAAGGCTCGTCCCCGCAGCTTGTAGCACGCCACTTTTCATTTTAATAAAGAAATCATTATGAAAAAATATTTTAAGTCAGCATTGCTGCTTCTTTGCAGCGTTTGCCTCTTCGCTGCTTGTGCGGACGATAATGATTCAAATCCTACGCTGAAAATTCCGGAGACATTTGTGCTTAACACGCCAAACTATGCCGGCTATACCGTGGATTTGAAATCAACGACCGACTCGCTTTCTTTCTCTTGGTCACAGCCCGACTTTGGTGGCTTCCCCGTTGCGGCACATTATATGGTGCAAGTCTCCAAGGGCGATAGTTTCAAAGTATCACAAGAACAGGCCGATGCCGACCAAACCGGTGCTAAAAAGGCCGACTATGCCAACCTCTCAAGTGTGCTCACCGATTGCAAGTATAAATACTCCGCTGAAGAACTCGACAAGCTCATCGAACAACTCAACGGCTGGGATGAAGCTAATATTCCCAGCAAAGCGAATGTCTTTGTGCGCGTGATGTCCTATATCCCCACATCCACTGGTACAACCGATACGGTCTACTCCAATGTGGTGAAGCTCAATGTAGCTCCTTACTATGTAATGCTCAAGGCTGCCGAGCCCGAACTCTGGTATCTCATTGGCGCTTGTATTGGTGATGGTACATGGACCAATAGTGCCGACGCTGTCGGAAAGAGTATGATTCCGATGTATGTAGCTCCCGATCAAACTTACAACGCGAAAACCGGTAAGGGCATTATCGAATACGTAGGCTATCTCACCACGGCAGGCTTCAAAGTAGTGAAAACTCCAGGTAGTTGGGATGACCAATTGGGTTCTTCTGATGGCGCTCTGACCATTGTTCATAACGATGGCGGTTCTTCCAACATCTGTGTTCCTTCAGATGGATACTACAAGATTACGCTCAATACAGAAAACTATAGCATGACTGTAGTTCCTTATACTCAGGCTGTTTCCACCTATCCGCAGATGCTCATTGCTGGCGACTTCAACGGTTGGGGCACTTCAACGGCGATGACTGCGTGCGCATCCAGCAATAACCACGACTGGTTCTATGATCTTGATACCTCTGCCGATAAGACTACGGCGAAGTTCCTCACTGATAGCAGTTGGTCAACCAACTGGGGTGGCAACGACTTCCCGCGCGGCGCAGGGGCTCAAGGTGGAGCAAACATCCCTGTAGATGCTGGTAAGTATCGCGTCTTCTTCAACGACATCACAGGTGTCTATATGTTCATGGCTAAGTAATAATTGTTTTGTATGCTGCAAGGGCTGGTAAGCGGAATGCTCCGCTGCCAGCACCGCGCAGTTCAAAAAAAACTAAAAACGCATAAGTATGAAAAAAGTACTGTTTACAATGGGGCTGGCTTTGCTCTTTGCTGGTTGCTCCGATGATTATACGGACTGGGCACAACCGAAGCAGAACGCCCAAGAGGCAGCTCTTTCTGCCGCGCTCAATATAGAGCCTGCTGCAGCTATCGACTATGCCAACGTAACGACCGATTCTGTCTCTATCTATAAGGCAACTTTCACGGCCGAGAAAGCCACTGAACCTACTTATAAGGTTTGTTTGAAGAACGCTGCGGCTACCGATTCTGTCTATCTCAATTCTGATAAGAATGGTAAACTGGCTGCTGCCGACCTCAAAGCTGCCATCGAAAAACTCTATGGCAAGCGTCCCAACAAACGCGAGATTCCTACAACGGTCTATGCCTACACCACAATGGGTGGAGCGTCTTTCCGTCTCGATAAGGCTATCACCGTAACGGCTACCCTCGTGGCTCCTGTCATTGAAGACGTTTACTACTTGGTGGGCACAAATTCCCACTGGACTACACCCGTTAAGTTCAACCACAGCACCGAGGACGTCTACGATGATCCTATCTTCACAATGACCGTCCCTGCACCTGTCAAGGCTGATGGTACTCGTGCTGATGCACAGTTTAAGATTGTCCCGGCATCCTGCATGAAGGCCGACGGCTCTGCTGTTGAAAACTGGAGCGGTGCTTTAGGCTCCGACACAGAAAACGGTGATACTCGTCTCGAGGCTGGTATGGTGGCTCAAGGCGGTAGCTTCCTTCAGAGAGCTTCTGATGGTGCAAAATACTACACCATTAAGCTGAACATGATGGACTATACCATGACCATCGCTCCGCTCAACTATTCTGAGTATATCTATGCTCCAGGCACCGGCAATAGCTGGACTCCGGCTTCTGCACCTGCTTTGCATTCTGCCAACTTCAATGGCGTCTATGAAGGTTTCGCTTATCTCAAATCAGAGTTTAAGTTCACCAAGCAGCGCAATTGGGACAATGGCGAATACAACTGGAGCAGCTTCACAAGCTATCCTGCGGGTTTCACAGGCGAAGGCACTGGAAACATCAAGGTGGCTACTGCTGGCTACTACAAGATTACAGCCGATGTTCCTTCAGCTAAGTTTGAAGCTATTCCTACCACTTGGGGCATCATTGGTGATGCCACAGCAAAAGGTTGGGACGGCGACGAAGCCATGACATTTAATGAAGCCGATGAGAGCTGGACGATAACGACGACGCTCAAAGCCGGAACGTTCAAGTTCCGCGCTAACGGTAGTTGGGACATCAACTTTGGTGGTAGTGCCAATAATCTCATCCAGAATGGCGATAATCTTTCTGTCGCTGCCGGTACTTACACCATTAAGTTGTACCTCTCTCGCAAGACTGCTAACCACTACTATTGCACGATTACTAAACAGTAAACTCCGGCATGTATTGTTATAACTGATTCTTTCCCCCCATCCGGGATTCTCGGGTGGGGGAAGTTTCAATTACAGCAAGTTTTCCGTATTTGCTATTCGTTAGCGATGAAATCAAATATCAATAAAAATACTACGATAAAATGAAGAAACGTACACTTCTCCTTTCCTGCTTCGCTCTGCTTCTTGCTTCGGCGCGCGCACAAGCTCCGGCCGATTGTCAGGATGTGCTGTTGCAAGGATTCTTTTGGAACTCGCAGCAGCAAACAGGATGGGCACAACTGCTGCCTGCTGTTGATGAAATCGGGCAAAACTTCACGGGCATTTGGTTGCCGCCTTCAGCCAATCCCGAGGGAGGCTATACCGTTGGTGGGTCAAATGTAGGCTATCATCCGCGCGTGTGGAACGACCAAAACTCTTGTTGGGGAACGGCCGACAATCTGAAAACGCTGATCACGGCCTTCCATAACAAAGGCGTGAAAGTCATTGCCGACATCGTCATCAACCACCGCGCCGGCTATACCGATTGGGCCAACTTCTCGCCCGACAACTTTGGTGCGTATGGCTCTTACCAACTCACGCTGGCCGACATCTGTCGCAACGATGAAGTCAATACCGAAGCTGGAGCAGCCACCTTCCGCGCCACCTATGGAATGGCTACTGGTGCTAACGATACGGGAGAAAACTGGGGTGGCGCGCGAGATCTCGACCACACTTCGGCTAATGTGCAGAACGATGTAAAGGCTTATCTCAACTGGATGAAGGGGGAGATGGGCTACGACGGTTGGCGCTACGACTTTGTGAAAGGTTTCGAAGGGAAATATGTGGGAATCTACAACGACGCATCGCAGCCTTGGCTCAGCGTGGGCGAGTATTGGGATGGCAACTATGATGCCGTCAAAGCCTGGCTGGCTGCTACGGGCTATAAGTCCATGGCGTTCGATTTTCCCCAGAAATATGCAGCACTCAACAACGGTTTGGCCAAGAACAACTACGCCAATATGGCGTGGAAAGAGAATGGCACAACGCCGCGCCCTGCAGGTCTCATCCATAACAGCTCAACCAATCGTTATGCAGTTACCTTTGTTGACAATCACGATACTTACCGCGACGACAACAAATACACGGGAAATGTAGCGCAGGCTTATGCCTTTTTGCTGAGTGCTCCTGGCGTGCCCTGTGTCTTTTGGCCGCATTGGGTGGGTAATAAAACGGTCATCAAGAATCAGATTGCTGCCCGCCGTGTGGCTGGCGTGACCTCGCAGAGCAATTGTGAGGTTGTGCGCAGTAGCACCTACTACGAGAGCCGCACCGAAGGCAAAAACGGCACATTGATTTGTCGTATCGGCAACGTAGCCACGATGCCGAAGACTGTTCCCGACGGCTACTTCCGCGCCTGTGGTGGCAACAACTGGGCTTTCCTATCTGCCCACCGCTTTGCAGTCCGTTTACACAGGTGTGCAAGTGCCTACCGTCACACCTCGCAGCGAAACTTCCGTCTACGACCTCCAAGGTCGCCGCGTCAGCACAACACATTCTGGTCTTTATATCATCAATGGCCAAAAGGTCTTGGTGAAGTGATAGGAGAGGCTCGTCCTAATCTGAGTCCTCTGACCAGTCTGACCCGTCGGACTCGTCAGACCCGTCCGACAAGTCTGAAAAATCTCTGCCCCGTTCTATCTCTTCGACCAGTCGGACTCGTCCGACCCGTCCGACTCGTCTGAGCTCCACTGCTTCTCCAACAATTCTCAAATGCCACAAGCTGTGTTCTCTCACAGCCTTGTGGCATTTTTTCGTCTGTCCCTTTCTTTGTAAATAAAGTTCTTATTCTACGGCCGCGAGAATGGCGCGAAATTCAATTTGCTTGATTGCGGGCAGGAATAACGCAGTTTTGGCGCACTATGAAATGGGGATATTTCCCACTTTTCACGAGATGTTCCAGAATACAATAAGGAAGTTTTCAAACGCAATAAGGCTGCCAGCTGACAGCCTTATTGTGTCAGCTGACAGAATAAGGATAACGGCGTGCTTCTTTGTGAAAACTGCCGGCTTTTCTGCTTTTTTGGAGGGAATAATAAAGAAAAAAGCGGTCGGAAAAGCTTTCCAGAAGTGTACCCTAAAGTTTCGTGGAAAAACGAAAGACTTTTTCACATCTATATCTGAAAAGCTGAATGTCAAGAATAGGGGCGGCAATGTTTTGCTGCGATGTGGGAACAACTGATGCTGAATCCTTTTCTTCGCAAAAGCAGTCATTTCTGTTGCAAAAGTTTGTATTTCTTTTTTTATTTTTTAATTTGCGCCCCGTTACCTATAAAGCAAATTTTTTACATTTCATGAAACTTTTAATCCCTTCCTTATTCTTAGGGTTCAGTGTCTTACTGCCCGTTGGAATGAAGGCGCAGGTAAGTGTGACGCGGACGGCTACGGACGTTAGTATCAGTAATGCTTACCTTGAGCGTCATTTCAATATTTCAGGACAACACCTTCGGCCTGGAAAAATGGTCAATAAGCGCACCGCGCCTACTGCTACTTTCACTCCCTCTGCGGGGAGTGAAGAGTTTTCGCTCAATCCTGTCACACAGAAAAAGCAGGTGGGCGGTTTGCTCAACCGCGCTTCCTGGACGATAACCGCCGATGGCTTTACGCCCGAAAATGGCTGCGGAACACCCGCATCTATTATTGACGGCAATGATGCCACCTATTGGCATTCCAACTATACGGACGCTTCGCTCGCAGAGATGCCCCACTGGTTTCTCGTGGATCTCGGCAGTAGCCAAACGTTCCGCAGTTTCGGCTATACCACGCGCCAAGCGGCCAAATCGGTCAACGGGCACGCAAAAGAAATAGAGATACAAGCAGGCGATACTCCCACGAGCCTTACCACGGTCTATTTGGGAACAATGCCTTACAGTCTCAAGGAAATTTGGACAAATTTCGGCCACAACATAACGGCACGCTACGTTAAAGTAATCGTCAAGAGCAGTTGGAACGGTGCGAAGTTTGCCGCTTGCGGAGAATTCCGCCTGTCTTCAGAAGCACAGGCAGCCGCCACTGAGATGACGAAGCTTCCCCGTATGGGTTGGACGGCTACGGCCGATTCCTGGTGTCGCGAAAGTGCTACGGTGGGCGACCCCTCTTTGGCCATTGATGGCGATGCCGCAACGCTGTGGCATACCTTCTATTCCGGTCAGCAAGGCCAAGGCTCTGCTGCTCTGCCTCATTCCCTAACTATCGACCTCGGGGCTGCTGCCACTTTCCGCAGTTTTGGCTATCTGCCACGTTCCGGCTCTGAGGGAGTGCGCTCCAATGGAAATATTGCAGGCTATGAATTCGCCGTATCCGACAATGGTTCCGACTGGCAGACCGTCAAGACAGGCACACTCGCCTATACGGAGGTGGCCACGGTTTGGACAGACCTCGGCCGCGACATCACAGCGCGCTATGTGCGTCTGACAGAGACCAGCGCCGTCAATGGTCGCGAATTTGGCTGTTGTGCAGAGTTTAATCTTTCTGCGGACACTGTAGCCGTTCCGCTCCCTACGGCATTCTCCGCTTCTCAAATGACACTCAACAATGTTAGAGAAGAAAGCATCGACGGAGGTAAGCGTCTCGTCTTTGAGATGAAGCCTTATCAGCACGTGAATCCTGCAGATGGTGTCAGTGCTACGTGGAAGGTCAGCATGGTGGTAGAAATGAAAGAGAAGGACCATTTCCTGCATAAATATCTCCTCATCAGTGCTGCAGACGAGGCTGCTCGCACCACGCCCATCGACTATATCGAAATGGAGAATATGGGCGTTGAGAGCGTGGCAGCTAATCAGCGATGGTCTCACCCAGAAGGTTCCGGCGGTGTGGGAGGTATGAGTGCCTACACGATGAGTCTCGGTCAGCCCTTCTATATCGATGGTCTTTCTTTGGGTCGGAATTTCCGCAAGCCGAGAACGAAATCTCCAACGGCTTTGGCCATTCGCGCTACTACAGCGGGAAATCGCTCAGTAGCATTGCCCAAGACGGCGTTTTCCGTACTTGGCCTAACGTGGAAGGGGCTGCGCGCTCCGTTTCCGAAGTGGGAGTGATCCGTCAGGACTTCTTCTCCTACATTGAGACCATTGCACGACCCACTAAAGTACGTATGCAGTACAATAGTTGGTACGACTGGATGATGACCATTACGGAAGAGCGCATCAATACCAGTTTCAAACGAATGGAACGCGGCTTACGCAGCACGGTCTCCGACCGATGGACTCCTATGTTGTGGATGATGGTTGGAACAACTATAACGTGAGCGATACGGAACGTTCCGGCACTACTTCCAACGTGTCTGGTTTCTGGGAATTCAATTCTAAATTCCCCACGGGGCTTCAGGGTGCAGCACAGATAGCTCACCGCTATGGTTCCGACTTTGGTATTTGGCTCGGCCCGCGTGGTGGCTACAATTTCAATGCAAGTTGGGGACATTTCCTTGAATCCCACGGTAACGGCACGTATAATACGCGTTCGGGGGATGCTGTGACGGGCGACTCTGTCTATGTCTCCAAGCTGCGCGACTTTTTCCTCACCTGCCAGAAGGATTACGGGGTTAATTATTGGAAACTTGATGGTTTCTCCACGGTAGAACCGCAACCCAGCAATAATGGCCGTTATATCACGGGCGGGAAAAATGGCAACTACTATTTTACGGAGCATTGGGAGCGTTGGTACGATGTGTTCCGCGACCTTTACGCCGAGGCCTCCGGTCGTGGTAGCGACCTTTGGCTCAATCTCACTTGCTACGTCAATCCGAGTCCGTGGATTTTGCAGTTCTGCAACAGTGTGTGGATGCAGAATTCCAACGATATGGGACGGGCTGTAGTGGGCGGTCGCAATAGTGAACTCGACAAGCAATTAAGCTACCGCGATGATCGCTACTATGATTTCTACAATGCCAACGGTCTGCAATTTCCCCAGAGCCACATATTCAACCACGATCCTATCTACGGCAAGACGGACTGTATGAGTCCCAACGCTATGTCTGACAATGAGTTCCGCGCCTACCTTTACATGATGGCTACACGTGGTACGGCGTTCTGGGAAATGCTTTATTCTTACAACATGATGGACGAAGGCAACAAATGGCTTATCAATGCCGAAGCCCTCACGTTCATAGACAAGAATTACGAGACACTGCGCAATGCCGTCTACTTTGGTCGCTCGCCGAAGTCGGGCGAAATCTACGGCTACTCTTGCTGGCGTCCCGTGACAGCAGGACAACAAGCTGAGGGTATTGTTTCGTTCCGCAATCCGTCAAACACTTCTAAGACTTTCACGTTTACGTTCGACAAAGCGGTAGGAGTTCCCGAAACAGCAAATAATCTGCATGCCGGTCTGATTATGCAATATAGTGGCACACCGGGTGCAGCGACAGCACTGACTTGGACACCTGCTGCCACGACTTACGCATACGGTCAGAATATGCAACTGACGCTCCGTCCAGGTGAGATCCTTGTGCTCCGCTTTGGTGCGGCCGATACCACTCCTGCAACATTTGCCACGGTGCGCTCTACGGAGGCGCGCAAAGTGGTGGCGCAGTTCTCAGAACCCGTCCGCCCCACAACTTCTGCCTTTGCTCTCTATGATGGAGCAACACTCGTTGGCCAGCCCGCAGCGGTTTCCTTAGCAGCCGATTATCGCACCGTGACACTTACCTTTGCCAATGCTCTACAAGATAATAAGGCTTACACGCTGAAGGCGCAGAATCTTTCGGATTGGAACAATGTTCTCTCTCAGGATGTATCTCCTGTCTTCTACTATAATGCAGGAGGTCTCGTTCTCCGCATAGATTCTACAGCACAATTGCAGCAGGCAGAGACCGTAGCCACGCGTTCGGACCTCCGCGCCGGCGTTCAGTTCCTTGCTTTGGATAAATCCTATACCGCGGTGAGTGAGAAGACCATAGGTGGGCGCGATGCTTTCACTTTCTCTACACTCGTCCGTACTACTGCTGCCAATACAGTCATAGCACAGCAGGCAGGAGCGTGGAAGTTGGAACTCGTGAATGGAAAACCCGTCTTCAAGGTGGGACATACCACCTTTGCTGCTGACTCTGTGGTGAACGATGGTCGCAACCATCAGATTACTGCTGTGCGCGAGGCAAACGGCATGGTGAAAGTCTATATCGATGGCAATTTGCAGGGCACTGCCTATAATGCTGCTTATGCTGAGGAAGTTCTCACGCCGGCTCCTCTTCAGTTGGGCGGTACTGCCGGTTTGGAACTGGCCGCTACCAGCCTCTATGTCGGAGCTGCCGATTATGAGAAAGCAGCAGCCGATGCTTCTGCAGCACTCACTGAGAAATACCTCATCAGCGTTACTGTCCCCACAGGACTTGACGTGACATTCACTCCTAAGGCAGGAGTGACAGCTGCCGGCGAGCAGTTAGTAGCTGCCGTCGCACCAGGAAAAACTGTTTCGGTCAAGGCCGTGGCTCAAGACGGCTTCCGCCTTGCTGGCTACACGAAGGACGGCGTTCAGACAACGCTCAATGCAGGTAAGGATTCCGTTGCGACGGTGCACTTTGCCGCAGTGCGTGCCGACCATAATTTGGTGTTTGTGGTAAAGAAAACCACTGGTATTGCTGAGGCTTCTGCCAATGGCTTGAAGGTGACGACAACGCCAGCAAGCATAGAAGTGACTGGAGCAAGCCCTCTCAGCATTCGTGCCTACACCTCCGATGGCCGACTGTTGGGAACGGCGAAAGGAACAGACCGAGTTGTGCTCTCCACTACTGCTTGGCCTGCTGGAACCTATATCCTCGACATCATGACAGCCGGAAATTCTAAAACGGTAAAAATCCTGAAATAATCGCTTCAGCGCATCCGGCTTTTTCCTTTTGCCCCATGCGCTTCCACCTTATTCGTCCTGCCGAAGCCCCTTCTTTGTGTGCTTCGGCAGGATTTTTCTTTTTCAAAGCCCTAAAGTTTTTCGCTTTTCCGAAAGACTTTAGGGTATCTATATCTGAGATGCTGAAAGTTAGGGACAAGGGTAATAACGCTTTGCTGAGATGTGAGCATACTGGGCATAAAGATCCAAGAATTTTTAATTCAAAAAATTTTTTTACATGTTTGAAATGATCAAAAAAAGAATCTTTTATGTTATGGTTGAGAAATAGTAAATAATTATGATTCAGCTTGTTTTTACTTTTCTTTTTTTCTTACTTTTTGCATCCGATTTCTTATAGTACAGACAAAAATTTTTCCTATTCTTATTAGCTATTTTATGTGTAGAAAAAAATATGTGGCACCAGCGAGTGAGGCCGTTGGTGTAATACTTGCAACGGTAGTTGCCGGTTCGGTAGTTCCTACGGGTACTACCGGTTCTGGTAATAAGGATGCCTCTGAAACTCCTTGGAAAGAAAATAATCCCACTACTGGCGGTGTTGGTGTCGGTGGAGGAGAATTCTCAGGCGATGATTGGTAAATACTGTATTTTCCATTTGTAGAATTAAAGAACAAAAGACATATCAGAAAAGATGAGAGGAAATAAAAATAATCAATTCCCTATTTGGAGCTTGTTGCTCAGTTGCGTGTTGTTGCTGGCTTCGTGTACAGATGTGAATGACAATGGCGATAAAGCGCAAGAAGGAAAAGGAGTGGCTTTCACGCTGGCAGCATCCGACTGGAACGTGAAGACATTGGGCGAGGATTCTCTCCGTGCAACAAAAGCTCCTGCTTCGCCTGACGTGGCTGAGGCGGTGGTGGATCTCAGTCCTGAAGTGTCGGCCAATGTTAGCATTGTGCGCGACGATAGAGAGGTGGGGGAACACCGTGCTCCTGCTCAAACTTCTTTAGGAGCAGGCGATTTCACCATCGTTGCTTATCAAGGCAGTGCGAACAATCCAGAAAGAAAGCAGAACTGAAAGTGCATTGGGACGGTTCCAAGTTTACCGATGATGGCAATATAGCTAAGATGCACCTTCCGGCAGGAACATATACCTTTGTTTGTTTCAACGACAAACTGAAGGAAAAAGATGGCAAACTTGTCATGGCAAACTATGATAAGACGGCAAATCTCACAACGGATCAGGACTATCAGACCTATTATGACAATCTTGCAGACGACTACGATAAAGCATTGGTGGGAAAAGTAACTACAGCGGTTCCTAACAATAGAATTGAAGTTCCCTTTGTGCTGAGTCATCCATGGTCACGTGTGAAGTTTCAAATAGTGGGTGTAGGATTGGCGTTCAATAATAAGGATATAGATTATAGCACTACAGGAACACCGACCCCTATCTCCTATGATGCTGACGTCAGCGCAGCTACAGTGATGACTCCATCGGCCGAAAGTGTCACTACGGGTATGGCTCAGACGAAGAGCGTGTATGAATTGAATGCTATGACGCTCACGCCCGTGGACTACTCCCAGAGCGATGTGGATGTCAATACTGGAGCGGAGAAAATCAATAACAAGCGCGTGTTTCATTTGGAGCGTTCGAAAATGTTCCTCACGCATCACAATTTATTAGCTGGCTTTCCTATTATGGTAATTACCAGCGTGCACAAACGTCTTTGCAGTATTTCCCAGCAGGAGCAAACTTGAAGGCCTACAAATGGAATGCTGCGGCAGTGAGCTTTTATCGGAAACCACTTTCTTTTGAGAAACTCTATCAAACCATTGAGGATATTCTCCCTACATCGCTCGAAGCCAATGGTAGCTATACAGTGCGCATTTATATGTCGTACAATTTTAAGTATCTCTTTAGTGACGGCACAGTGGGAACGCTTGCAGAGAACAATAACTGGAAAACAAAGACGCCGATAGCCCTTGTGACGAGTATGAAGACAAAGACGGCTGTAGGACTGAGAACAGATGGGCGTGTGAATAACATAAACGATCGGACGGGGATAGAACATATCAATAGAGACTATTACGCTACGAACTCTCCGAAGTTGCCTACACTGCTGAATGGGTATAGAACAACGTACGATCCTGCTTATGCGTATGATCATACTAAGGCTCATGCTGAGGATCAAAATCTCCCAGCTTTCTATACTGCCGCTCACTATAATCCAGGTGTAGCTATAACTGCCGACTGGTTGAAGAATCCTTCGACAAATCTAAATGATAGCATCGGAAAATGGTATCTCCCTGCTTATGGAGAATTGGTGAATATGTACCGCACCGTAGGCTATGGAACGTATTATAATATCTCGAACAAACGTAAGGATACTTTCCAGTTTAACACGGAATACGAATGGAGATCAGTCTTTATAGATATTGCTTTCAGACAAGCTGGTCGTTCATTCCCTCCTACTTGGAATCAATATTGGACCAGTACGGAGTTGGAACGTCCTGCTGCTAATTACGATTTCTGTGCAGAAATGACCTATCGTACCGAAGGTAAATTCTGGATGAGATTGGATTATTATAATACTGGTGTCGTGCTGCCTTTTATCCACTTTAAGTAAAAATAGCTTTTGCCGCATCTACGGAACGATGCGCAGCACAACAGAAAAATCCCCCTGCAAGCAAGCAGCTTGCAGGGGATTTTTATAATAGAGAATCTCCGTTTTAGAGATCGGCTAATTCAAGCACTTTTTCAACAGCAGCTTCGAGACCGGTAACATCTTTTCCGCCTGCTGTGGCAAAGTGAGGAGCACCGCCGCCGCCACCTTGGATAAGTTTGGCTGCTTCGCGCACCATCTGTCCCGCATTAAGAGCGTTGTCCTTCACGAGGTCTTTGCTGATCATCACTGTTAAGAGCGGTTTGCCTTCATAGCTTGAACCCAATACGCAGAGCATCTTCTCGGGCAACTGTCCTGACACCTGGAAAGCCAAGTCTTTGACAGCATCGGGAGAAATACTCATGGGGAGTACGCTCTTAAGTACCTTGATGCCGTTGATGTCTTCAGCACGTTCGAGGAGGCTCGCCTTGATTTGTTGCACCTTCTGCTTCACGAAGTCCTCTACCTGAGCTTTCAGTCCGCTGTTTTCTTCGATGGTTTTCTGAATAGCTGCCGTGAGATCCTTGGCGTTGTTGAAGAGTTCTTTCAAACTCGTCAGCAAGTCTTGTTGCATATAAACACTCTCCTCTGCTGCCTTACCGGTGAGAGCTTCGATGCGGCGAACGCCAGCAGCTACACTGCTCTCACTCACGATGCGGAACAAACCGAGACGACCGGTACTCTTGGCATGGCAACCGCCGCAGAACTCTACGCTGTTGCCGAATTGTACGACACGAACTTCATCTCCGTATTTCTCGCCAAAGAGAGCGATGGCGCCCATGCGCTTGGCTTCTTCCATAGGTACGTTGCGATGATCCTGCAAGGGGATGTCCTCGCGGATACGACGGTTGACGATCTGTTCAACCTTACGTAATTCTTCGGGCGTCACTTTCTGGAAGTGAGAGAAGTCGAAGCGCAGATAGTCGGGAGTAACAAGCGAACCCTTTGTTCTACATGGCTACCAAGAACCTCGCGGAGGGCTTGGTCGATGAGGTGAGTGGCCGTGTGGTTGGCTTCGCTACCACGGCGCGCTTCGAGGTCGATTATTG
This sequence comes from uncultured Prevotellaceae bacterium, assembly GCA_916438195.1. Classification (GTDB taxonomy): domain Bacteria; phylum Bacteroidota; class Bacteroidia; order Bacteroidales; family Bacteroidaceae; genus Alloprevotella. The sequence continues at coordinate 312,936 of CAKAEQ010000001.1, forward strand.
CGCGGAAATCAGCTGCCGGATTTTCGGGCAGTTGTTTTGTTAGATGAATGGGGAGGTTGTTCTCGCGCTTCGTATCAAAAATCTGAACTGTTTCGTTCGCACTGCGAAGAATACCTTTGTCGCCCACCTGGCCGCCCATCTCCGCATAGAAAGGAGTAGTGTCGAGCACGAGCTCGTAGTAGGTTTGTTTCTTCTGCTGCACTTTGCGGTAGCGCAGGATATGGCAGTCGGCTTCTGTTTCGTCCCACCCCACAAACTTGTCTTCACCTTCGCGAAGCACTACCCAGTCGCCAGTTTCTACTGCCGCAGCATTGCGAGCGCGTTCCTTTTGCTTTGCATCTCAACGTTGAAGCCTTCTTCGTCCGTCTTGAGTCCCTGCTCAGCGCAGATGAGTTCCGTGAGATCGAAGGGGAAACCGTAAGTGTCGAAAAGCGTGAAAGCCTTAGCACCATCAAGTGTGTCGCTACCAGCTGCCTTGGTTTCACGAATAAGTCCATCGAGCAGGTTGATACCTGTTGCCAAAGTGCGGAGGAAGCTATCTTCCTCTTCCTTGATAACGCGGGTGATGAGCTCCTGCTGCGCAACAAGTTCGGGATAGGCTCCACCCATTTCTTTCACGAAGGTAGGGATGAGCTGATAGATGAAAGCTCGTTTCTGATTCAGGAAAGTGTAGGCGTAGCGCACTGCACGGCGCAGGATACGGCGAATCACATAACCCGCTTTCGCATTACTGGGCAACTGACCGTCAGCAATGGAGAAAGCGATGGCACGGAGGTGGTCAGCAACCACACGCATGGCCACATCAACATTTTCTTCCTTACCATAAGTAAAGCCGGAGAGTTGTTCCTCTTTCTTGATGATGGGTTGGAAAATATCGGTGTCGTAGTTGGAGTTCTTACCCTGCAGCATACGCACTAAGCGTTCGAAGCCCATACCCGTATCGATGACGTGCATAGGAAGTGGTTCGAGAGTGCCATCCGCTTTGCGGTTGTACTGCATGAATACGATGTTCCAGATTTCGATAACTTGGGGATCATCCTTATTAACGAGTTCACGCCCTGGCACTTTTGCTTTCTCTTCTGCTGGGCGAGAATCGACATGGATTTCGGAGCAAGGACCGCAGGGACCTGTGTCGCCCATCTCCCAGAAGTTGTCGTGCTTGTTGCCGTTGATGATATGGTCGGCTGGAACGTGTTTAGCCCAGAAGCTGGCTGCTTCGTCGTCGCGCTCAAGGCCTTCTTCCTTAGATCCCTCAAACACGGTAACGTAGAGATCTTTCGGATCGAGGTGCAGAACATCGACGAGATACTCCAAGCATAGTCGATCGCTTTCTCTTTGAAGTAATCGCCAAAACTCCAGTTACCGAGCATCTCAAACATAGTATGGTGATAAGTGTCGTGACCCACTTCTTCAAGGTCATTGTGCTTGCCGCTCACGCGCAGACACTTCTGTGAGTCTGTACGACGGCGCGGTTCTGGATCACGCGTGCCGAGGATGATATCTTTCCATTGATTCATGCCGGCATTTGTAAACATCAGCGTGGGGTCGTCCTTGACAACCATCGGAGCAGAAGGTACAATCGTGTGTCCCTTGCTTTCGAAGAATTTCTTGTACGACTCGCGAATTTCGTTTGCTGTCATTATTCTGTATTTTATTAGTTTTCTTTTTCTAAAGGTGCAAAAATACTGCAAAGTGGCTGAAACGCAAAGTTCCACACCTTGTTTTCCTTATTCTGTGCCCTTACTGGCGCCCGAAGAAAACAAAGGCAAGCCCACTCACGCGAAGGATGTGTTCGCGGAGTGGGCTTGTGGAATCTTGACGTCGTTAAAAATGTCGCGTTAGAGTTTACCGATAGTCTTTGTGAGTTGCTGCCCCATGCCGATGGTATAGCCCTGACTGAAGAATACAACGCGGTTGAACGTGTCGCCGATAATCACAACGGGGCGTTCGGGGCTTTGCGTCAAGCCGCTACCAAAGAGGTCGTTGGCCACTTGCTGTTTGCTGTCGATACCAAAGCGAAGATTTTTCGGCAGGTTAGGAAATTCGCTGCGACGTTTCATGAACGAATCGTACTCTGCTGCCGTGGGGAAGAGCATAAGAATGGTACGCCCCCAGCTTTCAAGCTCGGAACGACTGGCTTCAATATCGTGGAGAATATGGGTGCTCGGCTCGTTGTTGGCTTTGAGTAATCCAACGATGAAATAGCCGCGCCCAGTGGTGGAGAGAACGCTCTTCTCTTTGGCTTCCTCAAGGTCGTGGTAGATGTTCTCAGCGTTGAACGAACCGATAACGCTCACCTGGCTGGAATCCTCCCGCATAACGAGCTGTACCGTGGTGTCGGCTGCTACGGGGAATATACTGATATGGCAGAGCACACTGCCGTCGGCTAAACGTGTGCCGGAAGTGAGCAGATAATCGCCGTGCCCCACTTCTACGCCCTTTTTGAATGTTTCCGCCCAAGTAGCGTTCTCGTCATAGCCTTGCAGCTTTGGTAGTCCGTCTTCGAGGCGTGAGAGGGAGAAGTGGGAATAGTAGGAAGGATTTTCCATGAAGCGACGCGGAGAATAGGAGAGAGCAAGGTGGGACAACTGAGAGTTCGCGGCAGCTTGCGTTGGACCGAAATCTACTGTTTTCCATTCGCCATCCCAATATTGGAAATTGCTCGTCACTTCATCGCGGCGAGCGGGAATGCCCAATGTGCGGCACATTGCCACGAAGCAGATACCTTTGGAAGTGGCTGAGGCTTGCTGCGAGGATAGCACCGTGGCGGGAGCTTGAGGGATGAAGCGTGAAGCGGGTGTGGTGTCGGTCTTCACGCCATTTAGTTTCTGCATGATTGCCGCCACTTGTTCGTCGGTATGAGTGAATGTTCGGATTGTTTCCACGGTTTGAGCCAGCTCTTCGCGCCACGGTGTGAGATCTTCCGTTGAGATGCGAGGGCAGAGCACGTAGTATAAGTTGCGTTGGAAGTCCTCTTCGCCCACTTTCGTTGCGCTCGGTGTGGACAGCTGCTTCTCGATTTGCTCGATGTGGTTGATGATAACCCGCTCATCAAAGTCGCGCAAATCTTTGTCTGTTAAACTTTCGAGTACGTGGAGAACAAGGTCTTTTTGCGTCAAATTCTTCGATAATATGCATACATTATTTCTTGGTTGAAATATTCAAGCACATCGTAGAGCGCCATGAAGTTCCCCTCCGATTTTTTGAAGAGCGGCTGCAAGCGGGCAGCATCGTAGTTTAATACTTCACCTATTTCCTCCACCTTCTTCTCGTTTGGCCAGACTGAAGGCCATTTCATGCGCTGAGCATCTTCTTGCGCCAATCGCTTATTGTTGAGAGCTTCGGCTTCGGGCGACACTTTCGGATAGTTGTTGCTCACGGGAGGGGGAGTGAGCGTTAAGTCAGTTTCAAAGCGATCGCCCGCTTTATGAGTAAGGCGTATCTCTGTGGGATGTTTGCCCTGATTCGGCGAAACTTTTGCAAAACCGTAACGTCCATCCTTTGCTGCCCAAACAAGGAGATCGCCCTTACCGCAGATGAGCGAGGCTTCACCGCGAGCATCCGACTGAGTGGAATAGAGCGTATAAAATTCAGCATAATTATAAAGACCGAAGCGCACCTTTGCGTCGCGCACTTTACGCCCTTCAGCATCGACAATGCGCACGCTGCGTCGTTCAACAGGAGCGTAGTTGTTTGTCACGTTGATAGTGGTTTGCAACGGATATTGCTGGAGGATTTGTTCTTCGCCTTGGTATCGTCCCATGACGGTAGTATTCATCAACATACCACGCGCTGCGGGCTGGTGAACCACGCAATGTTCAATTCCGCAGCTGGTTCGCAAGCACCGAGAAACTGCCATTTTCCATCGACGTAAGCCTCCACCCATGCGTGGTTATCATCGGTGTGCGCCCAACGTGGGGTGTACACTTGGCGTGCCGGTATGCCCACGGCTCTAAGAGCACTCACCGCCAGCGTACTCTCCTCGCCGCAACGCCCCGTAGTAGTGCGCATGGAAGCCAGAGGGCTGGAGGTGCGCGCATCTGAAGGGCGATAGGTCATCACCGAGTGGCACCAATGGTTTACTTCGAGAGCTGCATCGTGCCAATTCATGTAGCGCACACGTTTTCGGAGCACTTCGTAGGTTTTTATACGGAATGAATCGAGATGTTCATTGTTGACGCGAACGGGCAAAACAAAATGCTGCCATTCACGGTCGGGGATTTGTTTCCCCCAAGGAAAATCAGTGCGAGTTTGGAGCGCTAAGCGCGCATTATCCAGCATGAACTGTGGGTCATAATCCGTCACATCGGGCCAGTCCATGTAGGCATACAGAAATTGGAGCGCATCGCGTTCCTGCGGTGTCTTCGCCAGTTTCAGCGCTTCTTGCGGATGTGTGCAAACTGAATTTTTGAAGCGCTGTTGGAAATCGGCCTGCACTTCTTTCGCCGTTTGTGCTGTAGCTTGCAGGCAGAGAGCAGCCCAAAGCATCATCAGAATTTTTTTCATAGGGAATCAGTCTTTCTTTGCAGCAAAGATATGAAAATTACAGGAATTTCTAAAAAAGAAAGCGGAAAGTGCGTAAGTTGGATAAGTAAAGGTGTTACGAGCGTAGGCAAATTCTGTTTTTTTATGTGGAAAACTAAAAATGATGGGGCGAAATTCGCTGATTAAAAGCATTTTCCGCGCCAAAAGATTTTGTTTTTATATAAATAAGTACTACTTTTGCACCCGCATTGAGTCCGAAGGGGCCGAAAAAGTGAAGAAAATCGAAGAGAAACAAAGCGACGCGCTACCACACTGCGCCGAACAGCGTGGACATTCAATAGATTCTTCCGCCTCCCGGAAAAATCCGTTTAAACAATAATTTATAATGTACGCAATCGTAGAGATTAACGGTCAGCAGTTCAAGGCAGAAGAGGGCAAGAAGCTCTTCGTCAATCACTTGCAGAATGCAGAAGACGGCCAAACTGTTGAATTTGACAAGGTGCTGCTGGTAGACGCAGACGGCACGGTAACTGTAGGCGCTCCCACTGTTGACGGCGCAAAGGTAGTTGCAGAAGTAGCTTCCAAGCTCGTTAAGGGTGACAAAGTTCTTATTTTCCATAAGAAGCGTCGTAAGGGCTATCGCAAGCTCAACGGCTATCGTCATCAGTTCACTGAGTTGGTAATCAAACAAGTTATTGCTTAACCCCTAAAATTATTTTAAGAAATGGCACATAAAAAAGGTGTTGGTAGTTCTAAGAACGGCCGCGAATCAGCTTCAAAGCGTTTAGGTGTTAAGATTTGGGGTGGCCAAACTTGCGTAGCAGGCAACATTCTTGTTCGCCAGCGCGGTACGGTTCACTATCCTGGTAAGAACGTAGCTAAGGGTAAGGACGACACTCTGTATGCTTTGGCAGACGGTGTTGTTGTTTTCCGTCGTGGTAATCGCGACCGCAGCGTTGTTTCCGTAGAGCCCCAAGCTGAAGCTTAAAGCTAAGGTAACTAACAATTTAAGAAAGAGGACATCGAACAATCTCGATGCCCTCTTTTTTGTACTTACTTCGGAATGATATAAGTCCTTATTGTATTTGGAAATGCAATAAGGATGTCGGCTGATAGCCTTATTGCGTCAGCTGATACGCTTATTGTGGTGAAGGCTGCAATAAGGATTGCGGGCATTTATAGGTAGGAAGGCTCTTCTCTGTCTGTTGTTTTTTGTTGTCACACCCTATAAGAAACCCCAATTCGGGATAAGCAATACTTCTTTTTCCTCAAAAAAAGTTTCAATAAAAGCCGAAAAAGAGGATTGTTTTTTGTATATTTACTGTTGAAAATCAATCATATAACAAAATAACAATCCTCATGAAACTTGTCAGCAAAGTTACGGAAATCTATTGTATTGCAGATGATTTCTGCAAAGAATATCATTTAGAATTGAACAAAACCTCTCTTTCGCTCTCAAATCCCTCTGCCAATAGTCCAAAACATCGCAAGAGAAAAGGACGAATGAGTGATGCTGAAATGATCACAATTCTCATATTGTTTCACAGCAATACATTTCGGAATTTCAAACATTTCTATCTCTTTTATGTTTGTCGAGAACTAAAAAAAGAGTTTCCCAATCTACTCTCATATACACGCTTTGTTGAGCGTATGCCTCGTGTTGCAATACCCCTATTGCTCTTTCTCAAACTGGGATTAATGGGCGAATGTACCGGAATAGCCTTTATCGATTCTACACGTATTCCAGTGTGCGAAAATAAGAGACAATCCCGTAATCGCGTATTCAAAGGGTACGCCCAGAAGGGGAAAAGTACGATGGGATGGTACTATGGATTCAAACTTCATCTTTTGTGTAATGAACGAGGAGAACTACTCAATTTTGCTCTAACCAGAGCCAATGTAGACGACCGTAACCAAAAAAAGTATTCAACGATTTAACGAAGGATTTATTTGGAAAAATTATATGCCGATAAAGGTTATATTTCTCAATCACTGTTTGCTTCACTCTTTGATAGAGGTGTGCACATCGTAACAGGAATACGAACTAATATGAAGAACAGATTAATGGATGTGCATGATAAAATCATGCTTCGCAAGAGAAGTATCATAGAGACTATCAATGATATGTTGAAGAACGTTGCACAGATAGTTCACACGCGCCATAGAAGTATCTCTAATTTCATCGTTAACCTTTTAGCTGGCATTGCTGCGTATGCTTTCTACGACACCAAACCTTCCATCAATATGGAGTTTGAGAGGGATGCAAAGCAGGGTGTAAAACAGCTCACTTTATTCTAACCTATAATTTGCGTGAAACAATTATACTTCGGTTTAGGGCAAGGCCGAAAGGATGCGTGTGCGGTTTAAGAAACTCATGAAAGAGCGTTTCTTAAACCGAATTTGGGTTATAAGAAGCTGTTTTTCAGCTTATTTTCTCGTTCTGTGACAACGTGACAAGAAATTCCAAGTTTTTTCTGGTAGGAGAATGTTGATACTGTCCTAAAAAAGTGTGTAAGCTCCAAAGTTCTTATATTTGTAGTGAATAAAAAAAATCAAAGAAAGAACAATGAAGCTTACAAGTGAACAAAGATCGGAATTAATTTCTGAAATGGCCTCAAGTGAGGCAGGTTTTAATGAGTTGTTTCGCGTGCTTTTGGATAGTTTTTCCAAGCAGGAGCGCGCCCTCTTTCTCGCGGAACATGCGGGTGAACAAGCCAATGGTTTCCGTCCCCGTCGTTGGCGGGGTCATGGTTGGAGTTTTCAACTTCGCATCCCTCGTACGCGTTCCAATGCTTTTCAACCTATCATTCTTGGTATTTTATCCTCTCAGGAGAGTGAGCGCACGCAGCTTTTTTACGAGTTGTATTCCCGTGGACTCTCCTGTGAAGACATTGCCGAGGTGGGTCGTCGCATCTACGGTCACCTTTACAGCAAACAGCAGGTGAGCTATCTGGCTGGGGCTTGTTATAAGGAGATCCAAGAGTGGCTTTCGCGCCAACTTTCTCCTCACTATTTAGCCGTCTACATTGATGCCACGTTCTGTTCCACGCGTCGCGACGGGAGCGTCTCGAAGGAGGCTTACTACACGATGTTGGGACTGCTGCCCGACGGCAGTCGTGAGGTGCTCACGGTAGTAAATCACCCCACAGAAGGCGCAATTGCTTGGGAAATGGAACTGCAAGCCCTCAAGGAACGTGGCGTGAAACAAATCGACTTGATTGTATCCGATGCTTTGAGCGGCATCGAAAATGCGGTATGTTCTGCTTTTCCCACGGCACTGCACCAACTTTGCGTTGTGCATTTCAAACGGAAGGTGCTGAACACTGTTTCCTCGAAAGACAAAGCCGAGATTGGCGAGGAACTCAAAGAACTCTTTCCCATAGAGCATACCGACATGACGCCTCTTGCGGCCTATGAGAAATTGCGTACCTTTGCGCAGCGTTGGGGCAAAAAGTACCCGAGCCTTGCCCGTTTGGGCAATGAGCGCAATGCGGCCTATTTTACCTATTTGAGGTTCTCCGAAAGTGTGCGTCGAATGATTTACTCTACTAACTGGGTAGAACGATTGAATCGAAGTTACAAGCGCACCTTGCTCATGCGCGGGGCGATGCCTTCTCCCGCCTCTGTGGTTTATCTATTGGGATCTGTTGCCAAGGAGAAAACAGAAGGGACATATGCAAGACGGCTGCCGTATTTTCGGGAGTGGAAAATATGGTAAAATGGCAAAGAAATATCAACATCACAAATTGCCCTCATGCTTGGGGTACCCCAAGCATGAGGGCAAGGACGAGGAGAATCTTACACACTTTTTCAGACATTACCAGAATGTTAGCACTAATAAACGAAAAAGAGCATATCCACGCAATGGGGGATATGCTCTCTAATTCTATTATGTATGACGTCCTTTTTAGAACATCTTTTCGGGATAAATGCCTTCTTCGTGCAATTTAGCGAGTTTAGCAACCACTTCGGGGCGGTCTTCTTTGTAAGTCACGCCGAACCATTGGCTGGTGGTGTCGAGAACTTCGCAAGTGGCTCCGTCCTTGTGGATGAGTTTGTCAACCATTAAGGGAATGAAGAATTCGCTCTTCAAGTTTTCCTGATTCTTCGGGTCGGAAAGGAATTCCTTAAACATCTCGTCGGAGTACTGGAAGTATTCGGGAGTGAAGCCCCAGAAGTTCATTGATACAGGGGTGTTGTCCTCAATAGCTACCCACTCGCCGTTGTCGTCGAGATACTTCACCACGCCGTCGAGGCGTTGAATCTTTGTGCGCTCTACAACGCTGGTGAGGTGTTTATGGTCGTCGTTCTCACAAACGCCGCGAGAAACTGTACCTAAATCGGAAAGCGTATTGCCAACGCGGAAGCCCACCATGGCGTACTTCTTCTCAGAATTTTCAGGTAGTTCGGAGAGGAATTTACCCATCACGCGGAAAGCATCAGCACCATAGAAGTCGTCGCAATTGATAACAGCAAACGGTTCTTTAATCACTGACTTACCCATCATGACAGCGTGATTTGTACCCCAGGGTTTTGTGCGGCCTTCGGGAATAGTGAAGCCCTCGGGCAACTTATCGAGGCTTTGGAATACAACTTCGCAGGGAATGTGGCCTTCGTACTTAGAAAGCACCACCTTGCGGAAATCCTCTTCGAAGTCCTTGCGGATAACGAACACAAGCTTGCCGAAGCCAGCTTTGATAGCGTCGTAGATGCTATAGTCCATGATTGTCTCGCCGTGAGGGCCAAGACCATCTAATTGTTTCAGACCACCATAACGACTGCCCATACCAGCAGCCAAAAGGAATAATGTTGGTTTCATGTGGTTTTATAGTAGATAAAATTAGTAATTATTCTATTTTCGTGACGCAAAGGTAGTACTTTCCGTTATAAATAGTTTGTCTTTAATGTGATTTATTACAACTTTCAGCGGATTTTAGAGGCTCACTCTTTACTTCCTTCTGTTGCAATCTGGCTTATTTCCCCAAATAGGCTGCTGCAGCCTCAGCACAGCGTTCGCCATCGACACCGGCTGATACGATACCTCCGGCATAGCCTGCTCCCTCGCCACAGGGGAAGAGACCCTCAATGCGGATGTGTTGCAGGTTTTCGGGGTTGCGAAGGATGCGGACGGGGCTCGACGTGCGGGTTTCGGCAGCAATGACGAGAGCTTCGTTGGTGAGGAAGCCGCGACTGCGCTGACCAAAATAGCGGAAGCCCTCCTGCAAGCGGGAGCTGATAAACTTCGGCATCCAGAAATGGAGCGGTGAAGAAACCACGCCGGGAGCGTAGCTCGATTTGGGGAGATCGTAGCTAAGGCGATTGTTCACAAAATCGGCCATGCGCTGAGCTGGAGCCGTTTGACGCCGTTGCCCTTGCAGCCAACACGCCTTTTCCAGTGCTTCCTGGAAGTACATAAGGCGTAGCGGATTTTCTGGATTAGAGAAGTCGGCGTGTGCCGCAGCGAAATGTTCGTCTTGCATAGCTTCAGCCATGAAGGGAGCTAGTTCGCCGTCGATATCTTCAGGGCGAGTTTCTACTACCATTCCCGAGTTGGACCACGCTCCATTGCGGTTGCTCGGACTCATACCATTCACCACGATTTGTTCTGGCCCACTCGCTGCTGGCACTACAAAGCCGCCAGGGCACATGCAGAAACTGTAAACGCCGCGCCCATTGGCTTGAGTGACAAAACTATATTCGGCTGCGGGAAGAAAACGCCCGCGCCCGTTGCGATTATGATACTGAATGCTATCAATGAGCTGAGAGGGGTGTTCCAAACGGACGCCCACGGCAAGTCCCTTGGCTTCCACTTCCACTCCCGCTTGGTAGAGATAGCGATACACGTCGCGCGCACTATGCCCCGTGGCTAAGATAACCGGACCGCGGAAGTGTTCGCCCTTTGCCGTCTGAACACCTATCACTTTGTCTCCTTCGAAGAGGAAAGCATCAACACGCGTTTGGAAGTGGACTTCGCCGCCACTTTCGATAATCTGATTGCGCATGTTCTCTATCACGCGCGGCAACTTGTCTGTACCGATGTGTGGATGCGCATCGACAAGAATATCGGTAGATGCTCCAAACTGGCAGAAAACGCGGAGAATCTTATCGGAGTTGCCTCTTTTCTTGCTGCGCGTATAGAGTTTTCCATCGGAATAAGCCCCCGCACCGCCTTCTCCAAAGGAGTAGTTGCTCTCGGCATCCACTTTGTGCTCGCGTGAGATGAGTGCAATATCTTTGCGCCGTTCGCGAACATCTTTTCCGCGTTCGAGCACCACGGGGCGTAATCCGAGTTCGATGAGGCGCAAGGCGGCAAAGAGTCCACCAGGACCTGCGCCCACCACAATGACGCGGTCGGCGTGAGAAACATCCTTATACGCCACTTGCTCATAATCGAGAGCTGGCGGCTCTTCATTGATGTATATATTGAGGGAAAGATTCACGAAAACGGAACGTTGGCGCGCATCGATGCTCCGCTTGCGAATGTGGACGGCCTTGATAGTGCGCCCATCGCAAGCGAGTTCGCGAGCCACATATTCGCGCAACACGCTGGGCTGAAAAGCTACATCGGGCGTTACGCGTAATTGTATTTGTTTTTTTGCATACTTAGTTTCTATTTTACAAGAGAAAAAGCACCGTGAACAATGATTTTTCTCAGTTGCTTCAACTCACGAGAGGTCTGTGCTCAAATCCTTATCCAAACAGTGCGCGGAGGGCTTCCGTGACAGTGCGAACAGGCACAAGTTCGATGCCAGGTGCTTTTATGTCGAGGCCTTTCATGCTCTGTTCGGGCAATAAGAACTGCTGGAATCCGAGTTTAGAAGCTTCGGCAATGCGCTGCTGAATACGTGTGACGGGGCGGATCTCACCGCTCAGTCCCACTTCTCCTGCCATAGCAACGCTACGTTCAATGGCGGTGTCCACATTGCTACTGAGCACACTGGCAATGACGCTCAAATCAATGGCGGGATCAGTTACGCGGATACCTCCTGCAATGTTGAGAAACACATCCTTTTGTCCGAGTTTGAACCCTACGCGTTTTTCCAAAACTGCCAACAACATATTGAGTCGGCGGAGGTCGAAACCCGTCGCGCTTCGCTGTGGAGTGCCGTATGCAGCCGTGCTGACGAGTGCTTGCACCTCGATGAGGAAGGGGCGAACGCCTTCGATAGCGGCACAAATGGCCACCCCGCTCAATCCCTCATTGGCTTGAGTGAGCAGCAGTTCGGAGGGATTCCCCACGGGGCGTAACCCCTCGGTGCGCATCTCGTAGATACCGAGTTCGGAAGTACTCCCAAAGCGGTTTTTGATACTGCGAAGAATTCGGTAGAGGTAGTGGCGGTCGCCTTCAAACTGAAGAACGGTGTCCACAATATGTTCGAGCACCTTTGGTCCGGCAATGGCGCCATCTTTCGTGATGTGACCCACCAGCACCACGGGGACGCTGCTTTCTTTAGCATATTTGAGGAGAGCTGCGGCGCATTCGCGAATTTGCGTCACGCTCCCCGCTGCTGATTCCTGCAACTCGGTGGTCATCGTCTGTATCGAGTCAACCACGATGAGCTGCGGCTCCACGTTTTTGATATGCGTAAAAATCTGCTCCATATTCGTTTCGCAGAGCAGCAAAATGTTGGCGGGAGATATGCCCAAGCGGTCGGCGCGCAACTTGATTTGCTGCTCGCTTTCCTCTCCGCTGATATAGAGCACACGCTCTTGGAGGTGTAAGATAGTTTGTAAGAGAAGAGTGGATTTGCCGATGCCTGGTTCGCCACCCAAAAGCACCAAAGAACCCGGCACAAGGCCGCCACCCAACACGCGATTCAATTCAGCATCGTGCATATCCAAGCGTGGAAGTTCCTTTCCCGAAACCTCCACCAGAGGGATGGGCTTGTTGCGCTTCAAGCCTCGCCCCAGCGCGGTATCAGCAATTGATTCGGCCGAAGAAGCACTCATCGGTCGGATGGTCATTTCTTTATAGGTGTTCCATTCTCCACAAGCGGGACATCTACCTATCCATTTAGGAGAATCTGCCCCACAATGGGAGCAGACATAGACTGTTTTCGATTTCAAAACTCTCTTACAGTTGATTCAGTTTGTCTTTGATGGTGAGCAACTCCTCGCGGATATCCTGCAAGAGTGTAACCACTTCTGTTTTTTTCTCCTCTCCTCCGCGGTTTTTCTTGATCAGCTTGGCAGCAGCATCGAGTTTTAATCCGCGCACCTTTACCAGGTTATACACCACCCGAATCTTATTGATTTCATCTTGCGTGTATTGGCGGACATTGCGATTCAGCCGTTTCGGAACAATTTGCGGAAAATGTTTCTCCCAATAGCGCAACAGTGTGGGCTGCACATCAAACATCTCCGCAACTTCGGAGATGGAATAAAACATTTTCAAGTCCTTTCCTGTATTATCGGGCATAAATAGAGCATTTTACGTTTATTAGGCGAAATTACTAAATTCCTACTAACTTCCCCAATTTCCGTATGCTTTTTGAGGAGAAAGAGAGGTCTAATCCTCGTAGCAATACAAAAATAGTATCTGAACAAATAGAGGTACTTTCTCATATCTTGCTGTCTTATTGCAACCCTTGATGGAATATGGACAAGTGCACTTTTATAAGGAAATGTTTGAAAAAATCAAAACGACTACTTATTTTTGTAAACGCTATACTTTTAGTCTTGTAAACTGTCGTCAATATGGTGAGGCTGTAAATGATTTTTTAAAGAAGCAATACCAAGAGTTTGCGAGCAAAGCAGACAAAATAGAATATTAACTTAATTATTACAAATGAAAAAGTTTACTCTTTTCTTTCTGTTCTCTTTGATAGCCTCGACCTTTGGCATCAAAGCGCAGAACATCCAAGATGGCGTGCTGATAAGTTGGCCAATGGCATCGGGAGACATTAAGATTCCTGATGGTGTAGTTGAAATTGCTCCGAATTGCTTCCATGAGACCAGTGGTGAGTGGGGTGGCGGAGAAGATGAATGGGGAGGAGCTCCCGCTTTTGGCATATCGCGTCGCTCTTCCAACGAAGAAATCACCTCTGTCGACTTCAACCAAGTGAAGAAAATCGGCAAAGAAGCCTTTAAAGAATGCAAAGGCATTAAGTCGGTAAAGATGCCGAATGTTGAAGAAATAGGTGAAGACGCCTTTGCCTCTTGCGACAACAACGGCTTCACAACGCTCGAAATGCCAGCCATTAAGCGCATTGGCAAGAACGCATTCTTCAGTTGCTCCTCACTCCAGAAGATTGTTTTAGGCGGCGTTTTGGAAAAGATTGAAAAGAATCCTTTCAACAACGACCCGAACATAACTGAATTTAAGATCACAAATGCGCAAGCAGCTTATGTGGTGGCGGATGGTACAGTGCTTTCAAAAGACAAGGCGGAAGCTGTAATCATTCTCCCACAATTTGCGAAGATCACGCTACCCGATGAAACAACGACCATTGCTGACGGTGCTGCTCAGAATGTGAAGACGCTGCAAACAATCATTGGTAAATCTGTGACAACGATTGGCGAATCTAGCTTCCTCTCTGCTGATGCTTTGGAAAGCATCTATCTGCCCAAATTAGAAACGTAGGCTTCTTGTCATTTAGCCAAATCGGCGGTATAAAGCTCGTTGATATTCACGAAAGTACACAGTTTACAGCTTTTAGCAACTACAACAATGGCGGACCAGCTGATAAAACTTCGCTGACGATCTATGTAGCCAACGAAACGGTGAAAACGGCATTGGAACAATATTATAAGAAAGCGAAGATTATCGTTGGTGCGCCAGCAAGCGAACTGAAGAAATATCGCGTAAACTTCAAGGTGGAACCGGAAGGTTCAGGCTTTATCGAGGCTTGGACAACGGGACCTGTCACTGTTGAAAACGGAGGGGGAAGTGGCTGAAGGTAGCACACTTAAAATGGAGTGCCGCTATAAATTCACGACTTATGAATTCTCTCACTGGACGGTGAATGGAAATAGGGTTGACGGTGACCCTCAAAACGCGAAAGTTCTTGAGATTAAGTCGGTAGATCAAGACCTTAATATTGTGGCATATTGCAACAAACTCCCAGAAGGTAATCGCATATTCTTTAAGTCGGCAACGCCTGCTGGCGGTACGGTTACAGCCGTAATGGATGGTAAAGAAATTAAGAGTAGCGAGATTGTTCCGACCGGCAAGAGCGTTACGTTTACTGCAACGCCAGTTAAAGGCTACAACGTGACCGATTGGCTCTTTGAAGATCGCGACGGTAAGTACGTTGAGAAGAACGAACTGAAAGGTAAGACTACGTGGACGATTACGCCGACTGAGACTCTCGATTTCCTCGTTCGCTTTGAGCGCAACGAAGGTTCTGTTGTTATTAACTATGAAGAGCTTAGCGGCAATGGTTCCATCTCAGCTCGTACAGCAGAGGGAGCGCCTGTTGCCAGTGGCGAAGCTATAGCCAGTGGCAAAGATATTATCTTCATGGCTCTTCCGAAAACCGGATACAAAGTAGGTACTTGGATTGTTAATGATGAAGAGAGAACGGAAAAAGATCAAGAGTTGCGCATCAATAATGTGACGAGCGATCTCTCTGTTCGCTTGGTTTGCGAGGTATCAGGACACCAAGAAGATGACCACGCTCCCGTCATTGCTGGCGATACACTGGTGAAATGGAATGCTGTAGGTGATGTTGTTGTGCCTAACAACGTGAAGCATATTGCCGACTTTGCCTTCAAAGGCTCAAGTCTGACCGGTTTGACGATTTCTGCGCAGGTAGAAAGTATCGGCGAACTTCCCTTTATGTTCTGCGGTCAGTTGAAGAAGTTGGTTGTTGTACCTGAAAACCAACACTTCACTTCTGTAGACAACGCAGTCTATACAAAAGACGGCAAAGAGTTGATACAAGTAGCCACGGCTTATCAAAAAGAGACCTTCTCGCTCCCCGCTTCGGTAGAAAAGGTGCGTACAGGCGCATTCACTTTCGCTATTCCAATCAAGAAGATTCTGGGCGGCAACGATTACTTCGAGACTGTCGACGGAATGCTCATCCGCAAGGCAGATCGTGCTCTGATGCACTATCCCTCATTCGTACAACCAGGGCAAGAACCAAAGCCTATCGAACTTCCGAATGATATTAAGAAAATAGAGAAATATGCTTTTGCTTTCAACTTCCTGCCACAAAAGCTCGTGCTTCCTGCTGATGTTGAAGTGTTGGAAGACTATGCTTTCATCGGTGCAGCCAATTTGGTAGATCTGAAGATTGAGCATTGTCAGGTACTGAAGCGAATCGGTGACTTCTGCTTCAAAGCTTGCTTCCGATTGGCAAGTTTCAACCTGCCGCAAGAGGGCGTTACTTATATTGGCGAGCAAGCATTGCAAGGCTCGGCTATTGTTACGCTCAATGTGCCCAAAGATGCAACTATCGGCGCTAATGCGTTCCGCGGCTGTCAGTCTATCGCAAAGGTATACTCTTATAGTACAACGCCTCCCGCACTCGATGATTTAGCTTTCTCTGATATCGCCGACATCGAAGCAGCTACGTTGTATGTCCCGCAAGGTGCAAAAGAAGCTTACAGTCAAGCACCAGGTTGGAAGACCTTCACGAACATCGAAGAGTTCGAAGTACTTTCTGTAACGAATGCTGCACTCGATAACGTACATTGTTCTACGCAAGGTGAAATGCTGAATATCTCCGGTCTTAATAACGCGCGCATCTTGGTTTATAGCACAGAAGGCAAGAAATTAGCCGAAAAGAAGGCACACAATTCTATCTCTTTCTCTCTTGCTCATGGCTCCTATATCGTAGTTGTAAGTCAAGGGCGTAAGCAAATTGTGAAGAAAATAGTGCTTTAATCAATGCTACATTCTTCGCGTCACGTCGAAGAAGAGCAAAATCCCTTTTAATCAGTCGGTGTATTTCTCCAAATAGAGGAGAAATACACCGACTTTTCCTTATTGCGTTTGCGAATACAATAAAGAAGCCAGTTGACAGAATAAGGGTGTCAGCTGGCGCAATAAGGATATTTTTATGCGTTCAAAACTTCGAGGATGTAACCGGTAAGATAAAGGAGTTTTTTTATTGCTTCACAATCTTATCCAGTACTTTCTGCAAGCGGCGAGCCAAGTGTGGATAGCGAGAGGAGAGTTCTTGCCCTTCGTAGGGACTGTGGCGAAGGTCGTAGAGTTGCGGCCTGAGTTGGTAGCCCGTTTCAATGTGAGTTTGCCAAGCTTCGGCGTAGCCACGGCTGGCAGGGATATATTTCCACCGTCCCACGCGGAGGTCAACGCTGCGATTGTTGGGCATCGTAACAACAAAGTTGCGATTGCGGTGAGATTTGCCGAGTAGCTGCCTCAGGTGTTGTCGACTGTCGGGAAAAGCCCCTTGAGGAACTTTTGCACCAATCAGCTGCGCA
Source organism: uncultured Prevotellaceae bacterium (assembly GCA_916438195.1). Taxonomy (GTDB): domain Bacteria; phylum Bacteroidota; class Bacteroidia; order Bacteroidales; family Bacteroidaceae; genus Alloprevotella. The sequence continues at coordinate 329,814 of CAKAEQ010000001.1, forward strand.
AGCGAAGCTCCCAAGTCGATATGTGATGAGAGTGCGTTGCTCGTTGAGCCCGCTTTGACATGTTTGGGCCAGTAAACAATGAACGGAACAGCAGTGCCACCTTCGTAGCTGCTGTATTTTCCGCCGCGGAAAGGACCTGACGGATTGTGACTGCCCGCCAGCTTCCAAGCCTCATCGCGATAACCATCATCGAGTACAGGGCCGTTGTCGCTCGTGATGATGATGAGCGTGTTTTTGTCTAATCCCTTCTCGCGCAAAGCCGTCACCACCTGTCGGACGGTTTCATCGAACTGCAAGATAGCTTCGCCGCGCAGTCCCATCGGACTCTTGCCGCGGAAACGCTCATGAGGGTAGCGTGGAACGTGTACGTCATTGGTACAGAGGTACATGAAGAAGGGTTTGTCCGTTTCTTGAGAGATGAAATTGATGGCGTGGGCAGCGATAGAGTCGGCAATATCTTCGTCGCGCCAAAGGGCTTTGCCGCCACCTTTCATATAGCCTATGCGACTGATGCCATTGACGATGGACATATCGTGACCATGGCTGGGCAGGAGTTTGAGCATCTCGGGATGAGTGCGTCCCGTTGGTTCACCAGGGAAGTTCTTCCGATAGCTCACTTGTATGGGTGCTGAAGCATCATAGTTGGCCACGCGCCCTTGTTCTATAAACACACACGGCACGCGGTCGGCCGTGGCCGCCATCAGATAGTGATAGTCGAAACCTATATCGGCAGGAGTCACATCGAGCTTACCGTTCCAATCCTGTTTCCCTGTTTCAGCCCCCAATCCCAAGTGCCATTTTCCGATGGCAGCCGTGCGATACCCCGCTTCCTTGAAGAGATCTGCTAAGGTGTATTCCAGCGGATCAATGATAAGTCCCGCATCGCCAGGCGCCACATCAGTGCCTTCTCGGCGGAAAGGGTACTTACCCGTCAAGAGGGAATAGCGCGAAGGAGTGGACGTACTGGCGCAAGCGTGCATATCCGTGAAGCGTGTGCCGCGACTTGCCAAACTATCAACAACAGGTGTAGAAACGCGCTTTGCACCATAGCACGACAAATCGCCATAGCCCAAATCGTCTGCCACTAAGAGCAACACATTGGGGCGATCGGCACGCTGTGCCGCAGCAGCCATCGCCAGCAAACTGAGAGAAGGGAGAAGAAATTTAGATTTCATAAGTGTGAAGATTTGTGGCGAAGATACAAAAAATGGTTTTTCAAAACCACATAGCTAAACGTTTAATTCTTTTGTCCCTCTTTCTTTCCAAAGGATATGTGCCGGATGAGAGACAAAAACTCAGGAAGGGGAGAGAACGTAATTAGAAAAGCACATCTTTTCCTTATTCCCTCCGATGAGTCGCACACCTTAGCATCCACTCGGTCTACTTTTTGGTTTCTACAATTACGGTTGGTCTCGCCTCTGGCCTAATGGTATAATTCTTGGGCACCAATATTTGTATAGAAATAATCTTTTGGGGTTTTACACCTTTGGGCAGGGCTGCTTCTAAGCACGTAGGCGATAGTTTGTAATCAATTATTGTTAGTAGTTTCTTAGGTTTTGCGATTTTCCCGTTTACAACCCATTGTAGTTGAGCTAAAGTATTGGTTCGTATCATGATAATATCTGATGGCGGCTTGCAGAAGACCTGTTGCTTTTCTTTAGGCAGTATTTGTATGGTATCAATGGCAAAGGGAGAAAGGCAACCTAAGCGCTTGGAAACAATCTGCTTGGCCGAGTCGGAGCGCATCTCATCAACGCTTACACGTAAGAGAGAGTCGGGAACGAGTTGCCCATCTATGACACATATCTGAGCAGAGGCACTCAACGAAGTCAGTGCAAGGATGCTTATGAGCAGCAGCTTTTTCAAGCTAACGGTTGGTTTCTTAACTATACTTTTATGCAAGGATATGCTGCGAAGCGAGATCCGGTTATCGGCTATTCGTAATAGGCATAAAGTAAAAGTGGCTTGTCGCACTTCGCACGAATTTCAGCAATCTTTTTCAACATCGCCTCACTCGTGGTAAAGCAACCTTGCGAAGCATCAGTGAGCGACAGATAAGAGGTGAACATTGCGGCTATACCAACATATTTTGAAGCGTGAATGTATATATGACGCTGATGAGCATTGCTATTACCGGCGTCCAAGCCATCAAGTTTGAAATGCATGCCTACTGCGCGCGAATAGCCCTTGCAGCCCACCTTAAAATGTCCTGTAACGGAGCAGTGGCTGCCTTCTTCATTTGAAAATTTAGGCCGCCAAGCCGTGTTGCCCTTACCATTGCCGTGGGCGCAGGGAGCGGCATAAACCATCGACTGCGTCTTAAAGTCGTAGAGGGCTATGCGGTCTTCGCCTGATGGACGCGAGAAGTCGACGAAGAGGCAATAGTCTTCGTTCAAGCCCTTTTCGTGACAATACATCCACGCATCCTTCAAGTAAGAGCCGTATGAATATGACTTCAATTTCCAATAGGCCTTTACGCCGAAGTTGATGAACAATAGGACGACAAAGGCATAAATGCTATATTTAACAACGCGTTTCATTTGGTTTTGGTGGCGTATTAGGGCATTTCGTTCGCCCTACTTCTTCATTTCTATTACTATGGTTGGCCTTGCCTCCGGCCTGATGGTGTAAGCCTTAGGTATCAACACTTGTACGGAAACTATCTTCTTCGGCTTTACCCCTCTTGGCAGAGCTGCTTCTAAGCACGTGGGCGACAGTTTGTAGTCGATGATCGTCAGCCGCTTCTTGGGGTTCTTGAGCTTCCCGTTTACGACCCATTGTAGTTGAGCCAAGGTGTTGGTTTGTATCAAATTATATCAGCAGGTTCCCGGCAAAAGGTCTGCATTTTACCTTTAGGAAATATTCGTATGGTATCAATGGCAAAGGGAGAAAGGAAACCTAAGCGCTTGGCTACAATCTGCTTGGCCGAATCGGAGCGCATCTCGTCAACGCTTACGCGCAATAGGGAATCGGGTATGATGACCCCATCTATGACACACGACTGAGCATAGGATCTAAAAGAACCCAGCACAAGAAAGCACATAAGCAGTAGTCTTTTCATATTCTTTATAGGCTTAAAATCAATTCGTAAGGTGTTCCAACTTGTCCGCTTGTGATGGGACTAAAATTGCAAGCGTTGCGGACAAAAATTCCAAGTAGCCGGATAGAAATTCCGAGGGGTGAAATTTCTGTCCCAAGCTAAAGAACAACTCCCACGTACGCTGAAAGGCGAGAATGTTAGGAGGCAAGTCGGCAACATATAGAGGCGAATGCGCAGTTTGGGGCGACCGGAAGGGACGTTAAAGAAGCAACTCTTCGCTCCTACCCGCCTTATTGATAAAAGAAGGGAGGGCGAAGAGCTTAAGAGATTGTCGGTTTATAAACCACGCGCTTTCAGCAAACTCTTAGCATCAGGTGCTGAAAGGCCGGTAAAGTCGGAGAAGATAAACATCAGGTCGCGCGTATTGCCACGACTAAGCACCTTGGCACGAAAGGCATCGCCAACAGCCCGTGTCAGTGCACCGTGCTTCTCAAAATAGTCGGCTACATTCACCGCCAACACTTCGCTCCACAAATAGCTATAATAGCCGGCAGCATAACCACCGCCCCAGATATGATTGAAATAAGACGTGGAATAGCGAGGCGGGATTTGTGCATTGAGTAAGCCGATCTCTTTCAGCACTTTTGCTTCAAAGTCTTTTGCTTCTTCAGCCGTAGGGATCTCGGATGGGGAGAGGCAATGCCAAGCCATATCTACGCAGGTAGCAGCCAAGTTTTCTCCAAGGGCATAGGCCGAATGGAAATTGAGGGAGCCGAGCATCTTCTCTCGCAAGGCATCGGGCATCGCTTCGCCCGTCTTATAATGGCGTGCGTAGTGATTGAACACTTCGGGAATGCTGGCAAACGACTCGTTGAACTGTGAAGGCATCTCAACGAAGTCGCGCGAGACGGATGTGCCGCTAAGCGTATTGTATTTGCAATTGGAAAGTATACCATGCAGAGCGTGTCCAAACTCATGGAACATGGTCTGCGTCTCGTCCCACGTGAGGAGTGTAGGCTGAGCTTCGGGGGCTTTGGCATAATTGCAAACATTATAGATGAGAGGTAACTGCTTGCGGTCGCCGCTCTGCTTTAAGAAAGCACTCATCCAAGCGCCGCCGCGCTTCGTTGGTCGGCGGAAGTAGTCGCAATAGAACAGTGCCAACTGCTTGCCGTTCTCATCAAGCACATCGAAGACTTTCATATCTTTATGATACGTTGGTAGATCCGTGCGCTCGCGGAAGTTTAAGCCGTATACACGATGGGCAGCATAAAAGACACCATTGACGAGAACGGAGTCCAAATTGAAATAAGGTTTCACGTCATCATCACTAAAACTATATTGCGCTTTCTTCATCTTAGCAGAATAGAAAGCGATCGTAGGGTTGCAATTGGAAGTTGGCACCTTCCGCCTGCCTTGCATAATCTTCGATGGCTTTTGTTTCAGCCTCGGCCTTTGGCTGGTAAGCCGCGATGAGCTGGCGCAGGAAGGTATACGCATTGGTCGTATTCTTAGCCATCGTATTTTCAAGCGAATAAGAGGCATAATCTTTGAAGCCCATCAGTTCAGCTTTTTCTGCACGCAGGCGTGCTATTTCAACGATAATGGGAAAAGCGTTGTAAGCTCCTGTACCATCTGTGCGGTGGATTGATGCATTGTAAACACGCTCGCGCAAGGCCCTATTTTCAAGACTGGCAAGAATGGGTTGCTGCGTGGTGTTGGTAATGACGATGCAGTAAGGCGCTTTACCGCCGCGCCCTTCGGCATCTTTCTTACATTGTGCTATGTCCGTTTCGCTCAACCCGCTGAGTTCTTTCACATCGTTCACCCAAACAGTGGCCTCGTTAGCGGCCTTCGGGAGCATATTCCCAAAGTCTTGTTGGAGTTTTGCCAAGCGGTTGTTAATCTCCTGCATACGCGCCATCTTCTTTTTGGGGAGCAGTGCGCCGGCATGGGTAAAACTCTTATACACTTCTTCCAAAAGTTTTTTATCTTCACCCTTGAGTTGGTTCAACTCGTGGTCGTAGACGTATTTAATGCGTTGGAAAAACTTTTGGTTAAACTTGATTTCGTTTTCAATGTTGGTCATCATCGGAATGACAGCCGCTTCGGCCTTCTCTAAGTCGGGCGTCTTGTCGGCCTCTGTCACGCAGAAAAAGATACCGGTCACACGATTCAGCATCTGCCCGCTCCTTTCGTAAGCGAGTACGGTATTGGCAAAAGTGGGTTTTTGCTTATTGTCGGTAATCTTTTTAATCTCCTGCCTTTGCGCTTCTATGGCTGCCTGGATGGCCGGTAGGTAGTAGTCGCCTTTGATCTTGCTAAAATCGGGCGCATTGTAGGGTAGTGTACTTGGTTTCATAAGTGGATTTACCATCTGGATGCTCTTCTTTGCTTGCGACTTTCTCGGCTGTGCCTGCGCTGTAAGCGTAAAGCAAGCAAACCCCGCCGCAAAGAGTAGGTGTTTTAACTGTGTGTGCATACTATTTTGGATTATATTAGGTGTGTATCTTCCGTTCTTCAACTTTTAGCAAATTGATGTTGCGAACTTACATAAATTTCCTTAGAATAGAAAATCTTGCAAATGGATATAGTGCCAGTAATGTACAAAAGCACTGCAATCGCAAATATCCTTATTGCGTTTAGAAATACAATAAGGCTGTCAGCTGATATCCTTATTGCGTCAGCTGACACCCTTATTGTAGTGAAGAAAAAGAAAAGGAAAGCGGAGAATACATGGAGTCGCTCTCCTCCTAAGAGTTGTTTTTTACTGTGACAACGTGACAACAAAAAACTCTTTCTCTGGTGAGAGAAAGAGTAGATTCAAATGCAACTTTCTTTTAGTTTCAGTTAAAAGTTGGCGCAGCGCATGATGTCGGCAAAGACACCTGCGGCAGTTACTTCCGCCCCAGCTCCATAGCCCTTGATGAGCATAGGATAGTCGTGGTAGCGACTTGTGGTGAGCGAGATGATATTGTTAGAGCCCTCCAAATGGTAGAAAGGATGAGTTTGATCTATTTCGCGCAAGCCCACCTCTCCTTTTCCGTCGGCCCAAGTGGCAACGAAGCGCAGACATTTGCCTTCGGCTTCCAGACGCTGACGACGCGCTTCAAATTCGGCATCGAGCCCTGGGAGCTTTTCCCAAAACTCCTCGAGCGAACCTTCGAAGAGCGAATTGGGGATGAAGAGGTGCGCTTCGATGTCTTCCATGTTGACGCGGTAGCCACTTTCGCGCGCAAGGATTGTCAGTTTGCGAATAACATCTTTTCCCGAGAGGTCGACGCGTGGATCGGGTTCGCTGTAGCCCTGCTCCCGAGCCATGCGCACCGCTTTAGAAAGAGGAATATCGGCACTTAGCGCGTTGAACACAAAATTGAGTGTGCCACTCACCACAGCCTCGATGCGCAACACTTTGTCGCCCGAACCTGTGAGGTCGTTGATGGTGTTGATGATAGGAAGCCCCGCCCCAACGTTGGTTTCAAAGAGGTATTTCACTCCGCGTTCCCGAGCAGTGTCCTTCAGGAGTTTGTAGCGATCGAAATCGGATGAGGCTGCAGCTTTGTTGGCTGCCACGATGCTCACGTTGTGGCTGAGCAAGGTTTCATACTGTCGAGCCACGTTTTCAGAAGCCGTACAATCCACAAAAACAGAGTTGAAACTGTTCATCTCAACGATGCGTTCCACCATGTGGTTGATACCACCCGGTTCACCTTTCTGCATGGCTTCTTTGTAGTGGGCAGCATCGATTCCCTCAGGATGATACACCGAATGACTCCGACCGCTGACCCCAACGAGGTTGATGCGCAGGCGGCGTTCTTTCATGAGACGCTCGCGCTGGGCTGCAATCTGCTGGAGGAGGCTTCCGCCCACATTTCCCGTGCCACAAACAAAGACGTTGACGTCCTGATATTCGGAAAGGAAGAAACTGTTGTGAAGCACATTGAGAGCTTTGCTCAGCATCTCCTGCTGAATGACAAACGAGATGTTCATCTCAAACGAGCCTTGCCCGATGGCACTGACAGAGATACCATTGCGTCCCAACACACTGAAGAGTTTCCAGCGATGCCCGGTGTGCGCTTCATGTTCTCACCCACAACGGCCACAGTGGCCAGTCCCTCTTCGAGTTGCGCCTTGTTCATCGCTCCGTCCTCAATCTCAACGGCAAATTCGGCATCGAGCACCTTGCACGCCTTCTGTCCGTCTTCCGGCGTGATACAGAGCGATGTGCTCGTTTCAGAAGAAGTTTGAACAACCATGAAGACGCTGATACCATTCTGCGCCAGACAGGCGAAGATGCGACGGTTTACACCGATGACACCCACCATGGTTGGGCCGCTCACTGTGACAACGCTCATGCGATTGACAGAGCTGATACCACGAATGGGCGCGTTGAAGGTGGACTCATCATTGGCGGTGAGCGACATATCGCTGCTGATGACACTTCCAGCGTGGGAGGGGTGGAAGGTGTTTTTTACATAGATGGGGATGTTCTTTGTGCAAACGGGGTAGATAGTGGGAGGGTAGACCACCTTTGCACCGAAATTGCACAACTCCATTGCTTCGTTATAGGACAACTGCGGAATGGTGTAGGCAGTGGGGATGACGCGCGGATCGGCTGTCATAAATCCGTCAACATCCGTCCAAATCTCCAAGGCTTCAGCATTGAGAGCAGCCGCGATGATGGCCGCCGTGTAGTCGGAGCCACCGCGTCCGAGATTGGTGATGCGTCCCGTTTCGGCATCTTTCGCAATGAAACCGCCACAAACAAAGAGTCCGGGATGCTTCCCGAAGTGCTCCACTATCCGGCGATTGGTCAGATCGAAATCTACGAGCGTTTTGCCGTTTTGCACACGGGTGTAAACCACATCCAGACTGTCAACATGACAAGCATTATCCAACAAAGCTGCCGTGATGAGCGATGATAGGCGTTCTCCATACGCCACGATGGCATCGGCCGTTTTCGGCGTGAGATCCTGAATGAGGAAGACACCATGCAGGATGCTGCGGAGATCCGTCAGCAGATGGTCGAGATTCTCTAACAACTGCGGACGGTGGCGCGGTTCAATAACGGCATTCACCATCTTGTGGTGGCGCTCCATCTGCGAGTCGACACTTTCGGAATAAGCCGAATCGCCAGCTGCTGCCATGCGCGACGCTGCAATGAGTTGGTCCGTAACGCCACCCAGGGCACTGACAACAACCACCGCAGGGCGCGCCGTTGCTTCTACTATATTTTTTACGTTGAGGATGCTCTCGGGAGTACCCACAGAGGATCCACCAAATTTTAGAACTTTCATAATGAAAAACGCCTCTTCTTCATTTCTCAGAGAGAACATGATGAAGAAGTTTTTAGTTTTTGTGGTTTAGTATTTATCTCACTCATAAGGCTGTTGTTCCCTCCCTCCAATGAGAAGGAAGGAGGGAAAATATCGTAGCCTTTTGTGTCTGAGTCTTAATATTTCTTCTTTTTCCCCTTACTCTCGTTCTGCAAGCGGTTGAGAGCCGTTACTACATACGTGTAGCGGTTTTTTCCATCAGCAACAGGGAGCTTCAGAATGTTTTGCGGCGTGATGGTCAAGATGTGTGAAGCATCTTCTGTGTTCACTTTCTCGCCGCGCGCAAAGCGATATACCACATAGTTGCGCACCTTGTTCATCTCGTGTTTCTCCTTGGGCGCTTCCCAGAAGAGATAATTTCCATCGGGAGCTTTGCGAATACTCAGATGGCGCACTTTCCTTGGCGTTTTTTTGTCGATCCACGGCATCAACGGTTGCAAAGCGGGGTAGCGGTGATAATATTGCTCCAAAGCTCCAGCATAGTTGCCCTCGTTGCGCACTACTGCCGCACTATACCACAAGCAAGAACCGCTCACTCCCGATAAGGTGCGCTGCAACTGAAACTTGGCAGGCATCTGATTTGCGCAGGATTCTGAAGATCGGCAGCGCGCACGGTGCGCTCCACATCCTGTCCGATGACGAGCGGACGCCCCGAAGCGTATTTGCTCCACCAACGGATGAGCGTGTCATAATCAGCCGCCTTGTGTCCAATCTCCCAATAGATTTGTGGAACGTTATAATCCACCCAGCCGCGGTTAATCCAATAGAGCACATCAGCATAGAGGTCGTCGTAGTTTTGTAAACCATTGGTGTCCGAACCTGGCACACCGCCGTTCTTCGCATTGTGGTAGATACCAAAAGGCGAAACGCCAAACTTCACCCACGGCTTAGTGTCGTGAATCGTCTTATAAAGCTGTTCGATAAGCAGGTTCACGTTGAAGCGACGCCAATCGCCTAAATCCGTAAAACCATTGCCGTATTGGCGGAAAGTAGCCTCATCGTCAAAGCGCGTACCGTTTGGGTAGGGGTAAAAGTAGTCGTCGATATGAAGTCCGTCAATGTCGTAGCGACTCACGATGTCTTTCACCACCGTGCAGATATAGTCGCGATTTTCTTTCAGCCCTGGATTGAAAATCAACTGATTGTCGTAGCTGATAAACCGCTCTGGATGAATGCGCGCAGGATGATTCGCTGCAAGTTCCTTCGTCGTTTTTGTCTTAGCCCGATAAGGATTGATCCACGCATGGAGTTCCATACCACGACGGTGACATTCGTTCACCATCCACGCCAAAGGATCCCACAGCGGTTGCGGTGCTACGCCTTGTTGCCCCGAGAGAAAACGCGTCCAAGGTTCGAGACTGCTCTGATACATCGCATCGGCTTCACCTCGCACTTGGAAAATAATGGTATTGACATGGCAGCGTTGAAGCACGTCCAACTGATGCGTAAGATTAGCTTGCATCTGGTCGCGACTCATACCCTGAAACTGCCCATTTATCATCTGTATCCACGCTCCGCGAAACTCGCGTTTCGGCATCGGCACGCCCGCCAGCATCACAGCTGAGATGCACAGCGTCAGCAGCAAAATAAAGATTCTCTTCATATCGTTTCAAATTTTGTCGGCTAAATTAGTGAAAATATAGCAGATAGAAAAGTTTAGAGCTCTCTCCCCGCGCTCTGCAACTCTTGTCTGTCTCTGCTCTTTTGTGAGACCAAGAGGTAAGACGTAAATGATTGGTTTTCGTAAACAATAATAGATATGAAGTTGAAACTTGTAGTTATCGGCGTGAATCGTTATTTTTGCATCACATGAAACAGCAACGAGCTCTTAGGTTTTTATTGAGAAGAGCGTTGTTGTATAAAACGATAATCATATATGGGATTGAGAGATTTATTCAAGCGACAACTGCGAACAGTTGTGGAATGGAAGGAGCAAAACGGGCAGCTGCTCTTCCATCTGATGGAGACGACAACGGACGAAATTAAGAATGCAAGTAAGTTGATTGTGGCTCCAGGTCAGGGCTGTGTGGTAGTGTACGACGGTAAAGTATCGGGCGTACTGACAGAGCCTGATGTCTACTCGATGGAAACCGCCAATCATCCTTTCATCACGTCTTTGCTCAATTTGGCGCAACGCTCTGAGAGCGAACACAAAATGCGTTTCTATTTCTTCCGTACGGCAGAGGTGGTAAATGTGTTGTGGGGTACGGCTTCTCCCGTCAAATATATTGAGCCAGATTATAAACTACCCGTTACGTTGGGGGCATGTGGTAATTTCTCTATAAAGATTGCCGATGCCGGGCGTATGTTTACAACGTTGTTGGGTACGATGAGCAATTATAGTGTTGCTGACGTGCAAGAGTTAGTGTCGTCGCGCATTGTTGCCCCTCTCTCTCTTCTTTCTTAGCAGAAAAGGCTTATCCCTATCGTGAAGTAGACAGTCATTTGATGGACTTATCGAACGAATTGAAAGCACGAACGGCTGCAGAGTTAGAACAATTAGGGTTGGAACTAACCGATTTTCGCGTCAATTCTGTCACCTTCGATGAGGATACGATGGAGCGCATCGGTCGTATTGCCAATATGACGGCTGAACAGAGAGCAGCTGCGGAAGTCGACCTCGACTATGTAAGTATGCAGAAGTTGGAAGCTCTTCGCGATGCTGCGCGCAACGAAGGCGGCTTGGCAGGTGCTGGTTTGCAACTCGGTGCTGGCGTTCAATTGGCGAAAGATGTTTTTAAGACACAAGTAGCGGACGATTCAACAGAGCGATTGCGCAAACTCAAAAAGTTGCTCGATGAACAGCTCATCACGGAAGAAGAATACGAGAAAAAGAAAAACGAAATCCTCTCTCAATTATGAAGAAAGTAATTGTTGCAGCGGTAGCTCCGCTGATTGTTAATATAGTTGCAGGGCTCCTCTTGTCCGCCTACCCATTTGCCAATATGCTCATGACGAGCTTAGCTATCCTTGTGAACGCTCTGCTAGTAGGCATCTTGTTCCAAATGGGAGCTGAGAGCACTCACCGTTTGAGTCTCGGCATGATTTTTTTAGTAGTGGGTATAATGGAGTTTTTAGTGGCTTCTTTGCTCCCGCTCGTCTGACGGACAACTGGTGGATCATTCTCTTTGTAGCCCTAACGGCTGCACAGTGTGTGCTGACTTATCTCACTATACATTACTCAAAGAAAGCATAATCATAACGATATAATGGCTACAAAGATACGAGCAGTGAAATGTCCCAACTGTGGAAGTGAAAAGCACGATCAGTTGGACAGTAAGCGCTTTAGATGTAAAAATTGTGGAACGGAATTTTTCATTGACGATGATGATATTAATATCAATGTAAATCATCGCTACGATTATAGTCCGCCTCCTATTCCAAATCTTAACGGCCCCTCAAAACTGATCAACCTATTTGCCATTGCAGCAGTGAGTATCGTGACCATCATTGTTGTCTTTGGCTCAATGCTTTTTAGACATTCCTCATCTTCACCGTCCTCTCTTTTGAATGAAGATACTACGGTGGAAGTAGATGAGGATTATAAGTATATCTTTCCCATGTCGCGAGGAGAAAATGTCTGTTTTTTCTATCTCACACGCCGTTGCTACGACAGTGATGTAGCAAATAAAGGGAAATATATTGATGGTTATTATTATGGTTTTCGTGATGCCCAGTCTGGAAAGATTCTCTCCGATCACTTGCTGATTTCTAGTGAAGATGCAAATAAGCTTAACGGTTTTTCATTTAATTCTGATAACATACGCTATTTCCATCAAGTAGGCCGTTGGTATATCATCGTCTCGCCGCGCTATATTTATGAAATAGACCCTGTTTCACTAACGCTCAAGGATGTGACGAAATCGCTCTTTGCTAAAAAGACTGCGATGAATACAGGACTATCGCAAGTGGAATTTATCAGAGAGAATGCAGGAGAGGGATTCTTGGTCACTAACAATATGGCTGACACATATTACTATTTCCCCGGCACTGACCGACTCTACACCAAAGAAGCTTTCGAGTATGCTAGAACGCTGCCTCCTTCAGCGCTGCAAAGCGAAGTGCGCGATAGTGTCTACTATTGGTTGCAGCGTACAGAGAATAAAAAGAAGAACCGACTGTGGAAATTACATGTTAAGTTCCACCTTGGTGATCCGCAGGACTCTTACTATTTCCCCGAAGATATGAGTTGTGTATGGGATAGTGACCATCGCCTTATCAACTATGCGCCTATATCCGATACCTTTGTGGCTTTCCACACGGCTATTATCTATCAAGATGCCAACTACATTCTCCTGACCTACACGCCCACGATAGCTGAGGATGCCAACACCGTATTTCAGTTGCGCCGCACTGATGGTCAGATTCTTTGGACGAAGCCTCTCGAGGAACGTCTTAGAGTAGGCCCTGCTGCCCGTAATAATAAGAAAATATGGGTGAGAGTAGAGACCACTTATCGGGACAAGTCGAACGACGCCTATTGCTATAGCTTTGATTTAGCGGACGGCAAATGTCAGAATCTGTACGTTTTCCCAACCGAATATAAACTCTCTACAAAATGAAACAAGTATTTCTGTTCCTATTGCTTTTTCTCTCACTTTCAGCTGAAGCCCAAATCAAGAAATTTGAAGATCGATATCCTGATGGGAAAATCTGTGCCACGGGATTCAAAGACAAAAAAACGGGAAAATTTGAAGGACATTGGAAAGTTTATTCCAAGCAGGGAGATTTGATTGAAGAGTGCGACTATAAGGACGGACTGGAGGATGGAAAACTCATTCGTTATAATTTCTACAACATTGTGAGCAGTATCACCGAATATCGCAATGGTAAGAAAGAAGGTAAATACGTGAAATACTACGAACCGGAAGATTCCCATGATAAACCACCTGTTTATATCATCGCCACTTATCAGAATGATGAGTTCCAAGGGATGCATTATACCTTTGAGAGAGATGGAAAAATATCCAAGCGTACTCGTTACGAAGACGGATGGGTTGTGGCTGATACAACAATAACTGATGATGGTATCTATTATGAGCGAATTGTTACGGATCCAAAGTATCCTCAATACTCCCGAATGGAAAAAACTTTCGTTCCCTTCAACAAGGCGAAAGCAGAAAATAGCGAAGAAACACCCAAAACTCAGTCACGCCCACAAGCTTCTCACGTCGTAAGGCGTTCTGCTTCTGCTTCTGCTCGTCGCAAAGCCTCCAAATCGCAAAAACCGCAAAAGCAACATCCCGTGGTTCAGAAGAGCAAGCCTCGTTTGCAAACCACGGAAAACGGCGTTATAGTGGTTAAGTAATACTACTCTAATCTCAATAACCTAACTAGTTCCCTTGAAAAAGCAAGCATTATGATAAAACAAAAAACAATAAACATTTGTGCTGTGCTCCTCGCTGGAGTTATGGCTTTATTCGCGTTTCCTCTGTCAGTTCAAGCTCAGAGCAAAGAAGCTTATGTGGTGAAAAGTAGTGATGAAACAACTCTCACGTTCTACTACGATACTCAGAGAGCTTCTCGCGCAGGCACTGTGTGGGGGATAGAGCAGGAGAAAGAGGATGAAAATTACAACACGTATCACGCTTGGACTGGAACGTGGGATGAACCCTGAAGCAAAGGTGCTCAAGGCGGTCTTCGATGCTTCGTTCAAGGACTTTCGCCCAACAGCAACGGATCGCTGGTTCCTATACTTCCCTAATCTGAAAGAAATCAAAGGACTGGAGAACCTCAACACCTCTGAGGTGACGGAAATGAATGCCATGTTCTCCTATTGTGGAAGCCTCTCCAGTCTCGACCTTTCAAGCTTCAATACATCGGCCGTGACCACAATGTCTTCTATGTTCGCCAGTTGCGGAAAGCTCACCACGCTCAATATATCCAACTTCGATACAAAGAATGTGAAAGAGATGTCCGATATGTTTAATTCTTGTTCGGCTCTTACTGACCTCAATCTTTCGAGTTTCAATACATCTGCGGTAACGGATATGAGTGCTATGTTCTATGGTTGTGAGAAACTTTCTAAGCTCGACCTTTCCCACTTCGATACAAAGAAGGTAAAGGCAATGATGTATATGTTTACGAATTGTGCAGCGCTACAAACTCTTTATTGCAATGATGATTGGACGTGTGAAATTTCTGATGAAATGTTCTTGGGATGTACAAATCTCAAAGGTGCAGTAGCCTATGATGAAGACAAGGTCGATGTCTCAATGGCGAATCCCACGACAGGATATTTCTCTAAAAAGAAATTTCGGGCATCCTCACCACCCACTCCAATGCTGAAAATATCAAGGCAATCTATTCTCCTGAAGGGAAGAGGCTCAACGAGTTGCAGCGTGGACTGAATATTGTCCGCATGACCAACGGCACCACTCAGAAGATTCTCCGCAAATAGCCATTACCTATTTCCGCAATTCTCCGCAAATAGCGGCTTATATAATAACCCTCTATCTGCAATACCCCTTTGGGTGTTGCAGATTTTTTGTCATATATTCCACCGCGACCACAGTAATACAGACTATCTTACGCCTCCAGCCACGGACTGTAGGGCACTCACAAAAGTCATCCTCTCCCACCACAGCCGCAGCAAAACAAAGTATCTCACGCCTCCGGCGGAGGCGCACCATACGTAACCGCGGGTGATGCCCGAACTATGGTGAGGGAGAACCCGTGGACAGGTGGCAGCACTAACTTCCGACGCAGGAAGCGTCGCACTGAAAGCGTAGAGGGAGTATTATCTATCTCTCCTCCTATAGAAAAAACTCGATTTTTGTTGTCACGTTGTCACGGAAGAGGCGAAGATGCTGATAGAGAGGAGCTTATGTGTGTGACAACAATTTTTCTTTGTTGTCACACCGTTGTCACGCGTCGTCACTCTCATAAAGTGTACATCATCAGGCAGTTATGCTCAAAGCGTGACAACGTGACGACGTGACAACGAAAAATAAAATCCTGGGAGGAGGAGAGTGGGTGCTGTGCGACGCTTCCTGCGTCGGAGGTTTGTGCATCCCTTTCCCACGGGTTCGCCCTTTGGGCATCACCCGCGGTTAAGCATGGTGTGTCCCCGCCGGGGACAGTGGGTGAACACGTTACATCGCAGTGGGTGTGAACACAATAAGGGCTTGTGCGGATAGGTTTATTCTATGTCCTGACGCAATAAGCGTGTCGGCTGACGCAAAAAGGCTATCAATTGACATCCTTATTGTATTCTTAAACGCAATAAGGATATCTGTGAGGGGGAGTGCTCTGTACTGAAAAAGGTTGACAGTTCTGTTTATTAAAATATGTTTTGGTTGACAGCTCCTGAAGTTAAGTTTAGAGGAGGTTGTCATTGTTGTTTCCTAAATCTGTTTTAGGTTGACACTTGCCTTATGGTGGCAAAGATAAGGATTTTTAATTTATTTGGCATTCCATTTTTTTTGCGGTGGCTGCTTGAGGAATGAAAAACACCGAGGGGGTGCTGTCGGCAGGGGGCGAGTAGCCCCCGAGAGACATTGTACTATGCTGCTTGTTCTAATAACCGTTTCATTTCTTCGAGAGGTGTCCTCATTTCTAAACTTTGATGGGGACGTACTCGATTGTATATATCAACGGCTTTTTGAACGAGTTCCTTTACTTCCCCGAAGCTCTTTTCTTGTGTTTCAAAGAGCCATCCATTCTTTACGGTATTGTTGATCCTCTCTGCTAGGGCATTGTGTAGA
This sequence comes from uncultured Prevotellaceae bacterium, assembly GCA_916438195.1. GTDB lineage: Bacteria > Bacteroidota > Bacteroidia > Bacteroidales > Bacteroidaceae > Alloprevotella. The sequence continues at coordinate 345,896 of CAKAEQ010000001.1, forward strand.
GGGTCGCCTGTTTGAGTCATACTGGCTCTTATTCCGAGGTCTTGCAATAGCGCAATGTATTCATTACAGCAATATTGAGTGCCTCGGTCGGAGTGATGAATGAGCCCTGCAGGGTTGACATGATTGGCTCTATAAAAGTCGATAGCTTTCTTCAGGGCTTCTATGGGGCCGTCCTTGGATAAGGTGGGATGGAGTTGCCAACCTACTATGACTCTTGAGGCGGCATCTGTTACCAGTGAGAGGTATGCCCAACCTATTTGAGTGGCAACATAGGTGATGTCGGCAACACAGAGTTGACCGAAATGGGTGGGCTTGAGTTTTAGGGGTGTATTAAGTAAGTCATCGAAAATAAATAATTATGATTTGAAAAGGTTGTTCGAGGCCGCTTGCGGTAGCGCTGACACAGGCCGTTGGATCGGAAGAGATTGTAGCACTGGTCGCGGCCAATGGAGAACTTATCTTGGAACTTGCAACGACACAGTTCGTAGAGTTCGCGCATGCCTGCTTTGGGGAGGTCCTTACGCAGCTCTGTGGCATAAAGGACGATACTCGTTCCTAGGATTTCCTCTTCTTTTTCTTGAACTATATACTTGTAATAACCTTGTCTGCTTATGCCAAGATAATCGCAGAGGAAGGAGACGTTACGCCGCGTGAACGTATCCGCTTCCTGGCTCTGAGACAAAGTATTGATTACTTGGCATCGCGTTTTTTTCGGATGGGGATATTGAACATTTTCTCCGCTAAATCTATCATGGTGGAGTTGGCTAAACATCGCAATTCGGATTCAGAAAGAGCCTTCTTGAGGCGCTTAATCTCTGCCTCATAGGCTTTGCGCTCGTTGGAGAGTTGAGATTGGAGTTCATCGACAGTATTCGGGATTTTTGTTTCTTTCATAAGTCGTTCGATTGTTGAGAGATCTGGAGTGCCATATTGCTTGCAAATATAGCGGAAGGTGGTATAAGGAACTCCACGACTACGTGAAAAGTTTTTAGCGTCCATACCGCTCTCTAGGTAAGAACGCAACAACAGAACTTTCTCTGTTTCGCTGTACTTTAATCTTGACATAATCTTTTTTTGAGTTTATGAACTGTCAACTTATTTAGTACAGGACAGAGACGGCGGAGCAGAAGTAGGTGCTGTGGGTGGCTTCTGGCGTAAAAGGTTAGAGGATGATTTGTGGCTGAAATCTTCGTTGGAGAGCGTGCTATTGTGCTTCCGCATTGAGTCGGAAGCGCCCGTTATGGTAAGTGATGCGTTCTTCCTCAACAAGTTGTTCGAGAGTCGCCGCGAGGTCTTCAGCACGGAAGCGTGCATCTTGTAGGTCAGCAAGGCGATGCGGTCGGCGATCGGCAAGGATGTTGAGGATGTGCGTATCCAGATGAGGCGCACCTTTGAGGAGTGCTGCACGCTCAAGGCATACGTCACACTGTGCACAGTCGGCCGTTTGTTCTTCTCCAAAATAGTGGAGCAGATAGCGGCTGCGGCAGGTGTCAGAATGTGCTGCATAGTTGAGCATACTATTGATGCGCGCTTCATAGACGGCTTTGCGTTTGTCGTAGACTTCAGGTGAGAGGACAATATCCTTTCCCTCCACACGGCGTTGGAGGAAAGTGATATAGGGCGTTTTCTTACGTGGGATATAATGGAGGATACGGCGGCGCGTAAGCCCTTTCAGAATCTCATACACCTCATGTTCCGACCATCCTGAATCCATCGCCAAGCGTTTTTCCTCGATGTTGATATAATCGGAAAAAAGACCGCTATAATCGCGCAGGAGAGCGTTGAGCACATCGTTGCCCTCGGGATAATCGCGAACGTGGTACAGCTCCTCCCGACTCACGAGCATCTGAACACGTGATGTGCTTTCGCTCTCTTCTTCATAGTGGAGATAGCCAGCTCGCATGAGGAGATTGAGGGCACTGACAACGGGAACTGGGAAACAATGGAAGCGCAAGCAAAACTTGTCGAGATTGAATTCATACCTCACATTGAAGCCATCGCCCACAGCCAGTTGAAAAAAATAAGCCAGTTTGTTGTAAACCTCACGCACATAGTCTTTCTCAGGGAATGTCTCGGGCACGCGCCGCGAGAGTTTTCCATGGTCGGTATTGTTGTATAGGAGTACGGCATACGCCTTTTTCCCATCGCGTCCTGCTCGCCCCGCCTCCTGAAAATAGGCTTCGATGGAATCTGGTAAATCCATGTGAACCACTATGCGCACGTCGGGCTTATCGATACCCATACCGAAGGCGTTGGTAGCCACCATGACGCGCGTGTCATCGTCCTGCCATGCCTTCTGCCGCACGTCCTTATCCACATTGGTCAGTCCAGCGTGGTAGTAGAGCGCGCGGATGCCCACTTCATTGAGAGCCTTGGCCGTTTCGGCTGTGCCCTTTCGGCTGCGCTCGTAAACGATGGCGCTGCCAGGGACACTATTGAGAATGTGGAGGAGTTCTTGGAATTTATCAGAGGTGCGGCGCACGACGTATGCCAAATTGTCCCGTGCAAAGCTCATGCGATGCACTTCGCTGTCGGGGCGGAATGCCAACTGAGCGCAGATGTCGTCGACAACCTCGGGAGTGGCCGTTGCCGTAAGCGCCAGTATGGGAGCATCGGGCAACAATTTGCGCACCTCGGCAATCTGGAGATAAGAGGGGCGGAAATCGTATCCCCACTGGGAGATGCAGTGGGCTTCGTCAACGGTGATAAAGGAAATGTGCATGTGGGAAAGTTTCTGCTGAAAGAGTTTCGTGCCAAGACGTTCGGGCGAAACATACAGAAACTTATAGGCGTTGAAAATAGCGTTGTCCAACACCTGGAGTACTTCATCATGGGAAAGACCCGTATAGATGGCGGCGGCCGTTATGCCTCGCCGGCGCAAGTTTTGCACCTGGTCTTTCATCAGTGCAATAAGGGGAGAAACCACTAAGCAAGTGCCCTCCATTGCCAGCCCTGGTACTTGGAAGGTGATGCTCTTTCCACCGCCCGTGGGCATAAGTCCCAGTGTGTCGTGACCAGATAGAATGCTCTCTATGATAGGCAACTGGATGCCGCGGAAAGCGGGGTAGTGCCAATAGTGGGAGAGGATGGCGGAGGGAGACGACAAAATCCGCTCTCTCTCCTCCTGAGCGGAGGGGGAGGGGATGCTATGGGTAGGCGTTTCGCCGATGTGTTCGGGTAGAGGAATGTTGGACGAGGGGAGTATGCCTCCCTCCTCATCTTCCTTTGAGGGAAGAGGTGCTGCTGCGGCATTCGCCCATTCGGGGAGTTGTGAGTTATCGTTCTCAGAATGGGAGGTAGAAGGAGGCATTTGTTTTTTCATTCGCAAGGTTTGATGTCGACAATCTGCAACTGCACCTCGCCTCGCTTGTGCGTATTCTCTTCGATGGAGTAGCAGATGTCGAACGCGCGCTTCGTCTTGATGTAGCGCGCCTGACTACTCTGTCCGAAAGCAATACCATTCATCACCGTATTGCTCTTATTGTCGACAAGTTCCAGCTTGATGTGTTCTTGCCCACGTCCCACCACCTTGCTCGTGCCATAATCGTAGACACGATGGGTGCAAAAGGTGGGACGAGCATTATCAGGTCCGAACGGAGCAAACTTGCGCAACTGTCGGTAGAAGTCGAACGTGATGTCGCTGAAGTCGAGCACAGCATCCACCTCGAGCGTTGCTTCCATTTGTTCGTCGAGGATGTGATTTTCAGCATATTCCTCAAAGCGGCGAGCAAATTCGGGCACGTTCTCCACGCGCATAGAAAGTCCGGCAGCGTAAGTATGACCACCGAAATTATCCAGTAAGTCGGCACAGCTACGCACGGCTCCATACACATCGAAACCCGATACCGAGCGCGCCGAACCAGTGGCTACGCCCTCGCTCTCTGTGAGCACCACAACGGGACGATAGTACTGTTCGGTGAGGCGTGAAGCCACAATACCGATAACGCCTTTGTGCCATTCTTTATTAAAGACCACGATGCTCTTGCGTTCTTCGAGATCGGGCATTTCTTTGACGTGGTTGACGGCTTGCTCTGTCATTTGTTTGTCGATGTCCTTGCGCATCTCATTGAAGAGGTTGATGCGCTCTGCCATCTCTACTGCTGCCGAATAGTCCTGTTCCACCAAGAGTTTGACAGCTTCTTTGCCGTTCTGGATACGTCCGCTCGCATTGATGCGCGGCCCTATCTTGAAGATAATATCATTCAGCGTTAGTTCGCGCTCGCTCAGGCCGCACACCTCGATGATGGCTTGCAAACCAACGGAGGGATTGGAGTTGAGACGGCGCAGACCATGCCATGCCAAGATTCGGTTCTCTCCCATGATGGGCACAATATCGGAAGCGATGGATACGGCGCAGAGGTCGAGCAACTCCATGAGTTTGTTGAACTCGATACCGTTGCTAACGGCGAACGCCTGCATAAGCTTGAAGCCTACGCCGCAGCCGCTCAAGTGGTCGTAAGGGTAGTGGTTGTCGGTGCGCTTTGGATTGAGAATGGCAACGGCGGGAGGCAACACTGCATCGGGCACATGATGGTCGCAGATAATGAAGTCGATACCCAAATCCTTGGCGTAAGCAATTTCCTCAACAGCCTTGATACCACAGTCCAACACGATGATGAGTTTCACGCCCGTTTCGTAGGCGAAGTCCACACCTTTCTTCGAAATGCCATATCCCTCTTCGTAGCGATCGGGGATATAGTAGTCGAGATTGGCATAATACTGGAGGAGGAATTTATAAACGAGAGCCACAGCCGTACAGCCATCAACGTCATAATCGCCGTAGATCATGACACGTTCCTTGCGAGCTATAGCATCGTTGAGTCGGCCAACCGCCCGCTGCATATCGTTCATCAAAAACGGGTCGTAAAGATCTGTTAGTTGGGGCTTGAAGAAACGCTTTACTTCTTGCGGCTCCCGAATGCCACGATCGAGGAGAAGTTTCCCAAAGACGGGGTGAATTCCCGCACGTTGGGCTACTTCTTCAGCTTCGGCCGTTGCTTCCGGCGATGGCTTCACGTAGTTCCACTTATATTGCATGAGAGTTTTTTTAAGAACAAAACGTCCGTGACGAGGGACGAAAAAAATCGAGAAATGGACGAATCAGTGTCCCAAAAGTTTATCGACGTTTCTTTGTGGTCTGCTTCTTCTTCGCTGCACCAGGTGTAGTTTGGTTACGTTGAGGAGTGGACACAGAAAAGGCAGAAGCTGAAGTATGTTGTTGTGGCTTGTAGTATTTTAACGCCTCTGGCAAATCCTTCTGAATGGCCAAAATACGATGTTCATCAGAGGGGTGATCAGAGAAGAACTCAGCGGGTTTACTGCCACCGCTTGCAGCCATGCGTTGCCAAAAGGCCACCGCCACCGTGGGGTCGTAGCCAGCCATGGCAGCAAAGATAAGTCCCATGTAGTCGGCTTCGCTCTCGTGGTTGCGGGAGAATTTGCGCAGCACGCTATTGGCGCCGAATCCGAAAACCTCGTTGCCCACTGCTTGCCAAGAACTGTTAGTGGTGGCGCCCAAGATGGCACTCAACGCTGTTGCACCATATTGTGCTTTCATGCGCTTCGACATTTGCTCGGCACTATGCCGCGCCACAGCGTGGGCTATCTCGTGTCCCAAAACAATGGCCAGTGATGCTTCATCTTTGGTGTATGGCAGTAGACCTTCATACACTACAATTTTTCCGCCAGGCATACAGAACGCATTGACGTTCTTGTCCTGGACGAGGTTGAACTCCCAAGCGTAGTTTTTTATCTCCTCCGCACGGCCATTCTGTATGAGGTAATTCTGAACAGCAGTGGCCAGTCTGTTTCCTACGCGTTTCACCATTTCTGTGTTCTGCTTATTGGTGGAAGGTATGGCTTTGCTCATATATTCTTTGTACTGCTGATTACTCAACGCCAGCACTTGTGCATCAGTAACGAGTAAGTTCTGTTTGCGCCCAGTGAGAGGTACCGTTGATGTTGTTCCGCAGCCTACTAACAAGGAGGTTACCAATATCAACAAAAGAGAATGCATCTTCTTCATATTTCTTTTCTTTATTGTATTCTATTCCTATTATCTGCAAAAATATAAACATTTCACAAGAAATACAAGCTAAACAATCATACTTATAGCTTTTCTCTGCCTTAGGTATGGATCGTTGCCTCCTTTTCTTATAACAGTTCGCCCAAACGATGAATGATAAATTCAGGGTAAGCTGTTTGAAGCATTGCTATGTCGTGGTTGCCGTAGCTCACGGCGCAAGTGTGGCAGCCGGCGCGGTTTCCCATCTCGATATCAAAGGTGGTGTCGCCCACTACGAGGGTGGAATCCGCCGCGAGGTGCATCCTGTCGAGGAGGGCTAAAACCATATCGGGCGCGGGCTTGGGTGTGATACCGTCGTCGAAAGTCACGTTGGTTTCAAAATACTTTTGGATGTCGTGCCGCTCAAGGATAAGTTCGAGACTGTGCCGATTGCGCGAAGTTACAATCGCCATTCTGATGCCTTGCTCATGGAGCTGCTCCAGCGTGGTCTTTACCTCGGGAAACAACTCTATGGTGGGAATCTCGTGAGTCATGAAAAGCTCGGCGTAGATACTCACCGCCGTAGCTGCCTCTTCTTTGCTAAATTCTCCCAATCGGCAAAACGCCTGGTTGAGTGGCAAACCGATACTTTCACCATGGCGTCCTCCGCGGGGACAGGGCGACCCATCGCCTCGAAAGAGGCGCGCAACGTAGCAACGATACCAGGTGTTGTGTTGGCCAATGTTCCGTCGAAATCGAAGAGGATGCCGCCCTTGTGCATACGGCACTGTGCGAGGAGCGATGCGGGAGTAGTAGCTGCGGAAGAGGAAATCGTGGAGTTTTGCATAAATATGTCTTAGTTTTTGTGTGTGCTGTAGATAAATAAGCGGCCTCTGTTCTTTACTATAACAGAGGCCGTCAATGTTTTATTTCTTAAACGGTTTTCTAAATGTACACCCTTCTTTCCAGCGCGAGCAGCCGTAAGCCGTTTTGCCTTTGATAACCTTTCCTTGTCCGCATTCTGGACACTGGCTGCCCACTCTGATGCGCGGCGTCTTTGGTTTGGCGGTTGCTGCGTCAGTAGTTGCTGATGAGCTTTTCTTTCTGGTTGTTCCGGCTGGTAGTTCCATCGTCACATGGCGATTACTATTGTCGCAAAGCACATCGTGCACAATTCGTTCTATCTGTTCTTTCAGTCCGTTGATGAATTCTGCCGGTTCATACTCGTGGCGTTCTATTTCGCGCAAGAGTTTCTCCCATCGTCCGGTGAGTTCTGCACTTTTGAGCAAGTCCTCTTTGATAAGTCCGATGAGTTCTGTTCCCGTAGGTGTAGGGAAGAGCGATTTGCGCGTCTTGCGGATGTAGTTGCGGCGGAAGAGTGTTTCGATAATGGCGGCTCGTGTAGATGGCCGACCGATACCATTTTCTTTGAGCGCATCGCGCAGTTCGTCATCATCCACCTTTTGTCCAGCCGTTTCCATAGCGCGCAGCAGCGTAGCTTCGGTGTAGGGCTTCGGCGGTTGCGTCATCTTTTGCGTCAGTCCTGGCTGGTGTGGTCCTTGTTCGCCCTTTTTGAAATCGGGCAGCGTGCGTTCGTCGTCGCCCTGCTTGGCGTCATCATCGTCCTCTTTCTTGTCGCGTGCAAACACATCGCGCCAACCAGCCACCAGTATCTGCTTGCCGCTCACCTTAAACGGCACATCGGCCGCCTGGCCTTCAACGGTGGTTGTAGCAAACTTGCAATCGGGATAGAATGCAGCGATGAAACGGCGAGCGATGAGATCGAAAACAGAACGCTCAATGTCCGTCAGATTGTTAGGCTTCTGTCCGGTGGGGATAATGGCGTGGTGGTCCGTCACCTTTGAAGAGTCGAACACCTTCTTACTCTTTGAGTTGCGCCCCACGGAGCGGTTGCAGGAGTTCGCCGTAGGCTTCAGAAATGCCATTGAGAATGTTCTTACACTGCCCATAGATGTCGTCGGGCAGATAGGTAGTGTCCACACGCGGATAGGTAGACACTTTCTTTTCATAAAGGCTCTGTACGAGTTTCAGCGTTTCGTCGGCCGAATAGCCAAACTTCTTGTTGCATTCCACCTGCAACGAGGTCAAATCGAAGAGGCGTGGCGGAGCTTCAGTGCCGTTCTTTCGTTCCACTTTCGTCACCTCGAACGGCGCATCCTTGATTTTCTCCAGCGCGTTGCGTGCCTCTTCTTCGCTCGTAAAGCCACGCCGCGCCGCTCCCGGCTTCTTGCCGCCCTTGCCGTCCTCCGGCTGTTCGTCCTCATTGGGGTCGGCCGTGATGGCAGTAAAGGTGGTTTGGCGATAGTCCGTAGTCAGTACCCAATAAGGTTCGGGCGTGAAATTGTCGATCTCGTGTTGTCGATTGACGATAAGTGCCAACGTGGGCGTTTGTACGCGACCGATGGAGAGCGGAGTAGCCCCGCGCTCGCGTCGTCCGTATTTCAGCGTGTAGAGGCGGCTGGCGTTCATTCCCAGAATCCAGTCGCCGATGGCGCGGCATAGTCCCGCTTCGTAAAGGCTTTGGTAGTTGGTTTGTGGCTTGAGCGTATTGAAGCCTTCGCGTATTGCCTCGTCCGTCATACTTGATATCCAGAGCCGTTGTACGTCTTTTTTTACGCCCGTGAGCTGGAGCACCCATCGCTGGATGAGCTCACCCTCTTGGCCGGCATCACCACAATTGACGATGGTGTCGGCTTTCTCGAACAATTCTTTAATGACAGCAAACTGGTGCTCTATGCTTTTCTCGTGTTTTAGGCGGATGCCGAAACGCTGCGGTATCATGGGCAGTTGCCCGAGGCTCCAAGGCTTCCACGTGGGAGTGTAATCCTCTGGGTACTTCAATTCGCAGAGGTGTCCGAAAGTCCACGTCACTTGGTAACCGTTTCCTTCCATGTAGCCATCCTTACGAATGGTTGCTCCCAATATGCGCGCAATGTCTTGCGCTACGCTCGGCTTTTCGGCAATACAAACTATCATCGCTATAACCTTGCCACGTTCCGCTCCGAAGGGGAGGAGGGGAGGCAAGAACCTTTATATCTTGTTGTTGAATGTTCTTATTAAATGACTGCTGCACCTTATTGGTCAGCACTCGCTGCGGCCACAACGCGCGGAGCATACTTCAGCTCTTTTTCCAATACTCCGCTCTCTAGCATCTCGCGTGTGGCTCCCTGCTGAATACCCTCGCGCCCGAGCAACCAAAGGCGGTCGGCCGTTTGGAAGGTGAGTTCGAGGTCGTGGGTAGAGATGAGAATCGTTTTGTGCTCTTCGTGCGCCAATCGTGTGAGAAGTTCCAACATTTCAATCTTACCCGGATAGTCGAGAAAAGCTGTAGGTTCATCGAGGAGTATGACCGGAGTTTGTTGTGCGAGGGCTTTCGCAATCATCACGCGCTGCCTCTCCCCATCGGAAAGGCTCGTGAGTCGGCGCCGCGCAAAGTGGGCCGTGTCCGTCAGGCAGAGCGCCTTGTCGGCCACCTCTCTATCTTCCGCTGTGAGGCGTCCCGTCAAGTTGGTGTAAGGCATACGCCCCGTTTCCACAATCTCGCGCACCGTGAGAAAGCCCGTGTCGGGGCGGTCAGTAAAGGACGATGCTCAGCAGGCGCGATAGCTCGCGCGGCCGTATTTCTGTTAGCTCTCGACCGAGCCAGCGTACCGAGCCGCTGATGGGAGGGAGGAAACCCGCCAAAGTGCGGAGCAGCGTGCTTTTCCCGCATCCGTTGCGCCCCACAAGTGCCGTCATTTCGCCCACGGAAATTTCTCCCGTGAGTCTTTGACCTACGGGGTGAAGGGTCTTTCCCGACCGATAGCCGGTGGTAAGTTTTTCGAGGGCGAGTGCAGGGGTGTTCATCATTGCAAAAGTATAGAAAAATGACGGAACGGCAAACATGGACAACGCCAAAGCAGAGGTGCAAGAGTTGTGAGGAGTTGGAAACGGATGGGGCCATACCCGCTCTTTACCTTTGTCGCTTTATCTTTCAACACCCTTGATACGCGTCTTTTCCTTTTTGATATTATCAAAAATATTCGCAGTCTACGGCTCTGAGAATCGTTTGAAATCCAACTTGCAGTAAGTTGATCGTTGGGCGAGTCCTATTGCTATAACCAGTCCAATAAGGCTGTTCATAAATACAATAAGGAAGTTTTCAAACGCAATAAGGATGCCAGCTGACAGCCCTATTGTATCGGCCAGAACAATAAGGAAAAACACGGCTCTGCGGCACTTCTCGCTCACTGGCTTTATGCAAAAAAAGCGCTTTCTCCTCCCTTTTTGTCCTAAAAAGGAGGGGGCGTTTGCTCCAAACTCTCTTTTCTCCCCCTTCTCCAGTCTGTTTTTGTTCACATTCTGTAAGATTTCTTTCCCGAAGGAGGAAATGCGTTGTTAAATAAAACGAACGAAAAAATAGGAGTGTGTCTCTCAAAAGGAGGGTCCATAAATGCCCGTCAATAGGCTACAGCAGAAGAGGCATTCAACGAATGTGGGCAGCTTTCACATTGGCAGCCTTGATCGCTAAAATCTATGTGGACATCACTCTTCTTGGTTTTCCCTTTTCGGCGTGGTTTGTAAATCCCAAGTTTTATATTTATTTTTGTGCAAAATTCTACAATCCCTATGAATCGAAAAAATGTAACGTTGAAAGCTCTACTCGTGCTGGCGTTTTTGCTGTTTGCCCATGTGCTCACAGCCCAAGTGCGCTACGAGAAAGGGGCACTCTATGGAATCTTTGTGGGTGCGAACGGCACCGATGTGGTTTCTGTCGACAATCAAGGCAATGTGGTTGTTCAAAAAGCCGATGCTGCCAATCCTTCGCAGTATTGGCAAGTGGAAGAATTGAGTGGTAGTGTCCGATTGGTCAATCCTTTTCGGCATTTGGCCATTCGTTCCGATGAAGACGGCCTGCTGAAAGCTGCCGAAATCAATGGTTCTGATGAGGCTCAACTTTGGAAACTCGTCGATACAAAACAAGGCGTTGCTCTTTTGCCCACCAACAAGCAGGGCAAAAAGGCGATGGCGGGACGCAAGGGACAACTCTGCCTGACGGATGCAGAAAGCAAAGCATCGGAAGGAATTACGGTGTTCTCGCTCCGCAAATCTAAAGTGGCAGGTTTTGACGATTCGCAAACTTTCCGTATTCGCAGCGTAGCAGGTGCAAACGTGGTGCTTGGCAATGGTAACAGCGGCGAGAACAATGCCCGCATCGTTGGCGAACAGCTTGATCCTAACAATCGCGGTCAGTATTGGAACATCGCGATGGCGGGACTTGGCGAATATGCCGTGCAGAATGCTTACTACGACGAGAACTTCGACGATGGCGGCGATAATGCTGCTATCGACTATTTGCTACAGTGGCCCGCCGAGCGCGGCACATGGCGCAACGCCCGCTTCTTCTTTGAACCCGTCAGTGGGCAAACAGATGTTTACCGCCTTATTTCTGCTGGCGCAAAAGGTAAGGGCACAATGTACGCCCTTATTAATGGTCGTCTCAAATTGGTGAAATACGACGCCAAAGACCAACGGGCGTGGTTTAGCTTTGAGCTGACTGATAAGCCGAAGTTCAAGCAAAACGAATGGGAGGACGAAACCGTCTTTGCCATCAATAAAGAAAGGGGTGTAGCTACTTATTTCCCCTACGCAACAGAGGTGGAGATGCTGGCAGACAAGGCTTTCTACAACAGTCCTTGGCTCTATCCGCAAAGAAACAGCCATTTCCGCTTGCTGAATGGTGTGTGGAAGTTTAACCTTGTTTCCGAGCCCAGCAAACGCCCCATGGATTTCTGGAAAAATGGTTTCGACGAAGCTGCATGGGACACCATCTCTGTTCCCTCTAATTGGGAGATGAAGGGGTATGATACACCTCTTTATTGCAATGTAGAATACCCTCATTCCAATACGCCGCCGTTCATCAATGCCCGTCCGGGTTACAACGATGGCGGTAAGAACTACGGGATAGACCCCGTGGGTTCTTACGTAACCTACTTCGACTCTCCAGCTGACTATAAGAATCGCAGAACATTCCTCCACTTCGATGGTATCTACTCGGCTGCTTTCGTTTGGGTGAACGGCCAATATGTTGGCTACACGCAGGGAAGCAACAACGTGACTGAGTTCGACGTCAGCAAGTACCTCACCGACGGCCGCAACCGCCTCGCCGTGCAAGTTTTCCGCTGGAGCGATGGTAGCTACCTCGAATGTCAGGATATGTTCCGTATGAGTGGTATTTTCCGCGACGTATATGTTTACGACGTTCCCAAAGCTGCCATTCGCGACCACGTTCTGACGGCGAAATTCTTTGAGAACTTCTCCGACGCCGCGCTGAATGTCAATCTGACGCTCGATAATCGCGACAATGTTTCAGGCTCACGTCGCTTGGTGGTTAAACTCTACGATCCAGCAGGTAAGCAGGTGGGTGAGAAAAGTGTTGAAGTGGCTCTCACGCCGGGCAATGTGACGGATGCTAACCTCAATATCCACGTGCCCCACTTTATGGCGTGGACGGCTGAAACCCCCAACCTCTACACTGTGCGTATTCAGCAGTTCGATGGCGACCGCGAAGAGATGGCTTTCAGTACAAAATACGGTTTCCGCGATATTCGCGTTGCCAACTCTCTAGTTTATATCAACGGAAAGAAAGTGTTCTTCAAAGGCGTAAACCGCCACGACACATCGCCAGCTCATGGACGAGCTGTCACTTTGTCGGAGATGGAGCGCGACATCTTATTGATGAAGCAAAACAATGTCAATACGCTCCGCACAAGCCATTATCCCAACTCTCCGCGCCTCTCTTTCTTGTGCGACTACTACGGTATGTATGTTATGGAAGAAGCTGATTTGGAAGACCACGCAAACCAGAGCATTTCCGACCGTCCCAGTTGGATTCCCGCCTTTGTAGACCGTAACGAACGAATGGTTCGTCGCGATCGCAACCATCCTTCTGTGATTTTCTGGAGTCTCGGTAATGAGGCCGGAAACGGGGCAAACTTCAAAGAATGCTACGAGAAAGTTCGCGAGCTTGACAGTCGTCCCATCCATTACGAGGGAACGCGCGCGGGCAAGCCTTATGGTGGCTCTCGTTTCTCTGATTTCTATTCTAAGATGTACCCAGGTATGGCTTGGATGAATGAGAATACGAGCAACCTTGATAAGCCGATGTTTATCTGCGAGTATGCCCACGCCATGGGGAATGCTATCGGCAACCTGACGGAGTATTGGAATGTTATCGAGAAAGTAACTCCACCATCGGCGGCTGCGTTTGGGATTGGGTAGATCAAGCTATCTACAATCCGCAACTAATGAAGAAAGGCATTTACCGCCTCACAACGGGCTACGACTATCCAGGTCCTCATCAAGGCAACTTCTGCAGCAACGGTATTCTGCCTGCTACGCGTCAGAGGAGAGTGCGAAACTCAAAGAAGTGAAAGCTGCCTTCCAGTATGTAAAGTTTGCAGAGCAGCGCACGGATATGGATAAGAACACGGTGGCAGTACGCCTCTATAATAACTACGACTTCACAAGTCTCAACAACTTTGTTCTGCGCTACGACGTGATGAAGAACGGTCACGTTGTGAGTACGAAAACGATGAAGCTGCCCAATGTGCTTCCTGGTGATAGCCTCACTTTGGTGCTTCCTATTAAGAAGGTGAAACTTCGTGCTGCAACTGCTGCTGGTGATGAGGTTCTTCTTCAGCTTCATCTCCTTGAAGCTGCTGCCACGCGTTATGCCGCTAAAGAACACGAGGTGGCTCATCAGCAGTTTGCCTTGACTGCGCGCGGCTCTTTGCCTGTGCTCCGCCAATCGGCAGCACCTACGGCTACAGAACTCCCAGGTAATGTTGTGCGCTATCAGAACGGCCAATCGGCCATCGAAATCAATCGCACGACAGGTGCTGTTCGTTCGCTCACGCTCGGCAGCACGCAAGTGGTAGGTGCTGATGGAAGTTTCCTTTTCAATAATCACCGATGGATTGAGAACGACCGCTTCGGCAACACGTCCGACGGATTGGCCGATAAGGCTGAGGTGCGTCTCGAAACCTCAACTCAAGGCACGCCTCAAATTATCGTGTCGCGCGACGGTTCTCTCTGCGGTCAGACGCTGAAGTACACGCTCTATCCCGAAGGCATTGTGGATGTCGATGTAACCCTTCAGCCGAAGACGCCAAACCTTCGCCGCGCGGGTATCGTAGTGTATCTCGATAGCACCTTCCAGCACATGAACTATTACGCCCTTGGACCTTGGGAGAACTATAACGACCGCCGCGATGGAAGCCTTATGGGTCGCTATACAACCATGGTGGAGAACAGTGGAGAGCGCTATATGAAGCCACAGTCTATGGGTGGGCGAGAATTGCTTCGCGAACTCACGCTGACCGATAAGAATGGTCGTGGCGTTCGAGTAGAAACAGAAGGCGATGTGAGTTTCTCCGCGCTCAACTATACTGATGCGCAGCTAATGGAGGCACTTCACAAAGAAGACCTCCAGCGTTATCCAGCCGTAGTGCTGCACCTCGATGCTTGCACACGTGGTGTGGGCAATGCTTCCTGTGGTGCAGATGTGGATACTTTACCGAAATATCGTGTAGCACAAAAGATGCAGCACTATAAGTTGCGCTTGAGTGCCGCCAAATAAGGCACGTTGCTTGATATTATAGAAAAAGAAGACTTATTGCAGTATCACATCTGTGGCTGCAATAAGTCTTCTTTCGTTTTCCTCCTACTGTCCGATAAGGGAAAGCCATGTGTCGGTGACTGCCTTCTGCCGATAATTTTGTAATTTTGCACCTCGAAAAATCAATAACTTATAAATGGAAGCAAACACTCATAGTAATTCAGTACATGACTTACGTAGGAAACTCGATCTTCTGCTTCGTACAGGACAACTACTCGTTGAAAGTTCAGCAAATACAGACCGCATCAAGCGCAACATGAAGCGAACTGCGGCTTTCTTTGGATTGCCCGAAGAGAATCTTCACATCTACATCGACTACAAAATGCTGATGGTGAATTTCAGCGATGCCGAACATTCTTTCTCAAAGTTTCAGCGTTGCGAGAAGCACGGTATCAACTTTACAGCTATTTCCGCTATCAGCAAACTCACGTTCCGCGCAGTTCGCGAGGATTATTCCATCGACCAGTTTGAAGAGGAGTTGAACACAATTAAAGAACGCCCTCGCAACTATAGTCCACGCGTCACCGCTATTGGTGCGGCTTTCGCCTGCGGTGGCTTCTGCATACAGTTTGGTTGCGACTGGATTGCATTTCTTTTAGCATCTATTTGTGCTTATCTCGGTTTTCGCGCACGATTCTATCTGCTCAAAGCTGGAGTGAATCTATATATGTCCATTGCCATTGCCGCATTCGTTTCCACGTTCGCGGCTTGGCTCACTACCTTCTTGCCTGGTTGGACAACTACGCCCCTACATCCGCTCTTGGCGTGTGCACTCTTCATTGTGCCGGGAGTACCGCTGATCAACTTTGTAGACGATATGATGGAAGGCAATCACCAGGTGGGGCTCATCAGAGCAACTAATACGGCCATGATGATGGTTGGAATGGCTTTCGGAATAGCTTTCGCCCTCATGTTCTGCGGGATAACCTTTGGTTTCAAGCCCGACATTATGGGTATCCCTATGGTACCACACCACCAATATTGGGAATATGCTCTTGCAGCGGCCATATCGGGCATGGGCTTTAGTATGATTTTCAATATCCCCAAGCGACTGCTCTGGGTGGCGGCTTTAGGAGCTATCATAGCAGTTTGTACACGTAACTTCGTAAGTCTGCGTCCCGATGAATGCTGTTCTTTCTCGTTGGGCTTAGGTGGCGTCATCGGTAGCTTAGCCGGCTCTGCACTGGTGAGCCTGATTGCGCTGAAAGCAGTACACTGGCTTCACACCCCCAACCATGTTATCACGATTTCGAGTGTCATCCCAATGGTTCCAGGTGTGCTGATGTACCGCGCCCTTTATTCGTTTATCCAAGTGCCTGTTGACCACGAAACTCTCAACCAGACAATGAGCGCAGCAGTAGTCAACGGTGTGTCGGCCTCAATGATGATTTTCTGTATAGCCCTCGGTGTGGCGATTCCAAACGTATTTGCCCGTCGCTTTATCAATCGTAATAAACGGATGAAGTTTAACAAACTCATCGAGGCACGTAAGGATCGTGGCGATTTCATTTATCTCGAAGATTTATAATATTTCCTGCACCAGCCGCTCCCATTGGGGAGTGGCTGGAAACTTTTAATTTATAAGAAAGATTATGCAACAAATTGATATTACTGAGTTAGGCAAAGAGAACGTTTTTGAACTCATCGGCAAAGAGTGGGGACTCGTCACTGCGGGTACTCTGGATAACTTTAACATGATGACAGTGAGCTGGGGAGCTCTGGGCGAACTCTGGGGAAAGCACGTGGCGATTATTTTTATCCGTCCCGAGCGTTATACGCATGATTTTGTGGAGCAACAGAATCGCCTGACGCTTACTTTCTTGGGAGAGGCTGGGCGTGCCGCGCATAAAGTTTGTGGGAGTAAGTCGGGGCGTGATCTCGACAAAGTGGCAGCCACAGGGCTGAAGCCACTTGCGCTGGCCGATGATGCGGTGACTTTCGAGCAAGCCCGACTGACTCTTGTTTGTCGTAAGATGTACAAGGACATTTTGAGCCAGAGAAATTCCTCGATAAAGAACAACTCGAGCGTTGGTATAACGATCGACCCGGTGGCGGTCTCCACGATGTTTATTTCTTAGAAATCGAAGCTGCCTATAAGGGAGATACTGCTTTATAGGCCTATGCTATTCTGAGAGATAAGCAAGGCAATCTTTATCTTCTTTTTACCCATCAATATCCTTATTGCGTCAGCTGACAGAATAAGGGCGTCAACTGACAGCCTTATTCTGTCAACTGACGCCCTTATTGTATCATTGCTTTCTTACACCATAGTGTTTGAGCAGCTCGTTTTGTCGCTCCTCAGGTGTTTGGCATCGGTATTTCATGTGCCAATCGTCCAGCTTGCTCTTGTATAAATCGCTTAGTTTCAAGACAACATCGAGCGTGGTGTCTGTAAGTTCTTTCACTTTCAGTAAGGTTTCTGATTCTTCTATTCCATAGGTTCCTCTACCTGTGGGATAAAAGTAATGGAATTTCACGAAAATGGTACCAAAAAAATTATCTATCCGATAATTATCCAGGGATACCGATGCACTTCCACATAATCCTCCACCAGGAGAAAATACTAATGTGTTCCCATCTGTAAGCGAAATCCAACGCTGCTGTAGCTGCGTGAGGTTTACATAAGAATAAACCACACCAGGCAGATCATTTGCCTGGACAATGAGGGCATAACGATCGCCAGGACGCAATGTGCCTATCCGGTTCATCATCTTCCACGGCTTTTTCAGGATGGTGAGCGAAATCGTGTCCCGCTGGTCGGTGACAAAAACAAGGGAGGTGTCCTGTTGGCTGATTAGCGTGGCATAACTGGAGTAGTCAGGGGCTATCCCGATAACAGCCTCTCTTTGCGAGAAGGCGGATGTTGCCAAACAGAAAAGAGCTGCTAAAAGAGCCGTGCGTAAAGAGTGTAACATAAATCTATCGGTTTTGAAATTTCGGCAAAAGTAATAAAAAAAGCAGTCCAACAAGCATTGCTTACATCGGACTGCAACATTTATGGAATAAGGATAATATTACTTCTTCGTACCTTCGTATTTACCGTTCAAAAGAGCTTTCATCATTTCGTACATACGGCCGAAAGAGAAATCAAGATTGAGTTTCAGCTTCTTATTGGCGAATGTACCAGAGATTTTGCTATGATTGATGGCAGCACTCTTGCCGTTCATCATGCCAGCACCTTCAACAGGATCTGCCGCGAAAGAAGCAGTAGAACCATTGAGCGTCAACTGACAGCCTTATTCTGTCAACTGACGCCCTTATTGTATCACTGCTTTCTTACACCATAGCGTTTGAGCAGCTCGTTTTGTCGCTCCTCAGGTGTTTGGCATCGGTATTTCATGTGCCAATCGTCCAGCTTTATATAGGATAAATCGCTCAGTTTCAAAACAACATCGAGCGTGGTGTCTGTAAGTTCTTTCACTTCCAGTAAGGCCTCTCCATCTGTGCGCCTATACGTTCCATCACCCGCGGGATAAAAGTGATCGAAGTTCACGAAAATTGTACCCCAATAGTCATCTATACGATAATTTTTTAGAGCTACCGAAGAACTTCCGCGTAACCTTCCTCCAGGTAAAAAATCTAATCTATTCCCATCTGTAAGCGAAATCCAACGCTGCTGTAGCTGTGTGATATTCAAATAAGAAAAAACTACACCTGGCAGCACATCGGGATGAACAACAATAGCATAACGATCGCCAGGGCGCAATGTGCCTATCCGGCTCATCATCTTCCACGGCTTTTTCAGAATGGTGAGCGAAATCGTGTCCCGCTGGTCGGTGACAAAAACAAGGGAGGTGTCCTGTTGGCTGATTAGCGTGGCATAACTGGAGTAGTCAGGAGATATCCCGATAACAGCCTCTCTTTGCGAGAAGGCGGATGTTGCCAAACAGAAAAGAGCTGCTAAAAGAGCCGTGCGTAAAGAGTGTAACATAAATCTATCGGTTTTGAAATTTCGGCAAAAGTAATAAAAAAAGCAGTCCGACAAGCATTGCTTACATCGGACTGCAACATTTATGGAATAAGGATAATATTACTTCTTCGTACCTTCGTATTTACCGTTCAAAAGAGCTTTCATCATTTCGTACATACGGCCGAAAGAGAAATCAAGATTGAGATTCAGCTTCTTATTGGCGAACGTACCAGAGATTTTGCTATGATTGATGGCAGCACTCTTACCATTCATCATGCCAGCACCTTCAACAGGATCTGCCTCGAAAGAAGCAGTAGTACCATTGAGCGTCAACTTCACATTAGTAAGCTTCAGATTTGTCATCTTAGAAGCCGGACGACCAGGACTTGCAGGGCTACCCGTAATTTCAGTAAAGGTGATGTTCACCAAGTTGTTTCCAGCCTTTTCCACTTTCACTTCTGTATTATCAGTAGCATAAGGAGCGTCACCTAAAGAAACAGTGAATGCACCTGAATAGGTACCACAAACATCTTCAGCCGTGAGAGCTTTGTCTTCATCCTTTGAGCAGCTCGTAGCCATCAAGCAGAGACCGAGTCCCAGAATGGCGAAAAATTTAGTTAGTTTCATAAAAATTTTAAGTTAAATTAAATTCGGATGCAAAAATAAAGCATTTCCTTATCCCTTACAATACCCTTTTTTAGGTATAAAAGAAAGGAGCAACCGCAGCCAGTTATCAACCGAGCGATTACTCCCTTTCTTATACAAGAAGAAACTTTTTACAAATTGGGCAACTCTTCGAGTTTACTCTGTACGGTTGCATCGAGCACTGCAACAGCTGTGACATTGACGATGTCGCGTACGCTGCTTTCGAAGTCTGTAAAGTGGATAGGTTTGTTCAGTCCCATCTGAATAGGGCCTATCACTTCTCCATCGTCAGCCATATTGATAGCTTTCACCATCTTATAGGCCGAATTGGCCGCTGAGAGAGTGGGGAAAACAAGTGTGTTCACATCTGCCCTTTGAGGCGCGTAAAGGGATACTTCTCATCGCGAAGCTGGCGGTCGAGGGCGAAGTTCACCTGCATCTCTCCATCTATTGCTAAGTCGGGGAATTCTTGTTGCATCCGACTAACTACATCGTGCACTACAGCAGGCTTGCCTTCATTGTCCGAACCAAAGTTGGAATAACTCAACATGGCTATAGTCGGAGTGCGGTTGAAGAAGCGTACCGTTGAAGCCGAGAGCTTGGCGAGGTCGTAGAGTGTTTCCTCGTCTGGGTCGCGGTTGATGAGCGTGTCGGCAATAAAGAAGATTCCTTTCTTGGAAGAAATTAAAGTGCATAGTACCAAAGTGCGAGTAGCCCTCCCGTATGCCAATCACTTCCTTTGCTACCTTGATCGTATTACTATATTTGGTGTATAATCCAGTAATGAAAGCGTCAGCATCGCCAGTTTCCACCATCATCATGCCAAAGTAGTTTCGCTCATACATTTTGTCCATTGCTTCCTGCAAGGTGTACCCCTCGCGCTGCTTCTTTTCGGCCAACAGACGAGCGTAGTGGTGGCGGCGGTCAATCTGCGAATCGTCGCGAAGATTCAGCAGCTGGCAACCCGTCAAGTCGAGATGCAATTCAGCCGCTAAGGCTTTAATCTTGATTTCGTTACCCAAAAGGATAGGTTCGCAGAATCCCTCCTCCTTTGCCTGCACTGCAGCCTGGAGCATAGTAGGGTGAGTACCCTCGGCATAAACCACGCGCTTCGGGTGGAGCTTTGCCGCGGCATATAGATTCTGCGTGAATTTAGTTTCCTGCCCCATGAGTTCGCGCAAGTGCTGACGATAAGCGCGCCAGTCAGAGATGTCCTTTCGTGCCACGCCACTATCGATAGCGGCCTTTGCCACCGCCATGCTCACCTCCGTGATGAGGCGCGGATCAACGGGCTTCGGAATGAAATAGTCAGGGCCAAAAGTGAAGTTGCGCACATGATAGGCACGATTCACAATATCGGGCACAGGGCGGCGAGCCAGTTCGGCAATGGCGCGCGCCGCAGCCATTTTCATTTCTTCGTTGATGGCCGTAGCAGCCACATCCAACGCACCGCGGAAAATATAGGGGAAACCAATGACATTATTGATCTGATTGGGATAGTCCGTGCGCCCCGTCGACATCAGCACGTCTGGACGAGCCGCTTTAGCTTCTTCGTAAGAAATCTCGGGTACAGGATTAGCCAATGCAAAGATGATGGGATTTTTTTAGCCATTGTGCGAACCATCTCTTGCGATACGATATTTCCTTTTGAAAGGCCTACAAAAATATCAGCCCCAACCATTGCTTCGGCCAAGGAATGTACGTCTGTGCGAGTGGTGGCAAATTCGCGCTTTTGTTCGGTGAGATTGGGGCGATCTGCCGTTATCACACCTTTAGAATCAAGCATCACAATGTTTTCCTTACGCACACCGAAAGCACAATAAAGACGGGAACAACTGATAGCGGCTGCACCGGCACCGTTTACCACTACTTTCACTTCTTCCATACGCTTTCCTGCCACATCCACGGCATTTAGCATTCCGGCGGCTGAAATAATGGCCGTGCCGTGCTGGTCATCGTGCATCACGGGAATATCAAGTTCTTCCTTCAGTCGGCGTTCAATTTCGAAACACTCAGGTGCTTTGATGTCCTCCAAGTTGATACCGCCAAAAGTGGGGGCGATAGCTTTGACCGCTTGTATAAACTTTTCGGGGTCTTTCTCGTCCACTTCTATATCGAAAGCATCCACGCCAGCGTAGATTTTGAAGAGGAGTGATTTTCCTTCCATTACGGGTTTGCCACTCATAGCGCCGATGTCGCCCAAGCCGAGAACGGCCGTGCCGTTACTGATCACAGCAACGAGGTTACCTTTGTTGGTATAGCGATAAACGTCGTGCGGATTTTTCTGAATCTCAAGGCATGGCTCAGCCACACCGGGTGAATAGGCCAGAGAGAGATCTGTCTGTGTGCGATAAGGCTTTGTGGGAACAATCTCAATCTTGCCGGGCTTGCCCATTGCATGATAATGCAAGGCAGCTTCTTTAGTAATTTTCACCATACTTATCTGGTTTGTTCTTTATAATGTATCTCTATTTTGCAAAGATACATTTTTTCATTAGAAAGCACCCACTGACTAACAGATGTACTGCAAGAATCATTCTTTTTAGAAGAAATCCTTGCTGCTAAAAGTAAAGAAAGACTAAAACTTATAGCTAATACAGAAGTTTTTATCTTAACTTTGCGGATAAGACATTTGGAATTATACAATTTAAGGGAACAAATGAAAGCGATAAATGATAAAGCGTTACTACGGGAGCGAGTGATTGCTGCGGGGCAGGAACTGTTTCACAAACGCGGTATCCGAGCCGTTACGATGGACGATGTATCGCATCAGCTCCATATATCTAAGCGCACACTCTATCAACTCTTCGATACAAAAGAGAGCTTGCTCCTTGCGTGCCAGCAAAAAGCGATGGCAGAGCACCAACAGCAAATTGAAATATCATGGCGGAGACTGACAACGTCATAGAAATCATTCTCAGCGATCTCCAACTCAACATGATGGAAATCCAGAAATTTTCAAAAGAGTTTCTCAACGACATCCCCCTCTACGACAAACTGCGGGAGAATATGTTGTGCCATCGAAAGGAGAACAAGGCCAACGCCCTTGAGTTTATCGAGCGCGGCATCAGTCAGGGACTTTTCCGTTCCGAGATCAATCCAGAAATGGTTTATGAAGTGGGTGTGGCTATCATAGATGCCTTGATAGAAAAAGGGTTTTACAACACCGTTCCTCTCTTTGAACTTCTCTCTTCTTCCACTATCGCTTATCTCCGCGGTATTTCCACCGAGAAAGGCATTGAGTTGCTCAACGAGTTTGTTGGCAAATACAAATCAGAAGAATAAGTATTTTTTTGAAGATATATAACGGCGTCGGTCAACATCTCATGAGTGTTGACCGACGCCATTGTTATTTCTCAAAATTTATAAGAGCACAGCCTTGAGTGCGGGAATCACGCTGGAGAGTGCGTCAATGAGCTGCTGGCGTTCGATACCTTCAGCTTGCGCCACAAACAAGGTGTCGTAGCCCGCCACCGTACCTGCCACTTCAGGCAAATGATGGCTATCAATATCGGCAGCAAGCCCCGCCGCATAGCCCGGACGTGTGTGGAGAACGGCCAAAGTGCCCGAAAAGGTGATGCCTACAACGCCCGTGTTCTGTAAATATTCTGGTAAAGCCTCAATAGGTATCGGTCGGCGGTAACCTTCTGTCTTGGGAAGAATCAGTTGGTAGCCATCTGGCGTCTTTTGTCGCAAGGCGTGAAGCTTCTGCAAATCGCTCGACACCGTAGGTTGCGAAACCTTAAAGCCTGCGCGCGCCAATTCGCGTTGTATGTCAGCTTGCGACCTCACCACTTTATTGGAAAGAATGACCCTCAGAGCCTCCAACCGCGTTATTTTCTTTGCCATTTCTCTTATTACAGTTTCGGATAGCAAAGATAAAGTAAAGATTAGAATTGGGCAATATCCGATTTTCTCAATTCGCCCATTCATCCGCCTTATCTTACTCGACCGACAAGCCCAATAGCTGCGCCTCACACCCCGCAAGCAAAACCGCCCTATTCCTTGACAAAACAGTTTTCCAATCTAACGCACAAAAAGTAAGGAGAAAGCCAAAAATCGCACTAAAATATCAACTCCCACCTTTAAGTTTTGGAAAAACAACTCCATTTTGATGCTCAACAACACAAAAACGGCCACTTCCATCATAAAAAGGCTCGTATTTTTCCTTATTCTGTCGGCCGATACAATAAGGCTGTCAGCTGACAGCCTTATTGCGTTTAAAAATATCCTTATTGTATTCCTCGATAGCCTTATCGGACGGGCGATTCAGCAGAACGAATCTGCCGTCCGCCTCATTTCAAATTGGATTTCAAAGGATTCTCAGAGCCACAGAATAAGAAATTACTTGACAACAAGCCGCAAAAGAATCGAAAGAACCGCACGCTTGGTCAGCGAGAAGAATGCAGACAACAATAGCTTCATTCCATCGTTTTCCCCTCTTATTACTTTCATCACACAAGGGAGGAAGCGGCTCGCCCCTTGTATTGAATGGATATTCTTTGTAAATTTGTGCCTAATTTGGAAAATCGAAATAACAATTATACACCCGATGAAACATTACACATCAAAAGGACGAGGACGTTGCGCAGCTTTGGCGTTCGCTCTGCCGCTCGTGGCCGGCGTTCCGGCTATGGCCTTCGTTCCGTCCTCCATGGTCACTATCAGCCAGACTGCTAGCGCAATCAGCGGAGTGAACCAACTGAACGCTACCACCTTTGAGGTGCGCTATCAGAACGGACAGGTGCTCACCATCGACTTCTACGGTGAGAACATCTTCCGTCTGTTCCAGGACAATAAGGGCGGAAAGGTGCGCAATCCGCAAGCTCAGCCGCCCGCACAAATCCTCGTGAACAATCCGCGAAAGAGCGTGGAGCATATCAACTTGACAAAAGACAACGGCTACTATATCATCGCGACGCCGAAAGTACAACTCCGCCTGAATGCTACTTCAGGGCTTCTCTCCGTGCTCAACGGTGAGGGAACAGAAGTGGTGCGTGAGCTGGCAGCTGCCAATATCACGGATGCAAAAACCACTCTCACATTTGCTGCTCAACCCAACGAATATTTCTATGGTGGCGGCGTGCAAAATGGTCGTTTCTCCCATAGAGGAAAGTCTATTGCCATCGAAAACACGAACAACTGGGTGGATGGCGGTGTGGCTTCTCCCACTCCTTTCTATTGGTCAACAAAGGGGTACGGCCTTTTGTGGCATACTTTCAAGCCTGGTCGCTACGATTTCGGAGCAGAAGATGCTAAGAAAGTGACGCTTTCCCACTCGGAGAATTATCTCGACGTATTCCTCATGGTAGATAAAGAACCGTCATCTTTGCTTTCCGATTTCTACCAGCTGACGGGAAATCCCGTGCTACTGCCAAAATTTGGTTTCTACGAAGGTCATCTCAATGCCTATAATCGTGACTACTGGACGGAGAATGAAAACGGCTTCATGGCTTATGAGGACGGCAAACGTTACAACGAGAGCCAAAAGGACAACGGAGGTATCAAAGAAAGTCTCAATGGTGAGAAAAATAATTATCAGTTTTCAGCTCGCGCCGCTATAGATCGCTATCTGAAAAACGATATGCCGCTCGGATGGTTCTTACCTAACGACGGCTACGGAGCAGGCTATGGCCAAACAGCCACGCTTGATGGCAACATTGCCAACTTGAAAAGCTTTGGCGATTATGCGCGCTCGAAGGGGGTACAGATTGGTTTGTGGACACAAAGCGATCTCCACCCGAAAGACGGCATTGAAGCTCTGCTACAACGCGACATCAAAAAGGAAGTAGGCGTGGCAGGCGTCCGTGTCTTAAAGACCGACGTGGCTTGGGTAGGTGCCGGCTACAGCTTCGGCCTCAACGGTGTGGCCGATGTAGGCGAAATCATGCCGAAGTACGGCCACGATGCGCGCCCCTTTATCATCAGCCTCGATGGTTGGGCAGGTACGCAGCGCTACGCGGGAATCTGGTCGGGCGACCAAACAGGAGGCGACTGGGAATATATTCGCTTCCACATCCCCACCTTCATCGGTTCGGGACTTTCTGGGCAGCCCAATATCACAAGCGATGTGGACGGCATCTTTGGCGGTAAAAACGTGCCGGTGAATGTACGCGAATTCCAATGGAAGACATTCACACCGATGGAACTCAATATGGACGGTTGGGGAGCAAACCCGAAATATCCGATGGTGCTTGGTGAACCCGCTACGAGTATCAACCGCTCTTATCTGAAGCTCAAATCAATGCTGATGCCCTATACTTACAGCATCGCAGAGGAGGCAGTTTACGGCAAGCCCATGATTCGTGCGCTCTTCCTCGACTATCCTAACGACTACACGCTCGGCACGAAGACGGAGTACGAATATCTCTACGGTCCGAGTTTCTTAGTAGCTCCTGTCTATAAGGACACCAAAGCCGACAAGGAGGGCAACGATATACGCAACGGTATATACCTGCCCGAAGGCAAATGGGTGGACTATTACGACGGACAGATTTTCTTTGGTGGCCGCATTATCAACAACTACGATGCGCCGCTTTGGAAACTCCCCCGTCTTTGTGAAAGCGGGCGCTATCATCCCGATGACGAACCCCAACAATAATCCTTCTGAAATTCGCAAGGACTATCGCGCTTACGAGCTTTATCCTGATGGCGCAAACTGTTTTACGGAATACGACGACGATGGTGAGACACAGGCGTATCTCAAGGGCGACGCTACGCACACCGATATCATGAGCCACTTGCAGAAAGATGAGCTCAACGTGAAGGTGGAGAAAACTGTGGGCAACTATACAGGCTTTGAAGCTAACAAGGAAACGGAATTCTTCATCAATGCTACGCGTGCTCCCAAAAAGGTGGTGGCCAAAGTGGGCGGTAAGAATGTGAAACTCACCAAAGTTACCAGCTTGCTGGCTTATGTGAACGGTCAGAATGTCTTTTTCTTCAATCCGAAACCCAATCTGAATCGTTTCGCCACAGCAGGTAGTGAATTTGAGAAAAAAGAGATCACGAAGAACCCGCAGTTGCTCGTCAAAATTGGTAAGACTGACGTAACGAAGAATGCAGTGGAGCTACAAGTGAAAGGTTACGAATTTGCTCCCGTCAGTGCACTGCTGAAAACGTCTGGCCCGCTTTCTGTCCCCAATGTAACATTTACGGACGACAACGTAAAGACGTACACGCTCACGCCTTCATGGGAAAAGGTGCAGAATGCAGACTACTACGAAATAGAGTATGACGGCCAACTCTATTCTACAATTACCGATCAGGAACTTACCTTCGACGGCTTGAAACCCGAAACTGACTACAGTTTCAAGGTACGCGCTGTCAACAAGGAGGGTTTCTCTCCGTGGTGCGCTGTGAAAGCTCGCACAAAGGCTGATCCTTATCAGTTCGCCGTGAAGAATATCATGGGACAAACCACTTGTGAGAATCAACCCGGTATGGGTGTTAACAAACTCTTCGACTACGACCAGCGCTCAACATGGCACTCGAAATGGGGCAAAGGCGATGCAGTGCCTTTTACTCTTACACTGGATCTCCGCTCTGTGAATGAGCTCGACAAACTGGAGTATCTCCCACGCGAAGACGGCGGCAACGGTACGCTGACAAAGGGAACAATCTCTTACTCCACAGACCGCCAAACGTGGTCGAAGCCTATTGACTTTGCGTGGAACCGCGATGGAGCAACGAAGACCTTTACTTTCGAAGGCAATCCCTCAGCTCGCTACATCCGCTTGAACGTGACGGAAGCCGCTGGGAACTTCGCAAGCGGACGCCAAATGTATGTGTTCAAAGTTCCAGGTAGCGAAAGCATCTTGCAAGGCGACATCAACCACGACAAGCGTATTGACGAGAACGACTTGACAAGCTACATGAACTACACAGGCCTGCGCCGCGGTGATGCTGACTTCGATTATGTGAGCAGTGGCGACATCAATAAGAATGGCCTTATTGATGCCTACGATATCTCTATTGTGACAACTCAGCTTGACGGAGGTGCGGCACAACGCGCGAGCGACAAGGTGAGCGGAAAACTGCTCCTGACAGCAGACAAGAACAGCTTCGCTGCTGGCGATGAGGTTCGTATCACGGTGAGCGGTAAGGATCTGAAATGCGTTAATGGTTTGAGTTTCGCTCTGCCTTATAGCACCAGTGAATTTGAATACCAAGGCATCGAACTTCTCAATATGAAAGACATGGTGAACCTCACTTACGACCGCTTACATACTAACGGTCAGAAGGAGCTCTTCCCCTGTTTGTGAACCGCGGTAACAATTTCTTGCTGGAAGACGGTAAGCTTTTCGTCATCAAGCTCAAAGCTAAGAAAGCAGGCAAATTCAACCTTAAAGCTAAGGACGGTCTTCTTGTAGATCGTAGCTTGGGCACTTGCAACGCTTTCTGAATTACAAAAGACTGAATACTTCCCAACAGCCACCAGTTCTTTATCGACTGGTGGCTGTTTCTTTTTGGGCGGTACATCCATAAGAAATAATCTATATATAGAATATGAAACGCTTCATAATGGCACGTTTCATTACGGTTGTTTCAAATAAGAAATATCAAATGAGTTGTGCGCCCCAATAATTTTAGGAAATTTATCAGTAGCTTAGAGTCTCTCTCATAGAGAAACAAACAGAATAATTTATTATCTTCGCTCTCCGAAAATCAACTCAGAGGAATGAATCACTATTTTCAACACGAATACATGCGCCACGGACATATCGAAGTGATCTGCGGTTCTATGTTCTCGGGCAAAACGGAAGAACTCATCCGTCGCCTGAAACGCGCCCAGTTTGCCCATCAGAACGTGGAAATCTATAAGCCCACTATTGATACACGTTATAGCGAAGAAAACGTGGTCTCTCATGATTCCAACTACATCAAATCAACGCCAGTGGATGCCCCAAATAGTATTCTGCTGCTGGCTTCCGATGCTGAAGTGGTGGGAATCGATGAAGCGCAGTTCTTCGACGAAACGCTCGTAGATGTGTGTAAGAAAATGGCTGATGCAGGCAAGCGCGTTATTGTGGCAGGGCTGGATATGGACTTCTTAGGTAATCCTTTCGGTCCGATGCCCGCACTGATGGCTATTGCTGAGGACGTTACGAAAGTTCACGCTATCTGCGTGCGCTGCGGCAATCTGGCGCAATTTAGTCACCGCATCGTGAAAGGCGAAAAGCAGGTGATGCTTGGCGAAAAGGATGAATACGAACCGCTCTGCCGCGATTGCTTTAGCAAAGCCATCAACAATCATCCTCATGAAGTGGAATAAACTGAGACAACTCTATCGGCAGAACAAACGTCAGTTTTGGAAATATATCTTCTATCAGTTCGGCATCTTCCTACTTACCTTTGGGAGCGCGTTCGGATTGTTTTTCTTGATCGATTTCCTTTCTGAAAAAATGGGGTATGGGCATCCCTCCTCGAGCACAAGAATGCTGATCGTCATTGCTCTTATGCTCCTTGCCTTTCTCATCTTTGCCATTATTTATCATCTTTTGGGAAAAGACAAAGACGAGGAAGAATGCGAAAAACCGAAGCAATGGTATCAGAGTTTTTGGATACAGATAGCATGGTTCATCATTATCATATCTATGGGTTTTGCTGCTTTCTTCTTGCTCGATACTTATTTAGAAAAACTCCCTCAAGAATGGGCTTGGATTTACATTGCGTGGAAATTTGGAAAGAAAGTTGTTCTTCTCGTCCTCGCCCTTATTATTTGGCTGCGCACCAAATGGAAGAAGAAACAGCTTAAAAACACTCCGTCGGCTGACAAATAAGTTTTATTCTCGCCTTCAGAAACTTCTGTAAGATAACTTTAGACGCTTCACTTTCATTATCAAAAAGGGATTTGCAATCTACTGAGTCATAAAACGGAATAGGAGAGAAGTAAGCAATAAGAATAAAAGAACGAGACACAACTGGCAAAGAGAAAAGCCTTTGCAGTTGTGTCTCGTTCTTTATAGGGGGTCTGCTGACTCTCTTAGTCGCGGTTATTCGAATATATGAGAGCATAATAGATGAGTGTGGCAAGTGAACCGAGTGCTGCAACAACGTAGGTGTAAGCAGCAGAGCGGAGTGCGCTAACTGCCATCGGATAGTTTTCTCTACTGGTGATACCTGCCCCTGCAAGCCACTGCGTAGCACGTCGGCTGGCGTCAATCTCAACGGGAAGAGTGATGAAGCTAAACAGAGTGGTCAGTGCGAAGAGTACAATACCTGCCAAGAGGATTCCAGGCATTGCGTTGACAAGTATCATACCTGCCAAAAGTACCCATTGCACCCACTGCGAAGCAAAGTTTACTACAGGAACGAGGGCCGAACGGAGTTGTAGCGGTGCGTAAGCCCTTTCGTGCTGAACAGCATGGCCACATTCATGAGCTGCAACGGCTGCGGCAGCAACAGAGCAGCTCCCATAAACGCCTTCGCTAAGGTTGACGGTCTTGTCGGTAGGGTTATAGTGGTCTGTGAGTTGTCCCGGAACCGATGTAACACGTACGTCATAGATTCCGTTATCGCGGAGCATTTTCTCCGCTACTTGTGCGCCCGTCATTCCGCTGGCAATGGGGACACGAGAGTATTGCTTGAATTTCGATTTTAGGTTCGACTGAACCAAATAGCTGATCACGGCGAAGACGCCAAATATAATCCAAATCATGAGTGTCGGATTTTTTTTAGTTAGTACTTATTGTTTGTTGAGGCTTACTATACAAAAGTATGCCAAAGATACGGAAAACAATCAGTAGTGCAGATATATTGACATATTTTAGGGACTTCACGATACTTCTTAAGGATTTCTTCCTACATTTGTGTGTATTTCGATTGAAAATCATCTGATATGATCTACACTCACTCCTACAATTCTCCATTGGGGCGTATCGTGTTGGCAAGCCATGAGGAAGCATTGATCGGACTCTGGTTTGAGAGTCAGAAATTCTTTGGCACAACGCTCTGCGAGGCGAGTGTGGAGAAAAAGAATGCTGTACTTAGCGAGGCGCATCGTTGGCTTGATTTGTATTTTTCGGGTTGTCGTCCAGATTTTCTACCACCCCTGCGACTCTTGGGCACTCCCTTTCAGCAAAAAGTGTGGCAACAACTGTTGGCAATACCGTATGGCGCCACCACTACTTATGCCCAATTGGCCCTTGCTTGCCACACTTCGGCGCGCGCCATTGGCGGAGCAGTAGGGCGAAACCCCATATCCTTGATTGTTCCCTGTCACCGCGTCATTGCTTCCGATGGTTCGCTCACAGGCTACGCTGGAGGAAAAGACAGAAAAAAGGCACTGTTGGATATGGAACAGAGCCTGATAGGATAGAAAAGAAAAAGAGCAGTCCGCAGAGGACTGCTCTTTTATTATAGTGCATCAAACGAGCGGGATGAGTATCAAGAGAATGAGCTGAGCCGTAAGAATTCGCAGGAACATAGAGAGCGGATAAACCGTAGAGTAGCCCACTGCTGGCGCATCATTATTGGCCGTTTGATTGGCAAAGGCAAGTGCAGGGGGATCCGTATTCGTACCAGCGATAAGACCCATCAGTGTGAAGTAGTTCAACTTCATCTTGAGGCGTCCATAAAGACCGCAAATCATAATGGGGATGACCGTGATGAGGAAACCCATCCAAACGTAGTGGTAACCGCCATTAGTGACCGTGTTCCAGAATGTAGCACCTGCTTGAACACCCACGCCAGCCAAGAAGAGTACGAGCCCCACCTCGCGGAGCATCAAGTTGGCACTGTTGGTAGTATAAGCCGTGATCTTAAATTTGTAGCCGAAAGCTCCGATGAGGATACCGAGCACCAACGGGCCACCAGCCAAACCGAGCTTTACGGGTTCGCTGATTCCGGGGATAGGAATAGGAATTTGTCCCAAGAAAATACCGAGCAGAATACCAAGGAACATCATTCCAACGTTGGGAGCTTCCAAGCGCTTTTGAGTGTCGCCCACGATAGCACGAACGCGATTGATATTTTCCTCCGTACCCGTCACGCGGATATGGTCGCCCATTTGCAAGCGGAAGTTTCTGCGCGCAAAGAGCGTCATACCAGCACGCGAAACACGTGTGACATTAACGTTGTAGAGGGAAGAGAAATGTAAGTCGTTGAACGTCATACCATTCACCTCAGGCTTAGAAATAATGAGTCTTTGTGAGATATAACGCTTCTCTTCTTCAGTTTCTTTCTGCCAGTCCTCGTCAATCAGTTCACCCATCAAGGCGATGATAGCTTCCTTGTCTGAAGTGGCCGTAACGATATAGAGTTTCATTCCTTCTTCCATTACGGTGTTTTCTTTCGGAATGAACATTTCGCCATCTTTCTTTGCACGAGAGCAAACGAAGTCGCCCTTCACAAAGTTGTGAAGTTCTTGAAGCGTATGGCCCACTACGGCTTTGTTAGTAACGCGCAGAATGAAATGTTCGGGAACAGACGAGGGATCTGCCTCGTTGGCGTGTTCATATTCTTTGGCCTCTTTGTCGAGACTAACTTTGCAAATATAGCGAATAGCGATGGTGGCACCGATGATACCCACAACCGCCAGCGGATAGGCACAAGCGTAGCTACTACCTATGTTGAAACCTGGATCGTAGTCGGCACTTCCGCCCAGCAAGCGCGGAAGGATATTATTGGCTGCACCCAAACCAGGCGTGTTAGTAACAGCGCCATAGAGAGTACCCGTCATCATGGCGAGATTCTTTTTGTTCAGTGGATCTCCAGGAGAGTAGAACCAAATGAAATAGAGCGCCAGCATGACAGCAATGTTGAGAACAATCAGTGCAGTGGAGAGAAGA
This sequence comes from uncultured Prevotellaceae bacterium, assembly GCA_916438195.1. Lineage (GTDB taxonomy): Bacteria > Bacteroidota > Bacteroidia > Bacteroidales > Bacteroidaceae > Alloprevotella. The sequence goes on from CAKAEQ010000001.1 coordinate 377,926, forward strand.
TTCATCTCAACCCCACCTTTTTTGAAAGTGGCAAAGAAGCCCGGGCCCACTTGCAGACCAATGCAGTAGACAAAAAGCACCAAGCCAAATTCCTTGATGAAATTGATGATGAGCGTTTGGTTGGCCATGGCGGTTGCCATTTCTCCGTTGGAAGGAGCCACTACAAACGTGTGGTAAAGGTGTCCGGCAAGGATTCCAACGAACAAAACGAAGGTTACGCCGAGGGAAATACCACCCAGTTTAAGTTTGCCCAACTTTACACCCAACCAAATAACCAGCGCAAAGAGGAGTGCCAAATGCGCAGGCAGCACAGGGTTGTTGATGATTTTAATTAACCATTCCATAAGTTAGAAAGAAAAACGTAAAAAGTTATATAGTTTTAAGTGCGGCGAAGTTAAGCATTTTTAGCGAAAACCCTCCCGCTTTCTTACCCTTTTTGCTGAAATGAGGCAATTTTTATATATTTGCAGCAGTTAGTTTTGGTGAAGTTCAGAAAGATAAGGATTGCTACTTCATAGTTTGCAAATACGCCTCTCTCCCTTTGCCTTCTACTCAATTCTTGTTTCACATAATCCTTTTAGTTATGCGCCACACGTTTCTCTCCCTCTGCCTTTTTTTTGTCGCTGTTGTAACCTTTGCCCAGCAGCAGACAGAGTTGCGCCGCTCAAAGACAGTTTTTCTCAATGAAGCTTTCCAAAAAGGTAGAATACTCCAAACGTTCAATCGTCATGTAGATGATAGCGTCAATATCTTTCTGAAAGATGCCTCCCTCTGTTTTGTTCGCAAGGATACTATTTATAAGGCCTATCTCAATAATGTGTTAGGGCTTCGGATCGATTCTGTGGAATATAAGAAAGTGAATAATCAGATGGGGCGTGTAGTGGCTCGTCAGGGGTATAACTATTTACTTTGTGTCACCACGGTGAATATGAATCTTCTCAAAGAAGAAACGTATAGTTCCAATAGTGCAGGTTTCTTTGATTTAGATATTCCCAGTGCTTCGGGCGTGAATGTCAACACTTTCTTTGAGCTCGACCGCGACAAGCGGGATTCCGATGTGGGCTACCCTTTGCAAAACAAATACTACTTTTGGATATCGGGTAAGGAGGTACCTGCCAACGAAACGCAAGTGAAGAAATATGTGCGACCCGAAATGAAAGAGGCCTTCCGAACTTTGATGGCCGACCGTTTCTGGAGTTGGAGCGATGAGAAAAGCCTCAAACAACTGCTGATGTATCTGCAATAGAAGTGGAGATAAAAAGAAAAGAGAAGTCGAACTTATTGAGATTTATCAGCAAGTCCGGCTTCTTTGTTTTCGCATCGGTTCTTGTCTCTCCCAGAATTATTCAGTATTTTTGCCCTTATGGAACAAGTTAGAAAGAACAGTGCTCGCGCTTGGCTATTGGCCGCGCGCCCAAAGACGCTCTCGGCGGCGCTCATTCCCGTTGTTACCTCCTCCGCTTTGGCTTTTGCCTCTGGGCTGTTCCGTCTTCTGCCCGTATTGGGCTGTATGCTCTTTGCCGCATTGATGCAAATAGCAGCTAATTTTATCAATGACCTTTTTGATTTTTTGAAGGGGACAGATGGCGAAGAACGCCTCGGTCCTGAGCGCGCTTGTGCGCAGGGCTGGATCAGTCCGTCTTCGATGAAGCGCGGCATTGCTCTGATGTTGGTGCTCGCGGCTATCGTGGGTTTGGCCACTTTCTACGGCTCGATTATCACAAGCCCCTTTGTGGCTGACAACCTCCTGTTGATCACGGCTTATTTTCTGCTCGTGGGTTTGGCTTGTTTGGTGTTTGCTTTCCTTTATACCACGTTGCTGAGCTACTGCGGATTGGGCGATGTCCTCGTCTACCTGTTTTTTGGCTTTGTTCCCGTGGCGGGTACTTATTTCTTGCTGACCGGTTGGCTCATACCCGAGGTGTGGTGGCTCAGTGCCGCGGTAGGACTGATTACCGACACGCTTCTCGTGCTTAATAATTATCGCGATCGCGATACTGACCGCGCCTGTGGCAAGCGCACTTTGATAGCCGTGCTTGGTGGGCGTTTTGGCAGTTTGTTCTATCTGTTGCAAGGCGTTTTCGGTGCATTCTGTTTTTCCGCCCTCGCTTTCTATGGCCTTTTGTCTGCTCCGCTCGTTCTGCTTTATCTGATTCCGCATTTTCTTACTTGGCGCGAAATGGTGCGTATCAATCGTGGGCGTGAATTGAACAAAATCCTTGGCAAGACTTCTCGCAATATGCTTTTCTTTGCTTGCCTTGCAGTCCTTTCTCTTGTTTTCTGTATTGTGTGAGTTGTATCTCTCTCTGCACAATACCATCTTTGTTTTTTCTTCCCTTTGTCGTCTGAAAAAACTCAGGCGTGCGGACTCGTTTCTATCCTCTTTTTGCTAACAAATCTTTGCCACCTTTGCCATAATAAAGTAGACCAGCTGATCCCCTTATTCTATCAGCTGACCTCCTTATTGTGTTTGCGGCGTTGTTATCACAAACTATTTTCTTCTACTTTTGTTTAGTATAAACAATTTCTCCAATTGACAATTTGTCTTTGTTTATTGATCCCGTCATCGTCTCTTCCTTGTTGGTCTTCGGATCTTTTCCTGTAAGAGTGATAAGCGGCGGGTTGTATGTGTAAGTTCCCTTGATAGAAACGGTTTCTTGGTCGCTATTTAGCGTGTATAAGAATTCTGTTTTATTAAAAATTAAGGTTCTAACACCTTCGCCTTCATCGGGACATACCCATGTGGTTCCTTTCAGAGATGTCGATTCGTCGTCATCAGAAGAGCAAGCTACAAACAGAATAGGCAGCATTGCCAAGAGTAAGAATAAGTACTTTTTCATAAAGATATCTTAAGTTATTGAATGTTGCAAAAGTATATAATATTTTCTACATACTGTGCTAGTGATCTTTTATTTCTCGCGCAGTATTTGTTGTGTCAGGTTCTTTTTATGTAGGGGAGTTCCCCAATTGGAGAGAGAGTTTTCAATAAATAAATGTTTTATTGATTTTGTTTATCTTTTTTCTTTTCGCCCAACTCAATCACCTCTAAGTCCTTAAATTCTTTTCCGTCAACAGTGAAGCGGACGAGTGTGCGCACCTTTTGCCATCCTTGCAAGCCTGCCGCGCCAGGATTGATATGTAGACAGCGGAGTGTTTTGTCGTAGAGGATTTTGAGAATGTGGCTATGCCCAGAGATGAAGAGGTCTGGCGGACTGGTGTACATTCTCCCAACGATGGAGCGATCGTAGTTGCCGGGGTAGCCGCCAATGTGTTTTATCATGATGTCGGCGTCTTCGCATTTGAACCGTAATAGCTCGGGGAACATACGCCTAAGGTCGCCACCGTCGCAGTTGCCGCAAACGGCGCGGAAGGGCTTGAAGGCTTGAAAGCGTTCGGCAAGTTCCGTAGAACCAATATCACCTGCGTGCCAGATTTCATCAACATCGGCAAAGTATTTCTCGTAGCGTTCGTCCCAATAAGAATGAGTGTCAGAAAGCAGGCCTATGCGTTTCATAGCCCAAACTTTGTTTTCACGAACTCCTTGATGATTTCGCCACTTTTCTCAATGCCTAAAATGCTGGTGTTGAGGCACAGATGATAGGTGTCGGCTTCGCCCCATGTACGCGAACTATAGAAATTGTAGAATTCGGCACGTTGGCTTTCTCCCTTTTCGAGCAAACGACGAGCCACCTTGCGATCCACGTTGTGGCGTTCTATCACGCGCGAGATACGATCTTCATAGTTGGCTGTGAGAAAGATATTGATGCAACGCGGATTGTTGCGCAGAACATAGTCGGCAACGCGGCCGATGAAAACACTACTATGCGCGTTGGCAGCCTTGAGAATGGCATCGCTCTGAAGGCGGAAGAGAGCCTCTTCAGAGATAGAATTGTTGTAGTATTCGCCCGTTCCAATCATAGGAATGACAGAACGGAAGGCATGTCCGAAGAAACCTTTCTTTTCATCGTTTTTCTCGAAAATGTCTTCGCTGTAGCCACTTTCTTTCGCCGCTATAGCAAGGATTTCTTTATCATAGTAGTCCATGTCGAACTCCTTAGCCAGAAAATGTCCGATGGCGCGGCCGCCAGCTCCGAGTTGTCGCCCGATAGTGATGACAAATGGTTCCATAAGTTGTTAGTTATAAGTTGAGCGAGCTGAGTTGTGAAGTTTCAGAAAAATTGCTTTCATCTCTTGCTCTTTTATTTTATCATTTTTTTGAGTTTTCTCACTTGTTGCGCCTGCAGCGTGATGGCGATTAAGAACGCCAAAGTGTCAGCAGCAGGGAGAGAGAAGAGAACACCATTAACGGGATTGCTGAAGATATGGGGCAGAATCAGAATCAGCGGGATGAGGAAAATGAGCTGACGCGTGAGCGCGAGAAATATGCTCTTTCCTGAGAAGCCGATGCTCTGGAAGAATGCCACCGACATAATCTGAATGCCGACGAGCGGGAATGTGGCCACCATGATGCGCAGCGTGTGGGCTGCTTGCTGAATCAGTGCGGGCGAATCCTTTGCGAAGAGAGTGGCTAATGGTGTAGCAAAGATGAAGCACGCCAAACATCCCGTTGTGGTGATACATGTTGCAAATATAATAGCCTTTTTGAGGACTTCCAATAAACGATCATATTTTTGTGCGCCATAATTGTAGCCGGCAATGGGTTGCATCCCTTGGTTCAGACCGATGACAATCATAACGATGAAAAGTACCAGACGATAGGAGATGCCATACCCGCCTACTGCTACATCGCCTCCAAGGTTGGTTTCATTACCGTATTGCGTCAGACTGCGGGTGATGAGGATTGCCACGAGGCAGGCGCAGAGATTTATCAGAAATTGCGGTAGCCCCGTGATAAGTGATTTCTTGATAATGTCCCAGCGAATGTTGGGGAGTTTAGGTTCAAGATGCACGAGGTTCGATTTATCGACGAAGAGATGAAACTGCCACATCAGCATGATGAGCTGAGAGCACACTGTGGCGAGTGCTGCTCCTCGAATGCCCCAATGCAGCACAAAAATGAAGAGTGGCGCCAAGAGGCAGTTGCACACCACCGTTCCGATTGTTGCCATCATAGCTTTCTGCGGACGATTGGTGGATCGAAGCAGAGCGTTCAGACCCAAATACATGTGGGTGACGACGTTACCTGCCAGTATCACGGTCATAAAATCGTGAGCGGGCTCGATCGTTACATTGCTCGCCCCGAAAAAGCGCAAGATGGGAGTGAGAAACACTTGCAAGATAAATCCTAACGAAAGCCCCATGGTGAGATTCATGAAGAGCACATTCCCCAGAATGTCCTGTGCCGTTTTGTAGTCTTTCTGTCCGAGCCGAATGGACATCAGCGTCGAACCGCCCACGCCTACCATGGCTCCAAAAGCAGCCGTAAGCAGCATGACCGGTCCGGTAAGTGCCAACCCCATAATGGCCTCAGGGCCGACGCCTTGTCCTATGAAAACACCATCGATGATGTTGTACACGGAAGATGCAGCCATGGCAACGATGGCTGGAATGGCATATTGCATCAAGAGTCTCCCTACGGGCTGTTCGCCCAAGGCGTTGAATTCTACTTGCTTCTCTCTGGTCATATACTTGGTCTTTTCGACTGCAAAGTTACGACTTTTTAAGCAAAAGATGTTGAGTTTTATTTTACTGCCTTATTATTTGACAAATGCATTTCTCAATATAGCGCGAGAATTTATCGTTTTAGCTAAAAAATGTCTTTGAGCGAACGTGAGCTTTTATAGATTTAGTGAAAAATTGCCTTTGGGAGTAGGTTGATAAGTCTAAAAAGTGTGTTTTTTACTGAAGGAGGACTGCTTGCTTCCTTATTCTGTTTAGAAATGCAATAAGGATGTCAGCCAACAGCCTTATTGCATTTGAAAATATCCTTATTGTATTTTTCGGCATCCTTATTGGGACGGCCAGATGAGAAGTAAGAGTTTTAGGCCCACTTTACTTTGAGATGAGTTTTAAGCCATTCTCAACTTGTTAGAATACGAATTATATTTACAAAGATAGGCGTTTTCTGAGTTTTTTAGATAACTTTTCCCCTTTTCTCTTTTATGGTTTTCTCCCTTAACCTTCATTGTTGGTAAATGATAAAAAGACTGGGTGACGGAGGTCTGAAAAACATGGGTAGTTCAAGGTTCAGAATCGCCAAAGTCTAAAAACTTGTACGTTTCTTTGTGCTTCGCATGCTTTATCGTATTTTTGCACAGATATATCATAAAGGTGTAAGCTAAAACATAAAATAAAGCTCTATGAGTGAACAAATGAAAAAAATCAAGCAGCTCGTCGAACTTCGTCAGAAAGCCCGCATGGGCGGTGGCGAGATTGCTATCGACAAGCAGCACGCCAAAGGTAAGGCTACGGCTCGTGAACGTATCGACATGCTCCTCGATAAGGGTTCTTTTGAGGAATTGGATATGTTCAAACTCCATCGCTGTTCCGATTTCGGAATGGAGAAGAAGAAATTCTTGGGTGATGGTGTAGTGGCTGGTTCAGGTACTATCAATGGTCGCCTTGTTTATGTCTTTGCTCAAGATTTCACCGTGAATGGCGGTTCACTGTCAATCACAATGGCGGAGAAGATTTGCAAAGTGATGGATTTGGCCATGAAGCAAGGTTGTCCCTGCATCGGTTTGAACGATTCAGGCGGTGCGCGCATCCAGGAAGGTATCAATGCACTGGCAGGCTTTGGTGAGATTTTCCAACGCAATATTGAAGCGAGCGGTGTGATTCCTCAAATCTCTGGTATCTGCGGTCCTTGTGCCGGTGGTGCTGTATATAGCCCCGCTTTGACCGACTTTGTTGTGATGTTGGAAGGCGTTAGTTATATGTTCCTTACTGGTCCGAAAGTGGTAAAGACAGTGACGGGTGAGGACGTAAGTCAGGAAGATTTGGGTGGCGCTCGTGTGCACAGTAGTGTTAGCGGTGTGGCTCATTTCACAGCTAAGACAGAAGAAGAATTTGCGGCTCTGATTCGCGAACTGCTCGAGTATGTTCCTCAGAACAATATGGAGAAAGCTCCAGTGAAGGAATGTACCGACCCGATTGACCGCAAAGAAGATTCCCTCAACGAACTTATCCCCGACAATCCCAACATGGCCTACGACATGTATAAGGTTATCTCTGCGATTGTTGACAATGGTGAGTTCTTGGAGGTTCATAGCCAATTTGCTCGTAATATCATTGTAGGTTTTGCTCGTTTCAACGGTCAGAGTGTGGGTGTTGTGGCTAATCAGCCCAGTGTTTATGCCGGTGTCCTCGATAGCAATGCCAGCCGCAAGGCAGCTCGTTTCGTGCGCTTCTGCGACTGTTTCAATATTCTATTGTTAGTCTCGTTGACGTGCCAGGTTTCTTGCCCGGAACAGGCCAGGAGTACAATGCCGTTATTGACCATGGTGCAAAATTGCTCTATGCTTACGGCGAAGCCACTGTACCCAAGGTGACAGTTACACTGCGTAAGAGCTATGGCGGTTCCCACATCGTGATGGGTTGTAAGCAGCTCAAGGCCGATCTCAACTATGCTTGGCCCAGCGCAGAGATTGCCGTGATGGGTGCCTCTGGTGCGGTTGCCATCCTCAATGGCAAAGAAGCCAAAACACAGGAAGATCCCAAGGCTTTCTTGGCAGAAAAGGAGAAAGAATACAATACGCTTTTCACCAATCCTTATAAGGCTGCCGAATATGGTTATGTTGACGATATCATCGAGCCACGTAACACTCGCTTCCGCGTGATTCGCGCTTTGGCACAACTGCAGAATAAGCGGGAAACGCGTCCTGTGAAGAAGCACGGTAATATTCCTTTATAAAATGTGTAAATGTGTGAGTGGGCGAAGTTGTACCTCTGTGCGATTCTTCCATTCCCATATTTTCGTATATACCTATTAGCACATTTTCAAAATGAAGACGTTCAAATATAACATCAATGGTCGTGAACTTTGCATCCGTGTAAGTGGCGAAGACAGTACGATTTCGGATATCCTTGTTGATGGAGAATATCCGCAGGTGGCAGAAAGCGAAATGCCCGCTTATGCTGCTGTCATCTCGCTGGCTTTGCTGGAGAACGACATCGAAGTTGTCCACGACGACGAATCAGATGTCATCACGTTGCAGCATCATCGCTCCTTATGGGGTAATCCCGTTAGTTTGTTGCGCCCAGTTGTGGGTGGCTCATCCTGTTCTGACGATGTCGCAGTGCCTACGAGCGAAGTTTTCTAACCATACATTCATAACGAATCATAAAATATGAAGCAATATAAGTATAAAGTCAATGGTGCGCAGTATGACGTGACCATTAACGAGATTCAAGGTCAGTTGGCCAAGGTGGTTGTTAACGGCATCCCCTTTGATGTAGAGATGCAGAACTCGCAGCTCTCTGAGGATAACCTGCCCGATGTAACAACAACTGCTGCTCCGTCCGCAGTCCCAGCAGCTCCTGTTGCTGCCGCTCCGGCTGCTACTGAAGCCGCTCCTTCTGGTGCAGGTGAAGGTACGCCTGTGAAAGCTCCGCTACCAGGTGTTGTTACGAAAATCAACGTTTCAGTTGGTCAGCAGGTGAAGAAGGGCGAGAATGTTCTCGTTCTTGAAGCCATGAAGATGGAGAATAATATTACGGCCGAGGCAGATGGTACTGTCAGCGGTATTGCTGTTAAGGCGGGCGATAGTGTGCTCGAAGGTGCAGTTCTCTTGACCATTGCCTAAGTCCTTTCTACCCGTTAGTCGGGTTGAGTGATAAAACAACGGAAGACTTTATCCCTAGCGGGTAAAGTCTTCCGTTGTTGTTCTATAAAGTCAGTGACTTATTCCTCTAATAAAGTGTTGAGCACTTTGCGGCTGAGGCGGTGCGCCTTCGCTTCGTTTTGCAACAGTTCGCGGATGTCGGGAGCTGCAAGGCGGGTACGATTGCGCAGCAGTATGGGAATGAGCACTTCTGTTTGCTTCAGATGCGCATATTTGCCCAAAAGAACGGGAGTAGGGTAGCCGTAGTGACGGATAAATTGGATGGCGCGGTCGAAGCAAATGGAGTCGGCCACAGCCATATTATTGACCAACATTGGGAGAGGGACTTTGCAGAAGTACATCATGCGCCCCTTGAGCGTAGCCCCAAAGTTGAACGAGTTCTAAAGCCGCACTGTCGCGCCGCGTCAGTTTGTCGCGGTGGAGAAGTCCGTTGGAAGCCGTAGCTGAATAAGAAAGGCTACCGAATATAACCAGCAGTAAAAGCGCGTGTTTCATCTTTTCGTTATTTTCTAAAGTCCATGATTTTGTGATTGGCTTTCTTTCGTCCGAGAGCCCGGAGTTGGTAGAAGCCGTGAGGGAGATCGGCTGTGTTAAATGTTGAGTCGGGACGGAAGCGACGTATTTCTCGTCCCGTATTGTCCACCACGACAAACGTTTCTGCATCCACGTTGAGCTGAGGCACTTTCTGCGAATCCGCAGAAGGAGACACTGCTGTCGTTTTCTTTTGTTGGCGAAGTGTTTCGAAGATGCCACCCATGGCTTGCAGTGGGTCGTTGTCGTAGCTGTGGGAGAGCCAATCGAACACGCCTTTACGTTGTCCGTCAGAAACTTGCTGCGGAAGAGGCAGAAACCGTTGAGACGCTGCGTGCGCAAGAAATTGATTTGGCGTTGCAGCGCAACGAGCGGCCAGTTCTTCTCGCTCGCCGATAAGCAGTATAGCCCCAATCCCGGAACAATCGCGCCGCGCTGAGCACGCTCTTTCCAGTCGAGCACAAAGGGGTAGAAATTATCCCCATCAAAGTACATCATCGGGAAGAGTACATCCATCGTTCCCTCGTTGAGCCACGCCACAGCGTCCTGATGCACCGCGTCGCGCGCATTCCAGCCCCGCGAACTCTGCCGAGCCATGTCTGCGTACTTTCCTACGGGCGAGCAACTCAGTACAATACCCGGTCGGACGCTATCTACAGCGCGGCGAATCTTACGCACCACGCGTGTCACGTTTTCCGTACGCCAGCGGTTGATGGGTTGCCCCTGTCCATAGCGCTTATAAGTTTGCGCGTCACTAAAGCGGATGCCGTTTTCGGGATAACGGATGTAGTCGAGATGAATCCCATCGACGTCATAGTTTTGTGCAATCTCTTGGCAGATAGACGCAATATAGTCGCCCGTTGCAGGTACGCCAGGATCCATGAGATACTGGTCGTTACTGAGCTGACAAAGCTCCGGATGGCGGCGCGGTAGCGAGCGGTTGCCCAGTCTTTTCATATCCGCCACTTTATTAACAGGGAACGCCACCACCCAAGCATGGAGTTCCATTCCGCGTTTGTGTGCCTCGTCAAGAGCAAAGCGCAGCGGATCGTAGTTGGGACTCTTTCCTGGCGTACCAGTGAAAGCCCCATCCCACGGCTCTATGTCCGAGGGATAAGCCGTTGTGCCGCGCAATCGAGTTTGGAAAGTACCGTGTTAATACCCGCCTGCTGCAACCGATCGAGGATGTCGATGAGTTCCTGCTTTTGGCGAGTGATGCCCTCAGCGCTGTTGGCGCGCGTCTTGGGCCAGTCAAGCCCCATGAGCGTTGTGAGCCACACGGCGCGGTAGTCCTTCTTCTCCACCTTTGCGGGCTGAGCCGAAAGGAGAGAGAAAACGGTAGGGAGGAGTAGGAGTGTGAGAAAAAGTTTCTTCATTCAATCAGAAAAAGATGAAACAAACCGATGGATGTTATTGCAGTTGCTTGTAGAGCTCACGGAGCGCAGCACGCGGCATACCGAGACTCACCGCCTTATCAAGGTCGCGTCGTGCCGCACCAAAGTCCTTTTGCTGAATCAGTACGCCAGCTCGTCCCACATAGAGTTCGCGGTTGTCGGGCGCAAGGCGCAGTGCTTGGTCGTAGTCGTTGCGGAGCGAGGGGAAGTTTTGTTGTTCCTCTTCTAAGTGGATACGATAGAGCAGCGCATTGAGATCCTCGGGGTGTGCATTGATATAGATGCTGATGCGTTGCAGCGCCTCTTTTGGCCGTCCTTCCTTTTCGAGCGTCATAGCCAGCAGGATGGGCGCATTCGTATTGGAAGGATTGAACGAAAGCACCTTTTCCAAATCGTTGCGCGCATTGCTGTACTGTCGGTTTTGCAGATGAGCCGCTCCGCGCAAGAAGTAGAGCCGCTCCCGCAGCGAGTCGGTTTGTGCTACTGGCATCAGCAAATCGCAGTCGGTGATGCACGCTTGCGGGTTGTTATCTTGCAGATAAACTGTAGCCCTGTCCATGCGTGCCCCATGATCCGACGGATTAAGGCGAAGCACCTCGGTGAAAGTCTCTATGGCTTCGCGATAGCGTCCTTGCGCAAGTGCAATCTGTCCCAAACTGCGCCGCAAAATATTGTTGCCTGGCGCTTTCGGACGAAGCTGCAAACATTCGCGGAAGAGACGTTCGGCGGCAGCGAGCGAATCGGAATGCAGATAATTATATGCCCACTTCAGATTGTCGGCATACTTGAGCGAATCTTCACGTTCTTGTCGTGCGTCCTTTGTCTGCACGTCGTAGTCGTGGAGGTTTTTGGAACGCACGGTTGTAGCTCCTTTTCGGAGTTCCACAATGGTTTGGCCCGTCATCGGGATGATGCTGCCGAGCAGAAAGAGCAGCACTAATAATCGTTTCATACGGACAAAGATAGAGATAAAATAGGACAATGCGAAAAGCGAACTGCCCACGCTATTGATAGTGTGTAGTCTTTAGATTTTTTTATTACTTTTGCTCTGAAAAAATTATATAACGCTTAACAAATAGGCCCTTATGATGCTATCGGAGAAAGGAAAAGCTTTCTTGCAATTGCATATCTCTGTCCTGCTGGCAGGTTTCACTGGATTGTTCGGTAGGTTGGTGTCGCTCGATGCCGCCCAGTTGTCTTGGTGGCGAATGCTGCTAACCACACTCATCTTGGTCGTGTTCATCGGTTTTCCGCGCATCCCTCTCAAGCGCGCTTTGCAGTTGGCTGCTTGCGGTGGTTTGTTGGGCATCCACTGGGTGTTGTTCTACGCCAGTATTCAGTATGCCAATGTTTCCATTGGTGTGGTGTGCTACGCCCTTGTGGGCTTCTTCACCGCCATTGTCGAGCCGCTCGTTTTCCATAAGAAATTCTCTCCTCGCGAGCTTGTCTATTCTCTCATCACCGTTGCCGGTCTCCTTTGCATCTTCTCGCTTGACAGCCGCTACCGCTTGGGCATCGCCATAGGTAGTGTGGCCGCTTTCACGGCAGCAGTGGCCGCCATTTCTCAAGAAATACTCTCAAGAAGTGCGTTCGCGTGATGCTTTGGCTTATCAGATGATGGGCGGCTTCGTAGTGCTTACGTTGCTTGTTCCGCTCTATCTCGCGGCATTTACGGATGTTCCCACGCTCTTCGTTCTTCCACAAACGGTGGATCTTATGTGGATTTTCGGCCTGTCTTTGTTTTGCACCGTTGCCCTTTATCTCTTGCAGATTGCCGCCCTCAAAACGCTTCCTGCTTTTACGGTGGAACTGAGCTACAACCTCGAACCCATCTACACCATTTGCATGGCGTTCATCTTCTTTGGTGAAGGGCGCGAACTGAACTTCTCGTTCTATTTGGGCATAGGTCTTGTGGTGCTTAGCGTGCTTCTCCAAACGCGGCGAGCTATGAAGAGGAAAGAGGCGTAAAAGAATAGAGATTAATCTTCCTTCAACTTTCCGGTTTGAGATGCAACTAATTGATAATAGAATCCTTCCTTTTTAATGAGACTTTCATGATTGCTTATCTCTACTATTATATTCCCTGTAAGAATTATGTTGATAAAACTCACATCACGGGTCTTTATTCCAACATCTGTTACCTCTTCAAATCCCATTAACAAGAAAAGGGTTTGAAGAGGTATTAAAAAGAATTCTTACTCGCTGATCATCTGTAAAAAGGCATCAATGCGTTCTCCTTCATCTTTTGTGAGATGGGGGATTTGTTTTTTTAATAGATTTACACGTGAGCGTAGTTGTTCTTTATCAGCCGTCAACTGATAGTTGATGAAGAGAAGTCGGATGTGAGTGTTCCAATCTCTTGGCTGGGCGCTAAGATGTTCTGTACACAAGCGCTCTGCCTTTCGGAAAAAAAGCTCTGCATTTTCCTTGTCACCGGTTTCTTTTGCTGCCAAAGCCCTAAAAGTTAAAAGGCGTATATCGGTAGGGTAGATAGATAGTCCCTTATTCAAATAAGTTATCATTTCAACCGTGTCCATTGCTATAGCTTGCAGCTCATAATATCCCGGGAGAAAATTAGGATGAGAACGGAGTAGTGAGCACAAAAGACGAGCGTATTTTGTGCTTTTCGCTTTAATTAAAGACATCTCATCAACAGGAGAATCATTATAATATCCTCGTAAAATATTGAAAAAACGCTTCCAGACCTTTATGGGATACTTGTTCAAGATTGTTTTTGTTGTTGGCACAAGGACTTGCTCAGATGTATCGACAGAGGAAGTGAGAATGCCATAACCATCATTTAACAAACGGACGTTGTAAGTCACAGGCTCTAATTCTCCTTTGCTTATCCAATTGTTCCAATCACTTGCATGACTTTGTTTGCTTGAAACATTGGCAGGCACATCAAGTATTTTCCGCGAATCAGGTTGTAGGGTCAATTGAAAAACACTGTCCGTAGAAGAAATCTTGTCCGTTTCTCCATGATAGAAATAAACGATATATCCTTCTCTGGCTGTAACAAACTCGTCTGTAGTCATATTCAGCACACATTGTTTTTTGCCATTTTTTGTTTGGAAGGACATCTCAAAATCTTCTGGAATGAGTCGCATCCAGGGGGTGGTGTCCAAGTTGCGCAACGAGAAAGACGCAGCATAGTCTACCTGCTGCCCTTTTCCTCCCACTGATAGTAAAAAAAAGAGGAATAATAAGATCTTACTATATTTCATACATTTGGTATTATAAAGTTATTTCAACATGAATACATCCTTTTTCATACAGGACTTTGCAGCCTTCTTGTTTCAATGCATCTTTCAATTTGCTAATTTGAGATGCTGATAAATTCCGCTTGTTTATATCAAAAAAATGTACCTTTTATTGTTTTATCTATTTATCACTTCATATTTCGAAAGAATCTAATATGTTCTTTATAATTCTATCCGAACTCTCTTACGCACGGCTGCCTCGAGATAGTCCATAATTCGCCATGTTGTTCCTTTTTTTTGAATGTGATAGTAACGTCCGGAAAGAATCCTGCCGTCAGAGACATAGAGGGGGGTTAGTGTCCATTTTGGTAAGTGGGTGAAGTAGTCAGTAAGCAGAGCCACATCTTTCTTATTACTGTCTGAAAGAGTTTCAGGTGTTAGAATATCTAGGCTGATATTTCCTGTAGATGAAACATAGGCAATCAGATTGTAATCAGCGGTGTCTGAAGATAATTTGTAATGCTGACCTTTAGCATTTAACTCTTCACTCATCACGCACGATTGAGCAAACAATCGCTTAATGTCCCAATATATCCCACCATCGAAAACAAAGGAGACATTATTTTTGAAAAGTGCATATTCGTTGGCCTTAGTAAAGTACGCACTTTTATATGTTTCAAAAGCTTGATGCTGTCGTTGTCCTTTTAATACCTCAAAACAACCGAATTCGTTAGAGACTACAAAGCCAAAGTATGGAAGAGGATTTGTTATGAAGCAGAATTTACCATTGAGCCAAACAGCTGGAATTTGGTTGTATCTGACTTTGTTTGTTCAGAGACAAGTCTCTTTGTATCTTCCTTCATTAACGAAGCATCTGATTTGGACACACAAAAATCATAAGGCTCTTCTTCCGTTCGTAGATGAAAGAACCAATCTGCATTGATATGCTTGTTTCCCGAAGGAAGACTCGTTGATGGAGTACTGACAAACATGACTGTCCCCAGAGGCCACCCAATAAGTTTCTCGCACGATTTATTTTTAGAATTCAACTCTCTATCAAGAGGTCGTATGGATTCCCAATGCGGAGCTGCATGGAAAAAGGACGCACGCATTTCATCCAGTGACACATATTGCAGCGAGGGAAGAGACAATAAAAAGTCTTTATCTCCTCTTATACATTGTTGAGCATATGATGGGACACTCAATAAAACAGCTAAAATGAATAAGATTTTATGCATTTGTTAATATCTTTTTTTTCTTTCGCTATTTGAATGGAAACTTCGATCCATATTTTTTTCTGTAACCTCACCGTCCTCTGGTACACCTTCATAGGAAACGAATTCCCCTGTTGTAGATTCATATACTACAGCATGAGAAAAACCATAAATCCGTAGTTTGTCAAAGCAACTCGTATCAAGATTAGACGGACCATAAGCATATCCGTCTTGATAAGGATGGGTATGATACGTTGTATCGTAAAGGTTCTTTTGTATTCAAAAGCAAAATCCTGGAGTTTTTACAGTTGGAACTTCTACTAAGACATGTTTTACTAATTGTCCGATGAAGTGTCTTATCTACTGTAGGTATAGATGACATAGCATGATAACAATTATTAGTATGCTTTTATTATAATTAGCGGTACAAAGATTCATAGAAAATTGTTCAACGCCAAATGTTTCTTGTAAATTTTCAACAACTAAAACATCTCTTTTTTATTGGATAGATTAGTTAGAGTTTGCTTTATTGTTTTTATTAAAAATGGGAATCGCAATTAAACCTTTTCCTTCACCATTCGTCCTAAGAAAGCGACATCGCCCTAGGGAGGGCTATGTCTGTATGATTGAAACAGGATTATTCATAAGAAAGTAATTGCATGAAACGACTTCTTTTTTCATTGCTCGCTCTCATAGCATCCCAAACACTTTTGGCCCAAAAATATGTGGTTACGGGCAGCGTGGAGGACGAGCGCAATATGAACAAACTTGAGTTTGCTTCCGCCACGCTGATGAAGCTCGATAGCACGAAAATCATTGGGACAATGACCGATAGCGTTGGCGCGTTCAAACTTCGTGTGGCACAGCCTGGCGCGTATATTTGCGCGTCAGTTTTGTGGGCTATTCGAAAGCCGACCGCATGGTGACGCTTACGGAGAACAACGATTCCATTGATTTGGGCATCATAGGTTTGGCGGGCGATAAGTACACCTTGCAATCGGCCGTAGTCACTGGTACTGCCGCGCGTGTGCAGCAGGTGGGCGATACAACCATGTTCAACGCCTCGGCCTATCGCACGCCAACGGGTTCCACCCTCGAATCGCTTGTTAAGCAGTTGCCTGGTGTGGAAGTGAGCGACGACGGAACGATTAAGTGGAACGGAAAAACCGTCAAGAGCTTTCTCGTCAATGGTAAAGACTTCTTCAAGGGTGACACAAAGGTGGCAATGAAGAATCTGCCTACTGAGATGGTCAGTAAGCTGAAGGCGTATGACAAGAAAAGCGACTACACAGAGCAAACAGGTATCGACGATGGTGAAGAAACTACCGTGCTAGACATCATGACGAAGCGCGAGCTGAATGAGTCGTGGATTGTTAATGCCGATTTGGGGTGGGGTAACAAGGACCGTTATGCTGAGAAATTCTTTGCCACTCGCTTCTCAGACAATAGCCGCGTCTCCCTCTTCGGTTCGCTCAACAATACGGGCGATGAAGGTTTTGGCGGACCGCGTGGCTTTGGCAGAAGTAACGGACTTACCTCGAGCAAAATGTTTGGTTTGGACTTCGAATGGGAAAATGGTAAGAAAAAGCGCGAAGCAGGCCGTTTGGAGTTGGGCGGAAACGTTCGCTACAGCCATACAGGCGTTGATCTTCTCGCAAAGACCAATTCGGAGATATTCCTCACCAGTGGCTCTTCCAGTAGCTTTGCGAATAGCCTCTCCAGAAGCTTCTCGTCCTCAACTTACGCTGGTGGAGAATTGAAGTTAGAGTGGAGTCCCGACTCAATGACTTATATAGACATCCGCCCCACGTTCTCGCATAGCGACAGCCATAACAGCAGCAAGAGCCGGAGTGCTACTTTCAAGAGCGACCCTTATGGTTTGAGTGGTTCGCCACTGGATAGCATCTTTGCGGCTAATCCTGCCGCCGCTCTCACCAGTATTGCTGTCAATCGTAGCGAACGGCTCTCGAAAGGCAGTAGCGTTAATAATTCTGTGGGTGGAAGCATGGACATCATTCGTCGCTTGGGAAGCAAGGGCCGCAATGTGAGTTTCCGTGCAAACTATAACTATAGCCAGGGACACAGTAGCACCTATTCCATCTCGGATATACAATACTATAACGGCAAGGCCGCAAGCTTCCTCAATCAGTATAGTTGGACGCCGAAAAAGACTTATAACTACAGTCTGCGCTTTGGTTATTCTGAACCGTTTGCTAAATTGGAACGCGCAGGTGCGTTATGAATACTCCTTCCGTTATCAGGACAGCGACCGCAGCCGTTATAATCTGAATGAGATCGACTCGCTCACCTGGGGCAATCCGCTGGCTTATCCGCCACTGGGAACGCTTCCCACCGAAGCTCAAGTTCTGCAAGCAGTGCGTGATGACTACAATTCACAGTATGCCACTATCGTTATTTCAATAATAGTGTGAATCTGGGCGTGCGCTACAACAATAAAATAGTCCGTTTCGATGCTGGCGTAAGTTTCAATCCACAACGCACAAAATTGGCGTACGAACGCCCCGGACAGAACATAGATACCACCGTGGTACGCAAAGTGTTCAACGTCTCCCCGCAAATGCGCTTCCGCTACCAGTTCTCCAAGACCAATCAGTTTGAGTTCAACTACCGAGGCTCTGCATCGCAACCTTCGATGACGAACCTGCTCGACGTGGTGGATGATAGCAACCCGCTGCTCATTACTATGGGTAATCCCGGTTTGAAACCCTCGTGGGTAAATACGTTGCAGGTTCAGTATCGTGGCTACAATCCAGAGCAGCAAGCAGGAATGTTCTTCGGCTTCGACTTCACGCAAACGTCTAACGCCATCTCCACGCGCATTGTCTACGATGACGCTACAGGTGTGCGCTATTCTCGCCCAGAAAATATCGATGGTATCTGGAGCATGGGAGCACATGGTATGTACAATTTCGGCTTTGGTAAAAACAAGGTTTGGACACTCTCCTCGTTCACTAATTTCAGCTTCAATCACGATGTAGGTTATGTGAGCCGTGTGAGTGGTGTCGGTCATACGCGCAGTCTTGTGGCAGCCTATCTGCAATCTACTGCTATACGCAGTCAGCACAACACCGCGTATTATAATAATGTGTTCAGTTCTGCCAATGCGGAGAAAAATGTCAATAAGACCTTGAGCATGGGTGAACACTTGCGACTCAACTATCGCGCCTCCTTTTTTGATGCAGGTTTTATCGGTATGCTCAATTATCAGCACTCGCGCAACAGCATCCAAACATCAAGCAATCTCAACACTTGGCAATTTAGCTATGGAGCTGAAGCCAACTTCAATGCACCTTGGGGAATGAGTCTCTCCACGGACATCCGTATGAGCAGTCGCCGTGGATATTCGGTAAGCTCCATGAATACGAACGAACTGCTTTGGAATGCTCAGCTCAGTCAGAGTTTTCTCAAGAAAAAGAACCTGACACTCAGCGTGCAGTTCTATGACATTCTCCAGCAGCAAAGCAATATCAGCCGCGTGCTCAATGCTCAGCTACGCAGCGACTCTTGGAATAATGCCATCAACTCTTATTTCATGGTACACCTTATATATAAGTTGAACATCTTCCCAGGTAGCAGTTCTTCAAAAGATGCTGATGCTAAGCGCGATGGTGAGTGGAAAAGAGGGACCTGGAGGTCGTCCTGGTCCCGGTGGTCGTCCCAGTGGTGGACGTCCTGGTGGCGGTCCTGGCCCGGCTGTCCTGTCCCCCAGCAGTCGCTTCTAAGCCACACTAAAACAATCAGACATTTCAATAAGATAAGGACGCGCTTTGCGAGCTCTGCTTTCTTCCTCCCTACATGGAGAAGACTGTTTGCCGCAAAGCGCGTCCTTATTGTGTTTTACCGAATTTTATACTCTACTCTTTGCAGGGAATTGATTCTGTTACTAACTTTGCTAAAAAAAATAAAGACGTAATGAAAACGAGGATAGGCCGATTTTTTTCGGTGTCTACTTTCTATGGGTCGTTTGTTTTGTTCTGCAAAAACCTTTCTTTCTCCTTGTGTATGGACAAAACGTGCAGCACCTCCGCGCAACAGATTGGTTGAGCATTATGTACCACGGACTCCCGCTTGATTTCAGTATGGCAGGGTATCTCTCCGTCATTCCAGCTTTGCTGCTACTCCCCACGCTTTGGCGAAAAGAGCAGTGGCCGCGGCGAACGTTGATGGCTTATTTTGGCTGTATATCTACTATCGTAGGGATGGCTTTCATCCTGAATCTTGTGCTCTATGGCTATTGGGGATTCCCACTTGATTCAACGCCGTTGTTCTATTTCTTCTCGTCGCCGCAGGAGGCGGTGGCAAGCGTGAGTGTTGGATTCTTGCTTCTTGGCTTGTTGCTAACGGCTCTTTGTAGTGTTGCCATTTATGCCGTATTCTATTTCTTCTTGCTTCGCCCGAAGCGTTGGCCGCAGTTTGAGAGGATTCACAATAGAGCCTGGAAGAGCTTGGCACTGTTTCTTCTCACAGCTGCTCTGTTTCTCCCTATCCGCGGTGGGATAACAACGTCGACGATGAACGTAGGAAAGGTTTTCTACAGTAGCGACCCTCTTCTCAATCATGCCGCCGTGAATCCGCTTTTCAGTTTGATGGAATCATTGGTAGGACAAGAGGATTTTGCAAAACAATACCGCTTCATGGACGACCACGAGGCAACGCGCTTCTTCCGCTCTATGCAAGAACAGCCCGAAGCGAACGTGGTGCTTTCCGACTCCCTGCTGACCACGCAACGTCCTAATGTGATGATTGTTGTGATGGAGAGTTTCTCCAACTTCCTCATGAAGGAAACGGGCGGATTGCCCAATGTGGCAGTCAACCTTGATTCGATAGCCCGAACGGGAGTTCTCTTTACGAATTTCTACGCCAATAGTTTCCGCACCGACCGCGGACTGGTTAGCATCTTGAGTGGTTATCCAGCTCAGCCCACGATGAGCATCATGAAGTATCCCAGTAAGACGGCACATCTCCCGTCCATCTGTGGCGCTCTTTTGAAAGTGGGCTATCGTCCTAAATACTACTATGGCGGCGATGCAGATTTCACCAAAATGCGCTCTTATCTCGTGGCGCAAGGTTTTACGGATATTGTCTCCGACCAAAATTTTCCCGTTGGCGACCGCCTTTCGAAATGGGGCGTTCATGACCATTTGCTTTTCCGCAAGGTGTGGGAAGAACTCCGTAGCGAAAAAACACAGCAACAACCTTTCTTCCGCGTGGTGCAAACGAGCAGTAGTCACGAACCTTTCGATGTGCCGTACCACCGCCTAAGCGACGAGCGCCTCAATGCCTTTGCCTACACTGATAGTGTTATTGGAGATTTTCTTCGCAACTTCCGAACGTTGCCCGCATGGAAGAATACGCTCGTTATCCTTGTTCCCGACCATCTCGGGTGCTATCCCCCTCATATTAGCAATTTTGACATCAACCGCTATCGTATTCCGCTCATTCTGACAGGAGGAGCTGTTCGAGAACCGAAGCGCATAGATATTATTGGAGGTCAGCAGGACATCGCCGCCACGCTTTTGGCACAGTTGGGCTTGTCGCACAAAGAATTCGCCTTCAGTAAGAATCTCTTCAATCCGCATGCTCCGCATTTCGCTTTCTTTGCTGTGCCCGATGCTTTTGGGCTCGTCACCACCGATAACCAACTTATCTACGACAACCAAGCTCACCGCGTGATGCTCGACACTGGGCGGAGCAAAGGGCAGAACTTGCGGCCGGCAAAAGCTTATCTGCAAAAACTCTACGATGATATTGCTAAACGCTAACAAAGATGCTTGATTTCTTTACAGATCTGGACACACAGTTGATGCTCTTTCTCAACGGATGGCACACTCCGTATTGGGACAATTTTATGTGGCTCTATTCATCTAAATGGGTATGGCTACCTTTCTACGCTGCTTTTGTTTTTGTGATTTTACGCAACTTCAAGTGGCGCGTTTCGGCTCTGATTTTTGTAGCTATATTTCTGACGATATTTTTCGCCGACCAAATTACGGCTACGCTGCTGCGTCCCATCTTTCATCGCTTGCGCCCATGCAATCTGGATAATCCCTTGTCGCAGTTCATTCATGTAGTGGCAAATGATCGGGGTGGGGCTTACGGTTTCCCCTCTGCCCATGCCGCCAATGCTTTCGGATTTGCGTTTTTCATCCACTATTTGTTTCGTCGGAGTTGGCTCTCGCTGCTCCTCTTTGCGTGGGCACTGATGATGTGCTACACGCGCATCTATCTGGGCCGACACTATCCTGGCGACCTCTTGGTAGGTGCGATAGTGGGCTTTGTTAGTGCGAGTTTGTCTTATTATATGTTTCGTTACGTTGCAGGAAGTCAAAAAGAAAAGCCGCTACATGGACTCTCTGTCCCTCTTTACGTCCTACTCCTCACGCTTCTCACTTTTTCATCCTTTCCTTTTTCTATCCCTATTAGGGAGTGTGGAGATATAGGCAATACAAGAGGAAAATCCTCAATGAATTCTTTATTCAGAAACCATTGCGGTCAGGCGGGAAGAAAAGGCATACAAGCTTATTCCCGTTATCACTGACTTTACCGACAGCGACGGAAAGGATTGCATGCAGGAAACCGTTCTGGAGAATTACAATCTCCTCGAGTCGTCCCGGTACATCTCGCGCATCTCGCTCGTCGAGTCGGTTACCGTGAACGGATTCCCGTTGGCATCGTAAATGTAATGATTATGCCCGATTTGCGAGGGTGCCGTCGGGTGGTTGTTGTCCTCGTACAGATAAGCGAACGCATACGTCTGTGCCACCTTACTCGAATCCACCTTTTGTTTCTTGGTGAGCGGCTCGTCCATAATGCCATAGGTCATATCCAATCGATACGACGCCGTTTTGGCCTTTTCGTTTTCCGAAATCAGATGATTGATGTCGTCGTAGGCATAGCTGTGGCTGTATGCTCCGCCGAGCTTCTCCTTGTTCTTCTCTCCCAAGCCCTGCGGGACTGCATTGTTGGTGATACCGAGGATATAGTCCACCAACTACAAGTACGACTTGGACTTGTTCTGCATGATGGTATCACCCAGCGAAATGAGCTTTACCTCTTGCAAACATTCGTGCTGCTTGTCGTAAGTGTAATTGCTTTCCGTCCCATTGCCGAACTTGGTAGAAACGGTATGTTCATAGCCTAACTTCTCGATAATAGTCCATTCTTTTACCCGAATTTATTGCTCATGAGATAGTCTTTCTTATTATCTTAAACTCGAATATGTTATTCTAATCTCATTTTTTTCTTTCCCTAAAATCGTTATATATATATTCTACCATAATTATCATATTTGTACTGACATCTGTAACTAATGGTCTCATTAGAAAAAAATCTGGCATATATTTATATCGGAATTCTTTAAGTAAGCCTTTTTCTATAACTATTGTGAGCGTTAAGACATAATCAACTCTTGCATTGATATATGTGTAATATTTGTTGATTTTTAATATATTAATTGTTTTTACAATCGCCTTTTTGTTTGAATAAAAGATTGAATTTCCGACTTATCATAATTGGATAATATATCAGAAATAATACAAAGGTCTTCGAAGATAACCTCCGGATATTTTATAATCACCCCCCACGATTCCAAGTATTTTAATTGTTCGAAAAAGACATTTTGCATATCTTTCTCGACCTTTGTGAGCCTTATAGGCTTCTTTTTCCTGCTTTTATAGACAGCTTCTTTCTTTCCATTTATATATAGACTCTTGGAAGTATACCCAGATTCATACGATAGGGTAACGTCCACCGATGACTTTCCGCTACCTTACTGTTAAGAGGAAAATATAATAATAAAAGAAGTAAAAACACTTTCATAATTAATATCTTGTATAATGACAAGTTTTTATTAATTTGTTTTCCAAAATATTGTTCTACCATATACAGCAGTGGATTGTAATCGCATTTTTCCCGCATTAGGGTTAGGAATTGACTTCTTTGTTACTGAGTTATAAAAAGAATCCCGTGCAGCACGAATCATAGGTGCTTTGAATGCTTTACCAATATTATTTTTCCACTGAGCATAATGTTTTGGAGAAATATTCCAACCCATAGTATTCATATGTATTTCAAAACGACCATTACTTCTACACCATTGCGGATTTTTCTTTCATAGATGGGTTTTTGTTTACGTGCAGAATAAAGATTACGATTTTGGTAAGAAATAATGAAACCAATCAGCTAATGATGGGGGACAACTAAGCAACCCCTTGTTGTTTTGCAAATTGAGAAAAGAAAAACGGATACGCTCTTTGGGTTGATATTTCGCTGCATACACAGATAAGCTTCGCCCACTAATGCAGTTTTCAGCCTTTACCTCTATTGGGATAATATTCTCTCCCCATTGAATGATAAACTCAATCTCTGCTCGATTATCAGAAGACCAATAATGAGGGACTTCATCTTTCATCAATGGCATTAAGGATTGTAAAACAGCATTTTCTGCCATACTCCTCTTGAACTCGGTGTAATTAGCATTAGCATTTAGAACCACAGTTGCTGGAAGTCGGGCAAGGCGGCGAAGTAGTCCACAATCACAAGCGTAGACCTTGAAAGCAGTAGGATCTTCGTAGGCAGAAATAGGTAGTCCTGGTTTGCTGATGTTGAAAACTCTGTAAATCATACCTGCATCCTCCAGCCAGAGTAATGCGTCTTCATAATCTTTAGACCGTGCCCCAGGTTTAACAATCTTATAGATGAATTTTCGATTTTTTTTGGCCAATTGTGATGGTAGTGAATGCCAAATAGCATGAATACGTGGAATGTCTCTTGCTGTGGCATATTTGGCAAAGTCAAGCTCATAAAGATCAAGAATCTCTTGCTGTACCTGCTCCACAACTTCCATTCCCCTATTTTCGAGTAAGCTGATAACTGCTTCGGGCATACCACCACATACGAGATACCGCCGATATTCCATTTTCAACTTATTGAAAATTATTTCGGGAAGATGGTTCGCTTCGTCTAAATCCTCCACATAGCGATATGTTCTTTCGTCTGCAGCACGCAAAAATTCGCGGAATGTGATAGGGTACATACGCATGATGCTTACCTTACCTACTGGCACTGTCATGTTGCGCTTTTTGACTGCTACACCGAGCAAACTACCAGCGGCTATAACATGATACTCTGGAGCATCTTCATAAAAATACTTCAAGCTATTCAGTGCTTCTTCGCATTCTTGAATCTCATCAAAAATGATAAGCGTTTTTCCTGCAACAATAGGAATGTCAGTATAGAGCGAAAGCTCTTTGAGGATTCTTTCGGGGCTTTTAGATGTTTGGAATACTGACTTCAATTCCGGTTGGCGGTCAAAGTCAAACTTAGCATAATACTCAAAAGCCTCTCTACCGAAGGCTTCCATCGCCCATGTTTTGCCAATCTGTCTTGCTCCTTTCAGCAAAATAGGCTTCCTTTTTGGATCTTCTTTCCACTGCTTGAAAGAGTCTATTATATCTCTTCTAATCTCCATAATACATTTTTAAGTGCGGAAAAATGTGGTGATGATACACTTTTCTGCAGTTATTTTTTTGCAAATATGGTAATTATTCTTAAAATCAGCAAGCTTTCTAAATAGAAAAAAATATCTCTACTGAGTGATTAAAGAACTAAAAGCTATAGAGGTTCTATTGAAAGGCTAAAAGGACAAAGTTCTCTCTGAGAAATTATAGATGTAATGATAGTTTTAAGCAGCGGGTGGTGGTTTCCGATATGGCAGCGCGGCAGTCGATGCGTTCGCCTACAAGCCAGAGCGGGCCAGCAGCATCGCAAACGATGAGGGCGGCGCGTTTGTGTATGCGCGAGCGGTGACAATTGGTGAGATAATCGCTCACAAGTTTACTTCCCTTCATGCCGTATGGGTGGAAACGGTCGCCAGGTTGGAGACTGCGGACGAACAACTCTCCTTGAATCTTGTCGGCATCAAGGGTGGCAACTTCTGGAACTCTGCTAATCTCTACCTTCTCGCATTTCTATGAGCAATGTGCGCCCAGCGGACAATGTTGTATTGCTTTCGCAGAGAGGAGTAGGGGGAACTTCTTCAATGATGGACGAAAGTATGAGCCGTCCTTGATGGAGAGTGGCCCACCCTGTGGTACTCGTGAAGAAAATGCCCGATTCGCCTTGCAGCTTAGGGATGATGTCAGAAATATGGGAAGAACTGAACCCGTACTCCTTCATGAGGAGAAAAAGATATGTTTGCGGCGCGGAGGAGTTTAGCAAAGTGTCCACTTCAACGGAAATGCCGAACGTCTCTTCCCGCACGCTTTCTTTTCGGAACTTCTCAAATTGTTCTCCGACGATGTTGTCGGCTTCGGCCATACGCTGCATGGTTTCTGCAAGGGTGCGGTCGAGCGATGGGTTCATCTGGCGCAACAAGGGGAGTATTTCTTGTCGCAGTTTGTTGCGCCTATAATAGGTGTCCGCATTTGTACTATCCACAACAAATGCTTCGCCTTTTTCTTTCAAGTAAATTTCAATCTCTTGTCGAGTCACGCCGAGGAGCGGTCGGATAACATCCGTAGTGCGAACGGACATACCCGTCAGTCCTTGCAAACCAGCACCGCGCAGGAGGTTGAGGAAGAACGTTTCGGTGTTGTCTTCCTGATGATGCGCTACAGCCACAAAGCGGATGTTGCGCTCACGGAGCAATTTCGGAACCATGTGTACCGCAAATCTCGCGCCGCCATTTCGAGACTCACCTTTTGCGCTTTCGCCACCGCCTTTGTGTTGAAGTCGGCACGATGGAGCGGCACATCCAATCGCTTGCAGAGTTGCTCCACAAAAGAGGCATCGCGGTTGGCTTCTTCATCGCGCAAATGGAAATGACAATGTGCTGCCTCCAGAGGATAACCCAAGTCGCGCAACACCAGCAGAAGAGCAACAGAATCAGCTCCACCACTGAGAGCTACCAAAACACGCTCGCCATCATGGAGCAGATGATGGCGAACGATGAGTTGGCGGATATTGTCTGTAAACTTCAATGTCTTGTTGTGTCAGTTGTGGGCGAAAGATTCTCAATAGGAAGCTGTGGCAGGAATTCCTTCTTTCTCAATCATTGCCACGATGCGATCCAGTTCCTCGTGAGTAGCTTTCTGTAAGTCGTGGTTAGGCGTTTCGCGGTCGATGGTGTAGATCATCACCTGCTGTGGCTTGATTTCTTTGACTGCTTCAAGCCATGGCAGCACATATTCATCGCCCGTATTGTCCACATTCTTCCCATCCACGGTTCCTTTCATGAACATTGTCTGCACAATGACATGCCCATTGAAAGCCTTGAGCGCTTCGACCACCTTTTCAACATCATAAGGATACAAAGGGCGATCGACGAGCTGTATATATTCCAAATTGATAGTGTCGAGCTTGAGGATATTGTTATCTACAAGCATGAGAGCTTTGCGGATATTGGGACGCGCCGCCAAAGAGGCATTACTCAGCACACTCACCTTTGCTTTCGGACAAAAACGATTGCGCAGCGCGATGGTATCCTCTATGATACCCAAAAAGTCGGGATGGGTGGTAGGTTCTCCGTTACCAGCAAAGGTAAGTACATCGGGCACTTGTCCTTCCATGTGCATCTGCTCCAAACGAAGTTCGAGCGCACGTTGCACCTCTTGCCGTGTGGGGCGTTTGGAGTGAGCAACGCGATCTTTATTGAAACCACATTCGCAGTAGACACAATCGAACGTGCAAACCTTTCCATCGCGTGGCATCAAATTGATGCCTAAAGAAATTCCCATCCTTCGGCTGTGGACAGGACCATATATTGGTGCAGGATAAATAATTGTTGACATAATCTATAAGTTATCCCCGCGAAGTTACTGTAAACGTCCGAATTTTCCAAACCCTCCTCTTGTTTCTTATTTATATGTATCTTGCCTTTTATTTTTAATCGTATCTTTTCTGCTTTAGGAGCTAAAGAAGTAGTTGAGAAAGTCTTTGTGGGTGCTGTGCGACACCTCTGGTGTCGGAGAGAAGAGTGGAGTTCTCTCCACGGGTTCACCCTCGCTCCGCTCGGGCATCACCCGCGGTTACGCATGGTGTGTCCCCACCGGGGACAGTGGGTGCGGGCTGAGAGGTTTCTCTCCCTCTTCACTTCTCCACGGGTTCACCCTCGCTCCGCTCGGGCATCACCCGCGGTTAAGCATGGTGTGTCCCCTCCGGGGACAGTGGGTGCGGGCTGGGAGGTTTCTCTCTCCCTCTCCACTTCTCCACGGGTTCGCCCTTCGGGCATCACCCGCGGTTACGTATAGTGTGCCCCCACCGGGGACAGTGGGTGAACTCATGCGAAGTTCGCTGTACATCTCCTCACACAGCGTGGAAAGTCTGCACACTATTTGTGGACATACACCTTCTATGTCACCATTTCAGCGGCGAAGCAGGACAAGGCAACTCATCGCCTCCGGAGGAGGCGCACCATGCTTAACCGCGGGTGATACCCGAGCCTGAGCGAGGGGGAACCCGTGGAGAGACACCGGCACCAAACTCCGACGCAGGAAGCGTCGCACTGAAAGCGTGAAAGGAGTATCCTCCGCCCTATCAGAAGTGGCAATTGTGCAACACCGCTGGTGTCAGAGGATAGAGCGATCACTCCATTCACGAGTTCGCCCTTCGGGCATCATTCGCGGTTGAGCATGGTGTATCCCCGCCGAGGACAGTTGGAGGATGTAATGGGTGTGTCTCGCTGAAAATTTCCTTATTGTGCTGGCTGACGCAATAAGGGAGTGAGCTGAGAGCCTTATTGCGTTGGAGAATACAATAAGGAGAAAAAGATGAAAGTACTGAAGAGAGTGATACTCTCCAGTAACCCCAATTCGGTTTATAAATTTTCGTCTTCATGGGTTTAGTGCTACGAAGAAAGTTTTTTCTGTTAGGAATATGAAATCTTAGGAGGCTTTGCTTCAATCGAAAGGAGAAAGGTTGGTTCTTCTTCTCTAAACAAAAATTAGTGATTTCGCTGTTTGTGTTGTTGCGTAAAGAGAGGATAAAAAACTTTAAATGCATCGCGGAAGTATGTATGGAAGACTATTTTTGCCGCTAAAAATGTTATAAAAATTTAAAAACAGTGTCCTAACTAATGAGGAGGAACAAAAAAAGTTCTTTTTTTCTTTTGCAGAATTAAAAATGTAAACTGAACTTTGCAAAAGGAATAACTATTAAGACTCTTATATGAAATTTATTGCTGTCCGGTAAACTTCCAAACGGCATAGAAAAGCTCCCCGAAGCCCTTTAGAATAGGACTTCGGGCTTTCTTTTCAAAAAAAGCAAGCCCCCTAATCAAATAATGAAGGTTCTAGTGGTGGGGATTTAGCTCTTTCAGCCCAAATTGCACACTCATCCTTTTGGGGATCTTCCATGAAAGCAATGAAATTGGTGTAATACATGAGCGTCAATCTAAGCATGGTTACGATTTGAGAAAAAGAAACGTGTCTTTTAATCATTCTGGACAGTACTGTACACAAGAGATTGGCGATGAGTACCACCCAGGTTTGTATCTGGATGGCATTCACGCTCTCACCATAGAAAAAGTGCAAAGGAAAATTCTGTTTCAGTTGTTTATAGAGAGTTTCTATAGCCCACCTTCGTTTGTAGATTTCAGCAAGTTCCTCAACCGATAGTTCAAAATTATTAGTCAGCAACATCACCGACTTCCGAGAGTTATTGCTCCATAGCTCTACGCATCGGGCTTCGTGCCTTACCTTCTCTTTCTCAAAAAGAATGTGTTTGTCGATATGAGTGACCAAACCATCACGAGAAACATAGGCTGTAGAAGCCAATTCCTGGTAGTTGAGGTTTTTCTTCATCTTAGTCACATAGCAGACACCTTCTTCCGTAAGCCTTTGAAACTGTGCATAGTCTATAGGCTCTATCCATTGCCAAGGTGGAATCTTGGGGCAGGTGCACCTTTTTGAGAAGATAATGATCGTGTTTGGCCGCGGAAGTCAGTTCTACCACCATAGGTACACCTACTTGATACTTCATAATGGTATGTACCTTCATTCCGCCTTTCTTCTTCCCGCTTTTGGGATGTCTACCTACTCCCTTGAGAATGTTGTCAAAGAGCGTGATTGTGGTAGAATCTATCATATAAAGCTGCTTCTCCCACGCTTTTTGACAGCCCACAGGTCGGCTGTCCGCTAAAAATGGAGTGTAGCGTTCCAATAGAGAGCCATAAACCTTGGCAAAGAACTCTTGTGGACGCCGCTGGTTGGCTTCTGCAAGCGTACTGCGACGGACAACGTAATCAAGACCCAAGTGGGAGAGTTTCATGGTCTCGGCTTTCATGCCAATCTCCAATTCACGCAGAGAATCAAAGTGTTTGAGAACACCAAAGAGCATAATGATGAGGTGTTTCCAGCCTGTCAAACGCTTTACATAGCGTTCGCTCCCTAGCGTTTCAAGACTAATTTGTTGAATTTTGGCTTTATCCAGCAATTTTATGACCTGACTATAGACCGGCTGTCCGGTAAAATATGTACTTTTGCTCATGTTACTAGAGTTTTTTTTGCAACAAGCAAAGTAACAAAAGAGGCTGAAATCCTGCAAGAGGGTTTCAGCCTTATTTTTTGACCTGTAAAACTTTTACCGGACAGCAATATATGAAATTATTTTGTAAGCTGAAAACCCTGTGGAACGATTTCAAGAGTCGTCTTTCACGTGCAGAGAAAGTGGGTTTGATTCTGCTTGTCGGCTGCATAGCAGGACTTGGAAGCCTGTTTTTATATACTCTCCGCTTTACTACTTATTTGGGGGATGACCCAGCAGCGTGCATGAACTGTCATGTGATGGCACCTTATTATGCTACATGGGCACATAGTTCGCATGCTCATACTGCAACGTGTAACGATTGTCATGTTCCGCACAGCAGTGTGTTTGCAAAGTACTATTTCAAAGCGAAAGATGGTATTGGACACGTGGCGGCCTTTGTGACCAAAAGCGAGAAAGATGTTATCATGCTTAAAGAGGCGAGTGCGGAAGTGATAATGGATAACTGTATACGTTGTCATACCCAATTGAACACCGAACTGGTGAATACGGGGCGTATCGACTACATGATGGCACAGCGCAACGAGGGGAAAGCTTGCTGGGATTGTCACCGCGAAACACCGCACGGACGAGTGGGGCTCTCGAGTACTCCCAATGCCATTGTTCCTTATCCGCCTGCAACAGCGCCACAATGGCTTCATAAAACCGTTGGTGGACGATAACAATTCCTTTCAATTGTAAAAACTAAAAAAATCATATCATTATGTCAGAACAACAGCGAAAACTCAAAACATGGCAAGGCTGGGCCCTCTTTGGTGGTGCCATGCTCATTGTCTTCTGTCTGGGGCTCCTGGCAGCGTCGCTGATGGAGCGCCGCGCCGAAGTGGCAAGTATCTTCAACAACCGCCGATTCCCGATGAAGGACAGCATTGTTTCCCTTAACGACTCCTTTGCTGCTGATTTTCCGCGTGAGTATGAAACATGGAAGATGACAGCAGATACTACGTTTGAAAGTGAGTTTAATGGGAGTCAGCGAAAGGACGTCTTGGCTCAACGCCCCAATATGGTGGTTCTTTGGGCGGGATACACTTTCTCTTGGGAATACAATACTCCACGTGGTCATTCACACGCCGTTGAGGATATGCGCGAAATTTTGCGCACTGGTGCTCCGATGACACCTGGTGATAAGGGTGAGAAACAACCCGGAACGTGTTGGACCTGTAAAGGGCCAGATGTTCCTCGCTTGATGAGTGAAATGGGAGTGGCAAACTTTTACAAAGCACCTTGGTCGGCACATGGTAGTCAGATTATGAATTCTATCGGTTGCTCCGATTGTCACGACCCTGTCACGATGAATCTTCGTGTGAGTCGTCCCGCTTTGAAGGAGGCATGGGCACGCACCCACAACGGCGAAGATGTCAACACACGTCCACATCAAGAAATGCGTTCACTTGTTTGTGCACAATGTCATGAAGAATACTACTTCCAGAAAGGTACAAACTATCTCGCTTTCCCGATGGACGAAGGAAACACCGTGGAGGATATAGAGCGCTACTATGATAAGATAAAGTTTACAGATTATACGCACGCTCTGAGTCGTGCTCCAATTTTGAAGGCACAGCATCCAGGCTATACGCTCTTTATGCATGGAACTCATGGCATGCGCGGTCTGTCCTGTGCCGACTGTCATATGCCGTACAAGGCAGAAGGCGGCGTTAAATTCTCCGATCATCAGATTACGAGTCCGTTAGCACATATCGAACGCACTTGTCAGGTGTGTCATCGTGAGAGCGCTGATAAGCTGAGAGGTTATGTTTACGAACGTCAGCGTAAAGTCAACGAGATTCGCACTCGTGTTGAAGCAGAGTTGGCTAAAGCACACATCGAAGCGAAGTTTGCTTGGGATAAGGGTGCAACGGATAATGAAATGAAAGAAACGCTGCAAGATCTCCGTTCCGGTCAGTGGCGTTGGGACTACGCAGTAGCTTCCCATGGAGCTTCATTCCACGCAACGGACGAAGTGATGCGCATTCTTGCTTCGGCTCTCGACTTTGCTCACAAAGCTCGCTTCTCTATCTCAAAAGTTTTAGCGAAGCACGGTTTCATAGGTGAAGTTCCAATGCCAGACATCAGTACGAAAGCCAAAGCGCAGAAATACATCGGCTTGGATATGGCCAAGATGAATGCCGACAAACATAAGTTCCTTACTACCGTTGTTCCTAAATGGATTCAGGAAGCAAAGGCGAAAGGAAGGATTCACTAAAAGAATGTGATAATTAGGAAATGTGCTAATGTGAGAAAATGTGCTAATGTGCTAATGAGAAAATGTGCTAATGTGGGTTACACCAAGTGTCCCGTTAGATCATTAGCATATTAGCACATTCAAGCCACATTAGCACATTGTCACATTAGCACATTGTCACATTAGCACATTGTCACATTAGCACATTAGCACATTAGCACATTAGCACATTGTCACATTGTCACATTAGCACATTGTCACATTAGCACATTCAAGCGACCTTGTCGCCCCGCATTAGCACATTTACTAAATTAGCACATTAAAATATCGTGTGGATAAAACCTTGGAAAATTAAAGAAGCCCTATTTATTGGAGGCGGGCTTGTTTAACGGGGCTATTGCTACAGTTTACAATAGGTCCGATAAAGTGGGATTTGTTTGCATTTCCCGTTAATCTTATCTTTTTAATATTTTGGGTGTTACTCATTCTTGGTAGCTGGCTTTTAAGAGAACGCTTCTACCTGCTACGTTGGATGAGTAGTAGTCAAGCTGCAGTGGGAGCAATCGCTTGGGTTGCGTTGCTCACGCTCATTATGGGACTGACGAAGCAAGTCGGGGCTGATGCCTCCCCGTCTGACCCTATTGGGATTACTAAGATGTTGAGCCACTGGGCGTTTGTCCTCGTCTATATGTGGATGACTTACATACTTGGACTTGTCATTCTTCGACAAATCAGCCATTTCACTTGGCGCGGCGTTCCCTTTCTTGTGTCACATCTCGGACTCTTCCTTGTGCTCACTTGCGGAACACTTGGCAGTGCAGATATGCAACGCCTGCGATTAGGCGCGGAGCTGGAAGCAGAAGTTCCCGAATGGCGCGGACTCGATGATAAGAATAAAGTTCACGAGCTCGACTTTGCGGTGCAACTCAATAGTTTTATCATGGACACATATCCGCCGAAACTCATCGTTATTGATAGTAAAAGCGGAGATGCACTTCCGCGTGGAAAGTCCGATGTGCTGAGTCTTGAAGATAGTCTTGCTCACGGTCGTTTGAATGGTTGGGAGATACATGTTAAGCAGTATTTGCCTTTGCAGCTCTTGTACCCGAGGGCAGAACACTGAAAGCTGTTGCTTGGGGCTCAGCCGGTGCAATTCCTGCAGCTATGGTGGAAGTCATCAATCCCACTACCCATCGTCGCATCAGTGGTTGGGTGAGTTGTGGCAGTTTCTATTTTCCCATGCAAGTGCTCCAGCTCGATGCTAAAACCGCTGTTGCTATGCCGCAACTAGAACCGCGCCGCTTTGCTTCGGATGTAACGGTTTACACGAAAGATGGGCATAAGCTCCGCGATACGATAGATGTTAATAAGCCCCTAAGTATCAATGGATGGAAGATGTACCAACTCGATTATGACCACGATCGCGGTCGTTGGAGTCAGTATTCCGTCTTCGAACTTGTTCGCGATCCTTGGCTTCCTTATGTTTATGTGGGTATAGCCCTCCTCCTACTAGGTGCAATTCTCATGTTTGTTATGGGAAGCAGGCGCAAATAAAAGTTTATGTATCCATTAGCACATTAGCACATTTCTTAATTAACACATTCCTCACCGTGTCCTGGTCATCATTTATATATTTCGCTATTCCCGCCATACTTTTCTGGGCGGTAGGTGCGTTTCTCGCATGGAAAGAAAGACGCCCATTGTTAGTCTACGGCTTTACAGCTGTTGGGCTTACTATCTTCTTTAGTTTTATCACCCTCATGTGGATTTCGTTGGAGCGTCCACCGCTTCGCACCATGGGCGAAACGCGCCTTTGGTATAGTTTCTTCCTCCCGTTGGCAGGTATCATAGTGTATAGCCGTTGGAAATATAAGTGGATTTTAGCTTTCAGTACATTGCTCTCCACTGTCTTTATCTGTATCAATCTCTTCAAGCCAGAGATTCACAATAAGACGCTGATGCCCGCTCTGCAAAGTCCGTGGTTCGCTCCTCACGTAATTATCTATATGTTTGCTTATGCCCTTCTCGGAGCAGCAGCATTGATGAGTATCTATTTGCTTTTCTTCAAGCGTTTGGCTGTGGAGGAAAAAGAAATAGAACTCACTGATAATCTTTCTTATATCGGTTTAGCCTTTATGACTATCGGTATGCTTTTTGGCGCTTTGTGGGCAAAAGAAGCATGGGGGCATTATTGGAGTTGGGACCCCAAAGAAACTTGGGCGGCTATCACATGGTTTAGCTATCTCGTCTATATTCATTTTCGCCGTTCCAATCCTCGCCGTCTGCGAACATCTTTAGCTATGTTGCTTGTCTGCTTTATTTTTCTTCAAGTATGCTGGTGGGGTATCAACTATTTACCCAGTGCTCAAGGCAGTAGCATTCACACTTATAGCATGAGTTGAGAAAGGTGTAGAGAAATAGGCGAAAAAGCTTATTGTTATGTATTATCACAAAAAAAGAGACCATTCCCGAAAGAATGGTCTCTTTTTACTTGCTTTGCAAAAAAGCGGAAGCGGCTTATTTCTTGTCCGTAGCGACTGCAGTACGCTTTTCACGGATGCGAGCACGCTTACCAGTGAGGTTGCGCAGGTAGTAGAGTTTAGCACGGCGAACCTTACCCACTTTATTAACCTCAACGCTGTCAATAGCGGGGCTATCCATAGGGAAGATACGTTCAACACCTACAGTACCGCTCATCTTGCGAACTGTAAAGCGCTTCTTGTTTCCGTGACCTGCGATCTTGATAACAACGCCGCGGTACAGCTGCACACGCTCCTTGTTACCCTCGACAATTTTGTATGCCACAGTTACCGTGTCACCAGCTTTGAAAGTTGGCATCTGGATGCCTGTAGCAAAAGCTTCTTCAGCAATTTTAATTAAATCTGCCATTTTTGATTTGGGAATTAAATATTGTTTGTCGGTCCCAGCATAGCATATACAGTTCTTTCGCTCTCTGCCAGCGGCTATGCGGAAAAGCGGTGCAAAAGTACGGCTAATTTCCTGAATAACAAAGCAGGAATATCTTTTTCTGTTCTCTTTGTGATCAACAATCGTATAACTAAGTAATCAGAAGAAGTTTGCAAGGTTTGCTTATTTGCCCATCTGCCCGAAACTCAGTATCTTTGCTGCAACTGATAAATACGTTGAGTTATGAAATATGCTAACTATATTCGTCGCATAGATATTCCGAGTCTCTGGTCTGGGCATAAACACATTCTTTGGGAACTAAACCCCGATGTTAATATCTTAAGTGGACGCAACGGAGAAGGGAAGAGCACTATTCTGAATCGCTTGATTCAGCATCTGCGCGAACTTCCTGTTTCTGGTGAACTCTCTCCGGCTGATACCTCAACGGGATTGACAATGGAGTTTGCACCTTCTGACGCAACGGGTATTCGTTATGATATTATTAGGAGTTTCGACCGTCAGTTGGTTAAAAGCGACCATTTGGAGCAACTCACGGACGTTCATGTGGCAACAGAGCTCGACTGGCAGCTCTATTTGCTTCAGCGGCGCTATCTCGACTATCAAGTGAATGTGGGAAACCGCATGATTGAACTTCTCACTAGTGGCGACCCCGAAGCGCGGCAGAAAGCTACGGATGCAGCAAGCATCAAAACGCGCTTTCTCGACATCGTTGATGATCTCTTCTCTGAAACGGGGAAGAAGATAGACCGAAAGAGCAACGAACTTCAGTTTTCTCAGTATGGAGAGGTACTGCAACCTTATGTTCTTTCAAGCGGTGAGAAACAAGTTCTTGTGATTCTTCTGACGGCTTTGACAGAGGATCAGCAGCCTTACGTTCTTTTCATGGATGAGCCAGAAGCCAGTTTACACTTCGAATGGCAGAAACGACTCGTTGGGCTTATTCGCGAACTCAACCCCAATGCGCAAATCGTTCTCACTACTCATTCTCCCGCTGTCATTATGGACGGTTGGCAAGATGCTGTGACAGAGGTCAGTGATATTACGCTTGATTAACTCTCTCTTACTATGGCTCGGAGATTATCTCATAACTTAAATTCGGCTTATATAGAGGCGATGAATCGCTTGCAGTCGAAACGAGCAAGACAGAAGATAGTCGTTTATGTGGAAAGCTATGATGATGTCTTCTTCTGGAGTACGCTGCTGCACCCTTTGGAAACTGATCGCTATTATTTTGAAGTGATGCTCCCTTCGCGCACTAAACTGAGCAAAGGTAAGAAGGAAGCACTCGCCAATGAGTTGGGACCACAATTAGGGGCCTATATGATTGCTTGCGTGGATGCAGACTACGATTATCTCATGCAAGGAACCACGCTCGTGTCGAAGGAGGTTTGTGAGAATCCTTATGTATTTCACACTTATGTGTATGCCATTGAGAATTTTCAGTGCTATGCTCCCGCGCTCCATAATGTCTGCGTCATGGCAACGCTCAACGATCGGCGACTCTTCGATTTCGAAACATTCCTCCAACTCTATTCCGAAATCATTTGGCCACTTTTCGCTTGGAACATCTGGTGCTATCGCTATGGCGGTTATAAGGAGTTTTCGATGCTCGACTTTTATCATATCATAGAAATCTATCAACTCGACTACTACCACCCCGAGCGTACGTTGGAAGCTCTGCGCCACCATGTCAATCAGAAGATTGCGCGTTTGCAAAAACGTTTTCCAGAAGGGCGACAGACTTACAAACCGCTCTGTGCCGAACTTTTGCGCTTGGGAGTGACCCCACAAACCACCTATCTTTATATGCGCGGCCACGATCTCTTTAAGGGGCTGGTAGTTCCCATGCTCAACGGTGTGTGCGATGTGCTTCGGCGCGAGAAAGAAAATGAGATACGTAGCCTTGCAGTGCATAGCGTTCAAGCACAGAACGAACTTGCTTCCTATCAGCACAGCATTGGGCTTGTGGAAGAAATGCTCCGCAAACACACAACCTATACAGATTGTCCAGAGTATCAGTGCGTGCAGGCAGATATCAAAGCACTTCTCGACGGTTCTAATCGTTCTGTTTCACAAGCAGATAACTAAAGTTTTTTTCTACTCATATTTTTATTAAAACTTTCCTAAAATGATTTTTACATGCCTCTCTCGAATAACTCGCCACGTGGATAGTGTTTTCCGTAAGAGTTCTTCTACTGTTATTTTCCTCCTTCTCCTTTTCTTACAAACCCTGAGCATTCAAGCGCGGGAGGTGTCTCCTGAAGAAGCGCTTTCTGTTGCTCGCCGATATGTCCGTATCAGTGAACAAACGCAGCGTGAGGTGCGGATGCGGGTAAAGGCTTCATTGCAGCCCACTCCTTATTATATATATAATGATGCAGGCGGAAACGGTTTCGTTATCGTTGCCGGAAACGACGCGATGGGAGAGGTGTTGGCGTATAGTACTTCGGGCGCGATAGATACGGCACGTCTGAATCCAGAAGTCCGTTTCTTACTTCGGCGTTATAGGGATGTCTATAGACTGTTAAAAAATAATCCTCAACTCACTACTCAGGCTTCTCACGCCCCGAAACCTGCCGATGCCGTTCCCCCGCTTATCAAATCTCGCTGGGGACAGGGCGAGCCTTACAATAAGCTCACCCACTATTATACGGGATGTGTAGCCACGGCGATGGCTCAAATCATGTACTACCATCAATGGCCTTTGCGCGGGCAAGGCAGTAACAGCTATACCGTTAATTATGAAGGTCAAACGCGCTCAGCTGATTTTTCACAGTCGCAGTATGCTTGGGAGCAGATGAGGCCCACTTACACTTATGGTTCCTATACAAAACAGCAGGAGGATGCCGTGGCAAAATTGATGAGCGATATCGGAATCTCTGTCTATATGCAGTACACGCCAAATAGTAGCAGCGCACAAAATTTTGCTGCTGCACAGGCCTTTCGCTCTTATTTCGATTACGATGCTGCCATTGTTACCAAGGAGAATGAGGGCAACGCTCATTTTTTAGAGGTCATCCAAGACGAACTCCGCAAAGGCTTTCCGCTCTACATCTCGGGCAATCAGCGAAGTGGGGCAAGCGGTCATGCCTGGGTGGCTGATGGCTTCGATAGTGAAGGCTTGATTCACATGAATTTCGGTTGGGACGGACAAGCGGATGGCTACTATTCGTTGGCAGCTCTCAATCTCTCTTCCTCTGGAACAGAGTTTGGCGGGCGACCGCTGAGCTTTAATAAGCAACTCCTCGTGATTTTGGCTCGTCCCAATAAGCCCGGCGTGCCAAAGATTGAAGAAACTTTGCGTGAGGATGCTCCCAATTTGGCTTTCAATATAGGTGGCGAGATGCACTTCCTCGGTGCTGAACCCCAGAAAGCCACTTCGAATGTGAAGATAGCTTATAGTTCTTTTGTCAATCAAAGTTCCCTCCCGTTTGTGGGAGATATAGGTATCGGCATCTATGGTGAGGATGGCACATTGGTGCGTGCTTGTCCCTCTCCTTATTATTCCACGGGTGGCTACACAGCATTTCGCTTCCAACAAGATGAGGGAAAGATGCCCTCCTCGGGTCTTATTGCTGAAGATGTGGTATTCTCCACTGATTTGTCGGGGCTTCCCAATGGCGTTTATACACTCTTGCCCATTGCTGCAGCCCGCAAAGGCTCAAACGAATGGGGGACGTGGATGAAATTCAAGAAAGCTCCGCGTTTCATCTTGGAGATACAGAACGATAGTATCTCTGTCCGCGAAAGGCCTTCCCAAGAAGCTGCTTTCCAACTCATGGCTGAACCAGAATTCAAAACTACTTTGCGACCGGGCGAACCCAACTCCGTGCGTCTTGCTATCAGAAAACTCAATGCCTTGCCTTTCGACGGACAGGTGAAGCTCGAACTGCTCGACGATGCAGGTACATCCGTTGCCGAAACATTAACGGAAGCTGTTGTCGACTTTGAGATGTTCGCCACTACCTTTGTGAAAATCCCGCTGCGCTTACCTGCCGATATTGCTCCAGGCCGCTACCGCTTGCGCCTAACTATCATCAAGGAGTACACAAAGGAGGAATGCCTCGTTCAAAATATCAACCGTCAGCAACCTTCCTTTGTGGAGATTGTTGATAAGGAGGCTTCTTCTGATCTCTTTGCTATGGCTAATGGCTATGCCCAGGACGATTACGGTTCAAGTATGCCGAGTGAAAACATTGACGTGACCTTCACACGACTCTTTAAGTTGGGGTGCATCGTTCAGCTGAACAAAGATAAAGAGTATGCAGGGAAACTCACGCTCCACCTCGTGGATACTGAAACGGACCGACACTTCCCCTTGCTTTCCAGTACGCAGACTGTCCACCTTTCAGGACAAGATGCTACCGCGGCTATCCAAAGCGGATGGCTCAAAGTGAAAGATTTGAAACTCATAAACAACCGCAACTATCGCTTGGCACTGATGGGCGAAATCAATGGAGAGGAGAAAGATCTCTGGCCTCTATCCGTTGAACCGCATTATGTGTCCATCATCAATGGCCCTTACGAAACCTATCCCGATGAGGTAACAACGGGGCTTACCGATGTCGTCACAGATTCTGCTGTGCGTGCGCTCAACGGACTTTTGGAGGTGGAGCAAGAAGGGCTTCAAGGTATTGAAGTCTATGCACTCAATGGTGCGTTGCTCCTGCGCGCTTCTTCCTCCAATCAATCTCGCTTGACGCTCGCTATCCCTCAAACTCCCTGTGTGGTGAGAGTCGTAACGCTCTATGGCAGTTTCACTCGAATAGTGCTGTAAGCTATTTTATCAATAATCTTTATCTGCAAGAGGATTTGTTTCATCAGCGAATCCTCTTGCAGCTTCTTTTTTCCGCTTCTTCATCCCTCAATAGAAGAACTATACTGCAATTATTGATAAAACTGACACATCGCTCCCTTTGCAAACGTAATGGTCGTGTTGCTATACTCTCTGCAAGAAAATGATATTTTTT
Source organism: uncultured Prevotellaceae bacterium (assembly GCA_916438195.1). Classification (GTDB taxonomy): domain Bacteria; phylum Bacteroidota; class Bacteroidia; order Bacteroidales; family Bacteroidaceae; genus Alloprevotella. Next base: position 417,654 of record CAKAEQ010000001.1, read on the forward strand.
CTTTACGTTGTCACAGGGTTTCGTAGTATTCAGATAAACAAACACTTATGCACGTAACAATAAATTTTTCAGCTCAATAATTGTTGTCACACTTTCCTCTGTTGTCACAGCTGCTAAAATATTTCTCGTATCTTCTCCCTTCAACAAATGTTTCAAAAAAACTTCAGAAGCCCTAGTTTGCTGGTAAATGGTTGAACCTTAGTTTCATGCAGTATAAAAAAGAGTAGCAGTCAATTGCTGCTACTCTTAGTAGTTTAGTTCGTTTGCTTTGATAGTCTTTTAGAAAGGACTATCGTCGTCCGTCCCATCTTCAACACGAGGGGGGAGGATTGGTACTTTCCGTAAAACCCTCATGCTGTGTTCCTCTCGGACTTGAAAGTAACAGCGCATATTGTAAATCTGTTGTGATTACATATGTCTGGGGTGTTTGATACTGCTTCATTTTTGTTGAATTATCTCTCCTAATTTATATATATAACGCCTAAATCTGTTTAGGCACATCTTTTATATAGGCATTCCTATATGCAGAAATGTAAATCGGGTTGCAAAGTTAGGTATTTTTCTATTATATGTAATCGGTAAATACGAAAAAAAGAAAGATAATTCTTCTTAATGGAAATCTAACATCTTTCTTATATGATATTTTATTCATCAAACAAATTGTAAAAATATTTCTTACTCTATAGCCTCGAGAATCGTTTAAAAATTCAGTGCGAAGGTCTGTGAACGAAAATATTTCATTCTCAGTCATCACCACAATAGGGGTATTTTTCAATTTCTATAGGAGGAAAATTATTTTTCTATACTACAAATTTTATTTTCTCCTTGAGAAATTAAAAATACAATAAGGAAATTTTCAAACGCAATAAGGATGTCAGCTGGCAACTTTATTGTGTCGAGGGATAGAATAAAGAAAAAAGTGGCTCTGAGCCACTTGTCTGCAACTGAATTTGAGAGAAAAGAGGGCGGAAACCGTTCTTTTTCTCTCTACCTACGTGAAATTTTTTCCATATCCTTCTTCTTTTCGCTTTTCTTCATTGTTTTATCTAGAAAAACTCTTGTATCGCTTTTCTAGATTGAGAAATGCATTTGTCAATAAAAAAGGCTGTTTTATTAGTGTGCTTAAAAACTTGAGGGATCTTTTTCCTTTTCACAAGTTTCTTAGGGGAGCTCTTCTCTTAGCAGGTCTCTCCTAGAAAAATCGTAATTTTGCAACAGATTATGACCGATGTAGTAACAACAAAGACCGACCGACTGTTGGAAGGAATCCGCACAGGGCGAGAGATGACACGCTGGCAACAACTGGAGTTGCTTGTGCGCCTCAGTCTGCCTGCTATGGTGGCGCAAATAGCCACCATCGTGATGAACTATATTGATGCCTCGATGGTGGGACATCTTGGCGCGAACGCCAGTGCAAGCATCGGACTCGTTAGCACCAGTGTTTGGCTCTTTGCGGGACTTTGTAACGCTGTCAGTATGGGTTTCTCCGTTCAGGTGGCCCATCTCATTGGTGCTAACGATGAAGAAGGTGCGCGCAATGTGCTGCGCCAAGCCTTGGTGGCTACGTTTGTCTTTAGCGTTATCGAGGGCTTGCTGGGAATTCTTGTTAGTCCTCATTTGCCCATGTGGCTCGGCGGTGGAGATGCCATACGCGGTGATAGTGCCACCTATTTGCTATCTTCAGTCTCGTTATTCCGATACTTCAGCTCGATATCTTAGCTTCGGCCATGTTGCGGTGTAGCGGCAATGTGAAGTTTCCCCAAGTATCCTCAACGCCGTGATGTGCGTGTTCGATATAATTTTCAATTTCTTTTTCATCTATCCCACGCGCACCGTCTCCTTTTTGGGCTTCGACTTTTCTATGCCAGGTATGGGCTTGGGCGTTCCTGGAGCAGCTCTCGGTACGGCAGCGGCCGAGATCTTAACGGCCATCATCATGGTCTACTATATGTTGGCCCGCTCGCGGCAGTTGAGTATCTGGAACAAAGGCTTCGGCGAGTTGCGGCGTTTCATCCCCACGAGTCGCGTGCTCTCCCGCGCTTGGAAGATAGGGCTACCCATGGCAGTGCAGCATGTGGCCATGTGTTCCGCCCAAATCCTAACCACCGTGATCGTAGCTCCTTTGGGCATCTTCGCCATTTCGGCCAATAGCTTTGGCGTGACGGCCGAAAGTCTATGCTACATGCCCGGCTATGGTGTCTCAGATGCAGCCACAACCCTTGTGGGGCAGAGCATCGGGGCTGCGCGGAAGACTTTAGCCCGCCGCTTTGCGTTTATTGCCGTAGCTTTGGGCATTAGTATCATGACGCTGATGGGCATCCTTATGTATGTATTTGCTCCGCTGATGATGGCAGTCTTCACGCCTGTTCAGGAAATCATCGACCTCGGTGTAGCAGCACTGCGCATCGAAGCTTTTGCCGAACCCATGTTTGCGGCTTCCATCGTGGCCTATGGCTGCTGCGTGGGAGCTGGCGACACACTCATTCCGGCCTTTATGAACCTCGCTTCGATGTGGGGTGTGCGTCTCACGCTCGCTTTCACACTGACATCCGTCTTTAGCATGGGCCTCACGGGCGTATGGATAGCCATGGCCATCGAACTGACATTCCGCGGCATCATCTTCCTCCTCCGACTTTCGAAGAGCAAAACGTTCAGAGAGTAGGGGAAGAGTGAGAATCTCTCCCTTGTGTCCCCCAACTTATTTTGTTGTTCCGTTCCGACCACAGTGGTTGAGAGTAGGCCGCTTAACCCTATTGCTTGTGGTTTCTATATGGAATGGTTATATTTGCCGTAATAAATTAGAAGTTGTATGTACAATCCTACAGAATTCCTGCGTGCTGCAATTCCTGCAGCTGTTGAGGCAGGAAAAGCTATTATGGAGATTTACGCCCGTCCTACAGAGGATTGGGAAGTGGAAAGAAAAAACGACAATTCACCTTTGACGCTGGCCGACCGCAAGGCTAATGCTGTTATCGTGGAACACTTGCAGCCAACAGGACTTCCTATCCTGAGCGAAGAAGGTGCTCACGCCCCCTATGATAGTCGCAAGGATTGGACCGAACTCTTTGTTGTCGATCCACTTGATGGTACGAAAGAATTCATCAAACGCAATGGGGAGTTCACTGTCAATATTGCCTACGTCGTGGAAGGAAAACCAGTGGGCGGCGTGATTTATGTACCCACCACTCACACTCTCTACTTCGGTATGAAAGGCTTTGGAGCCTTCAAAGTGGGGGATGTCACCGTGGCTAAGAATGATGAAGTGCAACTTATCCGCTCTGCCGTGCATCTTCCCATGGAAACGCAGCGCCACAACTTTGTGGTGGTGGCTTCGCGCTCCCATCTCTCAGCTGAAACGCAGGCTTTCATCGATGCTTTGCGAAAGGAACATGACGAGGTGAAAATCTTGTCGGCAGGTTCGTCTCTCAAACTCTGCCGCGTGGCGGAGGGGAGTGCCGACATCTACCCCCGATTGGCGCCCACTATGGAGTGGGATACCGCTGCAGGCGATGCCATTGTGCGGGCAGCAGGAATGCGCGTTTATGATGCCGCAAGTGGTGAACCGTTGGTTTATAACAAAGAGGATTTACACAATCCTCATTTCATAGTAAGTAAATAAAAGTCGTTGCCTCTCAAAGCTTTTGTTCTCCACGTGTGGACAGAAATAGGGGAGCATGAATTAAAAAGATGTTAGTATTTGTCGTTGTCGTCCTCTTGCTGGTTGTGCTGGCACTGATGAAGGACCAAATGCGCCCGGGAATGATACTGTTCTCGGCCGCAGTGGTGTTTCTCTGTGCGGGCATACTGACTCCAAAGGAAATGTTGGAGGGATTTTCCAACAAGGGCATGATAACGGTGGCGTTGCTCTTTCTTGTCAGTGAGGGCATTCGGCGTACTGGCGTTTTGGAGCAACTTCTCCTTCTCTTACTGCCCAAGGGACGACTTTCTGTCTATCGTGTTCAGTTGCGCCTCTTGCCTATCGTTGCCGCCATCTCGGCTTTTCTTAACAACACGCCGGTTGTTGTTATTTTTGCCCCGATTATCAAGCGCTGGGCCGAATCTGTGCGTCTCCCTGCTACTAAGTTTCTCATCCCCTTGAGCTATGCCACAATTCTTGGCGGTATGTGTACGCTGATAGGTACGTCCACCAATCTTGTTGTCGATGGAATGGTGATGGACGCAGGCTATCAAGGGTTCACTATGTTTGAGCTGGGCAAAGTGGGAGGCTTTATAGCCATCGCTGGCATTGTTTATATGCTCCTCTTCTCTCGCTGGCTCTTGCCCGATAGCCGCACGGTGGAGCAGGCAGCAGAGCTGTCGAGCAAAGACTCCCGCTATTTCCGCGTCGATGTAGTGTTGGGCCCGCGCTTCCCTGCCATAGGTAAGCATATCTTTGATTTCGACTTCAAAACAAAGTATGGCGCCACCATTCTGGAGATTCGCCGCAATGGTGAGAGCTTCTTGATGCACGATATGCGCAAGGTGCGCTATCACGAAGGAGACACGCTGGTGCTTTTGGCCGATGAAGAATTTCTTGAAAACTGGGGCGACTCGAGTTTCTTCCTCATGGTGAGCAGTAGCCGAGGCTTGACGCACACGCTCTCCTGTGCAAAACGCTGGATAGCTGTTGTGTTGGTGATTATGATGGTTCTGGGATCTACCGTAGGGGAGTTGCCCACTGTTCGCTCGGCTTTCCCGAAAGTTCACCTTGATATGTTCTTCTTTGCCTCTGTTGTGACCATCGTGATGGCTTGGTTACAGATTTTTCCAGCCCGGAAATACACGAAGTTCATTAGTTGGGACATACTTATCACTATTGCGTCGGCCTTTGCCATTAGTAAGGCGATGATGAACTCAGGTGTGGCGGAAGCTATCGCTGCGATAGCCATCCGTCTGACGGACAATTTCGGCCCTTACGTACTCCTGGCGTTCATCTTCATAGTGACGGACTGCTTCACGGAACTCATGACTAATAACGCAGCCGCTGCACTGACGTTCCCCATTAGTTTGTCCATCGCTCAGCAGCTCGGAGTTAGCCCCATGCCTTTCTTCGTGACCATTTGCATGGCTGCCTCGTCAAGTTTCTCCACACCCATTGGCTATCAAACCAATCTTATTGTTCGAGGGTGTGGGCGGCTATCGGTTTGCCGACTTCGTGCGCGCCGGACTTCCTCTGAACATCATATCATTTCTCATAAGTATATTCTTAATTCCCATCTTTTGGCCATTCTAAAGGTATGAACGAAATATATCCCATCTTTGATCGAATGCTCAGTCGCTCTGATAAAGAGAAGCTTCTGGGGCAGAAAGGCATCATGCTCTGGTTCACGGGGCTGAGCGGCTCGAGGCAAAAGCACCGTGGCAATAGCTCTGGAGCGCGAACTGCAAAAGCGAGGCTTGCTTTGCCGTATCCTCGATGGCGACAACATACGCAGCGGCATCAACAAAGGCCTTGGATTTACGGCTGAAGACCGCCGAGAGAACATTCGTCGTATTGCCGAAGTGGCCAAACTCTTTGTGGACACGGGCATCATTACTATCGCCGCATTTATCTCCCCTTCCAATGACCTGCGCCGTATGGCCAGCGACATCATCGGGGCAGAAGATTTCAAGGAGGTATATATCTCCACTCCACTCGAAGTGTGCGAAGCGCGCGATGTGAAAGGGCTGTACGCCAAGGCGCGCCGTGGAGAAATCAAGAACTTTACGGGAATCAGCGCGCCCTTTGAGGTTCCCGAGCATCCAGCTTTGTCCATCGACACCAGCAAGGTGAGCCTCGAGGACAGCGTAAAGCAAATCCTGACATTCTTAGGTATCGAATAAAATAAGTGCCTCCCACTGATCGACACCATTCATCTATATAACAACATAAAGTAAAAACCTACACCTATATGGAACAGTATAATCTGAGCCACCTCAAGGAGCTCGAAGCGGAAAGTATCTACATCATCCGCGAAGTAGCTGCCGAATTTGAAAATCCTGTTATGCTCTACAGCATCGGTAAGGACTCGAGCGTTATGGCTCGTCTGGCCGAGAAAGCCTTTGCTCCAGGCCGCCCGCCCTTTCCTCTGATGCACATTGACTCAAAGTGGAAGTTCAAAGAGATGCTTCAATTCCGCGATTGGTACGCGCGAGAGCACGGTTGGAAGTTGATAGTGGAGAGCAACATGGAGGCGTTTAAGGCTGGAGTAGGCCCTTTCACGCACGGCTCAAAGGTACACACCGATCTCATGAAGACGCAGGCCCTTCTCCATGGTCTGAAAAAGTACGGCTTTGATGCAGCTTTCGGCGGAGCCCGTCGCGACGAGGAAAAGAGCCGCGCCAAGGAGCGCATCTTTAGTTTCCGCGATCAGTTTCAGCAGTGGGATCCCAAAAACCAACGTCCGGAACTCTGGGACATTTATAACACTCGTATCCACAAGGGCGAAAGCATACGCGTGTTCCCTTTGAGCAACTGGACAGAGCTGGACATTTGGCAATATATCCGCCTTGAAAACATTCCCATCGTACCGCTGTACTTCGCTAAAGAGCGTCCAGTCGTGGAAATGGACGGCCAACTCATCATGCCAGACGATGAACGCTTGCCTGAAAAGTACAAAGACAAGATTGAGATGCGGAAAATCCGCTTCCGCACCCTCGGATGCTGGCCGCTCACTGGTGCCATCGAGAGCGAAGCCGATACGATTGAGAAAATCGTGGAGGAAATGATGACTACCACAAAGAGCGAGCGCACCACGCGTGTAATTGATTTCGACCAAGATGCTTCTATGGAACAAAAGAAGCGTGAAGGATATTTCTAAAACCATATTCAGCCTTACCCCTCTGGCTCGTGCCAAAGGAGGGGTAAGGCTCTTTTTTTTATGCTCTTCAATTCGTTTGAATTTCTGCTTTTCCTGCCGTGCGTCTTCCTTATCTATTGGTACGCTTGTCGTGGTCGTAGGTCGCGCAATCTTTGGATTGTCCTTTGCAGTTACTTCTTCTACGGCTGGTGGGATTGGCGTTTCACAGGGCTGCTGGCTCTGACTTCGCTTTGCAGTTATGCCAGTGGCATTTGGGAGGAACGCTGTCCGCGATTGGCTCGGCACATATTGTGGAGCAACATACTGCTGAACCTCGGTATCTTAGGCGCATTTAAGTATTTCAACTTCTTTGCCGACAGTTTGCAGGACCTTTCCACGGCCTTGGGTTTCGGAGCGCTCCACGCCCCCGTTGTCCACGTGATTCTTCCCGTAGGCATTAGTTTCTACACCTTTCAGGCACTCAGCTATTCCATTGATGTTTATCGTAAGAAACTTCCTGCCACGCACGACCTCATAGAATTTTTTGCTTATCTCAGTTTCTTCCCTCAGTTGGTGGCTGGCCCTATCGAGCGCGCTACTAACTTGTTGCCGCAGTTCCAGCAGGACCGCACGTTTTTCCCTATGCCGATGCGGTCGACGGTATGCGGCAAATCTTGTGGGGCTTCTTCAAAAAGATCGTCATAGCCGACCAATGCGCCGTTGGCGTTAATGCCATCTTCTCCGACTATACACAGGCCAGTGGGGTAGACCTGCTGATGGGCGGACTTCTCTTTACCTTTCAGATCTACGGCGACTTCTCTGGTTATAGCGATATAGCAATCGGTACGGGTCGCCTTTTTGGCATCCGATTGATGCAGAATTTCCGTTACCCTTACTTTTTCTCGCAACATCCGCGACTTTTTGGCAGCGTTGGCACATCTCGCTGATGACGTGGTTTCGCGATTATATTTATTTCCCACTCGGCGGCAGTCGTTGCTCGCGTGCAAAGCAGTTGCGCAACACGTTCATCGTGTTCCTCGTCAGTGGCCTGTGGCACGGCGCTAATTGGACATTTGTTTGTTGGGGGCTTTATCACGCTTGCCTTTTTTTGTGCCCAGCATTCTGCGCGGCCATAAAGCGGAAGAAAAAAATCCCTAAGGGCATCTTAGGACTGGTACGTACTGGCGGGCAGATGTTCCTTACTTTCTTCCTCGTCATGCTGGGCTGGATTCTTTTTTTAGGAGTGCCACGCTCACAGATGCCGCCCACTACCGATGCGTATGTTCACAACGCTTCGTCCAGCCATGCCTACTCATGGTAAGCAAGTGCTTCTTTATGTGGCCTTGATGCTGGCTGTTGAATGGTGGCAACGTCATAGCCAACACGCGCTTCAGCTTCCGCCGCGTTTCCTCAATGCGCCTCTCCGCTTTGTGCTCTACTATGCCATCATCGTAGCCATCTTTTTTGCGCTGGGTGCAGGCACGAATTTCATCTACTTTCAGTTCTGATTTCTTATGCAGCAGCCGTTCCTTAGAAAGTTTATTCTGCGCACGCTCTTCTTGCTCACACCGTTCTTTCTCTACGTTGTACTCTATGTTGTGTGCGACCCTTTCAAGGTGCTGCGCTCTTACGCATCTTTCTACGATAATGCTGCTCCGGCCTGGGTCAATCTCAATGCCGACTATGTCAGTACGATAATTTACTACCTCTGTTTTTCTGCCGTTGCGCTTCGCTTGATGCACCGCGTTTACGGCACTCATCCCCTCTCACAACCGAGATGAATAAATTTATCCTGCGCACCTTTTTGCTCATCTTACCGCTGCTGTTGTTGCTGACGGCTGCCGAGATGTATCTCCGCTCACTTCCCAATCCGTCGAGGGCGAAGAATGCTTGGTTGATAGCTCATGCTGATTCCGTGGAGGTGCTGATTCTCGGGAGTTCGCATTCCTATTACGGTTTAACTCCAGAAGTTTTTGGTCCGAAGGCTTATAATGCTGCACAGGTTTCGCAGACACTCCGCTATGATAATTTCATTCTCGACCACTATGCCTTCCGCTCGTTGCGGACGGTGATTCTTCCCATTTCCGACTTTTCTTTCCATGAAGATTTTGAACATGATGCCGACTGGTATTATGCCTCTCGCTATCGCCTTTATATGGGGTGCGACTACCATAGTTGGTTGAGTCGCTATGGCTTCGAATTTTGCTCGATGCCTACTTTCCGCGAACGCCTCAAAACGTTGTGGCAGCCTGCGCGGCTCACATGGAGCGCGCTCGGACAAGGCACCGATTACACGCTTGCCCAAAAGCCCAAAGATTGGAATAATGCTGAGGCGCGCGCTCGCAACAACACTTATCGCGATGCCAAGAATGTGGCGCTCAACGAGGCTTTCTTCCACCAACTCATCCAGACTGTCACGCAACGCTATCATGCGCACCTCGTTTTGATCTCAACTCCGCTCACGGCGCGCTATCGTGCCTGTCAGTATGCCCCACAGGTGCGCGCCATGGAAGCTCGCATCCACCGCGCGGTACAGTCCAATCCGCGTGTGAGCTATTTTGATTTTCGCGCTGATACGGATTTCACGGCCAACGACTTCTATGATGCCGATCACCTCACGCTGGAGGGAGCAGAAAAACTTTCCAAGAAATTGCGGGCGCGATTGGCGCAAGAATCCGTTGTTGAAGGTGGCACGCCGCTACCTACCCGACAGAAAGAACAACAATAAGGCCTGCGGCATAAGAGTGCGGCCCGCCGTTCCCGAAAAATATATTAACTTTGCAATACATATATAGAAATACAGGACAATGAATGATCTGAAAGATAATAAAGTCAGTATTACAGAATTTCTTGATAATGATGAGAAGAAGGACCTCCTGCGCCTGCTCACAGCCGGTAGTGTTGATGATGGAAAATCAACGCTGATTGGTCGCTTGCTCTTCGACTCTAAGAAATTGTACGAAGATCAGCTCACCGCGCTGGAGCGCGATTCCAAGCGCGTGGGAAATGCTGGCGAAACATCGACTATGCCCTTTTGCTCGATGGCTTGAAGGCTGAGCGCGAGGAAGGTATCACTATCGATGTGGCTTATCGCTATTTCTCTACCAATAAGCGCAAATTTATCATTGCTGATACGCCGGGACACGAGCAGTACACGCGCAACATGATTACGGGCGGATCTACGGCCAACCTTGCTATCATCCTCGTGGATGCTCGCAACGGCATCATCACACAAACGCGCCGCCACACTTTCCTTGTTTCGCTGCTCGGCATCAAGCATGTGGTGCTGGCCGTCAATAAGATGGACCTTTGCGGCTTCGATAAGGCGGTGTTCGATAAGATTGTGTCGGAATATATGGACTTTATCCGTCCGCTCGGCCTTGAGGATGTCACTTGCTTCCCGCTGAGTGCGCTCGATGGCGATAATGTTGTGGACAAGTCGGAGCGTACACCGTGGTACGAAGGGCCTGCGCTGCTCGATTTCATCGAGACCATTCCGCTCCATGCCGATCATAATATGAAGGACTTCCGCTTCCCCGTTCAGTATGTCAGTCGTCCAAATTTGAACTTCCGTGGTTTCTGCGGAAAGTGGCCAGTGGCATCATTCGCAAAGGCGATGAGGTGGTGGCCCTGCCTTCTATGAAGCACTCTCGCGTGAAGCCATCGTGCCACCTTATGCACCCAATCAGAAGCAACTGGGGGCTGATGGTTCTACGCTGAATACCGCCGAACTTCCTATGCAGACGGTGGATTATGCCTTCCCGCCCGAATCCGTCATCTTGCAGTTGGAGGATGAAATAGATATTTCGCGCGGCGAAATGCTGGTGAAGGCTGACAACCTTCCTTTTGTGGGGCGCAACTTCGAGGCGATGCTCGTTTGGATGGACGAGGAACCAATGGACCGCTCTAAGGCCTTCTACATCAAACAGACCACGAACACGAGTCGTTGCCATGTGGACCAAATCCTCTACCGCATAGACGTGAATACCCTTGAGCAGAGCGAGTGTGAGGCTTTCCGCCTCAACGAAATTGGCCGTGTGGTGATTCAGGCATCTAAGGAACTCTTCTTCGATTCCTACAAACTCAACAAACAAACAGGCTCGTTCATCCTTATCGACCCGATAACGAACAATACCTCTGCCGTGGGTATGATTATCTCGGCTGTGGATGAGAAGGAGTTGCACAACGCTGAGGCCATTCCTACACTCGATCTCCCGAAACTGGGCATTGCCCCCGAACACTATGAGGCTATCGAGCGCGCCGTTGGTGAACTCGACCGACAGGGCATTGCTGTCCGCATCGTGAAGTAGCCTTTCCCGCTCCAGAGTCCCGCTCTCGGAGCTTATCTCAAATACGGGGATTCCCATGACTGTCTTGCAAACTTAGGTTTGCTGGCCGCTCATGGGAATCTCTTGTTTTGTAAACAGAATTCTTATTCTGCAGGTCTGAGAATGGCTTGAAATCCAAGTGAAAGTAAAGAGAGTGTCTGGCCAGTCCGACTCTTCAGGTCGCTCCAATAAGGCTGTCAGCTGACATCCTTATTGTGTCGGCTGACGCAATAAGGAAAACTACGGATAAGAAGGGGCTGCTGATTACTCAAAAAGAGCAGAAAAAATGGGAAAACCTTGATTTTTTAGGTTTCTGAGAGCTGTTGAGCGATTTTTGCCTGCTGCCGAACAATAGAAAAAGCAGATTTTCTGCTGAAAGCGGTCGTGTTTATCAGTTGTTGTAATCTATTTTGCAAAAGGTCATTGTAAAGAAACTTCGGACTTATTGAGCTGTGAGAAAAAGCCTGATAAGTCCGAAGTTTTTATGATTGTCTTGGGAATTTTCTATGTGGTGGAGAGTCGCGCAGCTTTGTGGGTTTGGCAAAGGAGTAGACCCGCGAATGTCAATAAACCATTAAGCATTAGGAGTTCGTAGCCAAACTTGTAGTCCCATAAGAGGGGCGCGTAATGGTCGAGCAAACCGCAAATGATAGGACTGGCAATGCACACCCAGGGGACAAGGCGGTCGCGCACGCCACGCCGCGTGAACAGGCCGAAAGCGTAGAGTCCCAATAATGGGCCATAGGTGTAGGACGCCATGACGTAGATGGCATTGATGACATTGGTGGAATTGATGGCGCGGAAAAGGAGGATGGCGGCGAAGAAGGTGAACGACATGAGGATGTGTACAATTTTGCGCGTGCGTTCTTGTCGGGCTTTTTCCCAATTGTGGCGCTCCACTCCGATAAGGTCGATGCAGCAACTCGTGGTTAAGGCTGTAATGGCTGAGTCGGCACTGGAAAAGGCGGCGGCCACTATGCCGATGGTGAAGGGGAATATGACGATGCTTCCCAAACTACCGTTGCTCACCAACATGGGCAGGAGGCTATCGGTTTGTTCAGGGATGGCGATGCCTTGCTGGGCGCAGAACGTGAAGAGCAATACGCCAAGAACAAGGAAAATGAGGTTGACGGGTAGAAAACTAAGGCCGTAGGAGCACATATTCTTTTGTGCTTCACGCAGGTTCTTACACGTGAGATTTTTCTGCATCATATCCTGATCCAGTCCCGTCATCACGATGACGATGACTATACCGCTGAAAAATTGTCGCCAGAACGATTGTGTGCCTTCCCAAGCAAAAATGCGGCTCAATGGGCTTTGGCTGACCGTGGCGAGTACTCCGTGGAAGTCCAGTCCGAGTCTGCTAATCACTGCCCACAAGATGCCACCGAGGGCGAGGAGCATACAGAGCGTTTGCAGGGCATCGGTGCGCACAATGGTCTTGATGCCGCTGCTGCGCGTGTAGAGCCAGATGAGCAGCAGTGTGATGAGAGCGGTAAGCGGATAGGGGATGCCAAGCGGTTCGGCAATGAACTGCTGGAGCACGAGTACCACGAGGTAGAGCCGCGCGGCTGCACCGGTGAGTTTGCTAAGGAGAAAGAAGAGTGCCCCCGTGCGGTGGGTGTTTTCCCCAAAGCGTTCACCCAGATAAGTGTAGATGGAGGTGAGTTGGAGGCGATAGTAGAGCGGCAGGAGCAGGAAAGCTACGGCTACATAGCCAAAGAAAAAGCCGGCGCACATCTGAAGGTACGTCATCTGAGTTGCGCCTACCCAGCCCGGTACGGAAATGAACGATACGCCCGAGATGCTGGCGCCTATCATACCAAAAGCCACCATCCACCAAGGTGAACGTCGGTTGGCCCTAAAGAAAGCGTTGTTATCATGGCTACTGCTGCTTTTCCGAGAGATGAAAAGCAGCAGTAGGAAGTAGAACGCCAATGTCAACAGCATAAGTAGTCCTGTGGACATAGTTCGTGTGTTAAAGTGGTTACTTAAAAACCTAAGTTCATAATGATGAGAAGAATCAAAACATAAAGCATCATAATTGCTGCTATCGTAGCTGCTGCAGCAATGGCCCATTTGAATGCTTTATTAGATTTATCAACTGCTTCTTCATATCGGCCCTGCAAGTAGAGACTCTCCACTTGTGTAGCGTAAACAATAGAAACTACGCCGAAAGGAAGACAGCAGAAAATAGTGGAAATGATGGCCAAAGCCAGATAATTATCGGGCATGGGAGGGGGCGCAGGCTGTTCGTCAGCAGCCTGCAGATAGTCTGGATTCATATATAGCTACAGTTGATTACATGCGCATAAAGCCTTGCATCAGTCCAATGAAGAAGTAGATGATACCAATGACAACGCCACATATAGCAGAGGCAATGGCCCATGTCTTTGCACTGTTAGAGGCTGCTAAGGCTTCCTGGTATTGTCCCATTTGATAAAGTCCGTTTACCTTTGTAGCGTAAACAATAGAAACTATACCAAATGGCAGACAGCAGCAGATTGTAGCGAGAATGGCCCATACTAAATAATTATCAGGAGGGGGGTGGCATTTGCGGCGCTTGGTTGTATGCCTGCTGGTTATAGAAGTTGGGTTGAGCAACTTGAGGGCCAAATTGTGGGCCTTGCTGCGGTTGCTGAACTTCTTCAAGAACGTTGAAGATAGCTGCGAGTTCGGGCACTTGTCCAGCAGGTGTCCACTGCGCCATGCCTTGTTTCCAAACGAGCGTTGTAGGAGTTACTCCAAACTTAACCAGCTGAGATCCGTCAACAGGACCTTGCTGCACTTTGTTTACATCAAGATAGAAATATTGTTCCATAAGGGGATAAGTTTATCTAAAAAGCAAAAATATGTTATTTCATAGACCTATCCAAGGTTTTCTTTAGAAAAGTGGCTGACATCCTTATAGTCCGAGCAAATTTCGCAGTATCCACCACGTGAAAAATAGGACGAGATATGTCCAAAGCCAATAACGATGATGGGTGAAACGCTTCAGTTGAGCTTGCGCCTTACCGCGCAGCAGCCAATCACTGAGAACGAGCAGAAAAAGATAGGGAAGGGCAAAGAGCAGAAAGAGGTTATAGTGGGCGGCTTCCATAAATCGTCCATGGAGCACGGCATGAGCTGCTCGCTGGAAACCACAGCCGGGACAGTCGTAGCCAGTGGCAACTTTGACAACGCACTTTGGCGACCACTGTGTCTGCACTGGGTCGAAAATAAACAGCAAAAGGCCGATAGCCACTATAACAGCAGCTATCAGCCAACGCTTGTTTCTAATTATTGTCTCTAAGAGGACGTTAGTTTTCAATATAGAAGTTGAGAGATGTGACTACGCGAACTTTCTTTATATACGGAGTATATTGGTCGCGGTCGTCTATTTCAAAAAGTCCCTGGGTTGCGCTCTTGATTTTACCAATTTTACTGTCGGAATCCTTTGCGAACTTCTCGGCTGCCTCGCGCGCTTTCTTTGTTGCTTCAGCAATCATCTGCGGTTTGATGGCGTTGAGTTTGGTGAAATCATACTGCACTTGATTGCTATATTCATCTCCGGAAATGGCTACACCCTTAGCGAGCAATTCGCCGACGCGAGGAATCAGTGAACGCACCCTATCAACTTGTGAAGTGCTTACTGTTGTCACGCAAGACAAAGAGAAGCGGTCACGATCAGAAAGGTCGGAGTATTGATTAGCTTAAGGTCCGAAATCTGAGGAGCACCTACGCTGATTTCATTTGCAGGAATGCCGTTTGCTTGTAGCCAGGTTTTGATGATTGCATTGGCTGAATTAAGCTGGCGGTAAAGGTCTTGCATATCGTTGCTGGATGTCTTGAACATGATGGGCCAGATAACGTGGTCGGCCTTTACTTCTCTCTCAGCCAAACCTCGTACGTTGACGATGCGGTCCTGTCGAGAAAAACTTCTCAAGCCACAATAGAGGAATACACCTAAGATGGCGAGTCCTACAGCCAAGACGATGGATTCTACCTTTAAGTTCTTCATTTTTTGAAAGTTTTGAGTGATAAATAAAAAGTAACGAGCGACAAGGCTGAGGCTACAAAGCGTAGTTATAATAAGTGGACTGTTCAACTGCTACTTCAGACCTGTCACTCGTTACTATAAAATTATTTCTTCGGCGTTTCTTTCAGCGTCTCAAGTACGAACTGCCAATAGCGTTCTACCGACGGAATGTTGCAACGTTCGTTGGGCGTGTGCGGAGAACGGAGCGTCGGACCGAAACTTACCATGTCCATTTTGGGATATTTGGCACCGATGACGCCACATTCAAGGCCAGCGTGAACAACACCCACGCGATTGTCAGTACCAAAGAGCTTTTTGTAGACATTCTGCATCAGTGCCACGATTTCGCTTTGCGGATTAGGCTGCCAAGCTGGATACTGATGAGCATAAGTAACCTTCATGCCCGCCATTGAGAACGCGCTCTCGATTGTCTCAGCGCAACATTCGCGCATGCTATCGCGACTGGAGCGTACCAGTACTATAAACTTCGCTATCCCGTTTCCAATCTCCACGATACCAAGGTTAGAGCTGGTTTCCACTACGTCGGGGATTTCTGGAATCATACGCATCGGTCCGTTGTGGCAGGCGCAAATAGCGTTAACTAAGTTGTCGCCAATTTCAGCCGGCACTTGCTTAGCGGGGCGTTCCACGTCTTCGCAGATGAGTTCGAGCTGCTTCTCAACAAAGGCAAACTCGTCAGTGAAAACCTTTTTCCAGTCGGCGATACAATCCTCCTTCAGCGCAGCAACATTCTCTTTCGGAAGCGCAAGTACCACTTCGGCGTGACTCGGAATAGCATTGCGCATATTTCCTCCCACCCAGCTGCATAGACGTGCTTCGAAATTGGCCATAGCATCTTGAACGAGACGGCCCATCAGCTTGTTTGCGTTAGCGCGACCTTGGTTGATTTCCAAACCACTATGGCCGCCGAGCAAACCTTTGATAACCACTTTGACAGCTGCATCGCCGCCATCGGTTTCTTCTTCCTGGTATTCCAATACTGCATTCTGATCAACGCCACCTGCTGATCCGATGACCATTTCGCCCTCTGTCTCGTTGTCGAGATTGAGGAGAATCTCACCTTGCAAGGTGTCGCTGGCCAGGTTCTCAGCTCCGTACATCGTTGTCTCCTCGTCGGCTGTGATTAAGCACTCCAGCGGGCCGTGTTCAATAGTGTCGTCCTCGAGGATACCCATCATAGTGGCCACTGCCATACCGTCGTCCGAGCCGAGAGTAGTGCCTTTGGCCTTCACCCAGTCTCCGTCCACGTAGGTCTCAATGGGGTCGGTCTCGAAATTATGGGTAGATTCCTTTGTCTTTTGCGGAACCATGTCTATGTGGCCCTGCATCACCACCATCTTGCGGTCTTCGTAGCCTTTAGAGGCTGCTTTGCGCATGATGATATTTCCAGCCTCGTCTTTGAAGGCTTCGATATTGCGTTCCTTGGCCCAATCCAACAGGAATTGCTGAGCCTTTTCCAAA
Organism: uncultured Prevotellaceae bacterium; assembly: GCA_916438195.1. GTDB lineage: Bacteria > Bacteroidota > Bacteroidia > Bacteroidales > Bacteroidaceae > Alloprevotella. The sequence continues at coordinate 434,261 of CAKAEQ010000001.1, forward strand.
TGGCCGCTAGGGCGTGGTACCTGAGTCAGTAAGTAGAAGTTTTTCCAAACAGCCTGTGGCTGCAAATTCTTGATTTCACTCATAATTATTATGGTTAAGAGTTATTATTAGTTGTTTTCTCTTTTGTCTTTCATAGAGAGTCGGGCAAATCCGAAAGCTCCGAGGAGCACCACAAGGCCCGTTTGCAGCGTGTGGACTACGAGGGCGAAGAGTATGGCCTCTTTCTCTGCCACTCCATAAAGGACAAGCATCGTTTTAACGGCGAAATGCCACGGCCCAGCCCCGTTAGGTGTCGGCACGAGTACGGCGAACATCCCTACACAATATATAAGGAATGCTTCGATAGGGCTGATACCGCTTGTGAAGTTGAAGCAGAAAAAAGCAACGTAGAAATGGAGGTAATAGCAAAGGTTGATGCCGAAACTCATCAAGATGTAGAGCGGCAAATTGCGAACATCTTTGAGGGAGAGCACTCCCGCCCAAAGATCCTTCAACAAGTCGCGCCCACGAGAATAATAGCGACGTAGGAGAAATATGCACGCTCCAACGGCCATGATAAGACAAAGCACCGTGACGAGGTAGCCTGTGCTGGTGAATTGCCCGAAAAATCCGCGGAAGTCCATACCTGTGGTGCGAACGAACTTGAGGAATACGGGGATTTGACAGAGAAAAGCAACCGCTGTGAGGAGAAGCATGACAAGAGAATCGACCATGCGCTCCGTGACAACTGTTCCGAGCGATTTGGTGAATGATACGCCGTCGTATTTCTTTAGTGTGCCGCAGCGCGTCACTTCGCCTACACGAGGAATCACTAAAGAAGCGGCATAGCTAATAAAGATAGCATTCTCACAACTGCTGCAACGCGGATGTTCGCCTAAGGGTTCGAGCGCCAATTTCCAGCGCCAAGCCCGGATTTGCTGGGCCAGAATGCCGAAAACAAAGGAGAAAAGCATCCACCCCCATTTCATCTCGCCGAACACACTACGGAAAAAGTCGCGCCAATCTGTTCCGCGGTACATCCACCACAGAATGCCCAGCCCAAAAGCAAAGGGCAGCGCCAGTTGCAGTATCTTCTTGAGAATCTTCAATGTGTTTCGTAGGGAAATGCGTACTTTTGTGACGTCTCCAATGCGAAGTTAGGACAATCTGCCCAATGTTCCAAAGAATTGTCTTCAATTTTTGCACAATCAGAGTAACCTACGTTTGCGTGGTTCCTTTCCGGTAACAATTCCGATATGTTGAAATCAGTAAGACCTAAGAAAAATCTCGGTCAGCACTTTCTGACCGACCTCCATGTGGCTGAGCGCATCGCCGACACCGTAGATGCCTGCCCGCAGTTGCCCGTTCTCGAAGTAGGCCCTGGTATGGGCGTGCTGACACAATACCTCTTGCCCAAGGACAGAGAGGTGAAGGTGGTGGAGATCGACCGCGAAAGTGTGGCTTACCTACTTGAACGTTGGCCCGAATTGCGGGATAACATTCTGGGCGAGGATTTTCTACGTATGGACCTCAATACAGTATTTGACGGCAAGCCTTTTGTGCTTACAGGCAATTATCCTTACGACATCTCCAGTCAGATATTTTTCAAAATGCTCGACTACAAAGAACTTATTCCCTGCTGCACGGGAATGATTCAAAAAGAGATGGCCGAACGCATTGCGGCACGTCATGGCACAAAGTCCTATGGAATTTTGAGCGTGTTGCTACAGCGTTGGTACGATGTTGAGTACCTCTTCACCGTCGAACCTGGTGTGTTCAATCCTCCTCCAAAGGTGCGCAGCGCGGTGGTACGCATGACGCGCAACGATATACACGAATGCGGCTGCAACGAGGTGCTGCTCAAGAAAGTAGTAAAGGCCGTGTTCCAGCAACGCCGCAAAATGTTGCGCGTGTCGCTCAAACCGTTTTTTGCACAGACTTCACCCAACCGCGATCATACGGAATTCTTGGCTCACCCAGAGCTGACAAAGCGTCCGGAGCAGCTCAGCGTGGACGAGTTTGTGGAACTGACCAATCGGATTGAGAAAGAAATCAGTTAAATCCTTCGAGGATTTAACGCCCTTATATTATGTAAAAATAGTTCGCAGTCTGTACTCCCGAGAGTGGCTTAAAAATTAAATTGAAGTAGACTTGTTTTCAGACTCCTCCAATCTGACCGACCTATTCTATAAGGTTGTCGGAGAATGCAATAAGGCTGTCAGCTGACAGCCTTATTGCGTTTGAAATTTCCTTATTGCGCTGGCTGACACAATCAGGAAAAACACGGATTATCGGCACATGTTGATGGCCGAAATTATCTAGAAAATGCACTTTCCCCACCTTTTTTCGCAAAAAACAAAGAGAAAAATGGTTTGTTCCTTTCTTTTTTCGAACAACTCAAAGATTTTCAGTAAGAATCTTAAGATATGTTTTTCTAGAACGAAAAAGTGAGTTGTCAAATTAAAGGGCAGTTTTCTTAGCTTTGCTGCGTCATCTCCTACAAGTTTTCTGGTGCTAGTTTAGCAAAAGCAAGAGTTCCACCCTACGGAGATATTGTAGGGCGGAACTCTCATGATGATCTTTATTTCTAACTGCGTTGTAGCTTCTGTGAGGGAAGCTGGAGCTTAGAGTCGCTCGTACCCCCAGTCGTCAATGGCCCGTCCCCAGTTTTCATTGACCAAGCGGACGGTTTCGGGTTTGTAAGCATATTTGTTCTTCTTGTAGCCCTTCTTTGCATTAACGTATTGTTCGATGGCCGTATGTGCCTCGTTCCAACCTGGGATTTGCAAAGAGGAGTAAATATTCTCCGTCATGGCAAGTGCATCTTGCTCGAAGTCTTCAAACTTCACTTCGATGAGATTTCCCTCCGGAATATAAACTTTGTCGGCCTGGTATTTGTCGTAGAGCTTCGTGTAAGTCGTCAGGATATTCTGCACGATTTCTTCCTCCGAGATGTCTTGCAGCTTGAGGGGCTGAATGGTGTTGGTGAAGAAGGAGCGCGTGGATTCAAATACGGTGTATGGATTTCGCATCAAGTAGATGAACTTGGCATTTGGGAACATCTTGACCAGCTCCTTTACACGGCCCGTGTGGGGCGGGTTCTTGGAGAGAAACTGCGTGCCGTTGGTGTTCCAAAGGGCTATCTTGATGACTTTGATAAACTCCTCTTCGAAGCGCTTGAGTTCTTCCGGCGTGATGTCCTTGAAGAGCAAATACTTATCGGCATATTCTTGCCAGTACTTCGGCAAGTACCACATGTTGTAATAAGTGTAGGGCATGGAATTTGTCATCGCAAATTCCTCCTCCTGCGGTAGATCGACGGCCAATTCCATGTTGTCCGTGGGGCGATGGCTTGGCATGAGCCACGACATACTTTTCTTGAAGAACGCTTGCCCAAACATCATGAGATGCGGGAATACTGTCTGATAGGTCGTATTATAACCGAAGTGCTTATCGCAGGACAAAACATTGTGGACAAAGGTCGTTCCTGACCGCCAGTGCCCCAGAATGAACACGGGATCGTGCTTCAGCGGTTGGTTAGCCAAACGTTTTTGGTAACGCCTTTCTTGTATGGGTGCGAGCGTGGATAGCAGTCGGCAAACGGCAGTAGTGAGGCGATATTTTCCACGATAGTTCTTGTCGATTTCACGGTCTTGAAGAATCTCCTTATAAGTGTTCCAGTCTGCCCCTACTAGGTTGTTGACTGGTAGCTTGTCGAATTGAATAAGTCCCATAATAGTCTTGATTTTTTGCAAAGTTACATTATTGTGTGCAATATTTCCTTATGCGATTCAAAATAAGCAATAAAGGAAAGTTCCTCTTGCGTTGTGGAGCAGAAGTGTTGCATCTGAAAATACCAACAGCGGAAAGCTCCTTCGGGGGCTTTCCGCTGTTGATAGAAATAGGTTGAAAATATCTATGAAGCCGTTAGTCCAGTCCTTCCCACGATGTGTAGGGCTGAAAGTTGGAGCTTTCAGTTTCTCCTTCAAGGATCTCGCCATGCGTATCCTGCTGGCGTGACCATTGCTCGTAGCTTTCTTGGCTGGATATAATGAAATCGGCGAACGTGCTTCTTGTGCTTATGTTTATCACTCTGTTCTGGGGCTTTTTGTAGGCTTTCATTTATGTATTAATTCTTGTTGCGAAACGTTTTGTTTATGAGGAGGAGAACTATTCCTATTATTCTTGCCACTTCTCGTTTTGTATTAAAATCTGTTTGTATGTGTAGCACACGCAAATTAATATCAGCGATGCGCGGAGTTGAGATACGATTTATTGCTATAAATCTCTTTGTAAAAGTAAAGAGCAAGAAGGGTTCAGATCACTATAGAATCCTGAAGCAGGCGCAAAGGTAGGCTTTTGCCGTGAAAGGAAAAAGAAATAAAGACTTTTTGTGAGATTCTCCACGAGGCAGAGCAGTATATTTTCGAAAGATAAAAGTCTGACTTTCGCCTGCAAAATGAGCGTTCAACGGGTATAAGTTGGTGAGAAAAGTTTGTTTTCAACGAATATAGTTGTAGTTGTCATATTACAATGTTACTTTTGTCTATAAATAGAAAAGACTTTATGAAAACTTATTTAGTGACAGGAGCTGCCGGATTTATCGGCGCAAACTATTTGAAGTATATTCTCAAGAAGTACGAGGATGTTCGCGTGGTTGTTCTTGACCTGCTGACTATGCGGGCTATCTCGGCACAATTGCTGAGGACATCGACCACGACAGGTGCGAATTTGTGCGTGGCGACATCGGCAACCGTCAGTTGGTGGATGAGCTCTTTACGAAATATCGCTTTGATGTGGTGGTAAACTTTGCTGCAGAGAGTCATGTGGATCGCTCTATTGAGAATCCGCAGCTCTTTCTTCAGACCAATATTCTCGGCACGCAGAATTTGCTCGATTGTGCTCGCCGCGCGTGGGTGACGGGAAAAGATGAGCAGGGCTATCCCACTTGGCAGTCTGGTGTTCGCTTCCATCAGGTTTCTACTGATGAGGTCTACGGCTCGCTGGGCGATGAGGGATTTTTCACAGAAGAAACTCCGCTGCAACCGCACAGCCCTTACAGTGCCTCAAAGACAAGTGCCGACCTCGTAGTGTGTGCTTACCACGACACTTACAAAATGCCCGTTAGCATTACGCGTTGCTCCAATAATTATGGACCTTATCAATTCCCCGAAAAGCTGATTCCGCTGATTATCAATAATATCCTTGAGGGTAAGCAACTTCCTGTTTATGGGCAAGGAACAAATGTTCGCGACTGGCTGTATGTGGAAGACCACTGTAAGGCTATTGACCTCGTGGTTACGAAGGGCAAAGACGGAAGTATATACAACGTGGGCGGTCACAATGAGCGGCAGAATATCCAGATTGTGAAAATCATCATCCGCACTATTCGCCGCTTGATGGAAGAGAACCCGCAGTTCCGCGTTCTGCTGAAGCGTCAAGATGGTCTTGAATGGATCAACGACGACCTTATTAGTTTTGTGAAAGATCGCTTGGGCCACGACCAGCGCTATGGCATAGATCCCAGCAAAATAAAGGCCGACTTAGGTTGGTTCCCCGAAACGACCTTTGAAGTAGGCATAGAGAAAACCATTCGCTGGAATCTCGAACACCATGATTGGATTGAAGACGTGAGTGGGGAAGATTATCAAGAATACTACGAGAGAATGTATAAGTAGGAGCACACTCTCTCTCTTCCCTATGACTTATTTTTTGTTGTCACGTCGTCACATCGTCACGATTAGGACTTAACTGTTTGAAAGAGTAAGTATTATATCCGTGACAACAGTGTGACAACAAAAAAAAGTGGGCGAAGGCAATTGAACACCAGAAAGGCAGGACAGCCACAGAGTTCTTGTGAACTTGTGGCTGTCCTTATTGTAGTGGTGCTTACTTCCCGTTTGCGTTGAAACGCAATGGGGGAGTGAGCCGTTTTTTACTTTCTGATGATCGTTGCCTCTCGATCTGGGCCTACGCTGACAATAGAAATGCGCGTTTTGAGTTCGCGTTCCAAATAGTCGATATAGGACTGGAAAGCTGCAGGGAAGTCGCGTTCGTCGCGAATTTCGGTAAGCGATGTTTTCCAACCAGGAAGATCTTCATAAACTGCCTCCCAGCCTTCTGTATCGTAAGGCATCGTGGTAGTTTGTTCGTTGCCCTTCTTGTAAGCTGTACACACGCGGATGGTTTCAAAGCTGTCGAGCACGTCGCCCTTCATCATAACAAGATCTGTCACGCCGTTGATCATGATGGCATACTTCAGAGCCACGAGATCAACCCATCCGCAGCGGCGGTTGCGGCCTGTGACTGCGCCGTACTCGTTGCCAATGTGGCGGATGGTATCTCCAGTTTCGTCGAAGAGCTCAACGGGGAACGGACCTGAGCCAACGCGCGTAGAATAGGCCTTGAAAATGCCGAAAACGCGATGGATGTGGCGAGGAGCAACGCCCAGACCTGAGCAAACACCACCTGCTGTGGTTGAAGATGAACTAACGAAGGGGTATGTTCCGTGGTCTATGTCGAGGAGCGAACCTTGTGCACCTTCTGCCAAGACGTTTTTGCCCTCTTCCAAGAGGCGGTTGATTTCGATTTCAGTATCTGAGAGTTGGAATTTCTTTAAGTATTCTACGCCTTCCATCCAGCGCTTCTCCTCTTCCGTAATGTCGTAGTCGGTGAAGTGTAAGTCGTTGAGGATTTGGATATGGCGTGCTTTCAGCTTTTCGTATTTCTCTTGGAAATTGTCGAGGATGTCGCCAACGCGAAGTCCCACACGGGCAGCCTTATCTGAATAAGTCGGGCCGATACCCTTACCCGTTGTTCCCACTTTTGCCTCGCCTTTTGCCGCTTCATAAGCGCGGTCGAGCACGCGATGGGTTGGCAGGATGAGATGTGCGCGCTTGCTGATGTGCAGACGGTTTGTGAGCGAGTATCCAGCTGTTTCGAGTTCGTTTGCCTCGGCCATGAAGAGATCGGGAGCAATTACGCAGCCGTTGCCGATAATGTTCACCTTGTTTTCATCAAAGATGCCTGAGGGTATAGAACGGAGAACAAATTTTTTCCCTTCGAAGATGATGGTGTGGCCAGCGTTAGGGCCGCCTGCAAAGCGTGCAACGACGTCGTACTTCGGTGTGAAGTAGTCTACAACTTTTCCTTTGCCTTCGTCACCAAAGACAATGCCCAGCAGGGCGTCAACTTTTCCTTGTGCCATAGTTGTACAATAATTTTTCGCAAAGATATTGATTTCTCCCCATAATGGGGAATGTTTCTTCCTAATAAATATGACCACTGTGCGACAGGAGATAGTGGATCTGTGTTGAGAGAGCAGAAAAAGAAAACTGCCACCTGTGAGACATCAGGTGGCAGTCGTCGGAATTCAAATGGAATTTATTTATCGAAGTAACGCTTGTAGAGACCAGCGAAGCCGCGTCCGTGGCGAGCTTCGTCGCGTGCCATTTCGTGAACTGTGTCGTGGATAGCATCCAAGCCGAGTTCTTTAGCGCGCTTAGCAATGCGGTTTTTATCTTCACATGCGCCAGACTCTGCAATCATACGCTTGTAAAGGTTGGTCTTAGTATCCCAAACATTGTCGCCGAGCAGCTCGCAGAATCTTGAAGCGTGGTCAGCCTCCTCAAAAGCGTAGCGCTTGAAAGCTTCAGCAATTTCGGGATAGCCTTCACGGTCGGCCTGGCGGCTCATAGCAAGGTACATACCTACCTCACTGCATTCACCCATCCAATGAGCATTTAAGTCTTTCTTCATCTCCTCGTCGCAGTCAGCTGCAACACCAATCTTGTGCTCAACAACAAAGTTCAGTTCGTCTTCCTTTACTTCCTTGAACTTGTCAGCTTTAACGTGACATACGGGGCATTCTGCCGGTGCTTCATTACCTTCGTGAACATAGCCACAAACGGTACAAACGAATTTTTCTTCATAATGTAGTAAATCTTTAAATTGTTATGTTATGCTTTTGTTTCTTCGCAGTGGGGACATACACCTCGGAAGGTCAGCTCCGTTTCTGCTACCGAAAAACCTTGTGGGAGGTCGGCGCTGTTGCGCATCCGTCGCGTGGTGGCTGGGATGTCGTAGATGCGCCCACACTGTGTGCAGTAGAAATGTGCATGAGGCTCCATGTTACTATCAAAGTAGGATTTTGTTTCATCAATGTGGAGCATCATGGCAGCCCCGTTGTCCACGAGCAGACGCAGTGTGTTGTAAACTGTAGTCTTAGAAAGGGTGGGGACTTCTGCTTTCAGTGCGTTGTAAATCTCATCAACAGCAGGATGCGTACGATGTTCAAGCAAGTAGCCCATCACTGCCAAGCGCTGGATGCTGGGCTTGATGCCGTGCTTGAGGAGGTAGTCGTATGTTTCTTGCTTATTTGACATGATTTATTATTTGTAATCGTTACAATCTTAAAACTGGTGCAAAATTACATACTTATTTGAACCGTGCAAGTATTCTGCCGAAAAAAATCGTATGCGACCTAATTTTTTTCTTTCTTCTGTGGTTTTCCTGCTTTAGTTCTCACGCGCGCGTATATATAGATGGCTATGCTTACTGCCTATTCTGTTTACATACGGCCTTGCTCTTCTAAATGTTAAAAGAGGGATTGTTTCTAAAAGGAGTGGTATGTGCCTAAAATTTTCAGCTTTTCAATTCTTATTTTTCCGTTGGAATTTTCAGTTTTCCTTATTGCGTTGGTCTGTATTGTTGCTTTTGTTGAGCAAAAGGTAGAATCTTCATCGTCGGTTTCCTTATCCTGTCAGCCAGCACAATAAGGGTATCGGCTGACGCAATAAGGGTGTTGGCCAACAGCCTTATTGTATTTGTCGGCAACCTTATTGAGCGAAGGAATCTGCCATGCTTCTTTGCGCGCATCTCTATTCCAAGTTGGATTTCAAGCGATTCTCGGCCGTGTAGATTCAGAATTTTTTAGACAAAATCAAGGAAAACGATCTTTTCCTTTCTGTGGCAGGAGCGCATCTCAATTGTATCACAAAAAAAATTTTTCAAAAAAATGCTCTAAATAGTTGCAAAGTTCAAAACAAGTATTTAGTTTTGCAGTGTAATATTAAAGTAGTACACTATTATACTCCAATGACAATGGTAAATATAGAGAATCTTCAGTTTAGTTATGGGAGGAAGTATCGCTCAGTGTTTACGGATTTCTCCATCTCGCTGAAGCCAGGCTGCATTTATGGTCTGCTCGGAAAGAACGGTACGGGAAAGAGCACACTATTATATATAATGTGTGGTTTGTTGCAGCCGCAAGGCGGCACGGTTGAGGTGATGGGCGGCAACCCTCGTGCGCATCAGCCCCAGATTATTGGCGAGATATTTCTCGTGCCTGAAGAAGTGGAGTTGCCCGCAGTGCGCCTTCGCGACTATGTCAAACTGAACGCTCCCTTCTATCCGCGCTTCTCTCAAGAGGTGTTGCAGCAATGTTTGTCCGATTTTGAACTCACCGATGATTTGCGCCTCGACCAGCTCTCCATGGGGCAGCGCAAAAAAGCCTTTATGAGTTTTGCGCTCGCCACGCAAGCGCGTCTCATTTTGATGGATGAGCCCACTAACGGCTTAGATATTCCTTCGAAAAGCAGTTTTCGCAAGGTGGTTTCCTCCAACATGAGTGAGGAGCAAACGATTGTGATTTCCACTCACCAAGTGCGCGACATCGATTCGCTACTCGACCATATCATCATCATGGACAATTCGCAAGTTTTCCTCAATGCTTCCGTAGCTGAGATTACGCAACAGTTGGCTTTCGAATTCCGCCCGATGGGTGCCTCCGTAGATGATGCTCTCTATGCTCAGCCCTCGTTGCAAGGCGTGGCTGTGGTAGTTCCGAACGATGGAACAAAGGATACGCCCATCAATCTGGAACTACTCTTCAATGCCTTCATGCTTAAAAAAGACTTGTTGAAGCATTTGCGCGCCTGAAAGAATCGGCAGCAGCTCCTAATATAGTCAAAAACAATCTTTTCAACTTAAACAATACGAATATGCAATCATTCAGTTTTCAGCGCCTCGTCCTGCTTATCAAGCGCGATCTTGGTCAGAACAAAAAAGGATATATGATCACCCTTGGTGTGCTCTTCTCTATATATATGTTTGTAGTGTGGTTTGGTCGTGGTGTAGTATCCTCATCTGATAATCCTGCGGCACTGGCAGCCTCCTTGAATATCTTTATTTATTATATCACACTTTTCGGTCTCTCCTATGTGTGTGCTGGACTATGTGCCGACCAGACAACACGGGGTGGGCGTATCGCCGCAGGTATGCTGCCAGCCACCAATGCCGAGCGTTTTGTCTCTCGCTTTATTATCCTGACGTTTGGGTATATCTTTTTGCTATTATTCTGTATCTTATCACCGACGGTCTGTGGCTACTCTTGGGTTGGATGTTAGGAAAAGATTATCCCAGTTTGCTCTTGAACTGGACCTCTTTGACACTGACATTTATTCAAATGAATTTCGATGAAGGAGGCTATACTTTTCCGAGCATAGTTCCAACGTTGTGTATTTTTCTCTCTATTCTCAACGGGATAGCCTTAAATATGTTTGCCAGTGCGCTCTTCAATAAGCATCCCTTTATGAAGATTATTTTGTTGGGCTTCATCATTCAATTTATTGTAGGAGTAGTGGTTGTAGCTTTCTCTTTGGTGAGTCCTTATTTTTGGCTATATATACCGAGACACATCTCGTATCAATATGTAGCTCTTGTTGTTCTGGGTTTGCAATCCCTCAGTGCAGCGGTGTTCTTCTCCCTTAGCTACTGGCTTTTCTGCCGCAAGCAGGTCATTCAGTATCGCTACTTCTAAATTTTTGCCAGTAGTGCTGCTCCTTGAGAGCCACGCCCTGAGCTAAAAATGTAGGAAAAAATGATTGTTTTATGAATTTCAAAGACGCAAATCCTATATATTTGCAAATAGCTGAGCGAATATCCGAAGAGATCCTTGCTGGAAAGTTTTCTTCCAACGAGCGTATTCCCAGCGTTCGCGAATATAGCGCGCTCTTGGAGGTGAATATCAACACCGCCGTTAAGGCTTACGATTATTTGTCTAACCAAGGCGTAATCTATAATAAGCGCGGTATGGGTTATTTCGTGTCGCCCGACGCGATAGAGCATGTCCGCGAATCCAACCGCAAGCAATTCATGGAGGAAACCTTACCCGAAGTGTTCCGACAAATGAAGTTGCTCGGAATTGACTTTAACCAAATCCAAACAGAATGGAACAAACTACGATGATACACCTTGACGGAATCCATAAGACCTATCAAGGCGCACAGCCCCTTCACGTGTTGAAAGGTATCTCTCTTGACATAAAGAAAGGAGAGTTCGTGTCCATCATGGGAGCCAGTGGTAGCGGCAAATCTACCTTGCTCAATATCTTGGGAATCCTCGACAACTACGACGAAGGAGAATACCTGCTCAACGGCGTGTTGATGAAACCTCAGCGAGACGAAGGCTGCCGATTATCGCAACCGCATGATTGGTTTTATCTTCCAATCGTTTAATCTCATTCCCTTTAAGAATGCTATGGAGAATGTGGCTCTTCCGCTCTACTATCAAGGTGTGAGTCGTCGCAAACGCAATGCGTTGGCGCTGGAATATCTCGAGCGTTTGGGCTTGAAGGAGTGGGCGCACCATTTGCCCAGCGAACTCTCCGGCGGTCAGAAGCAGCGTGTGGCCATTGCCCGCGCCATCATCACTCATCCCCAGATAATTTTGGCCGATGAGCCTACCGGCGCGCTCGACTCAAAGACGAGTGAGGAAGTGATGCAGCTGCTGCGCGACCTCAATGAGAAAGAGGGCATGACCATCGTGGTGGTGACTCACGAAAGCGGTGTAGCCTATCGCACGCATAAAGTGATTCATATCAAGGACGGCATCATCGGAAAGATTGAAGAGAACAAGACGATGGAAGGTCAGCCCTATCTGAAATAAGGAAGTATTCATCCAAAAACAAAACGATTGTGTTTGACGATTTAGGAGAAATATGGACGCATCTGAAGCTTAATAAGCTGCGTACAGCCCTGACGGGACTCTCCGTCAGTGTAGGAATCTTCCTGCTCATCACGCTGCTTGGTTCGGGCAACGGACTTATCAATGCTTTCAAAGCCAATCAAGGCGGAATGGCTATGGATGTTGTGAAGGTGTATCCTGGAATAACAGACGAAGCGTATGGTGGTTGGGAAAAGGGTAGAGAAATTCAACTCGATAACCGCGACATCCGTATGGCCAGCGGACAATTCAGCGACCGTGTGAGGGAAGCCGCTGGACAGATTTCGCTCAGCGGTGGAACGATGAGTTATGGCGACCGCTCTTTCTCAGCTTCGCTCGGAGGCTATTATCCTGCCAATGAGCATATCAATAAACTCAAAATGATTTATGGGCGTTATATCAATAACAAAGATATGGAAGAGCGCCGCAAGGTTATTGTGCTGAGCGAGAAAACGGCAAAGCAGTTTTTCCCGATTGTTTCCGACGCCATCGGAAAGTCGTTGCGCGTGGACGGTAACGTATATGCTGTAGTAGGCATCTTTAGCGATGAAGGCCGCTTCGGAGGAATGGAAGGACACATTCCTTTCACAACGTTGCAACTCATCTATAAGACTGGGCAAAAGGTGGATCAGTTGACGCTTCAAACGCGCAATATCTCCGATGCAGCCAGCGACAGTATTTTCCAACGTGATTTCAAAAAGGCAGAAGCAGGGATTCACTCATTTTCTCCTACAGACGAAGGAGCTATATGGATGTTTAATACGGCTGTTGGAGCAGAAGAAACCGACAAAGCTATGGGGTATCTCAACACCGCCCTTTGGGTCATCGGTCTCTTGACCTTGCTCAGCGGAGTAGTGGGCATTTCTAATATTATGCTTATCACAGTGAAAGAGCGCACCCATGAGTTCGGCATTCGCAAAGCGCTGGGGGCACGTTCGTGGAGCATTCTGCGCAGCGTCTTGCTCGAAAGTGTTATCATCACAGCTATCTCGGGCTATATAGGCCTTGTGTGCGGAATTCTGATGACGGAATATCTCAACGCTACGGCCGGACAGGAAACGATGACTGTTGCCGACCAAACTATGTACACTTTTCTCAATCCAACGGTCAATATGACTGTGGCAATAGAGGCTTTGTTCGTGTTGATTATTGCTGGATTGGTGGCAGGTTTCTTTCCTGCGTGGAAAGCTGTGAGAGTGAAACCGATTGAAGCACTTAATGCACATTAAAATTATGAGAATATTCGATTTAGACAAATGGTCGGAGACGTTCGAAACGTTGATGCGCAATAAGTCGCGAAGTTTCCTGACGGCTTTTGGTATATTCTGGGGACTGTTTATGTTTTCGCTGCTGATGGGTGGAGGCCAGGGACTGGAAAGTTTGATGGCGAAAAACTTTGAAGGAATTGCACAAAATTCTTGCTTTCTCATTCCTAGGCAGACAACGAAGACTTATAAAGGTTTGCAGAGCGGACGTCAGTGGAATTTGCGTGCTGCTGATGCTCAATTGCTCAAACATAGAGTGAAGGGCATAGACCTTTGCGAACCAGTGATATTGGGAGAGAATCCAACACCTCGTTACAAGGATAAAACTACATATGGAACAGTGAAGGGCGTGAACCCCGAATATGCTGCTATGGAGAATCCTCATATAATATATGGGCGCTTTATCAATCAGACGGATTGTGATCAGGGGCGAAAGGTTTGTGTTATTGGTATGCGCGTACGCGAGGAACTGTTCCCCGATACGCCCAATCCCTGCGGGAAGTTTATTGAGATGGATTCTATCTATTATGAAGTGGTGGGCGTGAGTAATATGAAGTCGAACGTCGGTACGGGCGGTGGTAATTCGCAGCAAACCATAATGCTTCCCTTTACTACGGCTCAGAAAATCTACCAGAAAGGCGATCGCGCCGATATGTTAGTCTACACCGCAGCTCCTGGACACACCGTTACAGAGATTGAAGAAGCGGTGAATACAGTGATAAAAGAAGAACACCTTATTGCACCCGACGACGATCAAGCGCTTTCTCCATCAACTTAGAGAAGTTGTTCCAAGTCATTGACAATCTCTTCGCTGGCATTCGTTTCCTCGTTTGGCTCATTGGTATCGGTACGCTTATCTCAGGTACAATTGGAGTTTCCAATATCATGATGGTCACTGTGAAGGAGCGCACCACAGAAATAGGTATTCGCCGCGCCATTGGTGCCCGCCCCTCCAATATTCTCTGGCAGATAATGGCCGAGAGCATGGTGCTCACCCTGCTGGCAGGCCTTTCGGGAATCGTTATCTCCGTTCTGATTTTGCAAGGAGTGGAGATGGGCATTGCTGCCAGTACGGGAGTTGAAGCTAAGTTTCAGTTGTCGTTTGGTATGGCCTTGTCTGCCTTTGGTGTCTTAATGTTGCTCGGCACTCTGGCCGGTGTAGCTCCCAGTTTGCGTGCTTTAGCCATCAAGCCCATTGAGGCTTTGACGGACGAATGATACAAATCCATCATTTTAATACAGTAAATAACAAACAAAAGATATTATGAAGAAGTTCTTTAAAATCCTGCTCTTGGTTGTAGCAGTGGTATTGTTCATCGGAACGTTCGTATTCCTCTATCAGAAGTCGAAGCCTGAAGTCATAGAGTATGAAACTTACGATGTGCAGGAGCGGACACTCGAGAAAACCAGTGTGCTCACCGGTGATATAGAGCCGCGCGACGAAGTCCTTGTTAAACCGCAGATTTCGGGCGTTATCTATGAGCTTTGCAAGCAGGCAGGCGAAGAAGTGAAAGCAGGCGAAATTATCGCTAAAGTAAAGGTAATTCCCGATATGCAGTCGCTCGCTTCTGCCGAAAGCCGAGTGCGTTTAGCTACAGTTAATCTGGAACAAGCAAAGGTGGACTATCAGCGTGAAAAGAAACTTTATGATGAGCAGTTGGTATCGGCCGATGAATACGACAAAGTACGCCAGACCTACCGACAAGCCAAGGAGGAATTGTTAGCAGCCAACGACAACTACGAGATAGCAAAGAACGGCGTGTCCCGCTCTCAAGCACAGATGAGCACCACGCTCATCCGCTCCACTGTGAACGGCCTGATTCTCGACATCCCTGTGAAAGTCGGAACCAGCGTAATTATGTCGAACTCCTTCAATGATGGTACGACGATTGCCACTGTTGCCAATATGGGCGACCTTATTTTCAAAGGTCAGATAGACGAGACCGAGGTGGGGCGCGTTCACACGGGAATGCCTATGAAGATTACGGTGGGCGCTCTGCAAGACCAATCATTTACGGCCACTTTGGAATACATCTCTCCGAAGGTGGAAGCAGCCACTACATCCAGCGCCAACAAGTTTGAAATCAAGGCAGCGGTGAAGATGCCCCACGGAGTCAACATTCGTTCAGGCTACAGCGCTAATGCCGAGATTGTGCTGGATCGTCTGACCAATGTGCTCTCTGTTCCTGAAGGTGCAGTGACTTATGAGAACGGACGCGCCTATGTGCAGGTGCTTACGGCAGCCACACCGCAAACGTTTGCTAAACGAGAGGTAAAGACTGGTGTGAGTGATGGTATGTATATCCAGATTCTTTCCGGTTTGAAGAAAGGAGAGAAAGTGCGTGGCAATCAGAAAGCGCAAGAATCCATCCAAGCCAGTAAAGGAACTGACGAAATAAAGTATAGTTCATAAGTTGAAGCTCATGCTTAAAATCCAAGACTAATGAAACGAATCATCCTATCCATACTGAGTTTGCTGTCCCTAACGGCAGTGGCTCAGAAACCTATGACGCTGCGTGAGTGCATAGATTATGCGCTCAATCGCAACGTGCAGGTGAAACAGAGTGCGCTACAACGTCAGCAGGAAGAAGTGAACCTCTCAACGGCCAAGAATGCTCGATTGCCCGAAGTGAGCGGCGGCGCAAATCAGAGCTTTAGTTTCGGGCGCGGTCTGACGGCACAAAACACCTATGTGAGCCGCAACACGGCCAGCACAGGCGTAAGCGTCAGTGCCTCTCTGCCACTCTTTACAGGTTTTCGTCTTCCCAACCAGAAGAAGCAGGCAGAACTCAATCTCCAAGCTGCTACGGCCGACTTGGAGAAAGTGCGTGAGGATTTGAGTGTGCAGATTGCTCAAGCCTATCTGCAAGCGCTTTATCAGAAAGAAATGATCAATGTGGCTAAAGAACAACTTTCGCTCAGTCGCATTCAGTATGAACGCATTCAGAGAGTGTATGAAGCGCAGAAAGCAAGCGGACTGGCGGTGAACGAAGCCAAGAACACTGTGGCGCAGGACGAACTTGCTCTGGTGCAGAATGAGAATAACTACAAACTGGCACTGCTCGATTTGAGCCAACTCATAGAGATGAGCACGCCCGACTCCCTCGACGTCATCGCGCCCGCAATGATGCAACCACAGCCCGTAGGTGGGAATCCGGAGGCGATATTTGAAGAAGCCGTCATGAGTAAACCCGCTATCCGTGCACAGAAGTTGCGTATCGAAAGCGCGCAGAAAAGCATCGATATAGCCCGTGCAGGCTATTGGCCAACTCTTTCTCTCAACGGCGGTATAGGTACTTCTTATTACCATGTTAATGGAGGCACAAATCCCGCTTTTGGGCGTCAGTTTAAGGATAACTTCAACAAGAGTATAGGTATATCTTTAAGTATTCCTATCTTCGACCATTTCCAAACTCGCAATAGCATCCGTTTGGCTAAATCAACTACGAGGGACAGCGTGTGCAGCTCGATCTGGCGCAGAAGGATTTGTACAAAGAGATACAAACAGCTTGGTATAACGCCGTTGCAGCACAGAAGAAATACGAAGCTTCGCGCAGCGCAGAAGAAGTGGCTCACGAGAGTTTCGTGATGATGACAAAAAAGTTTGAATACGGGAAGGCCAATGCCACTGAGTATAACGAACAAAAGACGAAGTATGCCACCGCTCAGACCAACCGCATCAATGCTCAGTACGAATACGTGTTTCGCAACATCATCCTTGATTTCTACAAGGGTACGCCTATACAATAACAATATATAAGCATTCATTTATTTATGGAAAACTTTTTGGAAGCCCGTCACATCGTGAAGCGTTTTGCCAAACATACGGCACTCAACGATGTGAGTGTGGAAGTACCTCGCGGTCAAATCTTCGGACTCTTGGGCCCGAATGGTGCGGGAAAGACCACCCTTATCCGCATCCTCAACCGCATAACAGCTCCCGATCAGGGAGAAGTCTTTTTTGATGGCCGACTGCAAGAACCCACCGACGTGCAGCGCATAGGTTATCTGCCAGAGGAGCGCGGACTCTACAAGAAAATGAAAGTGGGCGAACAAGCTATTTATTTGGCACAGCTCAAAGGCCTCTCGCGCAGCGAGCCGAGATGCGTCTCCGCACCTGGTTTGAGAAGTTCGACATCATGCCTTGGTGGGGGAAGAAGTTAGAGGAACTCTCCAAGGGTATGGCTCAGAAAGTGCAGTTCATTATCACGGTGCTCCACGAACCCGATTTGCTCATTTTCGATGAACCTTTTTCTGGTTTCGACCCTGTCAATGCCGAGCAGCTTAAGCAGGAAATCCTCGAACTCAAGGAGAAGGGCCACACCATCATCTTCTCCACTCACAATATGAGTAGTGTGGAAGAAATCTGCGACACCATCGCGCTCATCAACCACTCCCAGGTGGTGCTCAAAGGCAATGTGCAAGAAGTGAAGAGCCAGTTCCGCACTGGGCTTTACGACCTCGTGACCACCAGCGCATCTCTCCAACCTGTCGACGGCGTGTTTAGCATCATCGGCAACAGAAGCATTTCCGGCGTTCATCGCTATTCGCTGCGCAAAGTAGAAGCTGTGGACAACAACCAACTGGTGGAAGCTTTGGCGCGCCAAGTTGAAATCCGCAGTTTTGCCGAGCAAATGCCCACGATGAACGATGTGTTCCTCAACGTAGTAGGCCAAGATGCCACTTGGGCTGATCAACAAATTGAAAACAAATAAGCAAGCATCATCATGAATAAAATTCTGATTATCATCCAGCGCGAATTTCTGAAGCGCGTAAAGAAGAAGAGTTTCATCGTACTCACGATTTTGATGCCGTTTATTCTTGCCGCACTCGTTATGGTGCCGCTGTGGCTTTCCACTATCGAGAACGATGAGCAGTCCAACATTGCCGTTGTCGACAATACGGGCCACTATTTCCCCGTGCTGAAGGACACGCAAACGTTCCATTTTGTGCTGATGCCCAAAGTCCTTCCCGATATGAAGTCCGACAGCTCTTCTTTGAAGCCGTTGTGAACATAACGGCTGATTTGAGTAAGAACCCGAATGCTATCACCATTTTCAGTCGGAAAGAAGTTTCGGGAGGTCTGCTCTCCTATGTAGAGTCGCAAATCAATGAGCAAGTGCGCAAGGACAAACTTGCCGCCTCTGGTGTGCCAGAATTGGACAAAATCATCGACGACATAGATCGAGATATTAATATTTCTACAGTGAAGTGGGACAAAGAGGGACAAGCGACTTCCTCCAATACTGAAATAGCTATCGGAGCAGGTTTCATCTTCACTTTCCTCATCTATATGTTTGTCATGGCTTATGGCGGTATGGTGATGCAAAGCGTGATAGAAGAAAAAACCAATCGCATTGTCGAGCTCATGGTGAGCAGCGTCAAACCATTCCAGCTCATGATGGGAAAAATCATAGGTATAGCCCTTGTTGGCTTTGTTCAACTCATCATTTGGGGAATCTTGTTCACGATTATCCTCACTGTAGCCACAGCCATCTTTGGTCCTGAAGTCACGCAGTCGGCAGCTGCGAGTCAGCCGATGATGGGAGCAGCATCGCAGATGCCTATGAGCGAAGTGTCGGGCGATACTGTTGAGATTCTCTCCGCCTTGAAGAATCTGCCTTATCTGGAACTGATGTTGATGTTCGTGCTCTACTTCATCGGAGGTTACCTGCTCTATGCAAGTTTCTTTGCTGCTGTAGGTGCTAGCGTTAATGAGCAAGAAGATAGTAGCCAGTTCGTGCTGCCCGTCACGCTTATCATGGTTTTCGGACTTTATGCCGCCATGTATAGCGTTAACAACACGGACGGTCCCTTAGCTTTCTGGGCAAGTATCTTTCCGCTGACATCTCCCATCGTTATGATGGTGCGCATCCCCTTCGGTGTTCCTCTTTGGCAGGAAGCTCTCAGCATCGTGCTCCTCTATGCTTCTGCCATCGGCATGGTATGGTTGGGCGCCAAGATTTATCGTGTTGGCATCTTGATGTATGGTAAGAAGCCCTCTCTTAAAGAGATGATAAAATGGTTGAGATACAAATAAGTAAGAAGTATTCACACTTCTAAAAACATTTCTCTACTCCTTTGTCCGCAGCGCATAAGAAAATGTGTTGCGGACTATTTTTCTGCCCCAAAGGAGTGTTCCCCACTAATAGCTTTTTTTATCTGTTCCGAGAGTCGTGATAATATATTCGTTTTTTTTGAAAGTTTTCGTCAAGAATCTTCGTGTTTTATGATTCCGAGAATCGCTCGAAATGCAACTTGAAGTAAGGGAATCGTTTGGAGTGTCCGATAGATCTGACCTGTCCGATAAGGCTTTCAATAGATACAATAAGGGAATTTGGAAACGCAATAAGGCTATCAGCTGACACCCTTATTGTGCCGGCTGACAGAATAAGGAAAAAAGAGACCTTTGGGCACGTGTTGAGCACTAAATTTGTAGGTAATAGGTGCATTTCCCGCTTTTCCCTCTGAAAATTTGAGGTAAAGTTTTCGACAAATACTCTTTTTTGTGGCTACCCAGCTGTTTTTGAAAGATTCTTTAATTTTTTCGATTCTATTTGAGAAATGTAGATTGTAAAGATAAAGGGTGGTAAGTGGAGATAAAAGAAAAGTTGATGCAGCTCAGAGAAATAGCGGTTTTCCAGCCTTTCGTTTGCTATTTCAAACCGTAAGTGTTACTTTTGTGGCACTAAAATCAAATTATAGACGAAGTCAATGCTCTGCGGCACTTGTGTCCCGCTCCGATATTTCTCCACCAGCTTCTGGAAAGCTCAAAGAAATATCAATTTTGGGAGCTTGCATCGCTTCTCTACCGACCACAAATGGACGATTATCACGCGGAAAATAACGATTGACAAGACAGGGATTCGCTCTAAGGTGTTTCCCCGTCGTAACAAACTTGGAGGAAAGCCTAATGCGAACATTCTGGAATATCAATCAAGGCCTGCGCACGATTGAGAAATGGGAACCTAACTGCTGGACACAAGTGACGTGTCCCTCTCCCGATGATGAAGATTTTCTCTTCAACGAACTTGAAATCCCTACTTACTTTCTTGACGACATCCGAGATAAGGATGAGCGCTCTCGCTACGAATATGACGAGGGCTGGACACTGATTATCCTTCGTATTCCTTATGTGAAGGAAGTGCGAAGCCGTACGCCGCACACCACAATCCCACTTGGTATCATTATCAACAAAGGTATTTGCGTGACGGTGTGCAACTACGAAACCAATATGATGATTGATTTCGTCAGCTATCAGCAGAAACGCAATAGTGGCTTTACCGACTCCGTCGATCTCGTATTCCGACTGTTCCTTTCCAGTGCGGTGTGGTATCTGAAACGCTTGAAACAAATCAACGTGCTGATTGAAGACGCCAAGCGCAACCTTGATCATAGCATCGACAATGAGGACCTCATTGGTTTGAGCCGTCTACAAGATAGTTTGACCTACTTCATCACCTCCATTCGTGGTAACGAAACACTGCTGAGTAAACTGAAGTTCAAGCTCCCTGTGGATGAGTTGGACGCCGACCTCATCGAGGATGTCAACATTGAGATGAATCAGGCACGGGAAACCACCAATATCTACTCAAACATTCTTGATTCGACAATGGATACCTACGCCAACATTATTAACAATAATATGTCGGGCGTGATGAAGCAGATGACCAGCGTCAGCATTATCTTGATGTTTCCCACGCTTATCGCCAGTTTGTTTGGTATGAACCTCATCAACGGCATGGAGCTTTGGGCATGGGGCTTCCCCATAGTGGTGTTGGCTTCGCTCGTTATCACTGGAATTTTCTACTGGTTGTTCCGCAAGCGCACATGGATTTGATGCCATAAGGTGGGGCCAACTCCACACCTATATTATATATAAAAGCAAGGTGCAAAGACAGTTTCTACTCTTGTTGAGAAAACAAGCAGGAAGTGTAACTGTCTCTGCACCTTTTCCTATGAAAAGTATCCGTTTTTTCCTCGTATCGGCTCGTAAAAGGCAAAAAGATTTGAAAAAACTTTGCCAATACATAAAAAATAACTTTTTTTGCAATGATAAAAAAGAAGTGTCCGATGCTATGTCCCCTTGTTAAAGTATATACATCGGAAGAAAATTTACATCTCTCTCTCACATTAAATTGTTTATACGTTGTTACAATGGACGAAAACAAGACTACTGAAGAAGTAAAGAACGAGTCAGTAGAGGCTCAATCTAAGGAAACTGCCCCCGTAGCGGCAGAAGCTGTTGAGGCGCAAGCCCAAGTTGCTGAATCCGAACGCCCCGCCCCCGCCACTAAGGCAGAAGTCTTGGAGCGTCTGAAAGAAATAGCCCGAGAAGGTGGTAACATCCGTCGCCCCGACCTCGAAGCCCTCAAGCAGGCTTACTATCGCTATCACAGCGCAGAAGTTGTGGCTGCTCGCGAGGAGTTTGTTAAACGGCGGTGCTGCTGAAGATTTCAAGCCGGCTCCCGATGCCGATGAAGAAACCTTTAAGGCAGAATACAATCTGATTCGCGAACTTCGCGCCAAATCGGCTGCTGAAGAGGAGGCTGAAAAACAGGAAAACCTCAAGCGCAAACAAGCCATCATTGAGGAAATCAAAACGGCTGCCGCTTCTCCTGAAGAGGCCGACAAAAACTATGAAAAAGTAAAACAGCTTCAAGCTGAATGGAAAGAGATTAAGCAGGTTCCGGCTGAGAATGCTACTGAGCTGTGGAAGACTTATCAGCTCTACTGTGAGCAGTTCTATGATCAGCTCCATCTCAACTATGAAGCACGCCAATACGACTTTAAAAAGAATCTCGAAGCAAAATTGCGCCTCTGTGAGGCTGCGGAAATTAGCAGAAGAATCTGATGTGATTTCTGCCTTCCATCAGCTCCAGCAATACCACCAAGAGTTTCGCGAGATAGGTCCTGTTGATAAAGAGCACCGCGAGGAAGTTTGGAATAGATTCAAGGAGGCTTCAACAGTGGTGAACAAGCGTCATCAAGACCATTTCACAGCACTCAAAGAAAAGGAAGAAGAAAACCTTAAACTCAAGACCGCGCTCTGCGAAAAAGTGGAAGCTATCGACGTTGATAATGTGAAGGGTAACACCGACTGGGACAAACTCACCAAGAGCGTACTGGAGGTGCAAGCTGAATGGCGCACTATTGGTTTTACTCCGAAAAAAGACAATACGCAAATCTTCGAACGTTTCCGCGCCGCCTGCGATCGTTTCTTCCAGCGTAAGGCCGAACACTTCAAAACACAGCGCGAGAAGTTTAGTGCCAACATCGAAGTGAAAAACAAATTGGCAGAGGCTGCTGAAGCCCTCAAAGAGAGTACAGATTGGGCTGCTACGACCAACAAACTCATTGCACTGCAAAAGCAATGGAAGGAATCTGGTCCTGTGCCCCACAAGGTGAGCGAGGCCATTTGGAAACGCTTCAACGAAGCTTGCAATTATTTCTTCGACAAAAAGAACGAAGCCACTGGCGACCAGCGCCGCGAAGAGGAAGCTAATCTCGAGACGAAGAACTCTATCATAGCTGAACTTACCAACTTGCTCACTGAAACTGGCGATGATCTGTTGCAAAAAGTGCGCGACTTGCAAGCACGTTGGAATGAGGTAGGCCATGTTCCTTTCCGCAAGAAAGAGGAAATCTACCAGCAGTACCGTGCTATCTGCGACAAGCTCTATGATCAGCTTCATGTCTCAGCACGTCGCCGCCATGTAGACAATTTCCGTCGTAAGGTAAGCGAGAAGGTTGGTAACGAACTTGATCGTGAGCGCGCACGTCTCCAAGCAGCTTTCGAAGCTAAGAAGGCTGAGATTCAGAACTATGAAACGAACCTTTCGTTCTTCAGTGCAAAATCTTCCTCTGGCAATTCGCTTGTTGCTGACATCGAGAAGAAAGTGGCTCGCCTAAAAGAAGACTTGACCGAGATTACCGAAAAAATTAAGGCAATCCGTCAACAAGCTAAGGCAGAAACAAAAAAGGACGAAGAAGCTAAAGAAGACTAAACCATTCTGACGCTACAATATCATAAAAGGATACTCCCGTTTTGGAGTATCCTTTTTCTGTTAGAAGGAGAAGATGCAAATTTTGCTTGTTGTGCACTTACTCTTTCCTCTACCATTGGTTATCGTGGACGGTAATGTCTGAAAAGCATTGAAGCACGTGCGAGGGATGCTAAGTTGGAAACACCAATCATGGCTCATCAACGCCATAGTTCAGGGCGACATGGGACGATACAAAAGAAAAAGCCAGTGAGGACATTCCATACCGCGAAAAAAATACTGCGATATATAGAAAGGCAAAAAAGGGGACAGGACTGGAATAAGAGTTATTTATCCTTAATGACGGATGTACAGAACAAGAGTCCAGCAGCAATAACGACAAGACAGACTGCCACTGTGAATACTGAAGCAACGGGGTGTTGCACAATTAGATCGTGAATAGGTTGTAAGTTTACGCTTGCTGTCATAACTCTTCTTCTTAGAATATGTTGTGAATATAACAAACAAAAGCAAAATTATGTGGAAATAAATACGGTTTTTAATAAAAATCCACAATGACGGCGGTGCAAATGATGTTGATATTTCTTTGCCATTTTACCTAAATTTCCATTCCCCAAAATACGGTAGCCGTCTTGCATACGTTTCTTCTATTTTTTAGGACAGTATCATTCGTTTAAAATCTTATATGATTTGTGGTATTTCTTCAATCGCTCTATATCCTTTTCTGTTAATTCATTCAGCCTTGTTATATCCATATTGTCTCTTAAGTCGCAAATCTTCACTCTACACCCGATAGGATTAGTTTTGCATCGCTGAATGAAATCCAAATAATCCTCGCCTCTCTTTCTCGACACTGATAGGACTGCATCTACTACCTCTTGTGGAAACCAGCCATGAGTAAATATTCCGAAGTTATGCCGCCATCTTCTACTGTGTCGTGAAGTAATGCAACCAGTCTGTCTTCTTGTCTGGAGCACATTCGTTCAACTCTAATAGGGTGTCCGATGTACGGTTTTCCTGCTTTATCAACCTGATCTCTATGTACTTTTTCAGCAATCTGCATAGCTCTTTCTCGAAGTTTAGTGAAATTTTTCATATTCTTTTTTGCTTATTTCATTGCCATTCATCTTAGACTCAAAAAGATCTTTTTCTCTTGAATCTACCTCTGTTTCCTTACGCCCTCTACGCTTGATAAAACAATTTATGGAGTCATCAATAACTTCCATTCTTAACACTATATCCTCGTAGTCATCTTTGAGATAAACTGTTCCTTTTTTGAGCTTATCATATAAATTTACTAAATCCATTGTGATTTAATTTTATATTGTAAATATAGTTATCTATTACGAGAAAACTAAAAGTTTTATCTACTGTGTGCATAGTATGATTTGGAAAGTTTTGTTAGCTCTGCTATCTTTGCTCTGTCTTTTACTCATCCCCTTATCTCTTCGTAAGATTAATGATTCATCCTCGAATTGTGTTGGCACTTTTCTTTACTTATAAATACCTGTACAATTCGGGGATGAACCTTTATGTCTTGTGCTATTAACTCTCCTCCTTAAGAGAAGAGAGAGAGTATGGGGTATCCGCTTAAAACCAGAAACCAGCATCGCTGTGCTTACTGTCACCGTGGAAATTCCACCAGAAATCGAGGACAGCAGTCTTGATTTCAGTCACTCTGAAAGCTTCCATGAGCGAGCGAATTGATGTCAGATCTTTCTGTGTATAGTCCTTTGCATCGTTGCTCAACTTGTCAAAGTCCTTATCAAAAACGCTGCTATCGAGTTCTCGTTCATCGCTGTCCATATAGATATTCATCGGAATAGAGAGGGTCGGCATCCATGCTTCATCCTGCAACTGGCTGGCAGAAGGTGCGCAGAATTCACTTGCCTTACCAGCATTAAATTTGGAATTGCGGGCACGCATCAAGCGTATTTCGAGATTGAACTGCTTGTGGGTATGCAGAAAGCAGAAGTAACCTTTTTGGCCGATAGGATTTCCTCACCGGTGAATTTGGCCTCGTCGTGCTTGTTGGTCTTGTCCCATGGTGTTGTATCGCAATAGATATACTTGAAAAACTTGCTGGAGTTTTCATCGTCTGCCTCTTTTTCTCCACCGTAAGAAGGACGGATGTTCTTGGCTAAGAAAAAGTGTTGATAGTGTTTGTTCTCATCGTTTTCTTCGATTTGCGAAGTGATGTCCTTTCCTGATTTGTCATAATAATGAATGACAAAAGCCGACACATAATAGCCTTGGCTGCTTCCCATGAGGTTCACACTTGAGGGATTTTCGGTATCAGCTATCCACTTTCCATCATTTAAGGTATAGGTGAGTTTGTAATTCTTCCCGATATATTTGAGTTCTTTCGGTGTAGGGTTCTGATGGAAGGCGTGCGGTCCGTGCAGGTGTCCGTTGTAGATTTCAATCACAGCTTTAGCTGGCTTAAAGAGCGAAGGATCGAGTTCCGTATTTTCATCTGACTGCCCATCAATCACGATAGGCAGTTTTACGTTGATGTCCCACAGTCCTGTGCTGAGCAGTTTTCTGGAAGGATTATAGAAAGGAGAAGGCTTTCCATCATCTCCGAATTTGCTTTCTGCAGCGTGAAGCAGGTCGACGGAGAGTTCAAAACGTTGCCCAGGTTTCACAAATTTAATGAGTCCCTGGAAGCCCATCGGGTTGGTATCACCGATGAAAGTGCCGTCCAGCTCATCAACATAACGGTAGTCGTAGGGCAATTCTGCCTTGTTCGTGACGCGGACAGAACTCAGTCCTCCGTTGTAATTCACTGATTTGAACATCGAGAAGAAGTGCTGATGTATCTTGTCCTGACCGAGAGTAAAGAACTGATTGTTCATCATTTCGCCCTTGTCGTTGTAGTATTCCATCTTTAGGAGATAGACAGCAGAAGGAGAGTCAATGCTGTTCTTCACTTGGAAGGCCTTGGTACTACTTGTTACGTGCCAGCCCTTACCCTTCGTTGTCTGCCATTCAATCACCTGTGGAGAAGTAGACGCGGGAATGAAATTAGCCATTTTGGGTGTTTTGTCGAAGGCTGCATTATCATTGAGCGTACCTTCTTGCAAGATGAATACTGCGCGGACGGGGTCTTCGTGCAGCTTGTTCTTTTTCTCATTTTCAGGATTTTCAGGGTTGCAGGCCATGAGGAAGCTAGTTGCAACAATGCTTATGAAAAGCACAAGAGCGTTTATAAATTTCTTTGTCTTCATTGTGTTATGTTTTTATTGTGTTATGTTTTTATTAGAAATTCCATGTAATCATGCAGCGCACATCACGCCCCATGTCATGGGCGTAATAGCGGCTGCGATTGGTGTACTCCTTATATTCACGATTAAGAATGTTGTCGCCCATCAGGCTTATTCGTAGTGACATTCCCTCTTTCATTGGCACGGAAAGCTTGCTTCAAAGCCTACGAGATGATAGGCATCGGGCGTGAAAGCAATGAGGTCGGTGGCGGGATTGAAGCGCGTTTGCTTGGCCACAAAGCGGTGGCTAATACCAATTTTGGGCGACCAAGCTTTATAGAAAGGTAACGCCCATGTCAGAGAATGCGTTAGTCGGAAACTCGGAATGTAGGGCAGAAAGGCATGAGAAGGCTTTTCGTATGCCCATATCATGGCCGAAACAAGGTGATAGTCGAGCGAACTGATGGGGCTGATGTGTGCATCTAAGTCGACACCTTTAAAGAAAGCACGTGTTTGTCTATACTGAAACACAGGATAAGCACCTGATACAACAGTGATGTTTCGGCCTGTCGGCTGGTCGTAGATGTAGTTGTTAATCCATTGAAGATAGCCGTCAAGCTGAATGTTGAAATACTTATTGGCATACTTCAGAGAAGTAATCCACTTGTAACTCTGTTCGGAACGAAGTGTAGAATCACCTTTGACAAAGATGCCAGAGCTTAGTTCATTACCGTTGCTATAAAGTTCATAGACGTGTGGTGCCCGCCAGGCTACACCGAAATGTGATGTCACTTTTAATTGCCTGTTGATGTGATAATGAGCGCCAAGGCTATAGATAAAGTTTGTAAAATTACGCTTTCCACCATATCGTTGACCTGTCCAGTCGTAGCCGTCTGCTTTAGTCTGTTGCCCGTCGAAACGTGCTCCAACCTCAAATCCCCAGCGATTGGTTGTGAGTTTCTGCAATGCATAGAGCCCGAAAGCCACCTCGGTATAATTGGGAATGATGGGAACGACGCCAGTCCCACGCTCATTATGGTTGTCCGTGACAAGCATTTGGGTTCCTGCTTCGCTCTGCCATCGTCCATAACTTTTGTTCCAGACAAGAGCATTCTGCAATGATTTTAGATGCAAGCTGACAGTAGGAATGTTGGAATGGTTCATACGTCGGATGCGATTCTCGCGTCGGTTATCTTGCTGAAAGGTAGACTGAAAGGAGAAATTGCCGAGAGCTTGATGATTGAAAAAGCCTTGAAAAAAGCCGTGTGATGGGTGATTTCCTGAAAGGGATAACCAATATGCCGACTGAAGGGAGTGAAATCAACTGGTCGTCCCAATCTTATTCGCTCCTGGAGCAACTGCTCATTGCCCATTTGTGCACTCTGCATAACGCCAAGTTTCTGTGCAAATAGACTGTAGCCTGCTTCTAATCGCCAAGGCTTGTGGCTGTAGCCAAGAGTCATTGAGAGGCTATTTTCACGCATTCCCGTGTTGTTCAATAGATAATGGGCTGTGCTTCTATCTCCACCATTCTCGCTGTGCAGATGTAGACGCCACGCCCAGTTTCCGCGCCATTTGAAACTGTTCTCTATATAACCAGACGCACCAAAACGCCTGCCATTTGTGCCGTAAAATGTTGAAACCATGCCACGAAAGCCACTATTTTCATAGGGTAGGGGCGCTGGTTGCAAGAGAATGATACCACCAAGTGCCTCGGAACCATATTTAACAGCATCTGCTCCTTTCACCACACCAATGTTACTGTAGTTGTTCTTATCTACTTCGGGCGCATGATCTGCGCCCCATTGTTGACCGGTTAGTCGGGCACCATTGCTCACCATGAGAATACGGTTGCCATACATTCCATGTATGACGGGTTTCGAAACGATTGTTCCAGTCTGGATAGAACTCATACCACTGACGCCTTCGAGCAATGCTCCCAAAGATCGTCCCATGGCTTCTGAGATTGTAATCTGGTTAATTTGACTGCCCACTTGGTTTGCTCCCGTCACTTGACGACGGCCTGAAACCACGGCTTCATGTAGGCTTATGGAGTCGTGAACAAGTTTATAGGAAGGCCTCTTCTGTGCTTCTGAGGATGTACACCAGCACAGACATACGCACAAAACGCCTGTCAACTGATGCCTACCTAATTTAAAATTGAGCATCATAATCTGAAAATAAATTCAATAGTTGGTTTTTTGTGATTCACTCGCACGAAAAAAACCAGTAAAAATCCTGAAAACGAGGTCTTGTGTGCACGGGTCAGTGCACAATTAAGACTTTCTGTTTTTTTATTGTTATGTCGGTTGGTATAAGGCTCTGTGTGTACGCGTAAATACACACTTCTCCCTATATGTGGTGAGGAGTTAATCAGCCAACTATTGGAGGAGAATGACTATTGATTGATGCTACAGTTCGATAAACTGTCTGTTCTGTGAAAACAATTTTTACGACCCAACTTACCGCTATAATGGCCATAAACACAGTTGGTTCGACAACTGTGGACACGTGCATAATGTAATCACACAGGTAGCAAATCGGCTTTACAGTGGCTTCATGATTAGTTGAAACCTTTGCCTTGACATTATAATAAGTTGTGTCGTGATAGTGGAAACTTTTAAGAACAACGGCAACCATGTACATTATAACTAATGTCCATGCATAAATGAGCTTTATGGTTGTTCTTGACTTCATTAGGGTAAAATGGAGGAATGACAGCTATAAAATGTTCATGCCTTGAATAATATTCGGTGTAAAAATACAAAAAAATGGCATGTTATACTCTTTCATTCGTTTATTTATATGATTTTGAAATGCATTAACACCTTTCTTCATAGTTTCTGACGAAGAAATAAGATGAATAGAGTTGTGCGCAGCGGTGAAATTACGAAGTTCTCTTATCTCTGTATTCTGTTTGTAGCTACCAAGATTGATGCTGTGTTTTTGTATAACCTATTTTAATTCTAAAAAAAACTTAAAAATAAATATTTCAAGTACTTTGTATTGCAAGGTATTTATAAAAGTCCATATCTTTGCAGTACAAACAAGTTGGTAATATAAACTTATGAGCTTATGAATACAGACAACGCGAAATCGCAGATGCGGAAAGGGATGCTGGAATACTGCGTTCTGTTGCTCTTGAGCCGACAAGCTTCTTACGCGACGGACATCATCGCGCAGCTGAAGGAGGCAGAGCTGATTGTTGTAGAGGGGAACGCTCTACCCATTGCTTTCTCGCTTGAAAAAGGACGGGCTTCTCTCTTATCAGTGGCAGGAGTCGACACAAGGGCCTCCCAGGAAGTACTATGAACTTACCGAGGACGGTCGCACAGCCTTGCAGGAACTCAATAGTGCGTGGGCGCAACTGACACGCACAGTAGACCTGCTCAAACAAAATCAAGTTTAACAATCAAACATCTTTACTTATGAAAAAGAATATAACGATCAATCTTTTCGGACAGCTCTACAATATTGATGAGGATGCTTACGAATTGTTGGAGAAGTATCAGAAATATCCGTAGCTACTTTTCTCGTCGTGAAGGAGGTGAGGAAGTGGCCGATGATGTAGAACACCGTGTGGCTGAGCTTTTTGCCGAACTCAAAGAACAAGGCGTGGAGGCCATCACGATAGAGCAGGTGGAGAGCATCATCAATCGCATTGGAGATCCGCAGGAGATGGAGGACGCAGAAGAAGGCGAAGAGACAGCTCCTGGCGCTATGCCGCCTCCCGTTTGTGGAGAAGGCACTACGCGTCGCTTCTTCCGCGACCCTGAAGACCGTATGCTTGGTGGTGTTATTTCAGGTGCTACAAAATATTTTGGAGGAACCGACCCGCTGCCTTGGCGTATTCTTTTTGTGCTGGCTGTTATTTTTACATGCTCCACACTTGGTTTCATCTATTTAGTGGTGTGGGCATTAGTTCCTGAGGCGCGCACAGCAGAGGAACGTTTGCAGATGCGCGGCGAACCCGTGAATCCCTCCACCATTCGGGACGAAGTGATGCGCGGCGTAAAGGCCACCCAAGATTTTGTAACGAATCCTAATGTGCAATCTCAAGCCACAGGTTGTCTGGGCATTATGGTGAAAATCGTCCTATTCCTGGTGATGGGATTCGCTATTCTGGTTCTTGGTAGCATACTTCTCACGATTCTTATCTCTATGATAGCCTTTGGTGCAGCCGCAATGGCTGGTGTAGGATCTGCCAGTTGGGGAGGACCATTTACAGAGTTGAGCGAATTTCAGAGCCAGATGCCCGATGTGAAGTGGTGGATATGGATTGGTCTCTTTTCAGGTTTGATACTCGTCGTTATTCCTCTCGTTACTCTCGTACGCACAATGTTTCGCAAGCCCGATAGCGCGCCAATGTCGATAGCTACAAAAGCCACTTTAACGATCATTTGGGTCATTGCCTTTGGTTTGGCTCTATTCTCAACCATTACAGGTGTGATGCGCACAAAAGAATTTGCCGACAAATACAATGAGAAGCAGCGCATCGTTTATCATCAGGAGAATACGCGCAATGGCGTTTTCCTCGATGATAGTAGCTGGCGCTATCTCGATAGTGAAGGATGGAAAGTAGTTAGATTGAGCGGTACGGATGAGGCTTCTGATTCTTTCGACGATCCACTTTACGATTCTGACAATGCCGAAGATTGTCCGGAGGTTGAAGGTCTTCATTTGGAAGCTGATGAAGGTAAAAGTTTAGACTTCGAGATTCAGAAATCGCTTACAGTTTCTCCAGGCGTTTACAAGATTCAAGGTATGCGTCAAGTGGACGGGCAAGGCATCACGCTTTATGCCGTCTTGGATAGCAGTTTAGTGAAGACACAGGAGTTTGAGCCAGGAGTTTTTATGAGTAGCAAAGAGAATAGTAGAATTCTCGAAGACTTAGTTCCGAACGCAAACATTAAAGGTATAGAGAGGAATCTGATGCAGACACAATGGGTGCCGTTCTCGATGATTGTTGAAGTGAAGAAAGGCGGCTTGCTCTCCTATGGTTTCTCCACCGCGTCCAGTTTCCGCCGCAATCCGCTGACGGCTCGAGAGTTCTCTGCGGCTCATATCACTATCACGCGCATTTCTGGGACGGATAGTTTGCCTGCTGCAGAGTAGGGCGTGAGGGCTGGAAAGTCCACACCGAAGAAAACCATTAGATTAAACAATAAACAAGTTAGAAGTCCGCTTCGCTCTCCCTTTTGAGAGCGTTGACGGACTTCTAACATTACCAACAATACTTAATACTATGAGGATTTTTCAGTGTAAATATCCCACTGAATTTATGCCCATTGTGCCTCTAACTCAGTAGCCTGTGGGAAAACGAAGTCGTTCTCCAAACGGATATGCTCTCGGAGAGCCGTTACAAAGGTTTTCAAATCAGCCAACAGGTTGCGATACTCCTCGGTAGCTTCCGCCGGTGCGGTGAAATTATCTGTCAGAGTCTCCAAATACCCATAACGATCCTGCTCCATAGCATGTTCGTTCATCATCACATGAATCGGGTTGAGAATCGTACCGCAGTGGAACGCCTCAATGCGCTGTTTGTTCTCTTCTGCCGTGCAGAGTTCGATCAGATAGGGAAAGAGAACAGCTTCTTCGCGGTCGAAATGGCTATCGAGGTCGGGAATAGAAATTTCCAATTGCTCTACGATTTTTTCCACAATGTGGCGTTGTGCGCCAGCAGTTTCGAGCGTTGTGCGCGCTTGATTGCGAAGAACATGACCGCGGCGGCGACCAATGGGGTGGTGGTATTCGAGCACGTAATTGATTAACTCACGTGTGGACCATGTCTCAAAATTTTTATTGTCTGGGAACATAATTTTTATTGTATAAATGATTTTGTGGCAAAGTTACAAGATGCTCACCAAGCCTTTGGCCACATTTGTTACTCTACCACTAAAATCATGCAAAATTATTTCCTCAGTGCATTATCCACAGTAGAAATATTGCTTCACCAAACTTTCCATCAACCCCTTATCGGCGTCTGCCTGCTCATGTAAGTGGGCATCGTTAAAGCTGCGGAGTTGTTGCAAGATACCATCAATCATGCGCGGACGGAAAACGTCAGCTTGTTCAAACACCTTACGTTGCTCTTCCAAGCAGTTGGCCGATTCGGAGCAGCAAGTGGGTAAGGCATCGAGAGCTGCCAAACGCTCTGTGTTTCACTCTTGTGGATGTCCATATCCACGTATTTCTCCGCCGTGATTTTGAGAGCCTCCTCTTCTGGCATTTCCAATCCGATGCGGCAAGCCACGCAGAGTCCAGCCATGAGCTGATAAATATCGGCCGAAGCATCGGGCGACCGCATTTCAAAGGTTTGTTTCAGTTCCGGATGGAAGTCCTTGCGAGGTGCTTCGTTGTTGAGAACGGCACACATATCCTTGCCGCTTGTCCAGCCCAGCGGAACGCGTACGAGTGCAGAGCGGTTGCAATCGCCCCAGCACACGTTGGTGGGAGCTTCCTGATGTGGCACAAGGCGGAAGTAGGACGTTGGATTTTTGTTGCCAAACGCCGTGATGGCTGGTGCCAATTTCATCAAGCCTGCCATAGCGCGGCGTGCTTCGCGGCTCAGTTGTCGGTCGGCACCAAGTGTTGCGTTGATACCATCCTTCATCAAGCGCATGTGGATGTGAAGTCCGCTACCCGCTTCGCCCACGATGATTTTGGGCGCGAAGGTAACATCGAGTTCGTAATCAAAGGCCAGTTTGCGGATGATCCACTTTGGCCAGTAGTAACTGGTCGGCAGCGGTGTCGACAGAGCAGGGCAGAAATTCCACCTCGTTTTGTTCGTACACCTTCCCATTGAGCGTGAAGTTCCCCACTTCGCTATGTCCATATTTGATTTGACCGCCAGTTTGCGCAATACCCATCATACACTCTTTCCTAAACTCGTTGAGCTTTGCAAAAGGTTCACTTTCGTGGTAGTTATGTTGATCCACTGCAGGGTAGAGGGGATTTTCTGGTGCCACAACGTAGTATTCCAATTCGCCCATGGCTTCAAAATCCAATCCTGTCGAAGCGTGGAGTGCGCGGTTGGCGCGCGCCAGCAACTGGCTTGGATCTGCATCGAAAGGTTCGCCGTCCTTGTCGAAGAAGGAGCAAAGGAGGCAGAGTGTAAGGATTTCGGAGAACGGATCAACGAAAGCTGTGCGGAAACGTGGCATCACATAAAGGTCGCTGCTGCCTGCTTCAACAAAGGCAGGGAAGAGGCTCGAACCATCAACGCGTTCGCCCTCCGTTAGGATTGTTTCGAGATATGCGCGCGAGTTGATAACGAAATTGAGAGTCTTCACACGCCCATCTTGAGCAGGATACATGAAGTTGATCATCTTTATTTCGTTTTCTTCTACAAAGGTGATCATGTCGTCGAGCGTAAACTCCTTTGGATCTTTGCCCAAGAAACTTACTACGCGATTCGGATTAAGCGCTAAATTCTTGTCCATAGCTTTATGATTTATTTGGGTCTGTTTTCGCAAAAGTATAGAAAAGTGTTCGGAGTTACAAAATAATTTGGGGTAAAAACTTACATAATGATAGCGGAAACTTGTTTTTCGGAGGAAAAGAAAGGAGCGTTAAAAAGTATGTTTGGGGTGTTTTTCGATCTGTATAACCTCAAAATATTTTCTCTTTAATGCGTAAATAGTTTACAATAGCAAGATAGAAAATAGGTGTTAAAGAAATAAAAATAGGATGATCTTAGCTCTATCTCCTAAATATTTGTGCGTTCACGCCTCTTTTGTGTGCCAAAATATAGAGAAAAAGCTCTGTTTTAGCTTTTTTGAAGGAGAAAATAGCTTATTTCTGATGGTGAATATCTTTATTCTGTCAGCCAACATCCTTATTGTGTCGGCCAACGCAATAAGGAAGTCAGCTGATAGCCTTATTGTATTTCCGAACAGTCCTATTCTGTCTCTTTTCCTATTGCCTTTCTTCGTATCCACAGTACTTGCCATACGCTTTTTGTGCGATTCTCGATGGCGAAAAGTAAGAATATGTTTTACAAAGTATATTTTCTCTGCTGCCCCCCCCCTTGATATGTTGTAAAACACACTCTTTATACCTGCAATTTTTTAGGAAAAACTTTGTGTTTAGACAAAAAAACTACCACCCACACAACGTGTGCAGGTGGCAGTGATGCAAGTATGAAATTTTTTATCGTCCCGACTTGGCGTTATACTTCTTGAGCCAGCAGAAGAACCATATTGTGGTGACAACTAGAACAAAGGCGCCAGCGCAGTAGGAAGCTGTCAGTCCGAGGTTGAGCATTGTGTTGGAATAGCAAGCAAAGGAAGTGCACACCACTGTCATGAAAAGTGCGGGGATAAGCGTTATGATGTAGGGTTTGTGCTCGCGTGCCAGATACACAGTAGCCGTCCAGAGTGTGAAGACCGCAAGTGTTTGGTTCGACCACCCGAAGTAGCGCCAGATGATATTGAAACCGTTTGCATCGGCTATATTGAACCAGAGCAAGAAGCCCGCAGCCACAAAGAGAGGAGCGGCCACAATGAGACGGTTGATAATGGAGCGTTGGCTAAACTTGAGGAAGTCGGCAATGATGAGGCGTGCGCTGCGGAATGCAGTATCGCCGCTCGTGATGGGAGCTGCAACAACGCCGAGGATCGCTAAGATGCCGCCGATGAGGCCCAACCAGCCTTTGCTCACAGCTGTTACCACCTCAGGGGCTTGTGCCTGCATTGTGCTACCCACTGCAGCTGCTCCGCCATCGTAGAAGAAATAGCTCGAAACAGATGCCCATACCAGAGCCACAATTCCTTCCGTTATCATGGCACCATAGAAAATGGCGCGACCGCTCTTTCTGATTTCAAGCAACGAGCCATGAGCGGACTTTGCGTAGCATGGAAGCCGCTGACTGCTCCGCAGGCTATCGTGATACAAAGGCAGGGGAAAAGGGCCTCACCGTCGAGATTGGGCGTTGAAGCCATGTCCCACACTTCAGGCAATGAGGGCCATTTCACAAGTAGGTAACCGCCTAAAGCCACAGCCATGAAGAGGAGCGAGAAAGCAAAGATGGGGTAAATCTTACCAATGATTTTGTCGATGGGGAGCATCGTGGCCAGTATGTAATAAATGAAAATAATACCCACCCATAGCATGATGTGAAAGGTCTTGGTATCAGCGGTTGGTGCAGTCATTCCGCCCAAGATGAGAGCTGGGGAATAGACAAAGACAGTACCCACCATCAGCAGCACGATGATGCTGAATACGAGCAGAATCTTTTTGGCGGGAATACCAAGGTAGATGCCGACGAGCTCGGGCAGTGATGACCCGCCATGGCGCATGGAAAGCATACCGCAAAAATAGTCGTGGACAGCACCTGCAAAGATGCAGCCGAAAACAATCCAGAGGTAGGCAGCGGGGCCAAACTTCGCGCCCATAATGGCACCAAAGATGGGACCCGTTCCGGCAATGTTGAGAAATTGAATCATAAAGACCTTCCACGAAGGCATTACGATGTAGTCCACTCCGTCGGCTTGAGCCACGGCGGGCGTTGGGCGGTTGTCGGGGGCAAAGATGCGTTCTACAACGCGTCCATAGAGCAGATATCCGAGGATAAGAGCTACCAAACTGATGACGAAACTTATCATATATTTTGTTTATTTGTTATCCATTCGCAAAAATACTAAAAGAATATATAAGTGTGTTGTGGCGAAAAGAAAATATATCTTAGTTTTGCAAACTAAAGTTTTGAAACAAGATGATACGGATTCGTAAAAGTTTGCCCGTTCTGCTGTGGCTGGGAGTCTGCGGAATGGTGTTCGGATGTACTCCGAAAGGTGAAAACAAAGTCAGTGCAGAACTTGCAGCGGCTGATACAACTGAAATGGTGGTTGATTCTGCTCGAATGGATTCAGGTATCTGTTGGACCTCCGTTCGTCTCAGCACGCCCAAAGGGGCTGGTGAGGCATTGACGAATAGTGTGCGTGAATGGATCAGTGAAGAGCTGGGTGGTTCTTATAGTGGCGACTATTCCGATGTGAAAGGAATGGCAACTTTCTATGTGAAAGAACAAATGAAGCCACTTGTGAAAGAGTCTGCCGAATGGAATCTCGATGGGATAAAACTCTATTCAGAAATTACTGTGGAAAAGTTGGCGGAAGGAAAGTCGTATTTGACTATGACTGATATGTCTGATGAGTTTGCTGGCGGACCTCACGGATTATCTGTACTGCGCGGCGCAACATTTCGTAAGTCGGACGGTCGTCGGATAGGGTGGGATGTTTTCAATACCAATTCTGATGAATTTCAGAAACTGATGAGCGACTCGCTGAAAGTTTACTTCAATGTGAAAACCGATAAGGAGCTTGCCGAATGTCTGGCGTTCTTAGACAATTCAGAAGGGCCTATTCCTCTGCCGCATTGTGGACCGCTTTTCACGAAAGAGGGCGTTCTGTTTCAGTATCAGTCCTACGAAATATGTAGTTATGCTGATGGAATGCCCAACTTTGTGGTTCCGTACAAGGCCCTCATGCCTTTCATGATGGAAACTGCAAAGCGACTCTTGAAATAGTTCAGCTCATCGTTTCGACTCATTTCTCAAATAATAACAACGCCACGCCTCTGATTCTTTGAATCGGAAGCGTGGCGTTGTTTATGGGATGAGCCAAGATCCTTTGCTTTCAATGAGCAAGAAAGCTCTGAATGATCAATAGCAGAAGGCTTCGAGCGAATAGAGATAGATGGTGGCGGCGGGGATGGCCAGTAGGGCACTGTCGAAGCGATCGAGCATACCGCCATGTCCTGGTAGAATATTGCCACTGTCCTTGATGCCGAGTTGTCGCTTAAAGAGGCTCTCCACGAGATCACCCCAAGTGCCGAACACGCATACAGTGAGTGCAAGTCCCATCCACTGGAGCACCGTCATGTTACCACCAAAGGCTGTTTTCAATAGTATGGCTGCAATGAGACAGAACACTCCGCCACCGATGCTTCCCACCCAACTCTTATTGGGAGAGACACGCTCGAAGAGTTTTGCAGGGAAACGCTTGTGGAGCAGGCTTCCGCAGCCGTATGCTCCAGTGTCGCTCGTCCAGATGAAGATGAAAACGCTCAGCGGGAGTACCCAATATTTCGTGCTATCCCCACTAAAAATGGCTTGGCTAAATTGAGACAAGACGATGAGCATAGAGAACGGCAGGGCAATATAGAGCTGAGAAGCAAAGGCATAAGCCCAATTTCGCAGCGGGTTCTCGTCTTTGAGATAAAGTTCGCTAATGGGGAGATAGAGGATAGTGAGCAGATAGGGGATAAAAGCTTTGATATCGACTATCCCCGACATGACGAAGGCGAAACTAAAGAAAAGATAAACGCCAGCCGTCGTGCTGATGAGGCGGTTTACGTTAGCTCCCGTATGGTTATTGACGTTGGTGCCGAACTCCCATACGGTGACTCCCGTGATAAGGGCGAAGAGCAGCGTGAAGGACAGAGCCGAGCCAATGATACACCCGATGACGATTAAAAGAAAGAGTGTGCCAGTGATGGCGCGAGTAACTAAATTGTTCATTATGGGCAGATGGGTATAAAATAGAGAAGTCCCGCAGAAGCACCTTACGGCGTTTCTGCGGAACTCTTTTGTTATTGTTTTTCTTCGTCCTGATGGTCAGTGGAAGGACTTTCTTCGGAGACAGGAGGCACTACTGGGATGGGCGGAAGCTCACTGTCAGTAGTGGTTGGAGGAGTGGGCGGTGTTTCCTGCAGTGGGGCGTTGGCCGCTTCAGTAGCTTTCTGTTTCTCCATGGCGTGTTGTTGAGCCATTTCTTCAGCCTTCTTGCGATTGGCTGCCTCTTGCTCTTCCAGCAACTGGTCGCCGCGGCTCTTCCATGGGCGCGGACCGAAGATTTCCTCTACGTCCTCGCGATAGATGACCTCACGCTCCACGAGCAACTGGGCCAGACGAGCGTGCTTCTCCTTGTTCTCGGTGAGCAACTGCTTGGCGCGCTCGTATTGCTCTTTGATGATGCGATGCACTTCAGCATCAATTCTCTCGGCCGTCTTTCTGAATACGGCTTGGAGAAATTGTATTCATCATTATTATAATAGCAGAGGTTGGAAAGTTCATCGCTCATACCGAGGTAAGCCACCATGCCGTAGCTACTCTTGGTGGCGCGCTCCAAATCGTTGAGTGCACCGCTCGAGATGTGGCCCGTGAAAAGTTCTTCAGCAGCACGTCCGCCCAACAAGGAGCATAGTTCGTCGAGCATTTGTTCCTTCGTTGTGATGGTACGTTCTTCGGGCAGATACCAAGCTGCCCCGAGTGCTTGACCGCGTGGGACAATGGTGACCTTTACGAGCGGGTTAGCGTATTGTAGTAGCCAGGAAACACTGGCGTGGCCAGCTTCGTGGAGCGCGATGACCTTCTTCTCGTCCTCCGTCATCACTTTTGTTTTTTTCTCGAGACCTCCGATGATGCGGTCGATGGCATCAAGGAAATCCTGCTTGCCCACCAACTCGTGCTTGTAGCGGGCAGCGATGAGTGCAGCTTCGTTGCAGACATTGGCAATATCGGCTCCAGAGAATCCAGGAGTTTGACGAGCTAAGAGTTCAATATCGAGAGAGGTGTCGTACTTCAGCGGACTGAGATGTACCTTAAAGATGGCCACGCGTTCGGGCAGGTCGGGGAGATCTACATGTATCTGGCGGTCGAAGCGGCCAGCGCGAAGCAAGGCTTGGTCAAGGATGTCAGCGCGGTTAGTAGCTGCCAAGATGATTACACCTGAGTTAGTGCCGAAGCCGTCCATCTCGGTGAGCAACTGGTTGAGCGTATTCTCGCGCTCATCATTTCCGCCGAATGCTGCATTGCGACCACGGGCACGTCCCACGGCGTCAATCTCGTCGATGAAGATGATACATGGCGCTTTCTCCTTAGCTTGTCGGAAAAGGTCGCGCACACGGCTGGCACCAACACCGACAAACATTTCAACGAAGTCGGACCCAGACATGGAGAAGAAGGGAACGTTGGCTTCTCCGGCTACTGCTTTTGCCAACAAAGTCTTACCAGTGCCCGGAGGTCCTACGAGAAGTGCGCCCTTGGGTATCTTACCACCCAATTCGGTATAGTGCCCTGGATTTTTGAGGAACTCTACAATTTCCTGCACCTCTTGTTTTGCACCCTCTTGTCCTGCAACGTCTTTGAACGTTACGTGTACGCCGTCGCCTTTCTCAAAGAGTTTGGCTTTGCTCTTACCAACGTTGAAGATGCCGCCACCTCCTCCGCCGTCGCCACTGCTGCGGCGGAACACCCAGAACCAGAAAAGGATGATGAGCAGCAGGGGGAGGAAGCTCGTTAATAGATTTGAAAAGAAACTATTGGATATCTCGTATCGAATAGGGCCTCTATATTTGACAGCCTCCAAGAAGCCCTGTACGTCATCCGTAGAGGGGATTCCGGCTGTGGCCGTTGGGTTTTGTCCAACCTTACCGCTCTCTTTGCCAAACACATCGCGGATGTGACCACTATCAATCAAGATTTTTGCATTCTGCTCGCTCTTATTGACAGTGATACTCTTTGCATAGCCTTTTTGAACGTAGGCTTTAAAGGTAGTATAGTCGATGTCCTTATCTGCTGAGCCGCCAAAACCTGTACCCGTGAAGAGTACATAGCTAAGCCCCAAGACGATAAGGAGATAAACCCAAGTGAGGTTGAACTTAGGCATCTTATTTTTTGAACCGTTCTGTTTCATGTTTTGCGTGTTAGTCTAAATTGGGAATCTCCGTCAGTTCGCTGTCTTCCCAGAGATGCTCTAAGTCGTAATACTGGCGCGCAGAAGGCACAAAGACGTGCACCATGACAGTGCCATAATCCAGTGCAATCCATTCTGCTTGCTGCTCTCCTTGTACAGCGGCCGGCTTTTCGCCTATTTCCTTTCGAGAGGTATCCGCCACCGATTCAGCGATGGCCTCCACCTGCTGCGGATTGTTGCCTGTACAAATCACGAAATATTGGGCAGGTGCTGTGCCAATTGAAGTTAAATTGGCTGTTATAATATCAAATCCTTTCTTCTCTTGGATTCCTCGAACGATGGAATCCACTAGTTGGGTCGTTTCTGTCATCTTTTTTTAGGTACAATTATTTGGGGAACAAATTTAGTGCTTATTTTCCGAACGACCTTGTGCCGATAATGGAATAAAATAAGGACGTTGCGATTTTCGCTTATTGGGCTGATCAACAAAGAGCGTGCCGAAAGGAGGAAAATAAAATTTTAGGCTGATACAATAAGGCTGTCAGCAATTTTTTTAGAAAAAGTTGTGGGAACATTTGGTGGTTATGAAAACAAGTACTACTTTTGCACTCGCAATCGGGAAGGAAAGCCCGAAAGCTCAAAGGAATTGGGGTATGGTGTAATGGTAACACTACAGATTCTGGTCCTGTCATTCTTGGTTCGAATCCGAGTACCCCAACACAATTTAGCCGCTACAAGTCAAAAGATTTGTAGCGGTTTTCTTTTTGTGTTTGTCAATATGTATCTGCTGGTTCTTTTCGGATAGGTTTATTTGGTTGTTGCTTTTTTCAAAACAGTTTTCTACAATAGTCTCAAAAGCCTTGAAATACAATAAGGATGTCCATTTTAGGGCTGTGGAAAAACCTGTGGAAAACTATGTGAATTTCTGGTGGAATAAGCTTGTTTTTGTCCCTCTTTATTGTGTTTGTCGATAGCCTTATTGCGTTTGAAAATACAATAAGGCTGTCAGCTGACAGAATAAGGTTGTCAGCCAGCGCGCTTATTGTATTTGCGAACATAATAAGGGTGATAATAGTTGGGAGAACTTCCTCCTCCGATGTCTCTGATTCGTCTAACAGGGCTGAGGTGGTATTCTCCGTTCCGTCCGAATCGTTCGTTCTCATCCGAGAACAAACCTTTTTTATATGCACAAAAAAGGCTGCCTTTTGTTGAGGCAGCCTTTGAAGATATTATGGGAAATGGGAATTACTTGATGTAAACTTTCTTTCCATTCACGATATAGAGGCCTTTGCTGGGATTGTTCACGCGGCGGCCACTCAAATCGTAAACTACGTTTGAGTTATTTGTATTTGGTGTCACTTCTATGATACCCGTTGTAGGCACTTTCTGATAAACGCGAATGTAGTCGAAGCGAGTTTCATAAACGTGGTTGACATCAGGATTAGCGGCCCAACTACCGTTGCCCACACTCTGGTTGAGAATGAGGTAGAACGGTTTGTGAATGGCCACTGTCCATTGTCGAGTGCGTTCTGATCGGTACTCTTTGCGTAGCTACCCACCTCTTGTCCGTCTACAGTCCACGTGATGCGCTCTGCATCCCATTCTACACCATATACGTGCCAGTCGGCCACGTTAACGGCTTCATTGAAACCAGACTGTGGATTGCTTTTGTTTCCGAGCGTGTAGGTCCAATTAGAATGTATGGTGTGGTAAGCGCGATTCTGTGTATCGATAGTTTCGAAAATGTCGATTTCACCAGCCTTTGGCCAACCTTCAGCAGGTGGTTGTGGCATCATCCAAGCAGCGGGGAAATTGCCGCGATGAGGATTGGTGCGAAGGCGAACTTCTACTTTGCCGTAAGTAAAGCTGTAAAGACCGCGCGTTTCAACAGCGCCTGTAAGCATATCAACATTGTCGGTGCTTTTGTCGGGGTTGGGGATGGCGCGAGCAACGAGGCAGCTATCTTGGCAGAAGATGACGTCGTTGGAGTTGCTTATCCAGCGGTTCCAAGCAGCGCCGTAGCGAATAGAACGTGTCCAGCGTGCAGGGTCGGGCTGAGTACCGTTGGGCTGGTTGAATTCATCATCGAAAACGAGGATGTATTCTCCTGCAGCCTCTTCAGCAGCTGTTGCAGGTTCAAAGGTAGGGTAGAATTCGAGGTCGCCGTCAACGTAGCCACCATTGAGTTGCAGCATTCCGCCTTTGAGGTCGTTAGCGCTGAAGTATGTGTCGACATATTGCGCCACTTTGTTTGCAATGCTGTCTCCTCCAAGGATGCCGTGACGCAGGCGTAAACCTGTCAGTTTGTAGCCTTTTTCAGATTTAGCCAAAACCGTGAGGCCTTTTCCTAATGGAAGTTCTGCATTGTTGAGATCTTTTCCATTGAAAGCAGTGAGGAGACCGTGATTGCTAAAAACTTTAGCGGTCACTTTCTCTCTCTTGGTGACGAGCACGCGAATATCTGCAATGGCACCGCCATTGTTTACGATGTTGTTTTGCTCATCAATGCGGCCAGCAGGGTCTGCACTGTCCCAGTCTACCTTATAGCGCATCAGATAGAAACCGTCAGCGAGGTTCTCAGGAATCTTAAATGCAGGAGTGTTGAGGGTGTTCAGGTTGTCAAGTTGAGTACCCGCACTGTTATAGCGTGTTTGATCGCTCAGTGTCAAGCCTGAAAAGGAAACGAGATCTGTGCTTTCTGTGAGTGCTCCTTTTGCACCTACTTCTTCCACGTTGAAATCTCCATCTTGTTCC
The DNA here is from genome assembly GCA_916438195.1 of uncultured Prevotellaceae bacterium. GTDB lineage: Bacteria > Bacteroidota > Bacteroidia > Bacteroidales > Bacteroidaceae > Alloprevotella. The sequence goes on from CAKAEQ010000001.1 coordinate 477,169, forward strand.
TTATCGAGGTACACATAGGCGTTCATCCAGCCTGCACTGTAATTAACAAAAGGCTTTACCGTACTACCTTGGCGAGCAATGAAAGACTTGCTTGTCAAGTTGTGGTACATGAGTTCAGTGTTGGCCACGTTGTGAGCGATTTCGCCCAAGCCAACTCCGTTGAGAACGCGATCGGTGCGAGTACGCTTTGTGGCCTTATCAAAATTTACGGGGTAGTCGTTTACAACAGTACTTGTACTACTGATAAAGAGCCCTTCAATCTCGAGATCACCGTCAACATAGATTGCGGGAATAGTGAAGGTGTCGTCTTTCTTGAATTGTGACTTCCTGAAGATAACATCTTCGTACTGTGGCGTGCTGTGGACAAGAGAATCGCCAGCCAAGTTGTAACCATGGCGCAGACGGATACCGCTATAGGTGAAACCGCGCTCGGGGTTCATCTTGATGGTGAAACTCTTACCGAATGGAATGCGATAGCTGTTGAGCTTAGAGCCGTCGGCAGCCAATACCTCACCATTACGGTTAGCATCGTTCACGTTGACGCTATCGCCATGTACATTGAGGCGTACATCCACAATTGCACCACCGTTGTTCACAATGTTGTTGTCGTGTGAAGCATTACCACGTGGGTCTATATTATCCCAGTCCACTTTGTAACGCATGCGATAGAAACCTATCGGCAGGTTTGCAGGAATCGTAAATGATGGTTGAACGAGAGTGTTACCATTATTTACAGAAGTTCCCTTACTGTTCTTGTTCTTATAGAACGAATAAGTAACGAGGTCAGAGTTGTCGGGTTTACCATTAGCTTGGATGTCGTAGGAGAACTTTCCATCGCGTCCATAGTCAAGGTAAACGTAACCGCTCATCCATGTACCAGAGTAGTCGAAGGCAGGAGTTACTGTTTGACCTGGTTTCACCTGGAACTGCTTAGAGGTAAGATCTGAGTAAACAGGAGTCTTGCCCTTTGTGATAGAAGCCGCTACGTTGATCGTAGAAGCTTGCAGTTTTACAGCCTTCAGACCACGGTCTCCGCGGGTGTAAGTTTGGTCTTTCTTAAAGCTCGTGGGATAATCCTCGCGCTCGATATCGGAGGTCGATTTGTCGTTTACGACAATCTTGTCGATGTAGCACGCAAAGTCGGCCGAACGCGTGTGAGAAGACTCTGCATCGGGCACTACCACAAGGCTATAAATATCTATGCCGCCAGCACCCTTGATTGGGAATACTGCATCGCACCACTGATCCGGTGTTACCGTATTGTTGGAGAAAACCCAGAATTGTTCCGTCTCAGCATTTTGACCAGCACGGTCTTTGCGTTTACCCAAACCAATGAGCATAACGCGACCACTTACAGGCTTATTGATGAGCACGTGTACGTACTTAGTCTCTGGCGTAAGTTCGAAGGTCTCTTTTAAGTCGATGCGCGCACCGAACGTGTTGCTACCATAGCGCGAACGCTGGAAGCCAAGAATCTTTGCAGAACTGTTGGGAACAATAGAAAGGACGGAATCCATTGCAGTAAGATGGTTGTCAACCACTGCTACGTTTCCTTGCAGTTGGCCTTTACGGAAAGGAGAGTTCTCCCATGTGTCGTAAACACCGATTGATTTATAGTCCTGAGTCTCAAAGTTGATGGACTGTGCTACCGCTGTGGCAGGAAGTGCTGCCATACAGAGTAAGCACCAGATATGATGGGGTGTTTCATTGTTGTGGAATCTTAGAAAACTGAAAGGGTGGAGAGTGTAGGGCAAGCCTTTGAATCTGTCAGCGTGATACGAACTGCTTTAACAGAAGTGCCGTTGCCGTAACTATTTGCAGTAGAACCATTGAGCGGAATGATACGCTTGTAACCTACTGTGGTAGTGGTCACACCGGGGGCAGCTGCTTTCCACGTTGTGCCATCAGTGGAGGTTTCAATCTTGAAGCTCTTGATACGCTGTCCGAGGCGGATGTATTCCTGCAACATAACGTAGCGCACGGTTTGGGGAGTGTCCCACGTCAGCGTGATAGTGGCATTGTTCACGCCATCATTTGTTGCCCAGTATGTCTTAGCATCGCCGTCTGTTAGGTTCGCTGTTTCGTAGTTGCGATGAGCACCTGCCGTACGTGTGTTGCTCACCTCGATGTGTGCATTCTTAGCTAAGTCGTTGCCAAGTCTGTTCTTGAGCATCGTTCCGAGTTGTTTGAGTACTCTTACGTCGGCTTCGGGCAAAACACCGGCCTTGTTGGGTGGGCAGTTCAAAATGAGTGTAGCGTTGCGTCCCACTGTTTCCAAATACATCTGGAAGAGGCGTTCTGCGCTCAGTGGCGATTCGTTGCTGTGCCAGAACCATCCCTGGTCGGTCATCTTAGCGTCACTCTCGCCTGGGAACCAAATCCAGCCATCTTCAGTACCGTACATACCGTTTCGCTCAGGTGCATAACCGAGGTTCTCTGTTGCCCAGTTGGTTTCACCAGCCCAACCAGCTTCGTTACCAATCCAGCGCGCTTCTCCGCCAACCCCCCAGAGGATGATGTTAGGACAAACTTTGTGGATGGAGTCGCGCAAGTTCGGAATATCATAGTATGTCTCACGGTCAACGCTAATTGTTGTTTTGCGTCCGCCATAGTAGCCGTCGCCACCATTCGCGCCGTCAAACCACATTTCGAACTGATCCGTACCATAAGTAGCTAATTCGGCACACTGACGGAGGAAAACATCTTTCACATATTTGTCAGTACCATAAAGCGCTGAGTTTCGATCCCAAGGAGAAACGTAGAAACCATATTTCAAACCTAATTTCTGAGCTGCTGCTGCGAAATCGCGAGGAATATTGGTCTCTCGGCCAAAGGCGTTACCAGCTTTGACAACAGAATGGGTTGTCGAAGAAGTAGGCCAAAGACAGAAACCGTCGTGGTGCTTGACAACAGCAATACCACCCTTCATGCCGGCAGCTTGTACTGCTTTGAGCCATTGTTCAGGGTTGGGGGCTGCTGTTGGTGCAAAAATAGATTCGGCTTCGTCGCCATTACCCCATTCCAAGTTGGTGTAGGTGTTCATTCCGTAGTGGAAGAAAGCGTAGAACTCTGTTTCGTTCCATTTCAGTTGCCGTTCGGTAGGGAGCGGAAATACCGGTCCTGGTTCGTTGTCGGAATTTGTCAGCGTCTGTGATTGCAGAGAGAATTGGCTCTGTGCACTACTGATCACCGGTGCTGCCGACAAGGCCAGAGCGGATAACAAGTAAGTAATTTTTTTCATTTTAAATGATTAGGTGGGAAATTTTGGACAAAAATAGTCAAAACAACGAAGAATGCAAACCATAGTTTCAAAAATCGTACTATAAGGATTCTTCTTTTCTACTTTTCTAAGTCTGTCTTGCTATTTATGGGAGGATATGGCATCTTTCCTTTTGCAAAACAGCAAAAGGAAAGATGCCAATAGATATAGCTAAACCTCCTTCTCTCTTATCGCCCTCTTAGGCGCGCGCTTCTGCTGAGTCTTCGTTTTGGCGGAGGGACTGGATGGTCAGTTTGCTGCAATTATCGTATAGTTTCTTATAGAATTTATGTCGGCAAAGCGTCGTGCTCGCTCCTAAAATGATGAGTTTCATTCGCGCTCGTGTGATGGCAACATTCATGCGGCGCAGATCGTTCAGAAAACCAATCTCGCCCGCCTCATTAGCTCTCACGAGCGACACGAGGATAACATCGCGCTCTTGCCCTTGAAAGGCGTCAACAGTGTTGATAGTGATCGACTTGCGCAAAGGGCGCAAATAGGAATTTTTCTTTAGCAGAGCGCGGAGATACTGCACTTGAGCTTTGTAGGGAGAAATGATGCCGATGTCGATGCGCTCTTCGAGGAGGCGTTGTCGCCTATGCGCTCGGCGTAGTCAATGAGTGTGGCGAGTGTGAGCCGTGCCTCCGCCTTGTTGATACGGCCGTAGCTCGCTCCAATAAATTGTTCGTGAAAATCCTCTTGCCCTTCGTTGTCTTCTCCCGCCGTATCAACCCACACAAGTGGCTCATCCATGTCGGCCATAATGCCGCGGTGGCTTACTTCTGGTGCGGCTTGTAACTTTCCCTCATAGAACCATTCGGAACTGAATCGCATCAGTGCTTCGTTCATTCGGTATTGCACCGTCAGTAGGCGTACAGCTTCGGGATGTGTCTCCGCGAGCGTTTCCATGAGCGTTTTATCCAAGCCTCCATAGCGCGCTGCGTTGCTTTTGATAGTCGGGGGCAACTGGCAGTGGTCACCTGCCAGCACGAAGCGGTCGCATTTTCGCAGCGCTATCCAACACGCCGGTTCGAGAGCCTGTGCAGCTTCGTCGATGAAAAGGGTATGGAAATGGATGCCTTGCAGGAGTTGGTTGGCACTGCCCACTAAGGTGCAAGCCACCACTCGTGATTGATCGAAGAGAGCATTGCGGATGCGAAGTTCCAGTTCGTCAGCCCGCTCCCGAAGACGCGCAATCTTTTGGTGGAAACTCTCGCTGCGACCTTTGCGCGGTGTGGAGTAGAGTTGGCGAATGGTGCGACGTATGCTCCAAAGGGTGGAGTAGTCGGGATGGCTTTCGAAGCGTCGCTCGTAGGTGAAACTTAACATCTTGTCTGTCACGCGCGACGGATTACCAATGCGAAGCACGCTTACTCCGCGATCGGCAAGTTGTTCCGAAATCCAATCGACAGCCATGTTGCTCTGAGCACACACCATCACTTGTGGTTCGCGCCGCATCACCTCCATGATAGCTTCCACAAGCGTTGTGGTCTTTCCCGTGCCTGGTGGGCCGTGTACTATCATCACATCGCGTGCCGCTAACACATCGTTAACGGCCTGTTCCTGCGAGGCGTTGAGCCATGGTAGATTCAGACGGAGCAAGTTCTCCGTTCTGCTCACGGGTTTCCTACTACGAATGATGTCGCGCAGTTCTGCCAAGCGGTTTCCGCGGGCACTGATGACCGCATCGAGGGCTTCGTTCATTAGCTTGTACGAAGTCTCGTCAAAATTCAGTTGAACACCGCCATTCTCCAATGCTTGCAGTTGGGACAGTGCCTGCTCGTTGGGCAGGACCACCACCATCCTGTCGGCCTCGGCATAACTGATTGTGCCGCTAAAGTTGAGGTATTTCAAGTTGTCGCCGTTCTGTTGTGAGAAAAAGCAGACTGAGCGACCGTATTCAAAGTTGTGTTCAATGTCAGAGTCGGTCGAGCGATGAATTTCCACCACTAAGCGATCGAGCGAGTTGTAATAGCTGCGCCCCACGGTAACGGGAAACCAGCAGTCTCCACGTTTCACCTTTCGCCCTATGCCGAACGCCTCCGTTTCGCGGCGGAACTCATTGCGTTCGAACTCATATTCTTTCTGAAGCAGTTGTTTTTGTTGTTGTAGGGAAAGCATGTGTTGTAAGGAATCAGAGAGAGGGAAAAAGAGGTGAGAGTGGGGCGGTTGCGCTCGATGGAGCAAAGGGCTTTTCTCTTATGGCAGTATAGGTTTATCTGTAATCGGTTCTGCTGTAAAGCCTTTGCCTTGCAGGATAGGGTGCTCATAGCGGTTCAGCTCATTGCTGGGATAGGCAGGCAATGAAGGTTCTGCTGTTGGCACATAAAAGAGAGAACCCACACGGAGAAGCGACCCCTCAATGCGTGGTGTGAGATCGAAATCGAAAAAGACCTCGTCGCCTGCATTCCATTTGCGGCGAATGACGGCATAGCCCTTTTCGATGGTGCAAAACTCCTCGCGCCCATTCACATAAATGAGTGGCATCGTTTTCTGCCACGATGGAATGAAAAGCCGGAGTTCCAGCGGTGTCTGACTCTTCAAGCCACCAATGCGCAGTTGCACTCGACTGCCAAACGGCATCCTACTGGTCTGATCCAGCGTGAGCGCAAATTTTGGTGTGACAATCCGAGCAAAAGCATTGAGATAGAGATTGATAGAAACACCCTGCTCGTCTGTGAGATACATCCACTGTGTAGCATCTACCACGGCTTGTTGCGCCAGATGCTGCTCGAACGTTTTTGTCAGCAAGGCCGGCATGAGCTGATTGAAGAGAGCTTCGTTGAGTGAATCGCAGTAGCGCGCTTCACCCGTCCATTGTAGGAGCGGTAAGCAATGCTGAATGGTGCTGATAGCTTCATAAACGGATTGCGGAGCTGTGAGCGTAGGTCGCTGCGGCGTAGAGGCTGTTTTCAACAGAGCTTTCACGTCTTTCTTTCGCCATTCCGCGAGCGGTCGAGGCATGGCGGGAGTAGTCCCAATCATGCCCGCCATTCGGAGGTTTGTTTGATCCTTGCTCAAGAACACTACGCTGTCGGCACTAATACTGCGCAACGGGCGTTGGCGCAAAGTTTGTGCTTGCCCAATTGCTGCCGTGTAAAGGCAAAATAAGAGTAGTGGCAAGAACCGTATCGTTGAGATTTTCATTACATTATTTTCGTTCAAAGTTACGCGGAAATCCCAACGGATAAAGTTTTACATGTTTTTTTAGCTTTTGTTAGTAGCGCAAAAAAGGTAAAGTCTCTATCTTTGCCACAAAAGCAAAAGCAAATCCGATGAAGCATCTGATAAGTTTATTCCTGATATTATTTTTCTTGTGCCAAACTCTCAGTGCACAGGATGTTGTTGAATCCCTCTCTGTTGATACAACAACCGTTGCCGTCGCAGCCCACAAACCGCTGGCCCAAAACGAAGCTTTGCAGCCGATTCTCGAGGTGCGCAATCCCGCATATAGTGCGTTCTCTCCGTTCTATGGCAATTTCTGGGGCGGTAGTTGGTCGCTACATCCTGGCCTGAACGTACAGTTCGGCATGAGTGCTTCCGTAGCTTTCGGGAAACATGCGCCCAGTGGGGTTGGCTTTGGCCAAAACGTGGCGTTGGCGTATGTAAAACCTGTTAGTACGCGACTGCTCTTTGCTGCTGGTGTTTTCGCCAACCACATGAAATGGGGCGGATATGGCGGAACAGAACTGGGAGTGGGTGTTCTTGCAGCTTATCGAGCTACAGAAAAACTCGATGTGTACGCCTATGCCACGGCAAGTTTAGTGCCCAAAAGCGCACTATTATGGAGTCCTTACTATTGGGACGCCCCTGCGAAATATCGCGTAGGGATGGGAGCCAACTGGAAGGTGAGCGACAGCTTCTCGCTCGGTTTGAGTGTTGAAGCCTCTAAGCGTGAGGGCTTCAATCCTTATCAAGTTGAAAATCATAACCTAATGAAACCTTATCGCGGTCTCGACTGGTAACAACTCTTTTAGGTGTAGAATCATCGCTGCCTTTGTTGCTTAATCAAAGTATTCCGAATCATTATATTTAGCGTCAAGAGCAAGCTCTCCCGATTCTCTAAAATATAAACTTCCATCTATTGATACAAAGGTTTTGTTATCAGGATGTACCGTGATGTAAGGAACATCTTGAGGATCGTCTATACATTCTTCATAATAGAAGTCGGGTGCTATTTCTTTCAAGGTAGAAGGAAGAGACACTCGGCACATTGTTTCAAAAGCATCGAAGTCTATTCGTTCAACGCCTTCAGGAATGTCTATTTCATCAATCCATAACAATCCTGCTAACGCTTTGGTTCCTATCGTTTTGATACTTGAAGGAAGGTTGATTTTATCTATGCAACAGAGATTGAAGCAGCCGTATGGTATGGACACCAAAGAGTTGGAAAGTCATACCTTTCGAGGTCTGACATCAGAAAGGCATTATCTCCTAACTCCACAACGGAATCCGGCATACATAGCTGAGTTATGCCAGCTAAGATAAACGCACCTTTCCCTATACTCTTCAATCCTTGGTTTAGTTTGATTTCAGACATCATTTCATAGCCACAACAAGTGCCAACACCAATGTGTTCCACATGCGGGGGGATGACCACACTCCTTGCTTCAGGAATGTGAACAAGTGTTTTCCGATTATCTGAGAATACACAATTGTCTGCCACTACGAAATCCTTTGTGTGATGTGAGTTGAGAAAGAGTTTTGATAAAACATGAAGTTTTTCGCCGTCTTCCGTCATGTAGCTATACAGTTCCTCTTCGAACGACCGAGTAGCGCCGTTATCATACTTATAATCAGATATAACCAGATTTTCAAATGAGATACGCTGATATTTAGTGTAGTCAAACTCTTTTGCTAACTGGGTAAAAGTGTCAGCAGAGACATTGCCGGTCAAAATAATATATACAGGAGATCCATTCTTACTTTCCCATTCTTGTAAAGACTCCTCACCAATGGTATATGTAGCTTTTTTCATGTGTTTGTTTAGGTTGTTATTATAAAGAGAATACTTATTCTTGTTCTATTATTTGCATCAAAATGTCTGATTTCTTTTTTCTTCAATCTGAAGTTTTGTTGCCATTTATCTGTGGCTAAATCTAATGGAAGCGTCATATTTCTATCACCTATTTGGCAGGTAAAAATACTCCTTTTTGCATAAATATGCACCCTTTTGGGGGAGAAATAGATAAAAAGCCGTTTCTTAAAAGAGTGGTTCATTTCCGCAATATTCTTAAGTTGGTATTGCAGATTTTTGTTGAGTCCTCGTACAGCAGGCGTAGATGAGTGAAGATGGGTATGAGTAGGAGTGGGTGTTATGCGACACCGCCGGTGTCGCATAACACCCACCTTCCTCACCCAAAGCTTTTATTTTTTATCGTTACGTTGTCAAGTTTTGAGTGTAACACCTAAGAACGTATATACCTAAGTTTGAAAAGCATGCATCATGATCCAATCGAACCATCGTGTGGGGGAGAATAGTATGTAAGAAGACAAGAGGCTTTGCTCCGAATCCGATGAGATAGCGTGCTTTAGGCCGATGCGCATTGATTGCTTTGCTGATAGTATTTGCTATGACTTTGGGGTTACTCATCATGTTGCCACTATATTGTTTGCGCATTCCTTCTGCTGTTTTGTGAGCTTGCTTTTCGTATGCTCCTCCTTTAGAACTTTCTTCCAAATGATCGGCTGCGATGTATCCCCACGGTGTTTTGATGCCACCAGGTTCGATAATAACTACATTTATTCCAAATTGCTTTGTTTCCATGCGTAGTGCATCACTAAAGGCCTCTAAGGCGTATTTAGTGGCATGATACCAAGCTCCGAAAAAGATTGTTAAGCGTCCGCCCATAGAACCTACATTTATTATCGTTCCGCTACCTTGCTGACGCATATACGGAAGAACCTTTTTGGTGAGCATAGCAACGCCGAATAAGTTGACATCAAACTGCTTGCGTGCTTCCTCTATATCAACATCTTCAACGGCACCGTATGAACCATATCCAGCATTGTTTACTAATACATCAATTTTGCCTTCTGTGGTAATGATTGTTTCTATGGCTTTGTTTATGCTTTCTTCTGATGTTACATCCACCCACAGAGGTTTACACCAAAAGCCTTTAGTGCCTCCATCTTTTCAATCCGGCGTGCTGCGCCATAAACGATGTGTCCTTCTTTTGCTAATTTTTTCGCTGTTTGATACCCTATACCACTACTGGCACCTGTCAGGATAATTACCTTTTGTTTCATCTTTGTTCTCTTTTAGTATCCTTTCTGCTTCTGGGTGCAAATATAATGGAGCCTTTCCTAAATATGTGTGATGATTTAGCCAAGAACTTTGATTGTGAATGTTGCAGGAGGAGTGCTTCCTATCTGTTGATTTCTTCTAAGAAAGCCTCCCCATATTTTGCTTTTTTGAAGTCGCCAACGCCCGGGACGCGGTCGAAATCGTCCAGCGTGTGTGGACGGAGCGTTGCCATGGCGTGGAGTGTGCGGTCGTTGAATACGACATAGGGTGGGAATCCTTGTTCGCGAGCCAAGCGCAAGCGGAGCTCTTTGAGGCGTTCGAACATCTCTCCGTTTGTGACTCCACGCTGTATTTCTTCCGCATCGAAGAGAGAGAGGGTATCTTTTTCCTTTTGGCGCGCTGCCTTTTTTTCTTTCTCCTTTTTCTGGAAATCTTCGTGCTGAATTTGGGCAAATTCGATGGGGCGACGGCCAAAGAGGACATCGCGCCCTAAGGTGGTAATCTTTAGGTGGTCGCCCTCGTTGTATGCGACTTCCACAAGCCCGAGTTGGAGCATCTGTAGCAGATAGTCGCGCCAGTCGTGAGCCGTTACATCCCGCCCTGCACCAAATGTCTTTAGTTGTTCATAGTGGGAGGAGCGAACAGTGGGTGAATAGGTGGCGCGCAAGATGTCGATTACCGTGCTGAAACCGATGCTTTCCTCGGTGCGGGCGATGGCCGAGAGGGCTTTCTGCGCGAGCGTAGTACCATCGAAACGTGTTGGAGGGTTTTTGCAAACATCGCAATTGTGGCAGTCGGTGCTTGTTTCCTCACCAAAATAGTTGAGCAATATGCGGCGGCGACAGACACTGGCTTCGGCATATTCTCGCATGCGGTTGAGGCGTTCCATATTGATGTTCTGTTGACCGCTGTCTTGTGCGAAACGCTCAAGCTGAATGATGTCGGCGTAATTGTAGAATAGGAGTGTGTCGGCAGGGTCGCCATCGCGCCCAGCACGTCCTATCTCCTGATAGTAGCTTTCAATACTTTTGGGAAGGTTGTAGTGGATGACCCAGCGCACGTTGCTCTTGTCGATACCCATACCAAATGCTACGGTGGCAACAATGATTTGAACATCATCGTTGATAAATGCCGTTTGTGTTTTGTCACGAACATCGGCTGATAGTCCAGCATGGTAGGAGAGTGCGCGAACACCTTTTGCTGTGAGTTTTTCAGCTACGCTCTCCGTTGTCTTGCGCGACATGCAATATATAATGCCTGCTTGTCCGGGGCGTTCGCGCAAGAATCGGAGAATGGCTTTGAGTTTTTCGCTTCCGTTAAAGCCGCGAATGACCGTCAGAGAAAGATTGGGACGATCAAAGGAGGAAACGGAAATATAAGGCTTGTGCAACCCGAGCTGTTTGAGAATATCCTCACGCGTCACCTTGTCCGCCGTGGCAGTTAAAGCCATCATCGGGACATCAGGTAGTCCGCGACGGATTTGTCCTAATTGCGTATACTCGGGGCGGAAGTCGTGCCCCCACTGACTAATGCAGTGAGCCTCATCGATAGCAATGAGTGAAATTTTTGCACGAGAAATCCAGCCGTGCAAGGAAGCTAATAATGCTTCGGGGGAGAGATAGACGAGTTTGTATTTCTCGTTTACACACGCCTCTTGGAGTTGCACGCTCTGCTCAAGCGGGAGTGAACTGTTGATGGCGCAGGCAGGGATACCTGCCTCCAAGAGACTTTCCACTTGGTCCTTCATGAGCGAGATGAGTGGGGAAACAACGATGGTTAGACCCGGAAGAAGTGCTGCCGGTATTTGATAGCACACCGATTTCCCGCCTCCAGTAGGCATCAGCACAAAGCAGTCGCGCCCACCAAGTACTGTGTCGATGATTTCGGCTTGCTTGGGGCGAAAGCTATTATAACCAAAGTATTTTTGAGAGCTTGTAGGGGAGACATGAATAGAAGCCCTTTCCTTAATAAAGACAGATTTTAGTTCTTAAAACCTGCTTCGATTTCTTCCACCTGGTGGCGGAAGTTCTTTTCAGTTGACAAGCGGCGCTTCACCATACTGCAAGAGTGGAGCACAGTGGAGTGGTCCTTCTTGCCCATTTGTCGTCCTATTTCGGCGTAAGACAAATCCGTGTATTTATGGCTGAGGTACATAGAGATTTGGCGTGCCTGTACGATGCCCTGCTTGCGAGTTTTCGACATGACTTCTTTTTCTTTCACGCCGAAATATGTGCAAACATGGCGCGTAATGGTGTTGAGCGAAAGTTCCTTTTTTGCCAAATTGATGGCTTGAGAAACGATGCGTTCTGCCAGAGGTAGTGTGATTTCTCCACAGAAATCTACGATGGAATAGGCCATGATAGAACTAATGATACCTTCCAAATCGCGAACGCTACTATCTACGTGGGTCACAATGAAGTCGACTACTTCTTTGGGGAATTTGAGTCCGTCGCGACGAATCTTCGTCTGAAGAATCGCCCGACGCAGAGCTAAATCAGGTCGTTCTATCGGAGCCATCATTCCCGCGCGGAAACGCGTTAACATGCGTTCTTCAATCCCTTCAAACTTTGCCGGTTCACGGTCGCTGGAGATGATGATCTGCCGGCCGTTCAGCTGCAGGTGGTTGAAGATATGGAAGAAGGCTTGTTGAGTCTTAGTGGTGGTGAACTCTTGAATGTCGTCGATGATAAGCACATCTATCGTTTGATAGAAGTGTATGAAGTCATTCTGAGTGTTATTGCGCACAGAATCAATAAACTGCGTTTTGAAAAGATGTGCAGGAACATAGAGCACACGCTTATCGGGATAGAGCTTCAAGAGCTTGTGCCCAACGGCAGAAATAAGGTGAGTTTTGCCCACTCCGCTGGGGCCGTAGAGGAAGAAAGGGTTGAATGTCTTTCCAGGATGCTCTGCGATGGAAAGAGCCACAGTGCGTGCCAACTTATTGCTTTGTCCCTCCACAAAATTGTCGAATGTAAAATTCTGATTGAGGTTCGAATCCAGAGGCGGTAGTTTCGGCTCGGGATGTGCGGCAGGGCGTTGTGGTTGGTTTTCATCATCGGGAGAAGTTATAATCGTATATTGCAACGAAGTGCCAACGCCGAACGCTTGCTCAATCGCACTGGTCATCTCTTTAAGGAAATGCCCCTCGATATATTCTGTAAGGAAACGATTGGGAACACCAATTCTCAGCACGTGGCTTTCATAGCTTACGAACTGTACGGCAGAGAACCACGTCCTAAATTCCTGTTCGGAAATGCTTCTTTTAAGGATGGAGAGGAAAACCTCCCACTGGTCTTGCTGATGGGTGTTACTCATTATGTATATCTTCCTTCTGTTTAGAGAAGTGGTTGCAAAATTCGCAAAAAAAACCTAAAGGGCAAAATTTTAAGCTTGTGTATTCGTATCTTTTCCTTCTGCTATTCTCCGCTTTGTAGTGGGTGATGGAAGAGGCAGATAAATGCCGGCTACCATGGTGTGTGGTGGCCGGCACTATGCATTATGTAGCTTCTTAGTCTATCTTCGTAGCACCCGAGGGAGCTATTCTCATTTGTCTTTTCTGCCAAACACGCTGAAGTGGACATAGCGTTTCGGATGCGCCTTGAGGTCGGTGACAAGAGAGTCAGCATGTTGAATGGTGCGGTTGAGATTATCGTAAAGTCCACGATCGTTCATGAGCATTCCTAAACTGTTGTCTTTTGAGTTGAGTTTGGTATTGAGCTGTCCAGACAGGTTGTTGATATTACGGGAGAAACCTTCCACTTCATTCAGTGCGGAATTCACCTGTTTCATAGTGGATTGTACATCCACGCCTGCCAAGTTTTTGCTGAGTTTATTCAGGTTTGTACTTGCTTGGTTGAGTTTTGCCATCATCTGTGGCACATCGCGCCCCATCATCGTGTTGAGTTGTGCACTCGTGGTGCGGAGGTTTGCCGAGATAGCTGCTGCATTGTGTAGCATCTGTTGTAGAGCAGGGTCGCTGGTGAGGCGTGTGAAATTAGTTAGGATAGAGTCAATCTTCGGAATGAGAGCTACCATTTGCGGAACGCTCTGCTCCACTTTTGACATAGCTCCCTCGTGTGGACCTCCTTTGAGCGTGTCGCCTCGTTCTATATATTGTGTGGGGTTAGGACCGAGGACGAGATTCATCGTCACACCGCCCATGAGCGATGTTTCAAGTTCTGCCTTTGTCCCTTTGGGGACGCGCATTTCTTTATCGAGTTCTACAGCAACTACCACCTTATTAGTGCGATCGTAATCGTATTCAATACTGCGTACAATGCCTACAGGGATACCCATTGGCATAGACGGCGTTACTGACCGTTAGTCCTTGAATGTTTTCAAACTCTACATAGTAGGTATTAGACGACTTAAAGATGTTAACACCTTTCATGAAATTGATTAGGCCGTAGAGCACAGCGATGGCTACAATGGCTGTCAAAGCAATCTTTACTTCTTTTGTGAAAAAACGCATATTGTTCTGTATGTGTTGATTGTCGGGTGAATGTATGTATAATTATTTTTTCTCGTTACCTTGAAACTTGACGATAAAAGCATCGGGATATTTCTTTTGCAGCTCTTTGAGTGCGCTGCGTGCTTCTGCTTGAGAGGCATAGTTGCCCGACGTGTATTTGTAGAGTTTCCCCTCGTGATAGCATCGCACATCGGGAAGCCCCTTGAAGCGTGCATCAGTGGTGGGGAGTTTTGTTGGCGTGGTGGCAAACTGCAAGCGGAAGGTGAGCTTGTTTTGCTCTTTAGCAGGTTCGCTTCTCTCAGCCTTTTTCGCTGCGGAATGCTTTTCGGCGTTAGCGGACGACTGTGCGGAAACTGCCAGATCTTTTTCTTTTACGATGAGATAACTCTTATATCGCGCTGGTAGTTTCTTAGCTGCTCGTTCGGCTTCGGTTTTACTATTGTAGTGCCCCGTTGTGTAGATATAGAGGTTCCCCCCCTTCGTACATTTCACATCTTCCATTCCGCGGAAAGTGGGATCTTTGAGCGAAACCTCCGTTGAGGTAGCAGCAAACTGGATTGTATACGTTGGGCCTGTTGGAGTTTTTGCTGCGGGAGTGGGTTTGGTCGTTGTAACTTGTTTTTCCTCTTTGCGAGGTTTCGGTTTTGTGGGTTCTTTGCGTGGTGTTGCCGTTTCTCTGTTGGTTGGCTTTGCTGGAGCATTCTCTGCAGCTTTGGTATTTCTTTTCTCGGCAATGATTGTTGTTTCTGTATCTTCTTTCTCTTGAGGAGCAACAATGGGAGTGTTGCTTGTTTCTACTGGCACAACCTGTACCACTGTGGCATCCTCCTTCGGCGTAGTCTCCGTTGCGGAATAGTTGCTGAAGATGGGAGGTGGTAGGGTCTTCCCTACGTATCCGTGCTGCTTGCGATAGTCTATAAAACCATTATATATAGCTGTGCTGAGCGTGTTGATTCCTTCTTTGGAGTTGAGAAACGTTTCTTCTTCAGGGCGTTGAGATAAAGCCTAATTCTGTTAGCACAGCGGGCATACTGGTTTTGCGAAGTACGAGGAATCCCGCTTGATGCACGCCTTTGTCCTTGCGATTGGCGCGTACATAGTGTTTCTGGATGCAGCGTGCCAAGTCTATGCTCTGTCGCATAAATTTGTCCTGCATGAACTCGAAGATAACATAACTCTCCGCTTTGTTGGGATCAAAACCTTGGTAGCGTGTCTGATAATCCTTTTCGTAGGTGATAACGCTATTTTCGCGTTTTGCCACTTCGAGGTTAGCTCCAGCACGCGCCATACCGAGAGTGTAAGTTTCCGAGCCGTAAGCTATGCGTCCAGCTGGTAAGGAGTTGGTATGTACAGAGATGAAAAGGTCCGCCTTGGCGTTATTCGCAATATCGGCGCGCGTGTCGAGCGGAATAAAAATGTCCGTCTTGCGCGTATAAATCACCTTTACATCGGGGCAGTTTTGCTCCACCAAATTACCGAAGGCGAGTGCCACTTGAAGGTTTATATCCTTTTCTTTAGAGAAACCACCCACTGCTCCTGCATCATGTCCGCCATGACCTGGATCGATTACCAGAATAAAGTTTTTATCGGCCCAAGTAGTGGTGCTACTAATGAGCAGAAAAGCGATTGTGAGCAGTATGTGTCGTAATCTTCCGAACATATCAAGACAAATATGCGGCAAAGGTAAAAATAAATTTCCATACACACATATTACTTTTTTCTTCCTCCTTTGGAAATGGTCACATTTTCATTTCTTTATGCAATTAGAGTCAATCTTAGTGTGGGAGCATATTGGGTTTGATCGTAAATATCCTTATTGCGTTTTCAAATACAATAAGGCTGTCAGCTGAAAGCCTTATTGCGTCAGCTGACGCGCTTATTGTGGCTGAGGTGTGAAGAGAGAGGTTAGAAAATATGAGCAATTCTCCTCACTCCCTATATCTTTATTTCTGTTTTTATGTCGTAATGTCGTCACACTTTGAATTTAATTAACTGTAAACGTATATGTTATGAGCGTGACGATGTGTGACAACAACGTGACAACAAAAAAGTTGTTGTCACGCATCTAATCATCTATTTATCAGTATGTTCTCTCCGCTGTGACAACGTGACAACAAAAATGGAGTTTTTTTCTTGATGGGAGACGTTCTTCTGCGTGTTCACCTACTTGTTTCTCGTGAGGGGCTTGTTTGCAGCGGATAGTGGCTAAAAAAACAGAACGGCAGGGGAGGCTGCCGTTCTGTGAGATGTGAGTTAATGTATCTCCATTTCGTTGAAGAGATATTTGCTTTCGCCGAATTTGTCGAGAATCCAGAGAACGTAACGAATGTCGACATTGATGCAACGCTGGAGTTCGGGATCAAATTTGAGGTCGCTACTCAGTGCTTCGATATTCCCATCGAATGCTAAACCGATGAGCTCACCCTTCGCATTCATTACTGGTGAACCAGAATTGCCACCGGTGATGTCGTTGTTGGAGATGAAGCAGGTGGGCAGCTGACCATCCTCGCGCGCATAACGTCCAAAGTCGCGCGCCTCATAGAGCTGGCGCATACGCGGATGTACGATGTAGTCGATATTGGTGCTGTCCTCTTTCTCAAACATACCCTTCAGCGTAGTCCGCCAATCGTAGAGAAC
Source organism: uncultured Prevotellaceae bacterium (assembly GCA_916438195.1). Lineage (GTDB taxonomy): Bacteria > Bacteroidota > Bacteroidia > Bacteroidales > Bacteroidaceae > Alloprevotella. The sequence continues at coordinate 493,786 of CAKAEQ010000001.1, forward strand.
ACCATCACGAGGCTTCATCGCCTTTACGTGGCCGTAAGTCATGCGCAGTGTGAAGTTGGCATCGGGAGCTTTGGAGTTGTTGTACATCTCTTCGAGTCCACGAACGTAGGTCTTCTCCAGAGGTTGGACGGCCGTTTTGAAATGTTTTGTTCCCTCCAATTTTTCTGAAAGTTCGTCAATGTCTTTAATCATCTTATAGATTGGGTCGGCAGTGAGCGTCTCTGCTGATGGATTGGCAAGGAAAGTTTCCAGCTTTTTGCGGCTGGCGAAGATGGATTGTGAGATGAGTTCGTAGGGATTGCTCACTTGCAAACTGCGCGATATAGGCAAGCGGCAATTTTTCTCCCAGATGGGGAGCAGCAAGCGGGTGCGTTCAATGACATAATCTGTTGTGAAATTTTCTATCTGGTCATTATAGCTTTTAAGCAGACTTTCACTGAAGTTGTGGATGTCTTGGCGGTTATTCGCTTTTAACGCAGCGAGCAGCTGTTGCATGATTCTGTAGGATGCGGGGTATTTGATGTTGCCCAGTGTTGCATACAGCAGATTATCGTCGAAATAGAATCCTGATAAGTCTTGCAGAGGTTGTTGATGTCGGCCACCACTGTTTGGTATTCAGGCTTCCCACTTTGGTGCGCAAAGTCTTGGAAGCGCTTTTCTTCACGGCGTTTCTCATCGATAAGTTTCAAATTGCGCACTGCTTTAATCATGCCGTCATAGTTCTTCACCACATTGCCCAGTCGCATATTGATGCTTTCAAGAACGAGGCGAATGCTATCGTTCTTTTCCATATATTTTTTGTAGAGATCGAGAACGGGCCAGCCCGCGGCAACTATGGGCTGATTGATGCTATTAACGCGCAGTGCCACTTGTTCGGAGGTGAGAAAACGCGATGTTGAGCCAGGAAAGCCCATCACCATGGTGTAGTCGCCTTCTTGAATACCTTTTGAAGAAATGCGCAGATAGTTTTTGCGTTTCAGCGGAACATTCTGGGGACTGTAGGGAGCAGGCTGTCCGTTCTTATCGGCGTAGATGCGGAAAGCGCACCAGTCCACATTTTGACGCGGCCATACCCAGTTGTCGGAGTTGCCTCCAAACTGTGCTACATTAAGCGGTGGATCAGCCACGAGGCGCACGTCAGTATATTCCTGCATATAGATGATGTAGAACTGGTTTCCGCCGAAGAATGGGAGCAGAGTTGATTCGATACCTTTCAGCTTTGCATATTTCGATTTCTTGCGCAATTCGTTGTTCATCTTCGATGTGAAGCTGTAGCTCTGCCGTGTGTATTTGTCGATGCACAAACGGCGTGCCTCAGCTTCGACCTGCGCGGTTACATCTTCAATCGCTAAGACAAACGTGAAGGTGAGGTTAGGAGTGGGGAGTTCCTCTGCACGGCTCTTTGCAAAGAAGCCATCCTTGAGATAGTTTTTCTCGACACTGCTCATAGCGTGGATGTAAGAGAAACCGCAATGGTTGTTGGTGAAGATAAGGCCGTCGGGCGATACCACTTCACCCGTACATCCGTTGCCGAAGATGCCGACAACGTCTTTCAAGCTCGGGCCTGTCTCACTATAGAGTTGGGAGGGCGGTAGTTGCAGACCTGCTTTTCGGAGCGAGTCGGCAAGGTGTTGCTGTTCCATGAGTTTTAGTAGCCACATACCTTCATCGGCACGGGCAACAAGGCTGCACAGAACAGCCACTGCAAACAATAATATTTTCTTCATATCACTGTGGGTTTAAGGATTATCTGATGTGAGAGTTGTGAGTTCGCTCCGAACTCGGCGTGGCTCAGAATGGATAGCCAATGGCGAAATGGAAAACAAGCCCGTCTTTGAATTTCTCCAAATTATAGAAACCGCTACGGCTGGTTTTGTAAGGCGCGTGGAGTCCGATACCTAAATCGAAGCGTAGGATGAGAAATTCCAAATCGTAGCGTAGACCCACGCCTGTGCCTACTGCAATATTTTTTAGCGTGGAGGCAGAGAGGCGTCCGCCCGGCCTATTAGCATCTTCGCGCAGCAACCAAACATTACCCGCATCTATGAATGTTGCACCATAGAGCGAGCCAAAAAGATGAGCGCGCAGTTCGGCGTTAGCTTCCAGTTTGATGTCGCCGGTCTGATCTATATAGGAGTATTTAGAATCATTGCTACGATAACTACCAGGACCGATGGTTCGGATGGTGAAACCGCGAACGGAATTGGCACCTCCCACATAGAACTGTTCGGAATAAGGTGCTGTAGTGCTGTTGCCATAGGAGAAGATGGCTCCACCAAAAAGCGTGTGGCCAGTGTGAAACGGTTGTTGATGGGAAGGGTATAGTGCACCTCCGCCGTTGTCTTTACAAATTGTGCGAACGGACTTCCGAAGATGCGTTTGTTTTGCTCGCTAAACTTCTTACCTGCTGCGGCATAAAAGCCTGAAAAGAGGTTTCCGGCTTCTTTTGCGTGGAGCTGAATCATTAGCGTGTTGCGGTGGTCAGCAGTAGAAGTGTATGTGAAGGTGTAGGACATGGCTGGAATGAACTGGTCGCGCATGGACACAGCCAGTGTGGGGTTGGCAGCCATGATAGAGTCGTAGGTGTGGGAAGTGTTGATGGTGTTGTTGAAGTCGATGCTGAGTGGCGTTAGCTCATGGAGCATGTTCGACTTCTTATACCAGTTGTATGTTGCACTTAGTCCAGCACTCACCAAGGTGAAGAAACCAGCTCGACGCTTCCAGTCGCCGTTGAGAGCAAATGTTGTTTCGGCGGGGAAGTTGAGACGACGGTGCGAAATGATAGGCGCAAAGAAGCGTGGGAAAGTGAAAGAGAGCTGTGAGCCTAATTCGTAACTGTTTAGTAAAGAGTTGTTGCTACGGATGCTTGAACCAAACTGCCATTCATACGAACCAAATATTTTGAACGAAACAGTTTCTCCACCACGAAAAGCGTTGCGCTTATTCATCTCATACGATAGTCCAGGACCTACTTGCTGATTGCTCTTGAGAGTAGTATTCATTTCAAAATCAGAATCGTAGCGTTTGCCCATTTGTGCCGAAATATAGACATCAAGCGAGTCGCAATTAGCGGTTGTGTCACGCGGCACGTAACTTACATCGAGCAAGTTGAATACACCTATTTTGTTTAATTTCTCCAATGTGTTGCGCTGATCAGTATAGTGATACAGCTCGCCTTTACTGTGCATGACGGCGTGGCGCCACATACTGGAGCGTAGCGGCATCTTATTGCCTCCATACGTATAAGTGAAATTCTGATCTGTGCGTGAGGCGTTCAATTGTTCCTCTTCATTGCGCCGTACGTTTATATATGTCTGTCCAATGTACCACGGGTGATTAGCAACAGCAGGGATATTGGATTTGGGCATCACACGGAGTTGTACAAAATTTTTGCGGAGCAAGGTATCGGCTTGATAAGTGGTGTAGTCGTCTTGCCAGTAGAAGTAGCCGTTCTCTCTGAGGAGCGAACCGATACGCGTTTGTTCATTTGCCAGTTTCACGACGCTAAAAGGTGCACCTTTTGTTAAGAGGCGGCTCGATTTCGTGGAATGAAGCAGACTGTCTTGCCGTGCACCATACGAATAGTATTGGATCGAGTCGAAACGCGATAACGGTCCAACATTCACCGTGTAATGAATTTTAGCTTTCTTGGGATTTTTCTGTTCTATAATTTTGTATTTTACTTTGCTACGGAAGTACCCATAATTCTGAAGAGTGTTTTGTGCCACCTTGATGCGCATATCAGGATTAACCGTTGAGACATAGACCGGTTGCTGAGCAAAGCTTTTATAGATCCATTTTCCCAAACCAGACTTAGCATCAACGAAACCATTATAGAACCACAACCCCAACTGGAGAGGAGAGCGCAGGTATGAAGAACCGAAAAGCGCATTGTTAGGAGGATAGGAGAGTACGGCTTCCACTTCCTCTTGCGCTGTTTCAAAAGCTTCTTTATTGATAGCACGTTCTGCCGCTTCAGCTTGTTTTTCTGCTTTCTGCTCAGCTTTAGTTTTTTTTCCGTTTAGAGCTGCATCTTTGAACTTGTCAATCGTGTTGCCATCTGTTCGTCCTGACAAAACATCGCTCACCGTATTTGCTACATCTGCAATGGTTGTGATAACGCCCACCGAGTCGAGTCGAATCTTGCTTTCTTAGTGGGAGTGTTAGTGTAAGAAATTTTGTCGATGCCGATATACAATTGCTCATCACTGGGCAATTTAGATGTAGTGGAGCACGAAGTGAGGAACAGCAAAAGGAGTAGTACAAGTCCCGTTGTATTTCTCGAAATTCTCGAAAACGAACGAATACTTATAGCACGTGCTACCCGCTGGGGAAATATTTTGTCTTGTTTCATTGTTACTTTCTCTTATAGAATGGTTGCTCTTTTGGCTTTTCCGCTTCAGCGAACGAGAGCAATATATCGACTTATTTTTTCTCTCTCTTGCGCCAGAAGATGAAGAGATCGCCAAACTTATCCGTCTTTTTGCGCACAGAGTATCCCAAACCAGCTTTTGTGAGCTGCCCTTCGAGCGGATCTTGCTGGTCGCGATCGTAGAAGACACGCAGATAGCGAGTTGCCCCTTGGTTCATTCGGTATTCAACGCTCACGTTGTTGATAATGCTCTCTGCACGATTGTCTGCATTCTTACCTGCACTGACACGCCCTCCGATGATAACGCGGATACGATCGTCCCAGAAGCGTTTAGCAAATTGGAAAGAATAGTCAGTGGTTTGTGTACCGGCGAGCGATGTTCCGGTTTCTACGCCCACGCTCAAATCGACGCTCTTTAGTGCATTACCAGCAATGTTCTGAATCTCATTTTGGAGAAAAGCGTTTAGTGCATTGTTTGCCTTAAAGCCACTCTTCATTGAGCTTGAGTCGGTGAGGTACATACCTGTTGCCATCATTGCCACAGCCGCTTTGTTGCGTTGTTCCTTCGACATGGCGGCCAATTGGTTTTGAACGCTCAAATCTTCGGGAGCAGCAATGGTGAATTCGAGCCCCATTTTGTCGAGCGTGTTGGTGATAGAAACGCCAACATCAAAAGCAACATTGCGCTGTTGCTCGTTTTCAGTAACGAGCACTTTCATGCGCTCCAGTGCCGTTACGTTGAGTCGAGGATTGGTAGGGTCGCCAGTGAAGTCGATAGTGCTACCCTCCACCAACTTAAATGTGCGGAGTGGAATGACAGGTAGTTCATATTTCATCTCGCCCGAACTTGCCGTTAGTCGACCAGTGAGACGCATATCTCCTTGATGTGTGATGCGGAATGTTAGGTTGCCGCCGCCTTCAATATTGGCATAGTTCTGTCCATCTTCGGAGAGGAGACAATTGAAGTGGGCTCCTTCGCTGACATTGATACCCAGCGCGAGATCATAGCTGGATGAGGCTTGTTCTTCACTTTCTGTTTCTTCTTCGGGATCAGTGAAATTTGTGAACTTCACAAGGTCTTCAAGACGATTGTCTACGGAGATGGGCGAATCCTTCAGAATATATGTCATATTTGTATTATCGAGAATATCGAGTTGTCCTCGAATGGACAGATTATCTACCGTACCTTTCAGCGTACCTTGGCAGTCGGCATAGATTTTTCCAAACACTAGCGAATTGCGCTTACGTTGAGCATTGATAAGTTCGAAATCTTTTGCTTTACATTGAAGTCTAAATATACTTTGCTAGTGTTGCTCATGTCTATGTCGCCATTGAGAACAAGCGGATTCTTCCCTGTAGAATATAGGTTGTAATTTTCAAAATGCACCTTAGAGTTGTTGATAGCAACAGGCTTTTCTTCCATGCGGAAGTCAAAGCCGTAGACGTCAGAGTAAACGTGGCCAGAATCCACATCTAACGAACCATTGAGTATCGGGTTCTTTGCTGTTCCTTGTAGCGTAAAATCACCTCCCGCTTTACCGCGTAATGCTACATCAGTTCCTTCAAGGAAGGCATTGAGCATAGGCATTGGGAAATCGTGTAGATTGCCTTTCACGTTAAATTCTCCGCTCTTGTCAGTGTATGTACCTTCTGCTTCGAGCACTTCGATACCGCCCGAACTAATAAAGGCTGAAGCGTAGTGTTCTCCGTTCGATTTGGGCAAGTAAGTGACATCCGCTCCAATCTGTCCCAGGCGTGTACCATCGAAAGCAAAACTATTGGCTTGAAGTGAACCCATCGCACTGATGCTCTTATGGTCGTCGAAGAAGTGAATATCTCCCGAGAGCATACCTTGCATCTTCGGTAAGAAAGGAAGCACATTGGAAAGCTCACCTAAATTGACATTGTTCACAGAAAGCGTGATATCGTTGACACTATCAGTAGGTGTGGAGTAAATCTTAAGACCTGTACCGTCATCCGCCGTTAAGTTTACATCCGCCCGAATCTGTTTGTTGTTTCCCAAGAAAATGTAGTTGTCTTTATTGATGCTAAAATTGCGATAAGCCAGAACGGGTTGTTCGGGATAAAGAACAATGTTGATACCATCTTGCAATACGTCGGCGCGCAAGCCCACATCGAAACCTTTATCTCCGTCAGCATCAAAGAACTTAGCTTGTATACCAGCTCCTTGAGAAAGGATATAACCATGTAGCTGTGCGTTGAATTTATTTGGGTTGCGTCGCGTGTAGTTTCGGACACTACCATCAATAACTACGCCCGAAGTATCTTGAGATATAGCTAAGTTGACACTATCTAAAAGCAGTTTACCCGTTGTGATGGAGTCGGCACGGATGAGGCCCGACAGTCCTGAGAGAGGATGAGCATGGAGATCAATATAAGCCGTGCGGAACTGATACCCTTTAATGCGTAAGTAGTCGCTCACAAATTGGTTCGTGCCGCTTCGAAATGGAAATCCATTACTGGTAGCTCACTCTTGAGAACCTCTTGATTAAGCTGACGGTGAGCCAGTTGCTTTTCAAATAGTTTGAAGAAACGCGTGAGGCGCGGCACAAGGCGATCAACATTCCCCCGCGTTCCGAGTCGAAGTACCATGTCGCCACTGGTGGCAAATACATGGGTAGAATCATTACCCGTTCCAAGCGAGAAATCTATATCGCCCGGCGTGAAACCTCTATGAGGCGTCATCGCCAAGAGGTCGGAAAGTCGGCCAGATGCAGAGTAAGCCGTGAATGTGCGGTTGGTGCGGAAGGTTAGGTCTATCTGACCGCCACCTTGCAGGGTGTCCGCCGTTAAGCCCAGCCTGCGGAAATCTATTTTCTCAAAATTGCTCGACAATCGGCCGAAGATGTCTCTACCTAATGTAGCTTGGAGCATTCCTTTTCCAGTAAGTAGCGCGTTGTTAATACTGAACTGAGCATTCGATGTACTACCTTGTTGGCGAACCGTAATAGATAGTCCGCTTAGATCATAATTGGCGTAGTTAAAACTACGAACACGAGCATCCATCGTGAGGCCGGCGCGGGGGGAGAGTACGTCGAAACTTCTGCTGCGTGCAGAGAGTGTCCCACTAAATGCCGATAGCCCCATATTAGGTAGGAACTGCTGCAATGCGAGTTGGCGAGCATCAACGCGAACATCAAAGGCCTCTGTTTGCAGATTAATTCGTGCTTTCACTTTAGCATTTCCGCGCCCTGTTGCAAGGTTCGCATTGAGTTGGTAGTCGGAACCGTGGAAGGATAGGTTACCTTTCATCCCCACCGCAGCAGGTATACTAACTGTTTTGGCCACATCGGGCAAAACAGTTTTGAAGAGTGAGGGGAGAGTTGCTCCCGTGCGGAGCGAAAAATTCATTCTAGCCGAAGGCGTACTTCCCGTGATGTCGTCCAGTCGTCCATTACCCTTGAAAGTTAGTATTCCTGGTAGGTTGATAGATGTGTTTTGGAAGACAAGATGAGCCAAATTCCCCGAGAAACGCCCATTGAGCGAAAGCGTTCGGTTGGGATAGAGGCGGAGATAACGAGTAGGAAGATAACCGCGCGCCAAGTTTTCACATCAGGTGCCCCTAACGTTGCAACGAGGTTCAAACTAACTGAAGTACGACTGCCTCTGTCAAAAGCTGAGAAGGGTAGATTTATCGTGGCACGCAGCGAAGAATAGGGCGTTTTTAGGTTGAGGGCAGGAAGCACTATGTGTGTGCTGTCAAGATACACTGATCCGCTGAGTTCTTTCACCGCAAAACCACATTGTTCCTGCAAGGCAACGTGACGCACACCCAGGCGCAAAACGCCAGCGTGGTTGTAGCTGAGCGTATCGATTTGTGCGTTTAGTCCCGTCACTACAATGTTTGTTGCGTCAAACGGCTTGGTAGGTTTTTGCAATGTGGTCAAAGTGCTGGATGCTGCGCGCATTTTCCATTGTTTTCCGCGCCCTGTTGTCTCTACGGGGAATGGATTCCAGCGTTCCAGTTCTGCCACGTTATCGGTGTATGTATATGCAATGCGCAAACTGTCTTTGTGGTTTCGTTGACGGTCGGCAGGAATTGCAGGGATGGGATTCTTTGGTGTCCAAGTGCCGTCAGCCCCATTGGGCGTATAAGCCACATTCCCCTTCTTGATATTCAAGCTGCGGAAGGCATAATACGCCTTACCCGTGTCGAAGTCGCCATCGGTGAGCACCGCCTTTTTCAATTGAGCCGCCACCCAAATAGTGTGATGCGCCTTTTGGAGAGGCGTGGTGGGCAAAGCTCCAGCCAATGCTACACGAGCTTTGACATTTTCGAGACAGGCTTCGTCCACACGTATGTGCCAATGGCTCTTGGTGGTCGTAGTATCGTCGAGCGCACTATCGGCGAGAGCCACTGTTATGTCTGAATTGCGCAGTTGTGCCAACTGAACATGAACGTCCTGTTTTTGCCAATTCACGCCTTTCGTTTCTGCTGTGAGATGCCCCACAACTCCCTTGATGCGTGTATTTGAGATATAATTTTTGTATCTATTCGCGACGCGTCTAATTCAATCCCACTCACATTGGCTTGCCCTTGAAGTAGAGGGAGCATTTCCAAATTGAGTCGAACGGTGCGTGCGTTGAGCAGCGTGTCGCCTTTCTGCACAGCTTTCACACCATTCACGTTGAGATCCAACGGAAAAGCCAGTCGAACATTATCGACGGAAAACTGAACGCCTGTTGTTTCGCTGAAATGCGTACAAACGCGCTGGACTATAAAGTTCTGAACTGGTGGAAGATAAACCAGTAGGGCCAGTATGAGGAAGAGGACTATTGGTGTGCAAACCACCCATAGTGCCACCTTTCCTATTTTTCTTAACTTGTTTGACTTCGGCATATTGGGCAAAATTACGGATTTCTTGTCGTAGCCACATACCTTTCCCTTACAAACTCTTCCTTTTTCTCACTTTTTTCTCTCTCCCTCGTTTTTATGTATTGCTGATAAATGATTTTATGCGAAAGAAATCCCCCACAAACTTACTCGCAGCGAGCAGTTAGTGGGGAAATTTCTATTTTGAGGGAGAACACTATTTGCGCAGAATCTTCTGAGTAGTACCGTTGCTCATGCGGACGATGTTCAGTCCGCGCTGTAGCTCGTTAAGTCTTTTTCCGTCAGTAGAGTAAATCGCCTGGATGTTTGCATCACCATCGGTTGTAACAGTAGCAACTCCCGTACTTTCTTTCTTTGTGAAATATCCTGTTTTAGGATTCGCCATTAAAGCATCTGTCTTACTTTCATCGTAAGGCACTGCTCCTTTGGAGACTCGTACAACCATAGAACATTTCCCAAGAATCTGAACAAGTCCAAGTATTATTGCAATAGATGGTTTGTAGAGAATTGCATTTATAAAACATTCCACTCATGTCTTGCACGTTCTCCGTCTTGAAGTTGGAGAGATCGAGGGAAGTTAAACTCTTGCAGCCATAAAACATTCTCCTCATGCCTTGCACGTTCTCCGTCTTGAAGTTGGAGAGATTGAGGGAAGTTAAATTATTGCAGCCAGAAAACATTGAACCCATGTTTCGCACGTCCTCTGTATTGAAGTTGGAGAGATTGAGGGAAGTTAAATTATTGCAGCCATAAAACATTGAACCCATGTTTCGCACGTTCTCCGTCTTGAAGTTGGAGAGATCGAGGGAAGTTAACCTTGAGCAGCCATAAAACATTTCCCACATGTCTTGCACGTTCTCCGTCTTGAAGTTGGAGAGATTGAGGGAAGTTAAATTCTGACAGCCATAAAACATTGAACCCATGTCTTGCACGTTCTCCGTCTTGAAGTTGGAGAGATTGAGTGAAGTTAAACTTGAGCAGCCCTTAAACATATAGCTCATGTCTTTCACGTTCTCTGTATTGAAGTTGGAGAGATCGAGGGAAGTTAAATTCTGACAGCCATAAAACATTTCCCTCATGTCTTTCACGTTCTCCGCATTGAAGTTGGAGAGATCGAGGGAAGTTAAATTCTTGCATTCATAAAACATTCCCCTCATGTCTTTCACGTTCTCCGCATTGAAGTTGGAGAGATCGAGGGAAGTTAAATTCTGGCAGCCAGCAAACATTCCACTCATGTCTTTCACGTTCTCCGTCTTGAAGTTGGAGAGATTGAGGGAAGTTAAATTCTGGCAGCCAGAAAACATAAAGCTCATGTCTTGCACGTTCTCCGTCTTGAAGTTGGAGAGATCGAGGGAAGTTAACCTTGAGCAGCCAGAAAACATAAAGCTCATGTATTGCAGGTTCTTCGTCTTGAAGTTGGAGAGATCGAGGGAAGTTAAATTCTGGCAGCCAGAAAACATAAAGCTCATGTCTTGCACGTTCTCCGTCTTGAAGTTGGAGAGATCGAGGGAAGTTAACCTTGAGCAGCCAGAAAACATATAGCTCATGTCTTGCACGTTCTCCGCATTGAAGTTGGAGAGATTGAGGGAAGTTAAATTCTTGCATTCATAAAACATATATCTCATGTATTGCAGGTTCTTCGTCTTGAAGTTGGAGAGATCGAGGGAAGTTAAATTCTGGCAGCCAGAAAACATATATCTCATGTCTTGCACGTTCTCCGTCTTGAAGTTAGAGAGATCGAGGGAAGTTAACCTTGAGCAGCCAGAAAACATATATCTCATGTCTTGCACGTTCTCCGCATTGAAGTTGGAGAGATTGAGGGAAGTTAAATTCTGGCAGTCATCAAACATACATCTCATGTATTGCAGGTTCTTCGTCTTGAAGTTGGAGAGATCGAGGGAAGTTAAATTCTTGCATTCATAAAACATATAGCTCATGTCTTTCACGTTCTCCGCATTGAAGTTGGAGAGATCGAGGGAAGTTAAATTCTTGCATTCATAAAACATATAGCTCATGTCTTTCACGTTCTCCGCATTGAAGTTGGAGAGATCGAGGGAAGTTAAATTCTTGCATTCATAAAACATTCCCCTCATCGTAGTGACTTCAGATGTATTGAGATTTTCCAATCCCTTTATTTTTTTCAGATTCGTGAAGTCGAAGAACCAGTTCTCAGTAGTTTTCGGGAGAAAGTTCTTGAAAGAAAGATCAAAAACAGCAGTAGTAACGTTTGGTTCAGATGTGTTCTGTGTTACAGACCAAGCAGGGTATGTCTCTCCGTAGTTGCCCATCCTCGTCTCCTCAATTCCCCACACAGTGCCCGTGCGGGATGATTTCTGATCGTCGTAGTAGAACGTTAGCGTTTTCTTGTCGCTGCTTTTCACAACATAGGCTTCCTTCTCCTGTGCTTGAGCGGACTGCGGAAGGAGCAACAAGGCCATGAACCATGCGAGGAACACAGCACAGAAATTCTTGAGTAATTTTTTGTTCATAAATTTTTCGCTTCCCCCTTTTGTCTCCTTGTCGTTCTGCTTTTTAGGAGTGCCGTATCGGGAAGTTGGGCAGGTTGAAATGAATAATGTTTATATTGTTCAGATTACACTGTGTCCGCCTTCCAACTCTTTAGAAAGCAAAGCGGCAAGCATTTTTGTGTTAAAAGTTATACATCTGCAAATATAAAGAAACTTTTAAATAATACAAAAAAATACATATTTTCCTTCATTAAGGCAGTGTACAGGCGAGCGTCGCACTGAAAGCGTTGAGGGAGAAACTCCACACGAGCCGCAGTGGGTGCTGTGCGACGCTTCCTGAGTCGGAGGTTTGTGTCGTTGCCCATCCACGGGTTCGCCCTTCGGGCATCACCCGCGGTTAAGCATGGGGTGTCCCCGCTGGGGACAGTGGGTGAGCACGCTATATCGCAGAGGAGAGTAAACGCTATAAGCGGGCGGGCGGATAGAATAAGGGCGTGAGCTGACACAATAAGGGCGTGAGCTGACATCCTTATTGTATCTGAAAATGCAATAAGGATATTTATGATAGCGCAGATTTTGAAATAACCCCCAAAAGTGAGACAGAAAACTTTTGGGGGTTATTTCGGGGTTAGCAGAAATGCAAACTGAAACTTCAGTTGCTTATGATTAATCAAGTATTAGGGATAAACTTCAAAATCTGAAGCGTCAGAATCTTTTTTGAAAAACTCTTGATGGGGTGGAGTGGAGAAGGTGAAATATGTAAGCTGCGTAACAACAATAAAGAAGCGACTTAATGTGCGAATAATCTTTCTTGTGTTATTTTTTTATCTTGAGGCCGACAAATACTTCCTCATCGTGCTCTACTTGCTTTGTCAAGAGAAAATGCAAAATGTTGTCTTTCTCCTTAGAATCGGGTGTAAAATAATTCTGGCTTACAGACCATCCAAGTTTTCCGAAGAAATTAAGTATGTCAACTGGTGAGTTGAAGATTTTTTTACTTCCGTCCTCGTTGATGATGTAGCCGCGCTTTTCTGTGCCTGCATCTACAAAGGCCGATACTTTCTGCGAGAATAGTGCGGCATTATGAACAACAACTTCGCAATATGCTGCGTGAGTGGTTTGTGCTGTTACGTTGAGACTTGCAAGAGTAATAATAAGTAGTAATAAAAGTTTTCGCATAATAAAAGTTATTTTGTTAATGATATGTGTTAGTTGTAGAGTTCGTTAGTTGATGAATTAGGTGTATTTGGATTTAATGTTACAAAAAAATAAGTGATTTGATAATAATGAAAAGAAGAAAGTGTTGGAAAATATGATGGGTGGATAAATAATAGGAAGTGTATGGGTGATTTTATTTTCTTTTTGTTTGCCTATGATTTGCACTTTTTGCCTGTTTTTTACATCAAAATAATACAAAAAAGCGACTCAATGCGTAAAAACATTAAGTCGCTTGAAGTGTTGATAATGTGCGGAAAGGATAGGATTCGAACCTACGAAACCCTTTAGGGGTTTACACGCTTTCCAGGCGTGCCTCTTCAACCACTCGAGCACCTTTCCTTGTGCGGTTGAGCAAGGACTTCTGTTGAAATCCGGGTGCAAAGTAGGCGAATACGATTGAAGTACCAAATTTTTGCTGAAGTTTTTTAAGGAAAGGGCTTGTTCTGGACTACTGGAAGAGCGTGATGCTATCGCGTTGCGCAGCAGGGATTGTCCAGTTTTCTGGAACGAATTTCCACTGGTTGAGAGCCTTGGGAGCGATGTCTTTTTGTTGACGAATTTCTTGCATGAGATAGTAGCGCAAATCTTTGTCTGTACTCCAAACAATGCGTTTAACAAGCTGTTCGCGTGGGATGCCTGCTCCCTCAGTCATAAGGCCGCCACCACCGTTGCCGCGATAGCTGTTAACGGCTACGCGATAGGTTTGCTTCAGATCGAAGGGTTCGCCAGTTGCTAAACTCTTGATGGTGATTTTCTGTCCGCGAGGCTTGGTAACATCCACTTCGTAGAGGATTCCCGCAGCACTGTCGAAGTTGTAGCTCGGAGTGCGCAGGCGTTGCCAGCTTTCTGGAGAATTGATGGTGCGGTCGTTGAAGAGCAGTAAATGGTCTGAAGGAGAGCTCATCTGCTGTGTCCAACCAGCATAACTATATTCAAGGAAGTCTTTAATCTCTTGCCCCGTGAGCTGCATAACGTAGAGCATATTCTCAAACTTGTAGAGATTGAACATGTCGCTGACGCGGATTGTACCAACAGGAATGCGGGCATCGAAACTAAGCGGTGCAACAAACGAGATCTGAGCTCCCGTGATTTTCAGCTGTAGCTGATGGATGAAATCCACAAATGCTGACGGGCCGAAGAAGGCGGGGCGAGTAGTGAGTTCGGTGGCGTTGTGGCCAATGATCTCTTGCGTGAATTTCTTTACGGCATCTATCTGCGGTTGGAAATGGGCGAGCATTTCGGGATTCACTTCCCATTGGTCGATGTCTTCCAAATGACCAGTGGCGCTCTTAATGCTCACTTTCTTCCCATTCTTTTCCACAACGAGGTCAGCTACTGCTACGAAATGGGCATTAGCACCCGTGTTAAGAACAAGGACACTATCGCCATTGACATTGGCAATTTTGCGATTGGCCTTGCGGTGGTCGTGACCACAAAGGATGAGATCGAAACCCGGAACTTGTTGTGCCACTTGCAGAGAGGCGTTCTCGTTCTTTGTGCCTGTGGCGTTTTCGCGACCCACACCACTGTGGAAGAGTCCGATAACCACGTCGGCTTGGCGGCGCATTTCGGGCATATATTTGCGAGCTACTTCCACCATGTCGTCAAAAAGCGCATCCCCGACCAAAGGTTTTCGGGGAGCCAGTTGGGGATGCCCGTGGTGAGCAAACCTAAAACGGCAAAGCGCACACCGTCTTTCTTGATGATGGTGTAGGGACGCCAGTAGGGTTGGCCAGTGCTGGTGCGAATGATGTTTGCTCCCAGCATCGGCATGCGGCATTCTTTCGTCCAGCGATCGTAAACGGCGTGTCCGGCCTCAATGTCGTGATTGCCCACAGTGGCTGCATCATACTGCATATAGTTGAGCACTGAAGCGCAAGCGTGTTGGCTCACAGTGTCCATGAAGTTGTAATAATAGGCGGAAGGTTGTCCTTGCAGGATGTCTCCCGCATCGAGGAGCAACACGTGCTGCGGCTTCATGAGTTGTCGCTGTGCTTTTACGAAGGAGTAGGCACGTATGAGCGAGCCTTTGCCCGGCTCTTGGTTGAGATAATCGTAGGGGAAATAATTACCATGAACATCGGTGGTTTCAAGAATTTTGAAACGAATTTCGCGCGGTTTGGCCGAAAGCGTGGTAGCAGTCAGCGCGAAAAGGAGAAGAAGAAAATGTTTCATATTGTTAGTCTTGTTATGAATGTTCTTAGTGAAAAGGCGGTGGAGAACTATTTTGTGAATGTTTATTTGCCTTTTCTGACATAGTCGACAAAATCGAACGGTACGGCGTTGCGCTCATCGGCATCGTGATGTTCTCTACTGGTTTCTTGCCATTGCGTAGCATCGAATTCGGGAAAGAATACATCAGCTTCGGCAGGAATGGCCTGCACTTCTGTCAGGCAAAGACGCTGAGCAAGGGGAAAGGCTTCGGCATAAACAGATGCGCCACCAATGATATAAACATCTTCATCGGGTTGGCAAGCGTTCAGAGCTGCTTGGAGCGAGAGGAACACTTCCGCTCCAGGAAGTTGGAGTGAAGCATTGCGACTCAAAACAATGTTGCGGCGATTGGGTAAAGCTCCTTTCGGCAGTGAGTCGAAAGTGCGCCGCCCCATAATGATGGTGTGTCCCGTGGTAAGTGACTTAAAGCGTTTCAAGTCGGCACTGAGATGAAACAGCAGGTTGTTATTATAGCCGATACCCCGATTTTGGGCAATGGCACAGATGATGGTGAGCATATATATAAGGAATCAGTAAGGAGCTAAAAAGCGAGGGAGAAAGGAGGAGAAAAATTGATTTCAGACTGATACATCCGCCTTGATATGTGGCCAAGGATCGTAGTTTTCCAGTTCGAAATCTTCAAAGTGGAAATCAAAAATATCCTTAACGTCAGGATTCAGCTTCATCGTAGGGAGAGGGCGCGGAGTTCGCGTGAGTTGCAAACGCGCTTGTTCCAGATGGTTGAGATAGAGATGCGTGTCGCCCGTAGTGTGAACGAAGTCGCCTGCGCGGAGTCCGCACACTTGCGACATCATCTGCAAGAGGAGCGCATAGGAAGCAATGTTGAACGGTACTCCCAAGAACGTATCGGCTGAACGCTGATAGAGCTGGAGCGACAGGCGACCATCAGCCACATAGAACTGAAAGAGCATGTGGCAGGAGGTAAGGCCATATCCGCTACTTCGGCCACGTTCCAAGCTGAAACAACGATGCGGCGCGAATCAGGGTTGTTGCGAATCAGTTCAACCGCTTGCTGGATTTGGTCAATAGTGCCGCCGTGGTAGTCAGGCCAAGAACGCCACTGATGGCCGTAGACGGGGCCCAGCTCACCGTTCTCATCAGCCCATTCGTTCCAAATGCGCACGCCGTGGTCCTGCAAATACTTCACGTTCGTACTGCCCTGCAAGAACCAAAGCAGTTCGTAGATGATGGATTTCAGATGCAGTTTCTTTGTGGTGAGGAGCGGAAAACCTTCCTCTAAATTGAAACGCATCTGATGGCCGAAGATGCTCTTTGTCCCCGTACCAGTGCGGTCTGTTTTCTCAACGCCGTTGTCGAGAATCTCCTGGAGCAAGTTGAGATATTGTCTCATTGTTTGATTTTTTTCGGCTGCAAAAGTACCAAAAAAAGACTAACTTTGCTGGCGAAGAAAGAATTAAGTAGCAGCAAAACCTTTGATATGACAACCACAGAAAAGATAGCATTGCCTGCGGATTTTGTCTCAGAAATGACAAACCTGCTGGGAACTGACGAAGCCCTTCAACTCTTTGAGGGGCTTGAAACGCCTTGCCCTACGAGTGTTCGCTGCAATGAAGCAAAGGGGTACGATACTGAAGGAGAACCTGTGGCATGGTGCCGAACAGGCCGATACCTCAGTGAGCGCCCACAATTCACGCTCGATCCCTTGCTCCACGCTGGTTGCTACTATGTGCAAGAAGCTGCATCCATGTTTGTGGAGCAGGCTTTCAAGGCAATGGGCGAATGTCCGCAACGTTTGCTCGACCTCTGTGCTTCACCCGGAGGGAAGAGTACGCTCTGGCGTTCGCTTCTGCCCGATGGCGCATTACTCGTTGCCAACGAACCGCTGCGGCAGCGAGCAATGGTGTTGGCGGAGAACTTAGCAAAATGGGGACAACCGGACGTGGTGGTTAGTAATGCTTATCCTGCCGATTTCGCTCCGCTGATGGGATTCTTCGATGTCATTGCTGCGGACGTGCCCTGCTCTGGCGAAGGTATGTTCCGTAAGGATATGGGAGCGCGCAACGAATGGTCGGTGGAGAATGTTAGGAAATGTGCCGAATTGCAACGCAGTATCATTGCCGATGTTTGGCCTGCGCTCCGACAAGGCGGTTATCTCGTTTATAGCACCTGCACTTTCAATCGCTCTGAGGATGAAGACAACGTGTCTTATATATGTGATGAATTGGGCGCAGAACTGATTCGTCTGGATGTGCCTGAAGAATGGAACGTGATGGGAGATACCACCGGACGAGGGCTTCCTGTTTATCATTTTTCTCCCCGGGAAGAGTCGCGGCGAGGGCTTCTTCTTAGCTTTGCTCCGCAAGACGAGTGAGTCGGAGGCTGGTGGCAACCGAAAGCATAAGAAAGGTGTGCGCGAACTGCCATTGAGAAATGCGAGCAAGCTGAGCGGTTGGTTGCAGAACGAAGCTGACTATAAATTCTATGCGCCCGATGATTCACACGTGGCAGCTGTTCGTAAGTTGCTCTATGAGGATGTGCAGCGTCTCCGCAATCAACTGAAAACAGTTTGGGCAGGCGTTTTGCTGGCTGAAGCAAAGGGGCAAAAATGGGTACCGCAGCAGGAATTGGCTCTCTCGCAAGCCCTCGCTCCCGAAGCCTTTCCGCGCGTAGAGCTCTCGCTCGATGAAGCGCTTGCCTACTTGCGCCGCGATGCCATCACAGTGGACGCTCCGCGCGGGTATGTCATTGTGACCTATCAAGGACATCCTCTCGGTTTTGTGAACAATCTCGGTGCGCGTGCCAATAATCTCTATCCGCCCGAATGGCGTATCCGTAAACAGTTGCCTTAGTCGCAACCTTTTCTTTGTCTTATGAATCAACGCACAAGACCTTTCGTTTCACCTCTTTATTACGCATAAAAACACCTTCTTTTTTCATATCAGAAAAAGAAGGAAAAGAATCTCCATTATGAAGTATTTGGAATACACCTTTAACATCTCTCCCAATTCCGGCGATATGCAGGACGTTTTGGGGGCTGTATTGGCCGATGCAGGCTTCGACTCTTTTGTGAAGGACGAAGAAGGCAAAGAACCACTAAAAGCTTACGTCAAGAAAGACGAATTTAGCGAGGAACGCCTCAAAGAAGTTTTGGCCAACTTCCCGCTGCCGGCAGAAATTTCTTATGAAGGGCACGAGGCCGAGGATAAGGATTGGAACGCCGAATGGGAAGCTAATTTCTTCGAGCCACTCAATATCGATAATCGTTGTGTGATTTCTGCTCCTTTCCATAAGGATGTGCCAACGGTTGAGTACAACGTTAAAATCAACCCTCGAATGTCGTTCGGTTCGGGCCATCACGAGACTACTTCGCAAATGATACGCGAGATTCTCAACAATCCTATGGAGGGGCGCACCGTACTCGATATGGGATGCGGTACGAGCTTGCTCGCCATCTTGGCAAGTATGCGCGGTGCCACGGCTCTCTCTCACGGCCATCGACAACGATGAGTGGTGCGTGCTCAACTCAAAGGAGAATTTCGAACTCAACCACATTTCAAATATCAACGTGCTTCTGGGCGATGCTTCTCTTCTGCCACAAGTGGGCCCCTTTGATGTAATTTTGGCCAACATTCATCTGAATATCATTTTGGCCGATATGGAGAAGTACGTTTCTCGTCTGAATGTTGGCGGTTTGCTCTTTGTGAGTGGGTTCTATTATGACGATCTTCCACGCATAAAGGCTGAGGCCGAACGCTTAGGGCTGATCTTCGATCATGCAGGACAACAGCGCAATTGGTGTTGTGCTGCTTTCCGAAAAGCGTAATAAAAACTAAAAGCCAGTGCAAAGAATAGCACTGGCTTTTAGTTTTTTCTTTTCTTACCTCTTTTTTATTCAGCACTAAATGCCGCTGATGTGTTCACATCTCAAAGCCATCGACACGTTTACATGACGTGCCAAATGGGCAGAGCAGGGTAGGGCGCGCTAACACTGATGAGCTTATGACTAACAGGGTGTTCAAACTCAATGTGTGCTGCGTGCAGACAGATAGAGCCGTCGGGATTGGAGCGCGGTGCTCCATATTTGAGATCGCCTTTGATGGGGCAACCGATAGCTGCCAGTTGGCAGCGAATCTGATGATGGCGCCCCGTGTGGAGATTCACTTCCACGAGCGTATAACGCTCGCTTTGTCCAATCACCTTATAGTCCAGTACTGCGCGTTTGCTCCCAGCCACTTCCTTCTCATGGGCGTAGGCTTTGTTCTGCTTTTCGTTGCGCGTGAGGTAGTGCACAAGTTCTGCTTCGGGCAGTTTGGGGCAGTTGCCCACTATGGCATGGTAAGTCTTTTTGACTTCACTCTTTCGAAACATATCGTTGAGACGTGTCAGAGCCTTACTTGTGCGGGCAAACACACAAATACCGCTCACGGGGCGGTCCAAACGGTGAGGAATACCCAAGAAGACAGCGCCAGGCTTGGCATATTTCTCTTGATGTAGGCTTTTACCTCATCGCAGAGAGTGCGGTCGCCCGTTTTGTCGCCCTGCACAATTTCGCCTGCAGCTTTGTTGACTATGATGATATGGTTGTCCTCGTAAAGTATATTCATGCTTTCAGAAACTAAAAAGACGAATCCAGCGGAAAAACCTCAAAAGGTCCGTTGGATTCGTCTTATCCTATTGGTGTAAAATTACATATTCATGCCGCCATCGACCTGAATAACCTGGCCGCTGACATAGCTTGACATTTCGCTTGCCAAGAATGTTGCCACATTGGCAATATCTTCGGTCTGACCGCCGCGGCGAAGTGGAATTTTTGTCATCCAATCCTTGCGAACATCTTCGGGAAGAGCTGCTGTCATAGCTGTTTCAATGAAGCCTGGAGCAATAGCGTTGGCGCGAATACCCTTGGGGCCGTACTCTTGGCCGATGGATTTTGCCAAAGCAATAAGGCCTGCCTTGGAAGCTGCATAGTTAGCCTGACCTGCATTACCATGAACGCCCACTACAGAAGCCATATTGATGATTGAACCCTGGCGCTGACGCAGCATGATGGGCACAACGGCGTGGCAGAAGTTGAAAGCACTCTTCAGGTTTACTGCCAATACAGCGTCCCATTGAGCTTCTGTCATGCGGATGAGCAAACCGTCCTTGGTGATACCTGCATTGTTCACCAGCACGTCAATGCTGCCGAAATCTGCCTTAACAGTTTCCACTACGGTCTGGGTTTCTTCAAAATTGGCCGCGTTGCTAGCGTAAGCCTTACACTTCACACCCTTAGCTTCCACCTCGCGGATGGTTTCTTGAGCGTCTTCGTTGATAACGAGGTCTGTGAATGCGATGTTTGCGCCTTCTGCAGCGAAGTGCAGAGCAATGGCTTTGCCAATACCGCGGGCTGCACCCGTGACTAAGGCTGTCTTACCAGTTAAAAGTCCCATAATTTTTATTTATGTTTTAGTTGTAAATACTTTCTTATTTAGTTTCATCAGCACAATATCCCAGTGCACCACGGATAACGCGCATCACCATCGGGATGGATTCTTCTTCCGTAAGTCCATGTCCGAGGCGGTCGTAGATATAGGGCACTTCGAGACCTTTCATCACATAGTGGATGATATCGGTCATAAGGCCGATGTTGTCGATGTTAAACTTATGGCGTTCTACGCCTTCTCTCAGCACGCGGCTGATAATGTCCTGTTCTTCTCGGTCGAAGGCTTTGCGCACTTGCTCCACTTTCCATATATTTCGGAAGAACTCCGCGCGCAGATTGCCATTGCGAGCTACTGTTTCCTTTATCACTTGCAAGTGTGTGTAGATGAGCGTCAATACTTTCTCCTCTGGCTCTATGTCCATTGCAGCCACTTTGTCCATTTTCTCAGACAAGCGTTCCAATTCGTTCTCAATGACGGCATAGTAGATCTCTTCCTTGTTGCGGAAGTATGTGTACAATGTTCGTCGTCCACGTTGCGAAGCTTGAGCAATATCGTTCATAGTGGTTGCTTCAAGGCCTTTACGAGCAAATAGTTCTCGAGCAACTTCCAAAAGAGTCTGGCGCGTTTTGGCTATCGACATATTGATTTTTGTTTAACACACTTTGTTTTCTATGTGCAAAGGATATGCAAAAGTACGGGATTATGACGAACGAGCCAAATAAACTGCACAGAAATTGAAAGAATGTGCCGAGCTTTTCTCTCTTCTCTTAGCTTCTTCACCATGTGCAATGTGTGGAACTGCATCTCAGTTTTATCTGTCAGTAGCCGTAAGCAATCTTTCTCTTTTCCGGAGCTGGTAACGAGTCTATGAGGATAAAAGTGCTGTCTTCTTACATCTTGTTTACCGTCTTCTTTCTTGACAATATGTATTTTCGTTCTGGAGTTAAATGTCCCTAAAAAGTTCGTATCTTTCTTTTGCACATTCATATTTGGACGTATTCTTTTGGCTGTTTTTCTTAATTTTTTTCTGAAAAAGAAGGAAAAGCTCTGATTTCTCTTCTTTTTCGTCTTCAACGTGTGTCGTTAAGAAGAAAACTTCCTTATTCTGTTTAGAAATACAATAAGGCTACCCGTTGGCATCCTTATTGTGTCAGCTGACTTCCTTATCGCATTTACCGCTAACCTTATTGGACTGGTCGGATAAGAAGGGTCAGCTTGCGAACTACTTTGTAGAAATGGAGAATTCAAGCCATTCTCAGCTCTCTAAAATAAGAAATTGCTTTACAATCTTGGCTTTTTGGAGGTGAGCAGAAAGGTTTATCCCAATCTTTTCTTGTGTGTTGTTTTCCAACCTAGAGTTTTCCATAAAAAATACTGACTTTTCCCTCATGCAATGGGAAAAGTCAGTAAGATATGTTTGATGTAAGGATTATTAGTTGCCTATGTTGAACTGCTTTCCTTTGGCACCATCTTCAAAGCCTTTTTGATAGCCTTCGCCATAGCCACGCACATAGGCGGCTTTGTCCTTCGGTTTGGTAAAAGCATTTGAGGTATCGTAGCTGGCGCGGGGATGCTGCGTGGCCCCATCGTCCATGCCTGCCAAATAGCCGTCTTCGCTGCCTGCTTCATAAGCTCCACGCGTGTCGCGCGTGATGCTGTCGGAGAGTGCAACATTCACGGTGTCGCGCAGAATGGGCAAATAGGTTGCATCGATAGTGGTGTCGGGACGGGCAACGGGCATACGTTCCTTCACTGCCACTGTGTCCTCAGGGTGTAGTTGAGTATAGACAGGTGAGCGGCGATCGCTGGCGCGCTTCAACAGGAAGATGCTGACCACCGTTAGTAGACATGCGCCTACAATCACTCCTGTCCAGATATGTGAGGGATGTTCTTTTTTAGCCATAGTTCGTGTGTATCTATTGTTCCGTAACGTTTTATCTCATTCTTACTTTGTCCCTCGCGTCGATACGCAGGAAGATGAATAGAAGTAGTGTGAACCCCCAAAGACTTGAACCACCATAGGAGAAGAAAGGTAGGGGGATGCCTATGACTGGTGTGAGTCCCATCACCATACCCACGTTGATAAACACATGGAAGAGGAGAATGGAAAGGACGCAGTAGCCATAAAACTCGTCCCGCGACAGTGGTCTGTCGCTCGGAGAGATAAATCAGTCGGAGTATCAAGAGCAGGAAGAGAAGCAATACGCCCGCACTGCCGAGAAAACCTTGCTCTTCGCCCACGGTACAGAAAATGAAGTCGGTGTCTTGTTCCGGCACGTATTTCAGCTTTGTTTGTGTACCGTTCATGAAGCCTTTGCCTTCAAGTCCGCCCGAGCCAATTGCAATCTTACTTTGGTTGACATTATAACCAGCTCCGTGTGGATCGTCCTCCGTACCTAACAATACCTTGATACGGGTTTGCTGATGCGGTTCAAGCACATCGTTGAGCGCAAAGTTGGCCGAATAGAGGAAGGCAGTACTTCCTAAAGCGAAGATAGCAATGAGAGAGTAGGATCTAATTCGTTCGCCTAAGCCTTGCCAAATGAGATAACCAGCCATGGCTATGATACCAACGATTTGCACCCACGCCACGTCGAACGGCTTGATGAAGGCTGAAACGAGATAGGCGATGAGTTGTATTAGCAAGCCTATGGAGAGAAACCAGAACCAACTGTTGTTGCGCTTCAAGGTAGATGGCGCACATCCCCACGACGTTGAGCCAAATGATGATAAGCACGGCGAACTGCCCAATTGTGGTCAGCGTACCTGGCATAATATCTGCTTCGTAGCGGATGCCTACAACAAAATAAGAAACGGCTGCTACTGCCGTAAACAGTATAGAGCCAGGCATTCCTTCACGATAGAACATGAGGAAGAATGCCAGATAAACAAGGGCGGAACCCGTCTCTTTTTGCAACACAATAAGCACCATAGGGAGCAGAACAAGACCGGCGGCCTTGAAGAAGTTGCGCATATTCGAGAGGTTGAAACCATACTGTCCGATAACTTTAGCCACCGCTAAAGCCGTGGCGCACTTGGCAAATTCTGCAGGTTGCAAACTGACGGGGCCGAGGGAGATCCACGATTTAGACCCTTTGATGTCGTGCGCTATAAAGGGAGTGACAAGCAGCAGAAGCATCATGCAGATGTATAGAAAAGGAGCGAGCGTATCGAAGTATTTGTCGTCGACCATCAGGAGGAAACCTCCCAAGCCGATGGAGCATCCTATCCACGCTAATTGCTTACCGCTTCGCGTGCCCCACGAAAAGAAATCTGTGTCGCCTAAGTTGTGGCTCGCACCACAAATGGAGAGCCAACCAGCAATTAGTAGCAACAGGAAAATAAGAATAACGACCCAATCGGCGCGTGCTGCCGGATTGCCGTATTTTCTACCGTTCAAAGTCTCCATACTTGATGTGCCGATTTTGCATTACCGCGGCCTTTCGCATAGATGCGGGCGAGAGTTGGCCGCGAAGATATTGTTCGATGATAAGTGCCCCGATGGGAACACCATAAACGTTGCCGAAACCGCCATTCTCTACGTAGACGGAGACAGCTATTTTAGGGTTATTCATAGGAGCAAAGCCCATGAAAACACTGTGGTCGTGTCCGCGGTTCTGCGCCGTACCCGTTTTGCCACAAACCTCGAACCAAGGGAGATTTGCAGAACGACATGTACCGTCAATAACGGCCTTGCGCATTCCGGCTACTGCATAGTCGTACCAGCGGCGGTTGATGCCGGTGTAATGCTTGCGAGTGTAGAGTGTGTCCAATTGGCCCCCTTGTACAGAACGCACAACGTGGGGCGTGTAAAAGAAACCGCGGTTGGCAACCTGTGCGGCTAAGTTAGCAATTTGTAGAGGTGTTGCTGTAACCTCGCCCTGGCCGATTGAAATAGAGATAACCGTCAGTCCGTTCCACGAGCCTTTGTACGCCTTATCGTAATATTGAGCGTTGGGTATCATGCCGCGTTTCGCCTGGGAGGTCGATGCCTAACTTATAACCAAAACCCATTTTCACAAGGTGATTCTTCCACACTGTCATGGCGTTCTGCACTGAACCGTACTTGCGCTTATTGGAGAGTAGGCGAAAGAGATTCCAGCAAAAGTAGCTATTGCAGCTAGTACCGATGGCGGGTACTAGATTGATGGGGCTGGCGTGTCCGTGGCACCCGACGTGAAGTCCCTTATAGCTAAAGCCGTGGTGGCAGGGGAAACTGATTTGCGGATTAATGCTACCTTCTTGCAAACCTAAGAGCGCTTGTGATATCTTAAAGGTGGACCCCGGCGGATATGTACCCATGATAGCACGGTTAAGCAATGGTTTGCGCGGATTCTTCGAAAGCGCCTCGTGTGCCTTAGAGCGGTCGCGTCCCACCATAATACCGGGATCATAACTGGGGGAGGAAGCCATGCACAGAATCTGTCCTGTTGATGGCTCTATGGCTACAATTGCTCCGATTTTCCCTTGTAGCAATCGTTCCGCCAATTCTTGTGTTTTGAGATCAACTCCTAGTGTTATGTTTTGCCCAGGTACTGGCAGTTTGTCGTATGCCCCGTTCATATAATGACCTTTCGTTCGTCCGTGAACGTCGCGGAGCATGATGCGCAAGCCCTTTTCTCCGCGGAGCACCTTTTCGTAGGAACGTTCCACCCCGAGCTTTCCAATGTAGTCTCCGGGCTGGTAATAGCTATCACTATCAATGTTGGTCTGATTCACCTCGCCCACGTCACCAAGTATGTGTGCGCCAACCGCCGCAGCATAGTGGCGGATAGATCTCTTCTCAATGGAGAATCCTTTGAAGCGGAAAAGCTTTTCTTGGAATAGGGAGTATTCTTCGGGAGGTATTTGCGTCATGAAAACCTGCGGCGTGTATCGACTGTAGCCTGGGTTCTTTCGCGTATCTTTTATCTCTTCGCAACGCTGTATGTAGTACTCTTTAGTGATGCCAATAGTTTTGCAAAAGTCTAGAGTATCTATGCCCTGCTGCTCATTCATGGTAACCATGATGTTGTAGGAGGGCTCGTTGTAGACCATAAGTTGGCCATTGCGGTCGAATATGAGACCGCGCGAGGGATAGATGATATCCTTCCGGAAAGCATTGGAGTCGGCGTTTTTCTTATAGTCGTCGCTCAACAATTGCAAGGTGAAAAGGCGTATGAGGTAGATAAGGATGATGCCAATAGCTACACCGCCAATCACAAACTTTCTGTTGCTGAAATTGTAGGCTTCCAATGGTGTCTTATATTATTGTATGTGTTCATTAGGGCCTTTTTCTTATCAGCTCCAAGGCGATGCAGAACAGCGTAGTCAGCACTGTTGAGCCGGCGATATTGATAAGCAGAAAAGTCCAGTTGAAGAAACTGAATGATTCGATAGAGAAGAAGATGAGGCACTGTAGGAAAACGGCAGTCAGAAGGTAGCGGACGAAGGGCCAGCGCTCCATAGTTCTCATTGAAGGTAAGATGTTGTCGTCTTTGTCCCGATCTCTCGGTCCGAAAGGTTGAAAAGTAGCGGTGTGATAAGGCCGATGGCCGTCATAGTGGCTGCGGCCATGCCTGGTGTATTTCCAAAAATGTCGATCAGTACTCCCAGCAGGAATCCGAGTAGGATGTAGAGCCACCGCGGGGTGTCGCTGGGCAAGATGAGTAGGAAATACACATAGGGCATTGGTGTGGCGTAGCCCATGATATGGATATGGTTGAATACGAGCACTTGTAGCAACAAGAGCAATAAGAACCAACCTATGCGGGATAATATTGTCTGAAACACGGATAAAGAAGCATTTAGCAGTTTGTAGAACAATTTTTCTGCAGGAGGGAGCTATCATTCGTTATAGCCCGCGCATCTGAGAGCCAAAGAAGTGCATTTTCAGCAATGTTTATTGTATCGTTTCCAAGCCATTGAGAGCGTCGTGAGCATCTTGTTCAGCTGCGTGGGCTTTTAAGGTGTCTATCTCGGCTTGATAAGGAGTCATGACCACACATACGTTGCGCAAGGTGGCAAAGTCTGTGCCCAGCGTGATATCTAAACGATAGCTCTGACCATCTGGTGAATTTCCAACGCTATTCACGCGACCGATGAAAATTCCAGGCGGGAAGACTGCGCTATAACCACTGGTTTCAACAATAGCTCCTTTCTTTATTTTAGCGTAGCGAGGAATATCGTTGACGTAAGCATGGAGCAATTTTTCGCCGCTCCATTGTAAGTAACCAAAATAGCCCAGACCGCGAACGCGACAACTGATGCTTGACTTGTGATTAGTAACAGGTATGACAAGCGAATAATGAGGACCAGTGAGATAAACGATGCCGACAACGCCACCTCCTCCTACAACGCCCATTTCTGGGCGAACGCCATCACTACTTCCTTTGTCGATGACGATATAATTATTGGCCTTCTTTGTGGAATTGGACACAACGATGGCGTCCAATAGCTTATAGTTTGCCAGCGTCTGACGTACATTTAGCTCTGTGGGCGTTGGCTGATGGGAGAGTTCTCCCAATCGAGTCCGCAGATAAGCGTTTTCTTGAGTCAGCAAGGTGTTTTGGTGAGTCAAACGGCCATTTACATCTCCTAGATTGAGATAGGTCATAACTTCATAATATAAATTATTAACCGTTGCTGCTGTGTGATTGGCTGCTGTATACCAAACGCTGCCTTGATAGCTGTTGAACCGGAACAGGAGTATGAAACTCACTGCTTCCAGTAGGAGAAACAGGAAGAAGAAGTTGTATTTGCGAAGGAAGTCAAGAAAGGTCTTCAATGGATCAAGCCTATTTATTATTCAAACTAAGCCGGGAGGAACAAGTTCTATGTTCTCCGTTGGAAAAAAAGGGACAGACTCTAATAAATAACAATGAACAATTGCACGACACGACAATTGCTCATTGTTATTTATGGAGATGTCTGTGCGCATTAACGCATCAAGAACGTGTAATCATCAACATGTTGGAGGGCAATACCTGTGCCTTTTGCAACACAAAGGAGAGGATCGTCAGCAACATGGAACGGGATGTTAATTTTCTCCGTCAGTCGCTTGTCAAGTCCGCGGAGCAAAGCACCGCCACCTGTCAACCAGATACCGTTCTTAACGATATCGGCGTACAACTCTGGTGGAGTGTTCTCCAAAGCGTTGATAACGGCTTGTTCGATACGTGCGATGCTCTTTTCGAGGCAGTGAGCAATCTCTTGATAGCACACAGGCACCTCCATAGGCATTGCGGTGATGCGGTTCGGGCCATGAACCACGTAGTCCTCTGGGGCGTCCTCCGTTAGATCTGTCAGAGCTGCACCCACATTGATCTTGATGCGCTCGGCCATGCGTTCACTGACGCGTACGTTGTGCTGGCGGCTCATATACTCTTGAATGTCGGCTGTGAAGTCGTCACCAGCCATCTTTATAGAGTTGTTGGAAACGATTCCGCCCAAGGAAATCACGGCGATTTCCGTTGTACCACCACCTATATCCACAATCATGTTTCCTTCGGGGGCATTTACATCAATACCCACACCGATGGCGGCAGCCATAGGTTCGTAAATTAGATAGACATCTCGGCCGCCTGCGTGCTCAGCTGAGTCGCGCACGGCACGAAGTTCCACTTCGGTAGAACCGGAAGGGACACCAATGACCATTCTGAGAGAAGGAGAGAAGAGGCGGCGGCCCGAATGGACCATTTTGATAAGGCCACGAATCATTTGCTCGCAAGCGTTGAAGTCGGCAATAACACCATCGCGCAACGGACGAATAACGTGGATCTTATTGTTAGTCTTCTCGTACATCAATTTAGCCTTCTGACCCACTGCCAGTAGTTTGTCGGAATGTTGGTCCAGAGCTACCACGGACGGCTCGTTGACTGCTATCTGATCATCTGCAATGATGATGGTGTTTGCAGTACCCAAGTCCATAGCCAGCTCTTGTGTGAAGGAGAAAAATTTACTGAAGAAACTCATTGTCTATTTTCTGCTGTTATTTATTTCGTGAACCATTCGTGAATCGCCGTATCGTAGTGGCTGGAAGTAGCGAAGGCTCGCTCTGCAAAATGTTTGCGCTGTTCGATATCAGTTTTAGCCCCTTGCTTCTGGAGGATGTCGAGGAGTTCGGCATACTCGTGTTTACTCGGGATGATAACAACATCGTTGAAATTTTTAGCGGCAGCGCGAATCAGGCTAATACCGCCGATATCAATCTTTTCGATAATTTCCTCTGCGCTACCTCCGTTCTTCACTGTCTCCTCGAAGGGGTAGAGGTCAACAATGACGAGGTCGATTTGCGGTATGGCATACTTTATCATCTCGGCTTGGTCTTCTGCCAAGCCACGACGGCCCAGGATTCCACCAAACACTTTGGGGTGTAGCGTCTTGACGCGGCCGCCTAGAATGGAGGGATATGTGGTTAGTTCCTCTACTTTCTGGCAGGGGTAACCTAAATCTTCGATAAACTGCTGTGTGCCGCCAGTTGAGAGTAGTTTGACGCCATTCTCATGAAGTGTTTTGAGGATTTCCTCAAGTCCGTCCTTGTGGAAAACTGAAATCAGGGCGGTTCTGATTGTTTTAGTGCTAGACATAAAATATGTTTGAAACGTTTCGACTGCAAAGTTACGAGATTTTATCGAACCAAGGCTACAGTCCTATTATATTATTTATTAAAAACTTAAGTATTGTAAAATAATCTCTTATTCTACGGTTCTGAGAATGGCTTGAAATCCAACTCAGAACAAAGTTGTTCTGAGATTAGTCCGACTCGTCAGGCCTGTTCAATAAAGCTATTGGTGGATACAATAAGGCTATCTGCCAACATCCTTATTGTGTCAGCTGACAGAATAAGGCTATCCGCTCACACAATAAGGAAACTGAAAGGGAAAGCAGGCTGTTTTTCTTCAGAAATAGGAAAAATAGGCGTTTTTTTATTAAAATCCGCACTATCTGCCTCAGTTTGCGTAGGCCGGAGGCGAGCATTTTCTGACAGATACTGCGGATTTCTATTTTGTTAACATCTATTTCACCCTGGGCCAATGTCAAGAAAAGGGCGGGCTTATGCTAAGGCTGAATTCTTACTGTTTGCAAAAATCTCTCACCTTCTTATGGAGGTATAGCTATGGGAGGTGTATTGACTCACTTGCTTGTGCTGAAATCTTCAATAATTCAGCCAAAGGAGGTACTTATTCGGCTGTTTCGGGCTTGCGGAAGAAGGAGAAGTTCACACTGCCGTAGGCGCGGTGCTCTAAGAACTCTGGCAGGTGGCTGAAGTTGTAGTTTTTGCCATGTTCAAGAATGAAGAGTCCACCAGCCTTGAGGCAATCGCTCTTCAAAACACGTTCTGGCAGCTCGGGCAACTCCGGAAGTATGTAAGGCGGATCTGCAAAAACAAGTTCGAAGGGTTGCCTACAACGCTCAATAAATTTTAGCGCATCGCCCTGCAAGAGATTGGCAGCATCGTCGTTGAGTTCATGCAGTACGGCACGGATAAACATATAGTGCTGGCGATCCTTCTCCACAGTGGTCACCTGCGGACATCCGCGGGAAAGCAGTTCGAGCGTGATACTTCCCGTCCCTCCGAAGAGGTCGAGCGCGGTGGTTTCCTCAAAGTCGATGTACGATCGCAGTACGTTGAATAGATTTTCCTTTGCAAAATCGGTCGTTGGGCGGGCTTTGAAAGTGCGCGGCACATCGAAGCGGCGGCCTTTATATTTTCCAGTGATTACTCGCATAGTTTATTCCATCAAGAAAGTTATCATATCATAGGGCACACCAGGAGTGGTGGCCACAATGGAACGGTTGTATTCGGCCGTAGGATTAACGCCATAGACATTTGCCGCAAATTGTCGGAAACCTTCTACCGTCTTTTCGCGTTCAGTCTTATTGCCTGTGATGAAAAATGAATCCTGCCGTGTGTCAGCTCCCAGTTTTTGAGCCGCATTAAAGGCATAGTAAGCTGCATCCGCTGTGTTGTGAATCTCGTAAGTGTTGATGAGTTCTAGGCGGGTATAGTTAAAGGCCGCAAAGTCCATTGCATTGTCGTGGATATGGCAGAAAAAGCGGTGGCCAGTACCATTGCTCAGTCCCTTCTGGGAGAGATGAGCCAGTAGAGAGGTGAGCGCGGAGGTGTAGTGAACTTGTCCGAACACTTCCTCTATGGCGCGACACACTTCCTCCTTCATGCCGTAGAGTAGAACGGCATTGGCGCACGGCAAGGTATCGTAGAAAACACGGTGAGGACGCTCCTGATGGAATACATATTTATAGATGTTCGTGCAGTCTTCCTCTTGAAAGTCGGCCAGCGGTACGGGAGTGACGGGTTGGCAGCAGAGAATTTCGATGTGACTGGTCGAAGCCTGCAATAGTTCCTCGCGATCCATGGCTTCACGCAGATTTGCAACAACGAAAACTCTTGGCGCAGTTGCCAGGAGGAGAAAGCAAAGAGCGGTTCGCGGCGTAGTTCGTAGCGCGCAAAGCAGAGGCGAGTGTCAGATACTCGGATGGTAAGCTTTGTGGGAAAATGGCTCGTTTCCATAGGATGTCAGAATGAATATGTTGCGCAAAAAGAAAGGAAATATAGATTTGTTCGTAGGCAAGTAGAGTGGAGGCTCAATATTGCTTATACCTCATCTTCTCCATCACCTGTTTGTTCGTCGGAGCGATTTTCAAAGATAGGTTTTAAAAGGAAGTGTCCGAGCGGAATTGCTGCAAACACTCCGATACTATTAGCCAATAAATCAGCCCAATCCCCACTCCGGTAAGTAGTCTGCGATTGTAAAATCTCTATTACCCCGCTCATCAAGATAGGTGCTATGATGGCAAAGCAGACAAGCCAGCGAAAATCTTCTCGCCCTGTGGCTTTGAGGCGTTCCCACCAGATGGTGGAGCAAGTGCCAAAGTACATCGCGAAATGAACCAACTTGTCGATGTTGGGAATACTGACATTCGGCATTCCCTCTGTGGTGTCGAAGCATAGCATCCAGATAAGCGCCACGCAGATAAGCGAAAACGGATATTTCCTTAGTATGCTCATCTATATCACCAGAATTTGTTGTGTTCCGGAGAGTATTCGAAACCAGCTGTAGCCAGTTGTTTTTCGATACTTGCGCGTTCAACATCCTCTTTCTTGCAGAGTTCGTCGAGCGACTTATAGTTGTCGCGGAGTTTCATATTGATGACGCTGTATAGCATCATGGGATCTTTGGGTAGTTCCATTGTGTTGAGATATAAATTAAAGAAGTCAGAACGTAAGCTAAAGAGAGTCATCGACAAACCAAGGTTGTTGATAGATATATACCTGCTACGTTGCTGGGCAGCAAAATTACAAATAATTTCTACTTTTGTATCACAATGATATACGAAGAACTGGTTGAACAGATAGCGCAGGAATTCCATTTTCCTTTTACTTCCAAACAGCGCGAAGCCGCGGAGAAACTGGCACGTTTCCTCGTGCTGCCGCGCCCGCAAGCTGCATTTATCCTTCGGGGCTATGCGGGAACGGGTAAGACCTCACTTGTGGGCGCACTGGTTAGAGTGATGCAGAAATTGGAGAGATCTGTTCAGCTACTTGCGCCGACGGGACGGGCCGCCAAGGTTTTTAGTGCTCACGCCGGTACGCCTGCCTACACAATCCATAAGGCCATCTATCGGCAGCAAAGCTTTAATGGTGAAGGTACGCGCTTTTCGCTTGGTTTCAATAAGTTTCCCTACACGCTTTTTATAGTTGACGAGGCTTCCATGCTGAGCAATCAAGGCGGCATGGGGAGTATCTTCGGAACGGGTCTACTGCTCGACGACCTTCTCCAATATGTCTATGGCGCTGAGGGGTGTAAGTTGCTCTTTGTAGGAGATACGGCACAGTTGCCACCAGTGGGAGAGGACGAAAGTCCTGCGCTTCGTGGCGATGTGCTTCGTGGTTATGGTTTAGATGTAGATGAGGCTGATTTGACCGAAGTTGTGCGCCAGTCGAAAGGTTCTGATGTGCTGAGCGGCGCCACTCGTTTGCGCGAACATTTATCCGCGGGATTACTGGACATGCCCGTGATTCAAGGGAGTAGGCGTGGAGAGGTGCGCTTCTTGCCTGGCGATGAGCTTATAGAGGCACTTGTTGATGCTTACAGCGATTATGGCACAGGCGATACTATAGTTGTGACGCGTTCCAATAAGCGAGCCAATGTCTACAATGGGGGTATCCGTGCGCGCATCTTTGATCGCGAGGACCAACTGGCTCGTGGTGATTTGGTGATGGCTGTGAAAAATAATTATTTCTGGACCGAGCAATTACTAAAGACGCTCGGACAGAACGACCGCTTACCTTTCGATTTCATAGCAAATGGAGATACGGCCAAAGTTGTTAGTATTCGCAACGTACACGAGCAATATAGTTTTCATTTTGCTGATGCTACGCTCCGCTTTCCTGATTATAACGACTACGAGATGGACTGCCGCGTTTTGCTTGATACGCTGACCAGCGAGTCGCCTTCGCTGACGAACGAAGAGCAGGAACGTCTGTATCAAAACGTACTGGCCGACTATGCTTTTCTCCCAACGAAGAAAGAGCGCATGAAGCAGCTTCGCCAAGATCCTTATTATAATGCCTTGCAGCTCAAATATGCTTACGCCGTCACTTGTCATAAGGCGCAGGGCGGGCAGTGGAGTCGCGTTTTTGTGGACCAAGGCTATCTGCCGCCCGAGATGGATTTGACAGCGTATCTGCGTTGGCTCTACACTGCCTTTACGAGAACCACCGGCAGACTCTATCTTGTGAATTGGCCGGAGAATCAGCGCGAAGAACTTGAGGAAGATAGTTGAATCTATTTCGGTTCTCCGCACTACTCTGATAAAACATGCCGAACAACTCCTCAAAGATGTGTTATTAACCGACTGATTTAGCAGCAGTTTGTCAGTAAGTGCGGTAGAAAAAATGGGAGATGTGGCGTAAAATCCTAAATTTTCCTGTATTTTTGCGAAAGAAGGGAACCAGGATCTTTATTACAACAAGGGATAGAAAAGATGTGGACGGAAGTTCTTCTATATATAATAGTGATTGCATACGCTGTATTCATCATGAGTACGGCTATAGTCATCGTTTTGGAGAACCGCCAGCCAGCTAAGACTATTGCGTGGCTCATTGTGATATGGCTGTTGCCCATCATTGGCCTTATATTCTTCTATTTCTTCGGACAAAATGTTCGGCGTGAGCATCATTTTCGTCGACGTGCTTATGATTGTATCACGCAACGTATGCTGGAAGTTTGCTACGAGCCTTCTGTCCGTGAATTTCCTAAGCGTTTCGCTCCTCTTATTGAAGGTCTTGAGAGAAACCATTTGAGTGTTATCACCGGCAATAATGCTACTGAATTATTGCCTTCGGGACGTCAATTCCTACAAGCTTTGTTGCGCGCCATTTATGCCGCAAAAAATCATATACATATAGAAACGTACATCATTGAAGACGATGCAATCGGCCAGCTTGTTGCAGATGCTCTGGCAGACAAGGCACGGGAAGGTGTGGAGGTTCGACTTCTCTACGATGATGTGGGATGTTGGCGTGTTCCTGAGACTTTTTTCCATCGGCTAGAAAAGGCTGGTGTTCGCTGTGCGGCTTTTGAACCCGTACGTTTCCCTTCTTTGACGCGAAAGGTTAATTATCGCAATCATCGCAAGGTGTGTATTATCGATGGTCATACGGGTTTCATTGGAGGGATGAATCTCGCGCTTCGCTACGCCCCACTTCGCGCGGCGGACTGGTTAGATATGCAGCTACAGCTTAAGGGTGAGAGTGTCTGCGCCCTGCAGCGTATTTTTCTTTCTGACTGGTATTTTGTGACGGAAGAGTTGAAAACGGAGCAATCCTATTTCCCCTCATCGACAGAAACCTTTGGTCGGCAACTTACCCAAATTGTTTTCAGTACACCTTTTGCGCAGTATTCAGAGATAGCCTACTCGCTGTCGTGGCTGATACAGAACGCACGCAACTACATTTATATACAATCGCCTTACTTTGTTCCGACGGAGTCTTTCTGCAAGCGTTGCAGACGGCGGCCCTTGTAGGCGTCGATGTACGTATCATGTTGCCCGCTCGCCCTGATGCGTTGTTTCTTCGCTGGGTCAACGAGAGTTTTTTCCAAGATGTGCTGGCTTCTGGCATAAGGATATTCCTCTACAAGGGCGGTTTTCTACACGCCAAAGTACTCGTGGCCGATGATGAGTTTAGTTCTGTTGGTTCTGCCAATATGGATTTCCGTAGTTTTGAGAACAATTTTGAAGCCAATGCTTATGTTTACAATCAGCAGACGGCAACTGATTTGCGACAACTCTTTCTGACAGCCCAAGAGGATTGTGAAGAAGTTTCCTACGATCATTGGATGCAGCGGCCTTTATGGAAACGTTTGCTTGAATCTCATGCACGTATTTTATCACCTTTGATGTAGGCAGCAACAGACTAAGCCTGCTGTTCATTTTTAATATTCAGATGAAATCTTTCTACTCCAAAATATTGCGAAGAACCTTTGCTTCCTTCGGCTTATCCCATCTATGCACACCCGTCTCTCTTCGGTGCGCGTGCTTCTTTATCCTACTTCTTAGTTTCTCTCATATTGCCTCCGCTCAGTCCGTAAGCGAAGACGAGGCTCGGGCGCGTGTGGCTTCTTATTTTAAGCAGAGCGGACAACGTAAAGCAGCTGTCCATCCGCTCACCCTACGCACTTCTCCAGCCTCTTATCTGTTCGTGGCGAGCAATAAGTTTGTTCTCGCGGCCGCTGATGATCGCCTTCCCGAAGTACTGGCTTACGGCACTTACAAGGCTCGCGTCATTCCGCCTGCGCTTTCCACTCTTTTGCAGCAGTATGACCATCTCTTGTCCCTACTGTCCACTGAAGCGCACCATTGTTCTGTTCCTGCTTTCTCGGGACGTGTTGTCCTGCCTCTGCTTTCTTCCATTCGCTCGCAGGGACATCCCTATAATTCCGCTTGTCCTTTCTTTCTCAACGCCGATTCTGTTCTCAGTTCGGAACGTTGCGTGGTGGGTTGTGTGGCTACGGCCTTAGAGCAGATACTGACTTATTATCAGCGAGTGTACACCTTGCAAGATACGCTCAAAGGTTGGACAACAAAAAACTACCAGATTCCCGACATTAGCCCTGGAGCGAGTGTAGATTCAAAGTTGATATTGCCGCACTACACGGGTGCGGAATCCGCTGCATCCATAGATGCCGTTGCTCGCTTGAGTTATTATCTCGGCCAGGCCGTTCATATGAATTGGGGACTGCGGGAAAGTGCTGCCAGCTCTTATCGTGCCATTGAGCCGCTGCAGCGCGTTTTTGGTTTGAAGTATGTACACTATCTCGACAGTTATAAGTACGATCCCTCAGCTTGGGTAGCAGCTATCCGTAACGAAGTAGAATCTGGACGCCCTGTATATTGCGCTGGCAATGTTCAGCATCTTGGCGGCCATGCCTTTGTGCTCGATGGGCAGGATAAAGATGGAAATTTCCATATCAATTGGGGCTATGGAGGCGATTATGATGGCTATTTCAATCTCGATATTCTTTATTTTCCAGAGCCGCTCGGTCAGGAAACGGAAATAGGAAAGGGCGAAGGCTTCTTTGCAAATAAGGAAGTATTATTCCTACACCCCGACAGCCTTTCCGTGGAACTCCCCGACACGCTTCAGCGAACGGGGAAGGAAATAGTCATCGACTCCGTGCAAATCCTTGATGTTCCCACGCGCGACATATATACGCGCATCCGTCTCTTTGTCAGAAACACCGCTGCATACCCACTCACTACTCCTTTTGCCCTATTCACCAATCTCCCCTCCGACACCGACACGTTGCGACAAGCTGACTACGTTGGCATCACTTCTGCAACTTTGCAGCCGGGCGAGGCTAAGACTCTTCTGCTTCATGTGCGCTTCCGTCAGTTGGGCCAGCGTGTCCTCCGATTGACGCCTGACGACCGCCACATCTTCAGTCTTGACACGCTGACAGTAGTAGCGGGGAGCGGAGCACAACTGACTTTTTCTGAGCCGCAGCTAACTTTCCCTTCCGACAGCATTGTTCGCATCACGCTTTCTGTGGAGAATGCGGCCGGTCTTTCCCGTACGGGGCAGTCTTTGGTCTATGAAATTATTCCTGGCCTTGATGTCTCGGTGCAGGGCACGCGCCATCCGAAATATATCTATCTAAATAGTGGCGAATCGATGCGAGATACCGTTCAGTTCACCGCGCTCGTTCCTGGCCAAACCTATACGTTGCTCGTGCGCAGCCCGTGGAAGGTAGTGCGCCAAGTTTCGTTCACGCTACCTGCTACTACGGCCGTTCGTTCCGCCGAAGTTGTGGGGCGAGAGGTTTGGCATCGCCTCGACGGCCTCCGTGTTGCGCGTCCTTCAGAACCAGGAATTTATCTTCGTAACAGTAAGAAAATCATAGTACGATAAAGATGCAAACCGTTACCATTCATACCCGCCTGATTACAAATGTTGGCGGACAAACTGAAAAGATTCAAAACACATTCAAAGGCACTTGGGGCATTCGCGACAACCGTCATCTGCTCAGCTACAACGAGGCTGACAATGGCGGCCCTACTCATGTCCTTTTCGATATGGCGCAGGCTGAATTGCGGCGTATGGGGCAGGTGCGCTCACGTATGACTTTTGTAGAACGCGAACGTGTAAGTTCTCGCTACATCACTCCCCATGGTGCGCTGCCTATGCAGATCCACACGCATCGCTATCAGGCAGCCATGTCCGAGGTGGGTGGACGTGTAGAAGTGAATTACGCGCTCTTCTTAGCAGGAAGTCATGTGAGCGACAACAAGCTTCTCATCGAGTGGGAAGTGCTCAACTAACTTCCCCTCCCTTGTCTCGCTTCCTATCTCCCTCAAGCACTTCCCCACGCGGGAGGTGCTTTTTGTTTGTACCATTTGAATTGATTACTTTTGCCGACTGAAAAAAACTTACAACTTATGCAAGATCCACGACATATACACATCAAAGACTTTCCTACGACTTGCCCGACGAGCGCATAGCAAAACATCCGCTCGAGAAAAGAGATGAGGCCAAGTTGCTCCTCTATAATCAAGAAGGCATAGGGGAAGATGTTTTCCGCAATCTGACAAACTATCTACAGCCAGGACAACTCATCGTGTTCAATAATACGAAGGTGATCTATGCTCGTCTTCATTTCCGCAAGGCTACAGGTGCTCTCATCGAGGTCTTTTGTCTCGAACCGCACACGCCGTCCGACTATCAGGTGAACTTTCCACTACGCGCCGTGTCACTTGGACCTGTCTCATCGGTAATATGAAGAAATGGAAAGAAGGACGTTTGGAGCAGGAAATCAAGGTGGGTGATAAATTGCTCACACTGACGGCCGAGCGCGGAGGAGTTTCTGGTACGGGCTTCGAAGTAACTTTCGATTGGAACGATGATACCGTTGCTTTCTCCGAGATTCTCGATGCGATAGGTGAATTGCCCATACCGCCATATTTGAACCGCGATACGGAACAACGGGATTTGGAAGAATACCAAACGGTCTATTCTAAGATAAAAGGTTCAGTGGCAGCTCCCACTGCTGGCCTTCATTTCACCGACGAATTGTTGTCACAATTAGATGCCCACGGCATAGAGCGTGATGAGATTACGCTCCACGTAGGTGCAGGCACGTTTAAGCCTGTCAAGAGCGAAGAAATAGAAGGGCATACGATGCACAGCGAGTGGATTGCTGTGGCGCGCACTTCGATTGAGAAACTGATAGCTCACGGCGGGCAATGTATCGCTGTAGGTACTACATCGGTGCGCACCCTTGAGAGCCTTTATTATATAGGCGTAATCTTGCAGGAGAATCCCAATGCTACCGAGGAAGAATTGCGTGTGCCGCAATGGATGCCCTATGAATATGCAGCGCAAACTGCTGAACCGCTCACCACTTTGCAGGCCTTGCAAAACATTCTCGACTATCTGGAGCGTAACAACCTGCCTACGCTTCACACCAGCACGCAGATAATGATTGCTCCGAGCTATGAGTACCACGTTGTGCGGACGATGATAACGAATTTCCACCAGCCGCAGTCCACTCTCCTCTTACTCGTTTCGGCCTTTGTCAAAGGAGATTGGCGGCGCATCTATAACTATGCGCTGGAGCACGACTTCCGTTTCCTTTCCTACGGCGACGGCTGTTTACTCAACTTCTGATGTGTTCTGCCTTCTTTGTCTTGCTGACGAAAGAAGGCGTACCCAACTGCTGAAAAAATGGAAGAAAATAAAAACGAGATATTTCCCATCGTTGATGAAGCGGGGCGTGTTGTTGGACAAGCCTCGCGCGGCCATTGCCACGATGGTTCTAAATTGCTCCACCCCGTGGTTCATCTCCATGTGTTCAATGCAAAAGGAGAACTGTTCCTGCAAAGGCGTCCCGACTGGAAGGACATACAGCCAGGGAGATGGGATACGGCGTGTGGCGGACACGTAGATTTTGGCGAGAGTATAGAGGATGCTTTGGTGCGGGAGGTTTGGGAGGAATTGGGCCTTCGTCCTACGGATTACCAGCCTGAGTTTGTAACGCGCTATGTCTTTGAATCCAACCGAGAGCGCGAACTTGTGAATGTCTTTCGCACTACAACTGCTGCACAGCCTCATCCTTCCGCTGAATTAGACGGAGGGCGTTTCTTCTCTCCTGAAGAAATTCAGCAGCGTTTAGATTCTGATTTTTTTACGCCTAATTTTGAATCTGAATACACTACGAAACTGAATTCATAGGTCTATACTTATTTTTGAGCAGCTACTTCATAAGAAGTAGCTGCTTTTATTTTGTAAACGAAATTCTTATTTTGTGGCTGTGAGAATGGCTTGAAATCCAAGTCGGAGTAAAGTTGTCCTCCAACGAGTTCGATTCGTCCGATCTGTCCAATAAGGAGATCTGAGAATACAATAAGGATGTTTGAAAATTTCCTTATTACGTCAGCCCACGCGATAAGGAAGTCGGTTGGCAGCCTTATTGTGTTTTTTGGATGAGATAAGGTCAGAAAAATCCTTAGATGAGGATTTTAGTCTCTCTTTTTATCTTGTTGAAATATATTTTTGAGATGTTTTTCCGAGAAAACAATCCTTTTTTGTTCGATTTTTGAGAAGCTGATGGATAGAAAGCTTTGATTTGGATTCTATTTCACTCTGTGTCGTTGTAAAAATATCGGGCAGTTTTATATCTTTTGTTTGCTCCTGTTTTCAAGAAGAACGCCCGCTGAAACATAGGAGGTTTCAGTGGGCGTAAAGACGCAATATGTAATTGAAATTATCTGCTCTGTGAATGCTCGGTCTTTATCGGAGAATCAGAAAGAGAATGTCGCCGATGGTAAAGAGTGAACCAGCGATGAGAAGGGCAAGGCTGCGTTTCTCATAGCCTCGGCGAAACTCGTTAAGGCCAAAAAAGAAAGTGCTGATAGGGATGACCCACAGTAGGTTACTCAGAAGGTAGAACAGGAAGGAGAGAATGGCGTTTGGGCTATAGCCAATGGTGGCTCCGCCAAAGAGAAAGAATATGCTCAGCAGGGCTGGGATGAGATTGAAGAAGGCCAGCGCAAGCAAGTGTTTTGGAAATTCGTTCATGATAGGAGGTGTTTAGAACTGGAATGGATTTGTGCACGATAGCGTTGTTCCATCTTGTTTTCGATGTTGGAGTATTCACCATCAAGTTCTTTTGCGCTCTCCGGTTGAAGTTCCAAAGATTTCTTTAGGTCGTCTTCAGCGCCAAGTTTGTCGTTGAGCTGGAGCTTTACAGCCCCGCGAAGTTTATAGGCAACGGCGTTCTCGGGCTGCAACTCAATGGCTTCATCGTAGAGAGCCAAGGCCTTGTCCAACTGATGGTGGAGAACATAGAAAGCCCCTAATTTCTCCATCGCTTCCATGCTGAAAGGATTCATCTCGCGCACTTTCAGATACGCTTCCTCGGCTTCTGTGTCGCGGCCAGTGCCTTGCAACGCATCGGCATGCAGCAGAAGGAATTCTTCATTCTCGTTATCGAGTTCCAAAAGAGCCTCGGCATCGGCGAGCACTTCGTTGTACTGTCCCATAGAAGCTAGAATCTGCGCGCGAAGTAGGAGAGCGGCAGGATAGTGTTCTTCCTGTTGAAGAGCCTGCGTGAGGAAAGCGATGGCCTGAAAGTCTTGTCCCAACCCATGTGCAGCTTCGCCCGCAAAATAGAGGGCGCGAGGCTCATCGGGGTGCTGCTCTTTGATTTGTCGGTAAGAGCTTGTTCTTCCTCGTAGTTCTTTGTTCGTCCGTAGGTGCTGGCCAAGAGGAGGGCTACTTCGAGATTGTCGGGGGCAGCATCCAGCAAATGTTGGAGTTGAGGCACTGCCTCGTCGTACTGTTGAAGAAGGATGAGCACTTCAACCAGATAGCTGCGCGTAGGTGCATCATCGCGAATCTCCAAAGCTTTTGTGAAGCACTGTTCCGCAAATTTGAGTTCACCCATGTTCTTGGCGCGCACGCCGTCGTCATGGAAAATATTGAACATCTTTTCTGTGTCGTTCTTTTGATCGGCTTCCGTTTTAGGTTCGGAAGTTCCAAAGAGGTTTTTGAAGAATCCCATTTAGTTTTATGTCTTTTCGTTCTATTGTCAAATAAGAGTTGTCAGTAGGTAAATCCAATGCGCCACGAGAGCAGCTGCAATGCCGCCGAAAGTATGTGAGATGATAGCTTTCGATGTGAGTTCTCTGTAGCCCAGTGAGTCAAGCATGGCCGTATGAGTACTCAAGAATCCACTCCAGCACATGCCGATGGCCGTGAAAACGGCAATAGCATTTCCATCGAGCCAACCGTGTTGTGCAAAATTAGGTACAAGTCCTAAGGCCGCTCCAACAGCTCCAAGCGCCGTGATAGGGAAAGCAATCTGATGGGGATCGGAGAAGCCGAAGAACCAGTCAAAGAGCCAGTCCACTTTCTCGGCCAGCATGGGCAGCAGTTGAGTTCCCTCGTAAGCTCCACCAGAGTATTGGCCCGATGCAGCAGGGCCAAAAGTCAGCATCATAACGAGCGTGGAGATGATGAGTACGCCGGGGATAATGGCAATACCGATGTCGACGCCCGAACGGCCTCCGTCGAGCAGCGCGTTCAAGGTGCGTAAGAATATACCGTTTTCTTCTTGGTGTTCCACTTGTGCAGCCAAAGCGCGCTGGCCTTCGCGTGCTTCGGGGTTTACTACGGCGCTCTCTTCAGCAAAGTTGGGGTACTTCTTGATAATGAAACGTTGCATTAGGCGTGTGGAAACGATGCAGCCGCAGAAGGCACCGAAGAGTCCGATAAGAGGTTCGATGAAAAAGCCTTGTCCAATCATGAAGATGATAACGATGAGGCCCATTCCGAAGGCTGTACCGAAGTTGGTAAGGGAGATAAACTGGTATTTCTTAAAGTAGCTGGCAAACCGCTTGTCTTTGGACAGCGTGATGATAGCTGGATTATCGGACAGGAAAGTCAGCACCGCGCCCAAAGAGGCTACGCCCGGCAAGTTGAATAGCGGACGCATGAGTGGACGCAAGAGTTTTTCGAGCATATCCACTACGCCGAATTCTACGAAGAGTTTGCCGATAGCTCCCGTAATGACGCAGATGGCCATCAGGTAGAAGCACGTGTTGAGCAATAAGTCGTGTGCCGTCTTCATAATGGTGTTGAGCATATTTGCTGCACCCATTTTGCTGCCCATATAACAGAACAGAGCAGTTATAAGAACTAAGCAAATGACACCTGCTGGGATTTTGTTGAAGATACTTACTTTGGAGGTCTTTTTCATCTTGGTATTTTATTTTTAGTCTTTCAGATTGATTGCCACGAGTAAGCTGTCAATGCGCAAAGCCTACCAGCGTTGAAACATTGCTGCTTATGGCTGCCGCTATCCTTGGGGTATCTTTGACTGTAAAGTTCCGATGAAGTGAGCGTTGCGGTTGTCTTCATTTCTTGCGTAATGGAAGTTGACAAGATGATTAACATAGGCGCGAATTTACGAGATTATTTACTCGCATAATAATTCGGTCTAAAAATGAAAAAGAGATGCAACAAAATGTAACATCTCTTTTTGTAAGTAGGCCTATTCAGTTTAGAAACCTCCGCCTTCCGTGCTTTCCTCTTCCTCTCCTGCTTGCGCACCGGGGAAGTCTCCCACATTGTAGCGTATGTTGTCTTTCGCGTATTTATCCTTCGGCTGAGCATCACCTTTAGGATGGCCGAGTGCAACAATGCAGAGTGGCTTCAGATTTGAAGGAAGTTTCAAAGTGCTACTGACTGAAGCAACGAGCGTCTCGGCTGGATAAACGCCCAACCATACTGCACCCAGTCCTAAACTATGTGCAGCGAGCAGCATGTTCTCTGTGGCTGCGGAGCAGTCCTCCACCCACCATTCCGTAGGTTTATGCTCTTTGTCCATGAGAGTAGGATCGCCACAAACAGCTATGGCTGCGGGGGCCGTTTTCAAAGCCTGAGCGTAGGGTAGAGCTTTGGTCAGTTCTTGCAGCACGGCTTTGTCGTCGATGACAACAAATTTCCAGGGGCGTTTGTCCATGGCAGTTGGAGCTGCCATGGCTGCGCGGCAGAGCGAGTCAAGCATGGTGCGCGACACGGGCGCTGCGGTGTACTCTCGGATAGAGCTACGCGTCAATATGTTCTGAAATACAGCCTCGGAAGTGCTCACCTCTTGCGCATTATTATCCATGAAAAGGCGCGCTTCTGCTGCCAGCAGAGCGATGGCAAGGAAGAACGAAATGATTTTATACTTGTTCATATAGATTTGACGATTGTGTTTGAAGTTGTGATACTCTCAGTCGTTGTTGTGCGGCTTTATTTCTTCACTTTCTTTGTTGGAATGGTGCGATCCTCAGCTGTGTTGAGCAACATTCCTACAGGGCAGAGAGCTTGACACCAGAGGCGTGGGGCGAAGAGGCTCAGAATGACGAACGCGGCCGAGAAAATCACCACGCCGATAGGAGCGCTCGTGAACATAAAGGCTGTAAACGGTTCGTAGTTTAAGATTTCCGCGCCTATGCCCATCCAAAGCATCAGCAGAATAATTCCCAACACCACGAGGCGCAGTTGTTTCATCCGGCGGAATACTTTTGCGTTTACTTTGATCTTGGGAAGCGGAAGCATCCAAGCCAGCTCCTGAAAACTACCATAAGGACAAACCCACGTGCAATAGAAATTCTTGCGACCCAAATAGGGGAGCAGAATGGCAAAAGCCACCATTATGACAGCAGGAAGGGCACCTATCCAATCAACTCCGTTCTCCATCCAGCTTCGCAGGAGCGAGAGAGAAATAAACTGCCCCGTCCAAAAGCCAAGTACAAGAACGTTGAGCACCAACATCGTGATGCGCACGCGTTTGTTACCCCGAAATTTCCAGGCAGCAAGGATGCCGAACAACATCACGGCGATAACCACCACCGTCTTTATCCAGCCCAACAACGGAGCCTTACCTATTGCAGAACTTCCCGTTTCCAATGCCGAAAAAGTGGCTTGTACGTTACCGATAATTGCCCGCGACGAATAAGTGGCACCACTTATGGCGTCCACTTTCTGGCTCAGAGCTTCAGCTGGAGTCTTTCCGTTCCAGGCGTGGAGCAACTGTGACGCTTGCCCGAAGTAACCTTCCGTTTCCTGGTTGGCTTGTGCTGTGATATGGAGTACTCGTCCGTTCGTGTCGGTTAGTATAA
This sequence comes from uncultured Prevotellaceae bacterium, assembly GCA_916438195.1. GTDB lineage: Bacteria > Bacteroidota > Bacteroidia > Bacteroidales > Bacteroidaceae > Alloprevotella. The sequence continues at coordinate 537,997 of CAKAEQ010000001.1, forward strand.
AGAGCGGCGTAGGACCTGCAAAACCGATGATATCCTTACCCCATCGCGCCGAGTTGTAGAGTGTGCCGACAGCTTTTCCATCACTTGTCGTTACGTCCCATATAGCAGAGTCGCGCTCGGATAAAGTGGCGTTCGGATACCCCAAATCTGCCAATTCCTGCTGCGTGGGCAAGGCATAAGTCGGTGCGGTTTCCGCCTGCGATGCAGCCTTTGCCGTGATGTCTTTCCCAAAGAGGCGACCCGACGCAAGGGCTACGGCAGCCAGCATCAAGAACACAATCATTAGCGAAACCGCTTGCGACAGAAGATCCGTCCAACGCGTTTTAGCAGCAGTGCCCTTTTGTTTATTTTTTGGAATATTCATCCGGAGGGCTTTACTTACAATACTTGTTGTAGGCTGCGAGAGCGGCCTGAACATTCTTATTCAAGGCATTGCTACTATAAGTAGCCCCACTGACAGCATCTACCTGCATGTTGGCATCCTTCTTGGCGCTAGCATCTTTCCATTTGATCAGATTAGCAGAAGCCATCTTGAAATTTTGGTGTTTCCTGATTGGGCAATGTATAGATGTGTTCTACCTTACCTGCTTTGTTGACGTAAACAAGTACGGGAGTGTATCCGTTGTAGCCTGTTACTTTCTTCGCGTAAGAGGAACTATTGATGACGTACCCCGCTCTCTGGCCGTTTAGACTAACGCTCCAAATGCCTTTGCGTACTGAAGTGAGCTGCGCATTGGCCAAACCGAGGCGTTTTAACTGTTCGGCGTTGGGTTGGTCGGATGTATTGTTTTGTGAAAGAGTTGTAGTAGCTTGTGCCACCTCCGTAGAGGGCAGCATGATACCTGTCAGCAAAGCTACGATAAGTACGATTTTTTTCATTGTTATATCTATTTTTAGTTTTCTGAATCAAAATGATGTCGGCTCTATTCCGACAGATGTCTCTCAGCCTTCTCGCAGAAAATCGAAGGCTTCAAACACTTCTTCTTTCGTGGCGTGTTGGTCGATGAGAATATCGCCCGTGTCGCGCAGTAGGGTGAAGTTGATAACATCTCCCACATTCTTTTTGTCGTGAAGCATCAGCTGATAGAGATGTTCGTAGTCGTTGCAACTAAATGGGAAGTCGCCGTAGTTTTCGCGAATGTAGTGAACCGTTTGCCGCATCTTGTCGATAGGGAAACCTTGGGAGCAACTCAGATAGAGTTCGCAGATAAGTCCCCAAGCCACAAAGTAACCGTGAAGTCCCGTGCGCTGTTGCAACATCGCCAGCGATTCGAGTGCATGACCGAAGGTATGCCCCAAGTTGAGGGCTTTTCGGATGCCTTTCTCTGTTGGGTCTTTAGCCACAACGGCACGTTTCACCTCGATGCTTTGACGCACCATTTCTTGGAGCTGCACAAAATTAGGTTTGCAAAGGTCGAATGTTACATGACTTGCCCACATAGCGGTATCCTTCAGCAAGGAATGTTTCAGCATCTCAGCATAACCCGAACGCAGGTTCTGGCTGTCGAGCGAGCGCAGGAAGGAAGTGTCGATAATAACCTCTCGAGCATCGCGGAAAACGCCTATTTCGTTTTTGAAGTCATTGAAATTGATGCCCGTCTTACCTCCAACGGCCGCGTCGACCATGGCAAGCAGCGTTGTGGGTATGTTGACGAAGTCTATCCCTCGTTTGAAGGTGGAGGCCGCAAAGCCACCGAGGTCCGTAACCATACCTCCGCCCAGATTGATGAGCAGCGAGTGGCGACAGGCTTTGCGTTGTTGCAGTTCCGTCCATACTTTGCTGACGGTTTCCAATGTCTTGTTGTCGTCGCCAGCTGGAATGACGATACTTTTGCCCACTCCGTCTATGTGGCCGAGTAAGGGGCGACAGAGTTGCTCCGTCGTGTCGTCCGTCAGGATAAACATCTGGTCGTAGTTCTCAGAGCAAAGTCGGTCGATGTCTTTGCGGATGTCCAGCGTATAGGTTATGACTTGTGACATGAGTGAAAGTTTAATTTTATAGGTAATGCCCTACTGGAGCAGGGCATTAGGAGAGGTTTTCTTATTTCTCGAGCGGGAATTTTGTATGCTCAAACTCCTCGATGGCACGGCGGAAAGAGTCGGGGACTTCTACCGAGATTTGGTCTTTTAATGAGAAACACACCATAACTGAACGGCAATGGCAAACCACGTTGTTGTTCTTTCGGTTGATGGCCCTTTGCTCAAGCGTGAAACTCTTACGCCCCACATGGCTTACACAAGTTTCCATGACAATATCATCTCCATAGAGAACCGGAGCTATGAAGTCCGCATTGATGTTAGCAATCACAGGAACAACATCTGGCTTCCCGTTGTAGATTTTCAAAACTAAATTGAAATAATCCACTTTGCCCAAATCATAGAAAGAGAAGTAGGCATTGTTATTCACATGGCCGTAGCGATCAACATCGTTGAAGCGAAGTTGAATAGGGAGTTTGTGGTGATATTTAATATTTTCTTCCATACTGTTTTTGATCTGTTAGTCATTAAAATAGTTTCGAGCTACGGCTCTGAGCCTTGCCCGGTTCACTTGTGTCTCAAGTGTGTCAACATCGATGTGCAGGAGATCGCGTAGCGCATAGATGTTGGCTTCCTCATCTGTGGCGCGCTCACCAGCAGAGCGGAACAAATGATTGCGGGCATCCACAATTTCCAACGCTTCATGCGTGTATTCGGCCGGTTCTAAGCTTTCGCGTAGAGCGGTATTGATGTAGCTTTCCAGCGCATCAATGAAATCCTGTATTTCTTCGTGCATAGTGCTGCGAAGTTAAGCAAAAGTTTGTTTCCTTCCTTTCTATTAACGTCTTTTACATGCAGAAATACCCCTAAAAGGCTACTATCTGTCAGTACATGAGAGAGGTTGAATGCTCTCTTTGGTGCGTATTATCTTTACATTGGTGAAACACAAAATAGATGTTAAGAAAATTAAAACGCACGGTATCTGTTCAAAAAGCCCAAAAGCGGAGCAGTGAGGAGGTGCGCAAAAAACTCTGTTTCGGAGGGAAAAAGACGCGTTTTTCTCCTTTTTGTTGAAAAATGCTCTATCCTCTTCCATCATTTTCCTTATCGTGTTCGCCAATATCCTTATTGTGTCAGCCGAAGCAATAAGGATGTTCGCGGATTGCCTTATTGTATCCTCAAACATCCTTATCGGATGGGGTGGACGAGTCGGACAGGTCTGAGAATAACTTTGTTTCAAGTTGGATTTCGAGCCATTCTCAGGTCAATAGAATAAGAGATTTCTTGACGAAAATAGACAGAAGGCTTCTTTGTCATAAAGTGTTCTTGGGGCGAAAAGAGGAAAAGATAAGTTTCTTTAGGCTTTCTTAGAAAAAAACTTGTTTTTGTTTGGTGCGTCCGTATGAAGTACTACCTTTGCAGCATTAACAAGTACATTCGATAGATATATGACACCCAATAAAGGTTTTAACTTTTACTTTTATTATTACTTTGCTGAACAAGTGAAGCGGGATGTCGTATGCATAAAATAAGAAAATGAAACCTATAAAATGTCCCGCCCGATAGAGCGGGATTTTTTATTATCTTTCAGTTCCTATCCACCACCGAAAGAAGACGAAGAAAATGAAACGAGTAGCGATACAAGGCATCAAAGGTTCTTTCCACGACATTGCAGCCCATCAGTTTTTTGCTGGTGAGGAGATAGAGCTCGTTTGCTGCGATACGTTTGAAAGTTTGTTTGCACAAACTCGGCAGGACAACGATTTGCTCGCACTGGTAGCCATAGAGAATACCATAGCAGGAAGTTTGCTCCACAACTACGAACTGCTCCAGCAGAGCGGCATGACCATTGTGGGAGAGCACAAGCTCCATATAGAGCACAGTTTGATGTGTTTGCCCGACGATAGTCCTAAGATGCTGAAGGAAGTGAACTCACATCCCGTGGCTTGGCCCAATGTCGCCACTTCCTTTCTCACCGTCCCCATCTGAAAGTGGTGGAGGCCGAAGATACGGCAGGTGCAGCGGAGAAAATAGCACGGATGCAACTCCACGGACACGCCGCCATCTGCCACGCCGATGCAGCCGAACTCTACGGCCTAAAAGTTCTGGAACGCTCCATAGAGGACAACAAGCACAACTACACCCGTTTCCTCGTGCTCAGTAATACTTGGGCCGCTGAGGCGCTGCGGAATGTTCACCACTCCACCAAAGCCTCCATCGTCTTTTCTCTGCCTCATGCTGAAGGCAGTTTGAGCCAGGTGTTGAGCATCTTTAGTTTCTATCACCTCAGTTTGACAAAGATTCAGTCGCTCCCCATCATTGGGCGAGAATGGGAATACCTTTTCTATGTCGATGTGAGCTATTCCGATTTTCACCGCTACCGCCAGAGCATAGATGCCGTGCGCCCACTGACCCGACAGTTGAGGATTCTCGGAGAATACGAAGGAAAATAAAACAGATCAACACATAAACTACCGCATATTATGGATACTGCTCAGAAAGTCAAACCCGCCAACCGATTGACGGCTGTCAGTGAATACTACTTCTCAAGGAAATGCGCAGAAGTGGCACACATGAACGCCGAAGGAAAGGACGTGGTTTCGCTCGCAATAGGAAGCCCCGACAATCCGCCCTCAAAGGAAACCATCGAAGTGCTTTGCACCGAAGCGCGCAAAGCTTCAGCCCACGGCTATCAACCCACCCGCGGCATACCAGAACTGCGCGCAGCGATGGCCAACTTCTATGCGCGTTTCTATGGCGTTAGTCTGAATCCCGACACAGAGGTACAACCGCTCATTGGCTCAAAGGAAGGCATCCTCCATGTTACGCTGGCTTTCTGCAATCCAGGTGATAAAATTCTTGTGCCCAATCCTGGTTATCCCACCTATACTGCTCTGCCCACGCTGTTGGGCGTTGAGGTGGTCTACTATAATCTGAAACCCGAGAACGATTGGCAGCCCGATTTCGACGAGCTGGAAAAAATGGATTTGACGGGCGTGAAGATGCTGTGGAGCAATTATCCCCACATGCCAACGGGAGCACCTGCTCTGCGGAATACTTACGAGCGTCTTGTTGACTTTGCTCGCCGTCACGCCATAGTAGTTGTCAATGACAATCTTATAGTTTCATCCTGAACCACGAACCTATGAGCCTGCTTCAAGTGGAAGGAGCGAAAGAGCATTGTGTTGAATTCAACTCGATGTCGAAGAGCCACAATATGCCAGGCTGGCGCGTGGGAATGTGTGTGACCAACGCCGAGTGGACAAAATGGATATTGAAAGTAAAGAGTAATATAGACTCCGGCACATTCCGCGCCTTGCAGTTGGCCGCCGTTCAAGCCTTCGACAACTCCGATGAATGGCACAGAGAAAACAACTTCGCCACTTATGAGCGCCGTCGCCGCTTGGCTTGGCAAATCATGGACACGCTCCGCTGCAAGTACGATACCGATTCTGTGGGAATGTTCGTTTGGGGGCGCATACCCGATGATTACGCCGATGTTGAAGATCTCACGGAGAAAGTTCTCCACGAAGCCCATGTATTTCTGGCTCCCGGTTTTATCTTTGGCAGCAACGGACGTCGTTATATCCGCATCAGTCTCTGTGCGAAAGAAGAAATGATGGCTGAAGCCCTTCGTCGAATCCAAGCAGTATTTGAAAAGTAATAATAGAAATAAAGAACAACAGATATGGAACTCGAATTAGCACCTCTGAATCTGGATGGGATAGATGCTACACATCGGCCCATCGTCATAGCCGGCCCTTGTTCGGCAGAGAGTGAGGAACAAGTGATGACCACTGCCAAACAATTGGCAGCTGAAGGCATACGTATATATCGTGCGGGAGTGTGGAAACCTCGTACAAAACCCGGAGGCTTTGAAGGTCACGGCGAACCAGCTTTGGAATGGCTCAAAGAAGTACACGAGGAAGTGGGGATGCTCACCGCTACAGAAGTGGCTACAGCTGCGCATGTGGAACTGGCCCTAAAATACGGCATCGACATCCTTTGGATAGGCGCGCGCGCACAATGGCCAACCCCTTCGCTGTGCAGGAGCTGGCCGATAGTTTGAAAGGCGTGGATGTCCCCATCCTTTGTAAAAACCCCGTTAATCCTGATTTGGAGCTCTGGATAGGCGGTCTGCTCCGCTTCAATCAAGCTGGCTTGAAACGCCTGGGCGTTATCCATCGCGGTTTCTCGACCTACGAGCAAAGTCTCTACCGCAACCTGCCCATGTGGCACGTACCTATAGAATTGCGCCGCCGCATTCACAACCTGCCCATCTTTGGTGATCCCAGTCACATAGGCGGTCGCCGCGAACTCATTGCTCCACTCTCTCAGCAAGCTATGGATCTCGGTTTCGATGGCTTGATTATTGAATCGCATTGTAATCCTGATGCAGCGTGGAGCGATGCCAAGCAACAGGTGACTCCCGATGTACTCAACTTTATCCTTGACAAACTGGTGATTCGCGACTCTGCTGCCTCCACGGAGAACCTCGAAGCGCTCCGCAAACAGATTGACCACATCGACAACGACCTCATCCGCCTGCTGGCAAAGCGGATGCGTGTCAGCAGAGAGATTGGCGCTTACAAGAAAGACCACAATATGACCATTGTGCAAACGGCACGCTACAGTGAGATTATCAACAAGCGCGGAGCGCAAGGCGTGTTGAGCGGTATGTCGAACGATTTTATGAAAACCGTTTTTGAAGCTATCCACGAAGAAAGCGTGCGCCAGCAAGTGGACATATTAAATAGAGAATAGAAAGGAGAAAAAGCTCACTCGCTCTCTCTTGCATGCGAAAGGAAGCAGCGTGTTCTTTGTTGTGTCTTAGAAGCCATCTGTTGCATTGAAGAGATGGTGAGGAATGTATAATTAGAAATATGAGAATTTTAGTTTTAGGTGCTGGCAAGATGGGATCGTTTTTTGTAGACCTTCTTAGTTTTGAGCACGAAACAGCTGTGTACGATGTCAACCCCAAGCGGTTGCGCTTTATGTATAACACGCAACGCTTCACGCAATTGGAAGAAATCGATGCGTTTAAGCCCGAACTCGTTATCAATGCTGTGACGCTGAAATATACGTTGAGCGTTTTCGAAGAAGTATTACCGCATCTCACGCCCGACTGCATTATCTCTGATATAGCTTCAGTGAAAACAGGGCTACATGAATTCTACGAAAAGTGCGGACAACGCTATGTTAGCACACACCCCATGTTTGGCCCGACATTTGCCAATTTAGGAAAATTGGCAGAAGAGAACGCCATCATTATCAATGAGGGCGACTACATGGGGCGTATCTTCTTTCGCGATCTGTACAGTCGGCTCGGTTTGCACATCTGCGAATATACGTTCGACGAACACGATGAAACGGTGGCTTACTCCTTGTCCATTCCGTTTGTCTCTACTTTCACCTTTGCTGCCGTAATGAAGCACCAAGATGCACCAGGCACCACCTTCAAACGCCATTTGGCCATTGCTCGAGGGGTGCTCAGTGAGGACGACACGCTCCTGCGCGAAATTTTGTTTAACCCGCGCACAGGACGGCAGGTGGAGAAAATCCGAACAGAACTCAAGGAACTGCTCGAAATTATAGACCGCCGCGACGAAGACGGCCTAAATGCCTATCTCTGCCGCATTCGCGAAAATATCAAATAGCAATACTTTTCTTATCCAGCAAGGGATTTGTCGAAACGTTGATTTATTCGACAAATCCCTTGCTTTTGTTTGCATAATATACGTATTATACTGATTTTTGTGATTTTTATTTTTGTAGATTTTTGCATCAATACAAACTCTTTCTTACCTTTGCCATAATGATTCAAAGATCTTTTTTATGAAAAAAACATTTTTGATAGCTGCTTTACTATCGTGTTCTATATTTGCTACGGCACAAGTAGCAGGTGGTTATACTATTCATGGTGTTGTACAGGACTCTCTGAGCCAACATAAAGAGCCTTATGCCACAGTGCGTCTCTTTCGCAAAGGAGAGATAAAGCCTTTGGTTGTGGCGACTACGGATGCCAGTGGTAAGTTTACCTTACACTATACAAAACCAGGAACATATATCTTGCAAACAGCCATTATTGGCAAGTTGCCAACAACGAAAGAACTGGTGCTGGATGCAGACAAAATGGTTGAACTTGGTACTATTCTGACCCAAGATGCAGGACAGTCGCTGGCTACGGCAGAGGTGGTAGCTGCTCGTCCGTTGGTGAAAAGTCAGATAGACCGTTTGGTTTACAGTATGAGTGACGATCCTGATGCGCAGACCAATACCATGTTGGAAATGCTTCGGAAGGTGCCTCTCGTTACAGTAGATGGGCAGGACAAGATAACAGTCAATGGAAAAGCGAACTTTAAGGTTTACGTCAACGGAAAGCCCAACAAGATGATGAGCGATAATCCGTCGGTGGTTCTGAAGAGTTTTCCCGCCAGCGTAGTAAAGAAAGTGGAAGTTATCACCGATCCTGGTGCAAAATATGATGCGGAAGGCACATCGGGCATACTGAATATCGTCACTGCCACGGAGGCGACAACGACTGGTTATACTGTAACGCCTACGCTTTATTGGAGCAATCGCGGATGGGGAGGAAATTTTTTTGGTATGGCGCAGATAGGTAAACTGACGCTTTCTGCGCATGGAGGAGTAAATGGCGAAAATTCGTTGCGCAATACGACGGAATCTGAACGTGAACTCATCCTTGATCCTGTTAATCATTTGCTGAAAACAAAAGGAGAGTCCTATAATCATGGGACTTCTGGTTTTGGAGGCTTAGATGCCAGTTATGATATTTCGAAGCATGATTTGCTGAGTGTTAGTAGTAGTATTTATGCTGGCAGGCAGAAGGGACATGGCCTTTCTTCAACATTCCTGACGGGAAATGCAGGGACTGTTTATTCTTATGACAATGTGAACCATAGAGACAGTCGATATCATGGGATAAACACCAGTGTCGACTATCAGCATCAGTTTGGTAAAGAAAATCAGAATTTGACCGTTTCTTATCGGTTTAGTTCGGATTTGAGAAACAATAAGACTCTCAATGTTTACGACAATTTGCAAAGCGTGCCTTTCGCGCTGAAAGATCGCCGTATCGACCCTGATAATAAATCGCAAGAACACACAGCACAGATCGACTTTACCTCTCCGCTCGGAGAGAATCATACGCTGTCTGTCGGGGCAAAATACATCTATCGCCTTAATCGTTCTGATAATGAGGAATACTCTCGTTTGGCAGGAACAGCAACAGATTTCTTACCTGATGTTGCTCAAAGTCTGCTTTATCGTCATCGTACGGACATTTCGGCGGGCTACACGGAATACATCTATAGGTTGAAACGTTTCTCTCTCCGTTCGGGGCTTCGTTTTGAGAGTTCTCATATTCGTGTGACCTATCCCAATGGGACTCGTGCGGCTTTTTCTACGCGGCTCAATGACTGGGTTCCCAGTTTGAATCTGGGCTATAATCTAACCGATACACAGCTACTTCGTCTTGGCTATAACTTGCGTATCGGTCGCCCAGATATTTATTATCTTTCTCCGTATGTTAATCATCTTTCCCCCGAGAAAATAAGCTATGGTAACCCCAATTTGGAGAGTGAGACAGCGCATAATTTCCAACTGAATTATAGTCTGTTTAGTCAAAAGTTTAGTGTTAATTTTTCTGCAACTTATTCTACGTCGTATAATGGTTTGACATTCTATAGTTTTATGAAAGATGGTGTGGAGCATTCAACAAGTGGCAATTTCCTACATTCTAAGCAATGGAGCTTTGATACTTATCTGAATGTAAACCCATGGAAATCGGCAGCTTTTACATTGAACGGAAATCTGAAATATTCAGATTTGAAATCTTATAGGACAAGTGACCATAATTATGGCTTTTCGGGCAATTTCTTTGCGATGCTTCGACAAGACTTACCCTGGAAACTAAAATTTGGTCTTGGTGCAGGTGCTACTTGGGGCGATATTAGTCTGCAAGGACAAGGCTCTGAGTTCAAATACTATTTCCTGAATCTTTCTCGCTCTTTTCTTGAGGAAGACCGTTTGACGGTTACACTCAATGGCTTCAATATCTTCAATCCTCACCAAACATTAAAAAATACAACTCAGACAGCGATGTTCAGAAGTTCGGAGAGTTATGTGATTCACGGTCTTTCGAGAATTTCGCTTGGCATTAGTTGGCGCTTTGGCAAATTGCGAGCAGTGGTGAAGAAAACGGCTCGAAGCATTGAAAATTCAGATGTTAAGACGGGTAGTACCTCACAAGAGGGCGGTTCTAATATGGGCAAATCCAGAGGCAATTAAACTCACGGACAGATGTGAGCGGTTTTATTATCCTCTTCTATGAGGAGAAGCACGAAAAGAATCTGCTCAAGCGCCTATATCCTTATTGCGTTTTCAGATACAATAAGCCTATCCGCCGACATCCCTATTCTGTCAGCTCACGCCCTTAAGTGCTTATATATCAATACTTTTTTCCTCAGTGACAACGTGACAACAAAAAATAAGTTCTTTCTGGGAGGAGAGAGTGATGGATACAGTCGGTGGAGTTGCAATAGGACTATACACACAATGATAGATTGGAGGTGTGAGTAATCTTGCTCTTCTGTACCACTACTTCGATTGCAGCATACATCCTTTTTAGAACTTGCAGTCTGTGCATGTTTGGCCATGAGCAGAATCTTGTTGCAGCGATAGTCAAAATAAAACGTTAGAGGCGAAGGTTTGAGCATTTATTTTGTGAGACTAAAGTTTTTAACGTTCCGCTACTTTTTCGTTGAGACAAAAAAGTGGCCCGTTGCCTACGGGCCACTTTTGTTTTGAAAGGTCAATGAGAACTTCGCCTAAATTTTTTCTGCAGCGCGACGAATGCGGTTAGATAGATCGATAAGTGCATCACGCATCTGCTCGGCTTCTTGTGGGTTGAAGCCTCCTACACCTCCGTTGCCATCGATGCCGTCCATCTTATGATAAAACCAGGATGAAGATTTCTGAAAGTAGGTGCTGGCAAGTCACGCCATGAAACTGACATCAGAATATTTTCTACTCTTTTTTTCATATCGGTAACTACTACGGAGGTTGTCCTTACTGTTCTCATTGCTATTGTGTTTATAGTATTTTATTTTATTCGACCTCTCTCTCTTTTTTAGAACAGACTGCGGATGCAAAGATAAATCATGGGGAGCAAGAGAGAGGGAAGGAGATTAACCGTTTTGCAGTCCTTGATGTGGAGAACTCCCAAACCTGCTGCAGCGATAAGGACGCCGCCCACGATGTTGGTTTCGGTGATGATTTGTGCGCTCAAAGAGTCGGGCGACATAGAGATAGAGCCTTTGAACATCCATCCTATGAAATAGAAGAATGACATCCAAAGGAGTACGGGGATACTGGAGAGCGCCGAGCCAAATCCATAGGTAGACGCCACGATGACGAGGGTGACAAAATCAAGCGTGGCATTGGTGTAAAGATAGGTGTCATCGCCATAGATTGCGCTGAGGATGGGGCCCATCATGGCAAGTGTGCCCACGCAACAGAGCAATGTGGCTGTAGTGATGCCTTCTGCTACCGAGGGAGCTCCGTCTGCGTTCGACTTTTTGCTCTGTATTTTTTTGCTTGCACGTTCCATGTTGCCGTCAAGGTTTAGCATGGTACCGATAAGGCCACCAGCCGCCAGACAAAAGATAAAAAAAGTACAGGGTTGTCACTCTTGCTCATATTTTTGCATGGCTACATTGATACCCATCACTAAGATGGCGATACCCATACCCGTAGCAAGAGCATTGAGATACTTCACGTTGAGGCTGCGCTTGGTGATAGAACCAACAAAGCCACCTGCAATAATGGCGAGGACATTGATGAAAATTGCTAACATAGTTCTGATTTTGGCGCGAAGATACGATTATTTTGTGGAAACAAATATGGGAACTGACTGTGGAATATAAAAAACACGGAAAAGCAATTCTGCTCTTTCCGTGTTTTATATAGAGAGGGAAGTTGTACTTATTTATTTGGAAATAGCAACTTCGAGATTGTTCTGAATAACGTCATTACCAGGATATCCGCCTTCAGTGAGGTTGGAGAAACCTACGCTACCATCCTTGTTGAGAAGGACATAAGCAGGAATACCAGGAATGTTGAGATCTGTGCAAAGGTTTTGCCACTGCTGCTTCGTGAGGCGGTAGTGATCGCCAGAGATGCTGGGAATCATAGCCTGCCATTTATCTTGAGGAGATGTTTCGCCTGTGAGATAAACGAAGACAACGCCCTTGTTTTGATAGGTGGGTTTGATGGCATCAATATCCTTGAGTGCTGCACGGCACGGAGGGCACCAAGTGGCCCAAATGTCGATGAGGACAACTTTGTTAGGATAGTTTGCTTTGATAGCGTCAATGATTGCCTGTCCGCCAGTGATGCTTGTTGGGACTATTTTTACTGTAGAGGGAACGCCTGTGGTTGTTTCTACCTGCGTGGCTTCGGCTGCTTCAGCTTTTGGAGCTGTACGTGCACAACTGGTGGATGTGAAGCCCAGTGCTACAGCCATGAGAATTAGAATCTTTTTCATTTTGTTCTTTCTTTTTTTCATGTATTGTAGGCGCAATAATGCGCACACTTATTGGTAAGACGGATATAGCGGAGAAAAGTTACAGTGGGCGACTCTTGTTGATTGCTTTCCCCCCTTTGATGAGGTGAGGCAATATGGAGAGGGTTTCACGCAAATTTTATATTCTATATCCAAAAGATCGCGTTAATCAATGCGTTTCACCATTTCGCGGAAGATGTCTGCCATAAGTGGCTGCACAGCGTCTGCGGCGCGTTGCACTTCCTCATGAGTGATGTTTACAATCTTTCCTTCAATGCCCAAGTCGGTGATGACACTCACACCAAAGCAGCGAATGCCAGCATGGCGGGCAACGATGACTTCAGGAACTGTACTCATGCCGACAGCATCAGCACCGAGGATGCGGTACATCTTATATTCTGCTGGAGTTTCATAGGTGGGGCCTTGATCTGCAAGATAAACGCCTTCGACAACTTTGATGCCTTTCTCACGCGCAATGCTGCGTGCCAATTCGAGGTACTCATGGTCGTAAGCTTCGTGCATGTCAAGGAAGCGAGGACCACCAGGATAGTTTGGGCCATTGAGTGGATGTTCAGGTTGGAAGTTGATATGATCTGTGATAAGCATCAAGTCGCCAATCTCAAAGTTTGGATTTGTACCTCCACTGGCGTTGCTGACAAAGAGAGAGCGGATGCCGAGTTCTGCCATAACGCGCTGAGGGAAAGTGACTTGCTGCATGTCGTATCCCTCATAGTAGTGGAAACGTCCTTCAAGCGCCATCACCTCTTTGCCGCCGAGGTGGCCGAAGAGAAGGCGGCCGCTGTGTCCTTCCACTGTTGAAACGGGGAATTTGGGGATTTGGTCGTAGGGAATCTCGTCTACAATGTCAATTTCTTCAGCCAAGTGGCCGAGTCCAGTGCCGAGAACAATAGCTGTGAGAGGTCGCAACTGTGTGTGCTCCTTAATCCATTGTGCAGTCTCCTTAACTTGTTCGATGTAAATCTTAATGTCCATTATTATGATGATTATTTATTTTGTTTGTCGAGATATGAAAAGATGAGTTTCTTAAAAGCAGGTTCTCCTCCCAGGAGGAAGTCGACTTCAATAGGAAGAGCGAAGAGGTGAACTTTGAGTAGCGGACTGAGTCCTGCCATATCGCGTAAGCGAGCGGCATCCTTTTCTGTTGTGATAGCTAGGCAGGGAGGCTCCCATAGTTCGTTGAAAGTCTTGTTGATGCGATTGATGTCGCTATCGCTGAAAGTGTGATGATCTGGAAAGGTTAACGGAGTGACTTCTGCGCCTTCTTCTTCCAATTGTTTGAACATGGGTTCTGGATGCGCAATGCCAGTGATGGCCAGTACACGACTTCCTTGCAGTGTTCCATCAGATTCTGCTCCGAAAACAGGGTAGGGGTGGCGGTAGCGAAAGGTGGTGAAGAACAAGTGTTGTTCTGATTGTAAGTATAACTCTCGTCGAATGACCGCTGCTTCTTGTCTGCTTAGATCTTCAGGGCACTTTGTCACAATGATGATATTGCTGCGTTTTGCTCCTTGGGGAGCTTCGCGTAACCGGCCTGCAGGGAGAACGAGATCGCGAGTATAGAGCCGCGAATAGTCGGTGAGCAAAATGTTGAGCCCCGCTTGCACATAGCGGTGTTGCAGGGCATCATCGAGGATGAACACCTCTGGGATGGGAATGCGTGAAAGTAGTTGCTGAATTCCTCGACGCCGATTTTCATCCACTGCCACTGCCACGCAAGGAAATTTATGCTTCATCTGTAGCGGTTCGTCACCACTCTCGGCAGCAGTACTTTCTTGTTCTACCATTCTGAAGCCCTTGCTCTTTCTACCATATCCGCGGCTAAGCGTAGCTACTCGGAACTTTTGTTCCAAGAGGCGGAGCAAGTACTCCGTGTGAGGCGTTTTCCCCGTACCACCTACTGCGAGATTTCCTACGGTAATAACAGGGACAGAGAAATGTTGCTGTGGCAACCACCCCCAATCGAAAGCTTTGTTTCGTAGGGTTGTCACAAACTCGTAGAGCCAACTTACAGGAAGTAGCCACGGCCATAATCGAGGGTGGGGCAGAGGGCGCATGGAGCTGTTCGTGTGCTTTATTTCAGGTTAGGCTCAAAGAACATACGCGCTTGGAGAGCGTCTCTGCCTCTTATACTTTCTGCAAAGCGCAGAGGATCATAGTATGTGCCCAATACTGTTTAATTTACGTTCCAGATAGTCCTCTTGTACGTTAGAAAGAAAATCACTGAAGAGGTTCGTTTCAATATCGGAAGTGGTTACTTCGTAATCGATGAGTTTCGCGCGCTTAGCTGCTTCTGCAATAGCGTCGTCAAGTGTTCCTAAGCGATCGACAAGTTTGAGCGCTAATGCTTGTTGACCAGTCCATACACGTCCTTGTCCAATTTCATTAACGCGTTGTACTGTCATGTGTCGGCCTGCTGCAACACGACTGATGAAAAGTTTGTACCCTCTGTCAACATAGGCTTGCATAGCCGCACCTGCTGCTGGAGAAAGGTGCCCCGTAGCTGGTTCGAGATCGTAAGCTTTATTGGTGCTGACAGCATCGAAATGTAAACCGAGTTTTCCTTCGAGCAAACCAGAAGCATCAGGAACCATACCAAAAATGCCAATACTACCTGTGAGTGTCGTAGGTTCGGAAATGATATAATCGGCACCACAACTAATGTAGTAGCCACCACTGGCAGCATAACCGCCCATAGAAACAACAACAGGTTTCTTCTTTTTGAGTAGTTCAACAGCGTGCCAAATTTGTTCTGAAGCATAAGCTGAACCTCCAGGTGAGTTCATGCGAAGTACAACGGCTTTTACATCCTTATCGTTAGCAAGAGCATCTAAATCTTCAACAACGTTCTTACCGATAATTTGCTCACCATTCAGTCCGTTCATATTCCCTTCCGCTCCAAAGATTTCTCCTGAAGCGTAATAGACTGCAATTTTGGAGGACGAAGAACCTTCTTCATAGAGTTTCGCTAGTTCTGAAGCTTCAACAAGATTCACTTTCTGTCCGCCGAGCTGATCGCGCAAGTTTTGCGTACTTCATCAATATAGGCCAAACCATCCACAAATTTCTGCTTCACATAGTTGCTCGGCTCTGCTAAAGCTTGGTAGCGATCCGCATAAGCATTGAGACTGTCGATTGAGATATGTCGAGATGCGGATACCTCCTTGCAGATATTTCCCCATAGGCTGTTGAGCATAGATTGCGTCATTTCGCGATTGGCGGGGCTCATACCAGAGAGCATATAAGGTTCAACGGCACTCTTGTAAGTGCCAACACGGAAAATTTGCATCTTGACGCCCACTTTTTCCATGAGGTCTTTATAGAAGACGGGTTGAGCAGCGAGGCCGTGCCAATCCACCATTCCGCTAGGATTAACCAATACTTTATCGGCCACAGATGCCACATAGTAAGCTCCTTGTGTGTAGTTTTCGCCATAAGCAATGATAAACTTACCGCTCTCCTTGAACTCTAACAGAGCCTTGCGGAGTTCTTGCAGCGTGGCAAAGTCGGATTGGAGCATACCTCCTTCAATGTAGATACCTTTAATATCTTCGTCTTCGCTGGCCACTTTGATGGCTTTGATCATATCGTCAAGACCTTGTTGCTCAGCTAAGTCGTTGCCTAATAGTATCGCCCATGGATTGCTGCTGGCGCGATCTGAAATCGTTCCAGAAAGAGATATTCTCAAAATACTATTGTCTTCAATCATTGGTTTTTGATTGCTGGAGATAGCCAATGATACGAGCATCATGAACCCCATAAAGAAAGAGAAAATCCCTACGAGCATAATGCCGACAACAGTTGCTAAAACATATTTGAAGAATTCTTTCATAGCTTGTTCTTATAATGTGGAAGGATAAAAAAGAGGAAAATTTCCCTCTGTTTGTCCTTGCTTATATATTTATGTATTACTTCAATACGACTTCAACTGGACAATGGTCCGAACCAAAAATCTCATTGTGGATGGAAGCTGAAACTAACTTGTCATTCAGACTGTTGGAGACGAGGAAATAGTCGATACGCCACCCCGCATTTTTTTCTCGAGCACGGAAGCGATAAGACCACCATGAGTAAGCTCCCGTCAAGTCGGGATTAAAAAAGCGGAAAGTATCAGTAAAGCCAGCATTAAGAAGCTGTGTCATCTTTTCGCGCTCTTCGTCCGTAAAACCTGCATTGCGACGATTGGTCTTCGGGTTTTTAAGATCTATTTCTTGGTGAGCTACATTCAAGTCGCCACAAACAATCACAGGCTTCTTCTTGTTCAACTCCAAGAGGTATTCTCGGAAAGCATCTTCCCAGGTCATGCGATAGTCAAGGCGGCGCAACCCATCTTGAGAGTTTGGAGTATAAACCGTAATTAGGAAAAAGTCGTCCATTTCCAGCGTGATAACACGTCCCTCATGGTCGTGTTCCTCACAGCCCAATCCGTAGGTCACATTGAGCGGATGATGTTTTGTAAAGATAGCCGTTCCCGAATAGCCTTTTTCTCAGCGTAGTTCCAGTAACTTTCGTACCCTTCAAAGTTGATATCGAGTTGTCCCGCCTGCATTTTTGTTTCTTGCAAGCAAAAGAAGTCTGCGTCTAGGTTTCTAAAAGCTTCGCGGAAACCTTTTCCATCGCAAGCTCTTAGTCCATTCACATTCCAAGATATAAATTTCATACGTTTTTTTATAAGTGTAAGATTTCACTACCTCTACAGAGAGTGGGGTAAAATCTAAGTTTGAGAGAGTACAAAAATATGAAAGTTCTCTCATATTTGCAAAGTCACATGGCGAAAAATGACTAATTTTGCGCAGTACACAGTGTTCTGTGGCTTTTTATCAACCCGCAAAAGAAACAATGAGAAAGTATATATTTTTATCTCTTGCTGCAGCTCTTTTCTCCCTCGGGATGCAGGCTCAGCCAAGAATTAGTTTTTCTGAGACCCAGCACGATTTTGGTCAAATCATGTGGCGTAATCCAGCACAAACTATTTTTCGTGTTCGCAATACAGGCAACCAGCCATTGGAGATAAAGGCTGTGGAACCAGATTGCGGTTGCACGTTGGTGAGTTGGGACCAAACCTCGATAGCTCCAGGAGCGGAGGGCAAGATTATTGCTAAATATGACGCCGAACTTCTTGGACATTTCTATAAAGGTATTGCTGTTTATACCAATATAGGCGAGAATCCTTATTATCTCAATCTTGTTGGCCATGTGGTGATGCCAAGTGAAGGTAAAGCAGACAACTTTCCTGTTCACCTTGGCGACAAATGGCTCTCTACGGAGAATGTGGAGTTTGATGATGTGCGGCGTGGCGATCGTCCCGAACGTACCGTGGAGGTTTTCAATGCAGGGAAGAAACCTATGACGTTGGGGCTGATGCACCTCCCTCAATATTTAGATGCTGATATTCAGCCCACAGTTCTTCATCCAGGTCGTAAAGCAAAAATAAGACTCACCTTAAAGTCGGATGCAGTTATGAGTATGGGCTTAACGCAGGCTTCCATTTATCTTTCCACCTATACGGGCGAGCGCATCAATCGTAACAACGAAATAAATGTGAGCGTCACGCTTCTTCCTGATAATAATTATTCGAAAGCTACTTTGGCATTAGCTCCCATTGCGCACTTGGATAGTACGCATGTAGAGCTCGGTTCGTTAGGAAACAAGAAACGACTTCATACTCAACTCTTTTTGTCGAATGAAGGGAAAAGTCCACTTTCTGTGAGTGCTTTGCAAGTGTATAATGCAGGAATCTCTGTCAGTCTCGACCGTCGAGAGATTAAACCAGGTGAGAAGGCAAAGATGAAAATTATTGTAAATAATTCAACACTACAGTTCAAAGGTCGCCGTCGTATTTTGCTCATTACCAATGACCCGAGAACACCGAAGTTAGCGATAGATGTGAACGTAAAAAAGTAAAGGAATAATTTGGTAGAACAAAAACAAAACTCTACTTTTGCACCCGCAATCGGAAAGTAGCGCAGTTGGTAGCGCACTACGTTCGGGACGTAGGGGTCGGGCGTTCGAGTCGCCTCTTTCCGACAAAACGCGGCAGAAGCTTTGAAGAAAGTGGACGCCGCGTTTTTTGTTTTACTTTTTGAGTTCCTTCTTTCTGGTGGAAGAGTTTCTTTGATAAGGCGAATTGCTTCTAATATGTTAGCTTTGTACTCCGCTATGGTATCGCCCGCTCCAAAGATACCATCACAATTGCTGGAGTAAGCTCCGAAACTATCCCTGCGCGCACATATTGTGATAATTAACGTTTTCATTTATTTTTAGACGATAATGCGTTGCAAGATTTCTGCTTTTTAACAAAAGCAGAAATCTATGTCCGTTATATCTTTATTCTCTTGCGGTCTCCTCCTCACCAGAAAAAACAACATATATAGGGAGGGAGAGACTCTTCCTATATTCCACATTCCTCCATTCCCTCTCTGCTACAATAAGCGCGTTGGCTGACGCAATAAGGCTATCGGCTCACATCCTTATTGAATCTCCAAATACAATAAGGACATTTATGCTCACCATACTTCCTATTCAGAAAATGTTTGGAACAAGCTCAAGGAGAATTCTATAATCAAATTACAGCTCTTATTCAGAAAGTGTGTGTTATTATTTTCTGTATAGGTTGATTCTGTCGGAGAGGGGAGCTGTTTTGGAAATATTGTTTGGGCAGACTTTTTCGGGAGGAGAATACTTTCAGTTGGGAAGAATAGAGAGCTGTAAATTTGTAAAAGTCAGCTATTTTTCGGATATTTGCGGACGAAGTGTTATATTATTAAAGCTCTCGGAGCAGTTTTATGATGAAACGTATTCTCAAGATTCTCTTTCTGTTTATAAGCATAGCGGCAAGTTGTCAAGCAGCATTGCCTGATTCTATTGCGAATCGCTGTGCAATGTTAGCAGCACGTGGAGAAGTGAGGCAGTTGCGCCCTCTCTATCGTCAACATAAGGAAGAACTCCCTACCTATGTGCGTCTTTTCTGCGATTTGTCCATTGCGCGTGCTGAGGGAGATAATCATCGCACGAATCAGTGTGTAGATTCACTTGTTAATAATTTTCCAAAACAAGTAGGATCGGTAGGGCGCTTGGCCTTGACCGAACTGAAAGCAGAGAATCTTCTCAACGATGGACTTTATGAAGAATTACAGGCGTATGCCGATCAGCAAATCCGCTATCTTAAACGTCATAATTTTAGAGCCGCACGCATCGATGTGTTTCGCGACTATGCGCAAAAGGCCGTTCGCTATGGAAGTAGCGGATCGAGTGGACGCATCTTAGGATTGGCCGAGCGCAGAAGCGATTTTGAGTTGCTAAAAGCTTATCGCTCCGAACCATCGCTCACGGCCTTTGCTCGACTCACCGCGCGAGCAGAACTGGCGCGTGCATTCAATCGTCCCGATGTGGCGTGTGCGTCGGCCGATAGTTTGCTGCGTTCTTATGCTGATTCGCTGAATGCTGAAGTGCAAACCACTTATGCTACAACTTGCATAGAAAATTATATCTCTCAAGGGCTTTGGGAGAAGCTTGCTGATTTCTGCGAATTTGCCACAACACTCCCCCAGTTGCGCGCTGTTCCTTTGGAGACTTTCGCGAGTATCGCTCGCGAATTGCGCAATGAACAACCTTTTGTTCTTGAGCAACCCTCAACGCCAACATCCGTCCCCACTACGCGCGACTGGCCTTTGCTTCTGCCTGCATCTATCAACGGAGGAAGTAATGTGTATTTTCACCTCAACACTGGACAGCATCGAACGATTATCACTGAAGCCGATGCTCGACAATTTGGAGCGCGCGTGCTCAATGTGACATTAAGCTTGAACACCATGTTTGGGAAAGTGGATGTTCGGCCAGCTTTCCTGCGCGAACTTCGTGTGGGGAGCGTTCGCTTCCGGAATCTTTTGGTCTATGTATTTCCAGCAGCGGCAATGACTGCAGATATAAAGCCTGAAATCTGTCGTATTCTAGGCAATCGTGAGTTGATGCGCTTGGGCGAGATATGTATCTATCCAGAAAAGATTGTGTTTGCTCCTTCTCGGATGGATTTTAGTAAGAGCCAACCCAATTTGCGTCTTAATGATAATTACAGACTCCAGCTTCAGGCTGAATACGAAGGTGTAACTTGTGGTTTGAGTTTGGAAAGCGGTTCGCCGGGAAATGTGTTGTCAGCAGTGGTATTTCCTCCTGAAGAAACCGATACGCTCGATTTCCACCTTACGCTCAATGGTGAGTGCGCCCTTGTGCCAGCAGTAGAACTCAGTGAGGTAAAAGATGGAAACTCTTGCGGTATTTTAGGCTTGCCCTTCCTGCGTGGTTTTTCTCTTGTACGCTTCGACTTCGGCGGGATGAAACTCACGATTGAAGGGAAGCAACAGTACAACCAAAGATACTTGGCCGACTATACCGCAGATGGAGATCTTTTCGGGTTAGAACGTAACGCCCCTGCCTTGCAGGTCGTGGCCGATGATTCTGTGACGTCTGATTTTCTCCGATTTTTGGTGGATAAAGGAAAGAATGTTCCCAATTCTGTCATTTCGTTAGCACGTCGTCTTGAGCCAGCATTGTTCGGAAGTAGGACGGAAGAAGAACTGCTCATGGTAGAAACCGAAAAAGTGCGCGCTTTAGGGGTTATAGGGCATTATGCGGAAGCCTCCGCAGATTGTCGTAAGTTGCTCGATAATAACGCCTTTTCAGGTTCTGCCCGATTGAAGATACAGCGCTATGAGCAGTTGCTCCGCGCTGCTATTCCATTTGGTGTTCCACAATATCTCTCCACGGTCGATTCCCTTACAGTGCCTTTCAATCAAACGGATAAAACAGTGAGTGTACAAGTAGGGGCGAAGCCTTATGCTGCCTGCATTGATATCACACAGCCAATAACAACCATATCGATGAAAGCCGTTCAGAAATTAGGCGCTCATATCTTTTTCCACGATGCTCATGACACCTACGCTATATTGCCTGAATTAAGCATCGGTACGGCGCGCTTCCGTAATATATTCTGTAAGGTCGTTGATGGTAAAGATATTAAAATTGTGTTAGGTTTCAATCTCTTCCGTTTGGTTCCGCAACTCACATTAACGCAAAACCAACTTATCTTGAGCAAACGGCAAACGAGAAATGGTATTCCTTTGCGTTTCGATAAATACCTCTGTGCACAAGGTGAAACCAATGCAGGCTATGTGACATTGCGGTTAAAGATGAATGGGCAGAACTCACTTCTGTATATGAAAGATACTCCCGTGAGTATGGCAGGAGCGAAGATTCAAGCCTCCGATGCAGTGCCTGGCGACTACAACGAACAAGAAAATCCCTATCAAGGCGAAATCTCTATCGACTATCTCATCAACCGACAAGGCCACGTTACATTCGACTGGGAAAAGATGAAAATGGAGTAGGGGAGATGCGACAATGGATTATAGAACCCATCAGCTGTCCTCTCATAGAAAAAAGAAAAAGAGTATCTTTGCAGAAGAAATAAAAATAGCAATAATGAGAACATTGAATATCTTGTGGTTTGTCACTTTGTGTTTCCTTGTTAGCACTCCAGTTGCTGCACAGCATCAATCAAAAATGCAGGCGGTGCCTAAAACTTATCGCTTCCGCGTGACGCTTACGGATAAGAAAAATAATACATATTCGCTCAAGCGCCCCCAGGAATTTCTCTCAGCAAAAGCTCTTGAGCGTCGTCAACGCTATAAGATAAAGGTGGATCACTATGATCTTCCCGTTTCGCCCAACTATCTCCAAGTGTTGCGCCAAGAAGGACTGAAAATCCACAATGTGTCAAAATGGAACAACACAGTGGTGGTAGAAACTACTGATACGCTGAAAATGGCCGCCATTCGGATGCTTCCTTTTGTCAAAGCAACGCGTCTTGTCTGGATTGGTCCAGACTCAATAGATGCTTCCTCCAATGAAGAACGCTATGAACTTATAAAAAATATAGAGACAGACACGCTCGACAATTTTTATGGTTACGCACAAGAACAAGTGGAGATGCTCAATACGCAGAAGCTTCATCAAGCAGGATTTCGTGGAGAAGGTATGACGATAGCTTTACTTGATGGCGGTTTTCTCAATACCGATATTATACCAGGTCTTCGTAGTGCAAAGATTCTTGGTACACGCAACTTTGCTGAGCCAGGCAAGTCTGTTTACGACTGGCAATCTCATGGAACTATGGTTCTTTCATGTATTGCTACTAATCAGCCCCATTTCCTTGTTGGTACTGCTCCTGAAGCCAGTTTATTTGCTTCAGAGTGAAGACTCTAAGACGGAACAACTTGTGGAAGAGGACAATTATGCGGCAGCTCTTGAATATGCCGATAGTTTGGGTGTTGATGTGGTGACAGCTTCTTTGGGTTACTATAATTTCGACTATCCCGAGATGAATCATACTTATGCCGATCTGAATGGTCGCACAGCTGTTAATAGTATTGCAGCATCATTGGCAGCTTCTCGCGGTTTGATCGTTCTCAACTCTGCGGGAAATGAAGGTAACGGTCGATGGAAGAAAATCAACTTTCCCTCTGATGCTACCGACATCTTGACGGTTGGCGCAGTAGCTGCAGATAGTATCAATACAAATTTCTCTTCTTTGGGTTATACTGCTGATGGGCGCGTGAAACCTGATGCGATGGCGATGGGGCGTGATTGTGCACTTTTCTATCCCAGCGGAAATGTAGATACGGCAAACGGAACAAGTTTCTCTTGTCCTATCCTTGCTGGTGCTGTCACTTGTCTCTGGCAAGCTCATCGCGATAAAAAACCGCTTGAGATAATGAAAGCCGTTCGTGAAGCAGGCAATTATTACAAAAAGCCGAATGAAGTTTTCGGTTATGGTATTCCTGATTTGTGGAAAGCTAATCAAGCTCTTAAATAACCAATGTTGCTTAATGCGTTAATTAAGTATATGTCAAAAATAGCATTAACACATTAGCACATTATCATATTAGCACATTAGCACATTAACTTCTCCTTATGACTTCCATTTCCCTTTCCGAACTTAACGCCCTTGTGAGGGATACCCTGCACTATCAGATGCCAGATAGCTATTGGGTTGTGGCTGAAATCGCCAGTGTCAGTGTGAGGGGGAATGGGCATTGTTATCTGGAGTTTGTGGAGCGCGATCCCCACGACGGCTTAGTTGCTAAAGCTTCGGCTCATATTTGGCGTAACACCTTTACACTGCTTCGCTCCCACTTTGAGCGTGCCACGGGGCAAACTTTAGCAGCAGGAATGAAGGTGCTTGTTGAGGTAGAGGTAGACTTTCATGAAGTATATGGTTATAGTCTGAATATTCTTGATATTGACCCAACCTATACGATGGGAGATATGGCACGTCGTCGCCAAGAAATTTTAGAACAGTTGCGAGAAGATGGCGTGTTGGAAATGAACAAAGCACTCGTGCTCCCACGCCCGCTGAGTCGTATCGCTGTTATTTCGAGCGAGACAGCAGCTGGATATGGCGACTTCTGCAACCAAATGAATCAAAAAGCCCTATAAGTTTACGTTAAAACTCTTCCCGGCTATCATGCAGGGAAATACTGTTGAGAATAGCGTGATTGCAGCTTTGGAGCAGATAGCTGCCGAAGAGGAAAAATGGGATGCTGTAGCATTTATTCGCGGTGGAGGTGCAGTGAGCGACCTTAACGGTTTCGATTCCTACTTGCTGGCTGCTAATGTGGCACAATTTCCTCTTCCCATCCTTACAGGTATCGGCCATGAGCGTGATGATACGGTTATTGACTTTGTTGCACACACACGATTGAAGACACCAACAGCTGTCGCGGCTTTTCTCCTTGACGCGCGTGAAAAAGAAATCCGAGAGGTGGAAGCGTTGGAAGAGACTTTGCAGCGTGCAGCTACTCTCTTTCTGCGTGATTGCAACGAACATTTCCAACAATTGGCCCATCGTTTCCAGTTGGCTTCCGAGCAGTTTTCCAATTTGCGCCGCGAACGCTTGCTTCGTCTGATGGGGCGACTCGAATTACTCACGCAACAACGTTTGCAGAATGAGCAGCATCGTCTCGATCTCATTCCCGAACGTATTACTGCAGCGATAGAACATCGCTTGGAGCGCGAAGACCGAACATTGAAACTGTTAGAGCAAAATGTGCGACTGGCCAGTCCGGAACGCATTTTGAAATTAGGTTTCAGTATAACAACGCTCAACGGGAAAGTCGTAAGGAAAGCATCCCAACTGAAACCTGGCGACCGCTTACAAACGCAGTTTGAGGATGGAGCAGTAAGCAGCATTGTTGAATAAAAAAAGAAAGCTATACGACATAAGAAATATGGCAAAAGAACAAACTTACGAAACGGCATTGGCGCGATTGGAAGAAATCGTGGAGAGTTTCGAGCAGAATACGCTCGAACTGGATGAGCTGAGTGTTCGCCTCAAAGAGGCACAAAAACTTCTTAAGTTCTGCAAGGACAAACTTGTCAAAACTGATGCAGATGTAAAAAAGATACTTGCAGATGGGAAAGAATAAACTGGCGAAATTCGCCGATATGGAACGTTTTGAGAATGTGTTTCAATGTCCAGAGCGCGAACTCTGTAATGGAGTGTCGATGACCAATCCTGTTTACGATTTGAAACCGGGACATTGGCACGATACGTATTTCAAGAACAGCAACCCCATCGTTCTTGAATTGGGGTGTGGACGTGGAGAATACACGGTGGGCTTGGCACGACTTTTTCCCGATAAAAACTTCATTGGTGTGGACATCAAAGGTTCGCGGATGTGGACTGGTGCAAAGGATTCGTTGGAGAATAATTTGAGGAATGTGGCATTCTTGCGTACAGGGATAGAATTTATTGATCGTTTCTTTGAGGCTGGCGAAGTGAGTGAAATCTGGCTGACATTCTCAGACCCTCAAATGAAGAAGCCCACAAAGCGTCTCACTTCTACTTACTTCCTGGAGCGCTATCGCCGTATCTTGAAAGATAGCGGCATTGTTCATGTGAAGACGGATAGCAACTTCCTCTTTACCTATACGAAGTATATGATTGCTGCTAATAATCTCCCCGTGGACTATCGCACCGAAGATCTTTATCAAACAGAACTCAGCGAGGAGGACAAAGCAATTTTAGGTATTCAGACTTATTACGAGCAGCAATGGCTCAGTCGTGGTATCACGATTAAATATCTCAAATTCCATCTTCCGCAAGAAGGTGAACTTCAAGAGCCAGATGTAGAAATCGAACTGGACTCTTACCGCTCCTACAATCGTAACAAGCGTTCCGAACTCACGACCGCAAAATAATATTTTCAGAACATAACAATTAGATCATGACATTATATCCCAAAATGATTACTGATGCTTTGGAAAAAGTTCACTATCCAGGCAATGGTAAGAACCTCGTTGAGGCCAATATGGTAGAGGATGATATCCGCATCAATGGAATGAACGTCTCCTTCTCCCTTATTTTTGAAAAGAGTACCGACCCCTTTATTAAATCTGTCGTAAAGTCGGCTGAATCAACCATTCACGCGTTTGTCAGTAAGGATGTGAATGTGGCGATCAGTGTGAAGAGTTTGCAAGCAGCACGCCCCGAACCTGGTAAGATGCTACCAGGCGTGAAGAATGTCATCGCGGTGAGCAGCGGTAAAGGCGGAGTAGGCAAAAGTACTGTATCGGCCAACTTAGCTGTGGCTCTGGCGCAGATGGGCTATAAGGTAGGACTTCTCGATGCTGATATTTTTGGACCGAGTGTACCGAAGATGTTTCATGTAGAAGGCGCGCAGATTTTTATGGAGAAGAAAGATGGACGCGAACTCATTATTCCTGCGGAGAAATATAGCGTAAAACTTCTCTCTATCGGTTTCTTTGTCAATCCAGATACTGCAACGCTTTGGCGAGGTGGTATGGCTTCCAACGCTCTTAAGCAACTTATAGCTGATGCCGATTGGGGCGATCTCGACTATTTTGTGCTGGACACGCCGCCGGGCACAAGTGACATTCACTTAACGCTGCTTCAATCTTTGGCCATCACAGGAGCCGTAATCGTTTCCACGCCGCAGAATGTGGCTCTAGCAGATGCGCGCAAGGGTATTGATATGTACCAAAACGATAAAGTGAATGTTCCTATCTTAGGACTTGTGGAAAATATGGCCTGGTTTACGCCTGCCGAACTTCCTGAAAATCGCTACTATATCTTTGGTAAAGAAGGAGTGAAACGTTTGGCAGAAGAGATGAACGTTCCGCTACTCGGCCAAATCCCCATTGTGCAGAGCATTTGCAACAGTGGCGATGAAGGCGAACCCGTAGTCGTTCATGCTGATAGTCTCACAGGTACAGCCTTTCGCAACCTTGCTGAAGCTGTGGTGCGCGAAACGGAACGCCGCAATGCAGAATTGAAACCTACAGAAATTGTGAAGATAACAACGAAATAAAGCTCCATAGTAGTTTAAATTTCTATGTAAACACAAACCCTCCACACTGAGTGCAGGAGGTTTGTGTTTTTATAACCGTTTGTCCAAGAAGTGATGATCTGAATATTTTTTATGGTAGATGCGCTCACAGACCCTTCCCTATTCCTTGCATATAAAGTCTTAAAAAAATATCCTTATTGCGTTTGAGAATACAATAAGGAAATGAGCTGAGAGGCTTATTGTGTCAGCGGACGCGCTTATTGTAGTTAGGGATGCGATAAGTAAGGCGAAAATATGTGAAAAGTCACTCTCCTCTGGATGTTGTTTTTCTGTTGTTACGTCGTCACACTTCTTAGTTAAACGTGAGTTCGACGAATTATAAGTATCTATAAATTTAGTGATTAGCGAAATTTATATAACTTTAAGATACTAACATGCAAATAATTACAAACAAAAATCGCTATGATCACCGAAGACAAAATTACAGAAATCTTTTGTATGGCAGACGACTTCTGCAAGCTTTTTTGATGCTATAACAGCAAAATATACGCTAAAACCTACTGGAAAAAGAAAATATCATCGAAGTTCCACGATGTCAAAGGCAGAAGTCATGCTGATAATGATTCTTTTCCACACTTCCGGTTATCGCTGCTTTAAACATTTCTATCTTGAAAAAGTATGCAAGCATCTTCGCCATCTGTTTCCCAATGTTGTTTCTTATAACCGTTTAGTAGAATTGGAAAAGGATGTAGTCATACCCTTAACCTTGTTTATCAAGAAGGTCCTCTTGGGCAAATGCACGGGCATAAGCTTCGTTGACAGCACACCACTGCGTGTCTGTAAGAACCAAAGAATACATATTCACAAAGTTTTCAAAGGCATAGCCCAAAGAGGGAAATGTTCTATGGGTTGGTTCTTCGGTTTCAAATTGCATTTGATTTGTAATGAGAAAGGAGAGCTTCTCAACTTTATGATAACGCCGGGAGATGTTGATGACCGTAAACCTTTGGAGTATCAAGCTTTTGTAGAGTTCATACATGGTAAGCTGGTCGGTGACAAGGGGTACATCAGTAAGAACCTCTTTCAAAGGCTTTTCGTTGACGGAATACAACTTATTACCAAATTGAAAAGTAATATGAAAAGGAGCGTTAATGAGTGTTTCAGATAGACTTTTACTCAGAAAAAGAGCCATTATAGAGACGGTGAATGATGAACTTAAGAACATTGCACAAGTGGAGCACTCCAGGCATAGATGCTTTGACAATTTCATCGTCAACTTATTAGGGGCCATTGCTGCCTATTGCCTGTTTTCCAAAGAAGCCGTGCATCAATGTACAAAGGACCATTGACACACAGCTTGCATTGTTCTGATTTCGTCGAACTCACGTTAACTATATTAAACCAAGAGTTATTCCCATGATGTTACTTCTATTTTGCTGAAAAATCGTAACTTTGTATTACGATTAAATAGGATAAGCAATGAATGAAGAAACAAAAAAGGTACTCTTCGTCTTATTGAATGAGTACACAGATTGGGAAGGTGCTTTTCTCTCTACAACCCTTCATGTTGGCGTAATACCAGGTAGTGAAATCAAGTACAGAGTGTATACAGTTGCTCCGACATTAGATGCAGTCTGTTCCATTGGTGGATTCAAAACGTTGCCCGATTATTCTTTTGAGAATATGCCCAAAGACTATGCAGCCTTAATCCTTATTGGTGGCAATCAATGGGATTCACCTGAAGCAGAACTTGTTGCGCCATTGGTACAAGAAGCATTGGATAAGGGTAAAATCATAGGAGCTATATGCAACGGAGCATCGTTTCTGTGTGCTCATGGCTTCTTGAACAACGTAAAACATACGGGTAATGGCCTCGACCAACTTAAACAATGGGGTGGTGAAAGATACACGAACGAAACAGGATATGTGAACGCACAGGCAGTGAGTGATAAGAATATTGTTACAGCAAATGGTGTCGCTCATTTGGAATTCACTCGAGAAATGCTCTCACTTCTGAAAGCCAATACCTCGGAAAAGATTGCAGCTTGGTATGACTTTTATAAGAATGGATTTGTAAAACAGTAGTTATACTAACAAATAAAATTGATGCGTGGAGACAATGTGCTCCACGCATCAATGTAAATATTAGAAACCCCAATTCGGGATAAGCAGTTCTTCTTTTTCCTCAAAAAAGTTTCAATAAAAACCTAAAAAGAGGATTGTTTTTTTGTATATTTACTGTTGATAATCAATCATATAACAAAATAACAATCCTCATGAAACTTGTCAGCAAAGTTACGGAAATCTATTGTATTGCAGATGATTTTTGCAAAGAATATCATTTAGAATTAAACAAAACCTCTCTTTCTCCCTCATCCTCCTCTGCCAATAGTCCAAAACATCGCAAGAGAAAAGGGCGGATGAGTGATGCCGAAATGATCACAATTCTTATTTTGTTCCACAGCAATACATTTCGGAATTTCAAACATTTCTATCTCTTTTATGTTTGCCGAGAACTAAAAAAAGAGTTTCCCGACCTGCTCTCATATACACGCTTTGTTGAGCGTATTCCTCGTGTTGCAATACCCTTATTGCTATTTCTCAAACTGGGATTAATGGGAGAGTGTACAGGAATAACCTTTATCGATTCTACACGTATTCCTGTGTGTGAAAATAAGAGACAATCCCGTAATCGCGTATTCAAAGGGTACGCTCAAAAAGGAAAAAGTACTATGGGATGGTACTATGGCTTCAAACTTCATCTTTTGTGTAATGAACGAGGTGAACTACTCAATTTTGCTCTAACCCGAGCCAATGTAGACGACCGTAATCCAAAAGTATTCAACGATTTAACGAAGGATTTATTTGGAAAATTATATGCCGATAAAGGTTATATCTCTCAATCACTGTTTGCTTCACTCTTTGATAGAGGTGTACACATCGTAACAGGAATACGAACTAATATGAAGAACAGATTAATGGATGCGCATGATAAAATCATGCTTCGCAAGAGAAGTATCATAGAGACTATCAATGATATGTTGAAGAACGTTGCACAGATAGTTCACACACGCCATAGAAGTATCTCTAATTTCATCGTTAA
The DNA here is from genome assembly GCA_916438195.1 of uncultured Prevotellaceae bacterium. GTDB lineage: Bacteria > Bacteroidota > Bacteroidia > Bacteroidales > Bacteroidaceae > Alloprevotella. Next base: position 568,046 of record CAKAEQ010000001.1, read on the forward strand.
TCTTTTAGCTGGCATTGCTGCGTATGCTTTCTACGACACCAAACCTTCCATCAATATGGAGTTTGAGATGGAAGAAAAGCAGGGTGTAAAACAGCTCACGTTATTCTAACCTATAATTTGCGTGAAACAATTATACTTCGGTTTTAGATCAAGGCCGAAAGGATGAGTGTGCGGTTTAAGAAACTCATGAAAGAGCATTTCTTAAACCGAATTGGGGTTTTTAGGTAGGAGTAAAATAGGATGAGAAGAAAGAAAGGAGAACATTGTATATTCTAGTTTTCAATATAGCAAAGTAAAGGGCAGAGAACGCGAAAAACGAGTGTACAATCTTGATTGCTAAAATAAATTGTTAAATTCGCGTCCAAATAATAGATTGTAATATATGACAGCAAAACGTAAAATCCAGTTCAGCCTTGTCTATCGTGACATGTTCCAGTCCTACGGTAAATTTCAGCCGCGCAAGGACCAGCTGGAACGCATTGCACCTGTCATCATCAAGATGGGGTGTTTTGCTCGTGTAGAAACCAATGGTGGTGCTTTTGAGCAAGTGAATCTTCTCTACGGCGAGAATCCCAACGACGCAGTGCGCGCGTTTACAAAGCCTTTCAACGAAGTGGGCATTAAAACGCACATGCTCGACCGCGGTCTCAACGCTCTCCGTATGTTTCCCTGTCCTGACGATCTCCGCCAGTTGCAGTACAAGGTGAAGCACGCACAAGGTGTTGACATTACACGCATATTCTGCGGCTTGAACGATGTTCGCAATATCATCCCTAGTATCAAATGGGCTCTTGAAGCAGGTATGACCCCGCAGGCAACGCTCTGTATCACTAATTCTCCGATTCATACGGTAGAATACTACAGTGGCATTGCAGACCAACTCATTGAAGCTGGTGCTCCCGAAATCTGCTTGAAAGATATGGCAGGTATTGGTCAGCCAGCATTGCTCGGAAAGTTGACCAATGTTATCAAGACTAAGCACCCAGATATTATCATCGAGTATCATAGCCATTCCGGTCCAGGTCTGAATATGGCTAGCATTTGGAGGTTTGTAAGAATGGTGCCGATATTATTGATGTGGCCATGGAACCTCTGTCATGGGGTAAAGGTCATGCCGATGTTATCTCCGTGCAGAGTATGCTGAAGAATTATGGTTTCGATGTTCCCGAAATCAATATGCAAGCTTACATGGAAGCACGCGCTCTGACGCAAGAGTTTGTTGACGACTTCTTGGGCTATTTCATGAATCCTCAAAACCACTTCATGAGTTCATTGCTCTTAGGTTGTGGTCTGCCGGGCGGTATGATGGGTTCAATGATGGCTGACCTCAAGGGCGCGATGCAAGCTATCAATAACAATCGCGAAAAGAACGGCGAGCCAGCTTACACCGAGGACGAACTGCTCATCAAGCTCTTTGATGAAGTGGGCTATGTATGGCCTCGCGTAGGTTATCCTCCTTTGGTAACACCTTTCAGCCAGTATGTTAAAAATATTGCCTTGATGAACCTCCTTACGGAATCAATGGGCAAACCACGTTTCTCCATGATGGACGAAAATATGTGGGGTATGATTCTCGGTAAGTCTGGTAAGTTGCCTGGAGAGGTTGCTCCCGAGATTATTGCGCTTGCAAAAGAGCAGAACCGTGAGTTCTATACGGGCAATCCGCGTGAACTCTATCCGAATTGTCTTGATAAATTCCGTAAGGAAATGGAAGAGAATGGATGGGAACTCGGATCTGATGATGAAGAACTCTACGAGTTTGCCATGCATGAGACACAGTATCGCGCTTACAAGGACGGTTCAGCTAAGAAGCAATTCCTCGCCGATCTTCAAGCAGCCAAGGATAAGGCTATGAGCAAGGGTGTTTCTCCTGAAGAGGCTTTGGCTTTGAAGCACGCTAACGCAGATGCCGTTGTGGCTCCAGAAGCAGGTATCGTTCTGTGGGAAATCAATGGCGATGGCGAAAACGTTCAGAGCATTGAGCCTTATATTGGTAAACAATACAAGGAAGGTGACTTCTTCTGCTACATTGAAAACAACCACGGTCAGATTCTTGAAATCCCCGCAGCTCTCGGCGGTAAGTTAGTAGAGATTGCTGCTAAGCAAGGCGGTCATGTAGCCAAAGGCGATGTATTAGCATACATTCAGCGATAAGATAGTATTAGGCTTTTGCCTTAAAAATATAACGAGACACAAACTACAGCGAAAATTCGCAATGAGTTTGTGTCTCGTTGTTTTTTTGTCTTACTCTTGATAGGAGGGGAGGCTACTTACACTTGTTAACCAATAATGACCATTGTTGCCCCATATCCGTATTCGCGGAAGCTGGCGTCTTGGTAGCGACATTCTTTGTAGTGTGAGCGCAATTCCTTGAGGAGTGCATTTCGCAGAACTCCTTCTCCTTTGCCATGGATGAACACGATCTTTTGTCCTTTGTGCTTCTTTTCTTGTTCCATCGTTTCGCGGAATACTTTTAGCTGATAGTCAAGAATATCTTTTGGTTCCATTCCGCGCGTGGTGTCGAGAATTTCATTTGCATGGAGATCAATTTCTATCGGCCCTTCTGTTTGTTGAGCCTTTGTGCGCGCAGGTTGGCGCAGAATGTGTTCGGGCTGCTTTGTCTCTATAATCGCTTCTTTTATATCATCCACATCTATGAATATGCTACGTGCAGGTTTGTCATCGCGCACAACATCGAAAATGAGAGCAGGCAGATTAAAGAAATCGTTATGTGTAAAGGTGTGTAGCTTATAGAATTTTGCACCTTCTAAACGCAAAGAAACATCAATAGGCTTCTTCAAACGATAAGGCTTATCCTGCTTGTAAGCAATGGCCTGTATTGTCACCTTTTCCCACTCATTGAGTTCGGTGCGTAGAAATTCCTCCAAGAAAAGTTTTGTGTTCGGCTCAATCAGACCTGCGTGACGAACAGTGAACGCCTTTCCATCTTGATTGAGCAAAATGAATTGAATGTATAGATTGCTATCATTGATGAGATAAGCTTCAAACGAGATGTCTGGAGCATCTAAACCTTTCGGAGCAACAAAAGCTAAGAAGAGATTAAGAACATCAGCTCCTCGGCGTTCCAAGGGGCGCGGGCGAAAGGTGATAGGTCTGTCGTCCTCATTCTCCTCCTTATCGTCGTCACTGTGAATATACGTGTCGGGTTGTTTAGTTTCAGATTGTTTTTTAGCCTTCGCTTCCTCCTTGGGAGTCCGAACAATATTATAGTCGTCAGTCTCAACAACTACCACATCTGTAACTAAAACGGGAATGTCAAAACCACTCTCATCTGTGACGAGCACAGTTTTCTTACTGGGAAAGCCAGCAATAATGCCTCCTCCTACTTCGTTGAGAAACCTAACGCGATCTCCTATTTTTCATATTTCTCTTATTTTGTTATTTGCACAAAAATACACCTTTTATATAAAATATAAGTGTTGCGTTCAGTTCTATTTTCAAACAGTTCCATATCCGTGATGGTCAGAGTTCTTTTAGAAATTGTTACAATCGCACAAAATAGGCCGCAATGCGCAAAAAAGAAAGGGGAAACTTGCTCTGCTTATATAAAATGCGTAATTTTGCGCCGAATTAATTCGATAGTTTTAGATAAATCAACTAACAACTTTTAATATGAGTCTTAAAATCGTTGTACTTGCCAAACAAGTACCCGACACTCGCAACGTGGGCCCCGATGCTATGACGCCGCAAGGCACAGTGAATCGTGCAGCCCTCCCTGCTATTTTCAATCCTGAGGATTTGAACGCCCTTGAGCAGGCCCTGCGTCTTAAAGATCAGAATCCAGGTTCAACCATCCATATTTTGACAATGGGTCCTCCCCGTGCCACAGAAGTGATTCGTGAAGGTCTCTATCGTGGAACTGATGGCGGCTATCTGCTGACAGATAGAGCTTTTGCCGGTGCAGATACACTCGCAACGAGCTATGCTCTTTCTATGGCTATTCGCAAGATTGGTGTGCCCGATCTTATCATTGGTGGACGCCAAGCTATTGATGGTGATACGGCTCAGGTAGGTCCGCAGGTGGCTCAGAAACTCGGACTAAACCAAATCACTTATGTCACGAGTATCGACGAAATTAAAGATGGTCAGATTACTGTTACACGTCATATCGATGGCGGTGTAGAACGTGTTCAGGCACCGCTACCTCTCTTGCTCACTGTGAATGGTGACGCGGCTCCTTGTCGTCCGCGCAATGCTAAACTTGTGATGAAGTACAAGCGCGCTACAGCTCCTATGGAGCGTCCTGCAGAGGGCTTACCCTATGCAGAAGAATACGATAAGAAACCTTATTTGACTGTAACGCAATGGGGTGTTGCAGATGTTGATGGCGACCTTGAACAGTGCGGTCTCGCAGGTTCTCCTACAAAGGTGAAAGCCGTTCAGAATATTGTGTTCAAGGCAAAAGAAAGCAAGCAACTCACAGCTGCTGATGCCGATGTCGAGAGCCTTGTTAAGGAATTGTTAGATAGCCATACAATCGGATAATTAAAAAGGAAACAATGAATAACGTATTTGTATATTGCGAAATAGATAAGACTACGGTAGAGGAAGTTTCCTTTGAACTTCTGACAAAAGGCCGTAAGTTGGCAAATCAACTTGGTGTACAGCTCGAAGCTATTGTAGCTGGTGCTGGTATCAAAGGACATGTAGAGAAAGAAATTCTTTCTTATGGTGTTGACAAACTCCACGTGTTTGATGCAGAAGGTCTTTATCCATACACAACGAAGCCCCACACGGACATCCTCGTGAATCTCTTCAAGCAAGAGAAACCGCAGATTTGTTTGATGGGTGCTACTGTTATCGGACGTGATCTCGGCCCCTGCGTTTCAAGTTCTCTTACTAGTGGTCTTACGGCTGATTGTACAGCACTTGAGATCGGCGATTACGATGATAAGAAAGCAGGTAAGCACTACGATAATCTGCTCTACCAGATTCGTCCGGCTTTTGGTGGTAACATCGTTGCTACGATTGTTAACCCCGATCACCGTCCTCAAATGGCTACGGTGCGTAGTGGCGTGATGAAAGCTGAAGTAGTGGATCCCGAATACAAGGGAGAAGTTATCTATGAAGATGTTGCTAAGTTTGTACCTGCGGAAGATTATATCGTAAAAGTTCTGGAGCGTCATGTAGAGAAGGCTAAGAACAATCTGAAATCCTCTCCAATTGTTGTAGCTGGTGGTTATGGCGTTGGTAGCAAGGAAGGTTTCGACTTACTTCGCAAATTGGCTGAAGAGCTTCATGGTGAAGTTGGTGCCAGTCGTGCTGCTGTCGATGCAGGTTTCTGCGAACACGAACTGCAGATTGGTCAGACTGGTGTAACGGTACGTCCCAAAGTATATTTTGCTTGCGGTATCAGCGGTGCCATTCAGCACGTTGCAGGTATGCAAGAGAGTGGCATCATCATCTCTATCAATACCGATCCTGAAGCACCTATCAATAAAATCGCTGATTACGTTATCACGGGTGCAGTAGAGGAAGTAGTTCCCAAACTTATTAAGTATTACAAAGAAAATAGCAAGTAAGAGATATGGCAAATTGTTATAGCGATCATGAGGAACTGAAGTTCGAGCTGAACCATCCTCTTATGAAGCGCATCGTTGAGTTGAAAGAACGCAACTTTGCAGACAAAGATAAATTTGATTACGCACCGCTGGACTATGCCGATACGATGGATAGTTACGATCGCGTGCTCGACATAGTTGGCGACATAACAGCTACTACCATTGCCGATAATGCTGAGGGAGTAGACCTTGAAGGTCCTCACCATGAAGGCGACCGCGTTCGTTATGCTTCGGGAACAGAAGCTAATCTGAAGGCGATGGTGAGCGCAGGTATGAACGGTATGACGATGCCGCGTCGCTTGGCGGTCTCAATTTCTCCATCACTCCTTACACGATGTGTGCTGAAATTGTTGCAGCAAAAGATGCAGCTTTCGGTAATATCTGGAGCTTGCAAGATTGTATCGAGACGCTCTATGAGTTTGGTAATGAAGATCAGCACTCTCGCTTTATTCCTCGTGTGTGTGTGCAGGTGAGACCATGTCAATGGACTTGACTGAACCCGATGCAGGTTCTGACTTGCAGCGCGTTATGCTGAAGGCTACTTATAGTGAAGAGGAGGGTTGCTGGTTGCTCAATGGTGTGAAGCGTTTTATCACCAATGGCGATGCCGATATTCACCTTGTTTTGGCTCGTTCAGAAGAAGGCACGACGGACGGTCGTGGTCTCTCTATGTTTATATATGATAAGCGTCAAGGTGGCGTAAATGTACGTCGTATTGAGAATAAATTGGGTATTCACGGAAGTCCCACTTGCGAACTTGTGTATAAGAATGCACATGCCGAACTTTGCGGTGATCGCAAACTCGGACTTATCAAGTATGTCATGGCGCTGATGAATGGTGCTCGTCTGGGTATTGCTGCCCAGAGTGTAGGTATCTCTCAAGGCGCATACGATGAGGCACTTTCTTATGCTAAAGATCGTGAGCAGTTTGGTAAGAAGATTATCAACTTCCCGGCTGTCTACGATATGCTGGCACTGATGAAAGCTAAATTGGATGCTGGTCGTGCATTGCTCTATCAGTGCAGTCGCTATGTTGATATCTACAAAACTCTTGAAGATATTGCTCGCGAACGCAAGCTCGAACCAGAAGAGCGCAAAGAGCAGAAGGCTTATGCAAAACTTGCTGATAGTCTCACGCCGCTGGCAAAGGGTATGAACTCTGAATATGCAAACCAGAATACCTACGATGGTATCCAGATTCTCGGTGGCTCTGGTTTCATGATGGATTATGCTCTTCAGCGCTACTATCGCGATGCACGTATCACAAGCATCTATGAAGGTACAACGCAGTTGCAGGTTGTTGCTGCCATTCGCTACGTCACCAATGGTTCTTATTTAGCTCAATGCCGTGAGTTTGAAGCTACTCAGCTGAGTGTCGATCTCCAACCTCTGCAAAACATTGCTAAAACGATGGCTGATAAGCTAGAAGAAGCTACTGCTAAGGTGAAGGAAGCTGCAAATCAGGAGCTCCACGATATCTGTGCACGTCATCTCGTAGAGATCGCTGCGGATACTATTATGCTCCACCTCTTGCTTTACAATGCTAACGAACGCCCAGACCTCTTCGCTAAGAGTGCACACGTTTATGCTAATCATGTTGCAGCAGAAGTTGCTAAACACCATGCTTTCATCATGAATATGACTCCGGAACAACTTGCTTATTATCGTCAGACAGCTCCTGCTGCTGAAGCAGAGTAAATTGTTTAGATACAGATAAAGTTTAAAGGTCTCTACACAAATAAGTGTGGAGACCTTTTTGTAAAAATAGATAGTACAAGAAAAAAATATCCGCAACGCCCTGTAGAAGGCATTGCGGATGAAAAGAAGGTTTAGAGCTTTATTGGAAAAATTATAAAACTCCAATGTTTCTAGTAGAAGCTACTTATTCATTGTTACATTGCTGCTACCGATCATTTGACCGTCGCAGAATATGTAAGCAGAATAGGTTCCAGGTTCTAAGTATTCGTTTGCTGGTACATAGATGGAAACGTGCGTGTCTTGACCGGTATATTCCACTTGGCGAGAAGCGCTAAATTGTATATTCTTATTCTCGTATTTGAAACTCCCAGAGACTCCTAAAACGTTTTTGACTCGGTTTCAAAAGGCGAACGTAAACTGTGCGGTTACCAGTTTTAGCAGTGACATTGCGTGCAATGTTAAAGTTGATGACAAAGTTCTTAATATCCTTTGTGTTCTTTTGCCGGTTTTTCCGTTCTTTTTGATTGGTGTGACACTAATGCTTGTTGCATTGAGCTGTGCTGCCACTTCAACTGTTTCTTTGAGTTGCTGATTGCTTGTTGTTAGCGCTTCATTTTGTTGGTGAGAAAGAGCTGCATCAGCACGTGCCGCATCGCGTTCAGAAGTTAAGCGAATATTCTTTTGTTGAAGAGAGTCAACCTGTCGAATATAGTCGCGCAAGACTGCGCGTACTGTTGCCAATTCTTTCTTGAGTCGGAGAATTTCAGCAGAACTTGTTGCTTTTGTATTCTTGAGTTCTGCTAACAGGCGTTCGGCGCGTAGCTGCTCCGCGTTGAGACGAGCTTGAAGGGTATCGTCCTTGATCGTCTTCTTCATCTCGCCGTATTGTGCAGCATATTCGGCATACTGATTTTCCATCTCTCGGCGATCCAGTTCAGCCAACTGTCGGAGTTCCGCCAGTTCTTTCTCCTTATCGCTCTTCTGCCCGTTACAAGCAGGCAAAAGAACGGAAGCGGCTAAAAGACCTATTATGAGCGTAGGATATTTCATCTTTAGTTGTTTTACTCTGGTGTAGAGATATTGCAAATTCAGTGGTTAATCTAGAACAGTGACCCATCCGTGGCGATCTTCTTCTATACCGTATTGAATGTTGCGCAATGTGGTGTAAAGTTTTGTTGAGATAGGGCCTGGTTCTCCATTTTTTGCAATCTGATATTGGAGCCCCTTCTCGAGGTCGTCAATGCGATTGATTGGGCTGATGACTGCTGCTGTTCCACATGCACCAGCTTCTTCAAAGGTGGCGAGTTCTTCTTCTGGAATTTGGCGTGCTTCCACTTTTAAGCCTAAGTCGAGAGCAATCTGCTGAAGACTCTTATTTGTAATGGATGGCAGAATGCTAGAAGATTTAGGTGTGATGTAGGTATTATTCTTTATACCAAAGAAATTAGCTGCTCCACATTCATCTATATACTTTTTTTCTTTTGCGTCAAGATAGAATTCTCCTGCGTAACCAGCTTTATGAGCCGTAACGTTTGCTTTCAAGCTAGCAGCATAGTTGCCGCCTACCTTGTAGCATCCAGTTCCAAGGGGAGCCGCACGGTCATAATCACGCATAATAACATAATTGTTAGTTGCAAATCCTCCTTTGAAGTAGGGCCCAACGGGAGTGGTGAAGATAATGAATAAAAAATCTTGTGCAGGCTTCACTCCAACATCTGGTGTTATACCTATGAGTAATGGACGGATATAAAGGGCTGCGCCACTCTCGTAGGGAGGTATGAAACGCTCATTGAGATGTACAACCTTTTTTACCATCTCGCAGAACTTATCGGTAGGCATTTCTGCCATTTCGATACCTCGACTTGTGGATTGCATACGTGCTGCATTTTCTTCCATGCGGAAAATGCGTACTTTTCCATCTGGGCAACGGAAAGCCTTGAGACCTTCAAAAGCTTCCTGTCCATAATGGAGACATATAGCCGCCATATGAAGCGAGATATTTTCATCAGAACTTACCTCAATCTCACCCCACTCTCCATTGTGATAGTAGCAACGAACGTTGTAGTCCGTCTTCATGTAACCAAATTTCAAGTTCGACCAGTCGATCTTTTCCATAACAATTCTAATTTTGTTAGATTTTACAGGGCAAAGATACTGTTTTTTTGAAATATTGCTGTTTGCTAATGCTCACTAAGTCATAAATCTGATTTTACAACACGGTTTTATGAATAATGCGAATACTTTTGAAATCCACTCTTTGAATTAATACTATATAATTTCGAAGCATCTTGTGTATTTGCTTTAGAATCTCTATAAAAAAACATTCTTGAAATTTAATTTTATGGATAAGTGAGTTTAAAGCATAAACAAAAGAGAATAAAAAAACTTATACTTTTTTAAGACAGAGTTTGCAATATGTATGAAAGTTTATGTATATTTGCTTCCAATTATTGGCTGCTGTTAAGGCTGTCGAGATTCTAAATGATTAAAAGACAATATAATTAATTTATAATTAACTAAATTCTAAAAACAAAATGGCAACAACAAATGCTACCGCACCACAAGGTGCAACCGCTCCTAAGAGCGCTCCCAAGGCTTCTCAGTCTAAGGGCTTCACGGGCATTAAGTCCGGTTTTGCAGTGATTCTTTGCTGCTTCGTGATTGCAATTTGCATCTTCCTCTTTGTGTTTGGTGCAGTTAGTCACTTCCAGGGTGGTGTTGAAACTGGTAAGAGTTTCATGTTCCAGGTTGATGGTGAACTTCAGCCTATCACAGGTGACTTGATTGGTACTGTCTACAAAGGTGGTTTCATTGTGCCTCTGATTTGGACAATGCTTCTCTCTGTTTTGGCTTTTGCTATTGAGCGTTTCTTCGCTATTCGCAACGCTTATGGCCGTACTAGCCTTGCTAAGTTCGTTGCTGATATCAAGGTTGCTCTTCAGCAGAAGGATCTTGCAAAGGCTCAGGCTCTTTGCGACAAGCAGCGTGGTTCTGTTGCTAACGTTGTTGGTGCAACGCTTGCAAGTATAAGGAAATGGACGCAAACACTGAGTTGGACAAGGATCAGAAAGTTCTCTCTATTCAGAAAGCTCTCGATGAGGCTACAGCTCTCGAAATGCCAATGTTGCAGGAAAACCTCCCCATCGTTGGTTCTATCGTAACGCTGGGTACGTTGACCGGTCTTCTTGGTACCGTTGTTGGTATGATTCGTTCTTTCTCTGCCATGGGTGGTGGCGAAGGTGGTGCTGACTCTTCTGCACTTGCAACAGGTATCTCTGAGGCACTTGTAAATACTGCTTCTGGTATTGCAACTGGTGCTCTCTCAGTTATTACTTATAACTACTATACAAACAAGATTGACCGTCTGACTTTTGCTCTCGACGAAGTCGGCTTCTCTATTGTTCAAACTTTCAACGCAACGCACTAAATCATAAATAAGGTAACTGGTTGGCGAACGCTGTCGGCCATATTTTAATAGTAAAGGCTGACAACCTCTATCAATCAAAAGCAAATAACAATGGGACGATTTAAAGTAAAAAAACAAGACACGTTCATAGATATGACACCTATGAGCGACGTCATGGTCCTGCTGCTTACCTTCTTTATGCTTACTGCAACGTTCGTAAAGCAAGAACCTATTAAGGTACAGACTCCCGGGTTCTGTTTCAGAAATTAAAATTCCTGAGAAGAATTTGCTTACCATCTTTGTAAATCCCCAAGGTAAGGTCTTTATGACTATGGATGACCCTTCGCGGTTGACTGCCTTGGCAGACGAGATGGTTTCGGAAGGCAAACTTCCTACACTGAATGCAGCTGAAAAGAAAGCATTTGCTAATGCTCCAACGTTTGGCGCTCCGCTGAACTTGATTAAGAGCTGGCTTGATGCTCCAGAATCTCAGCGCAATACCTTGTTGGAAGACCCCTCAGCTGGCATTCCATGCGATAGTGTGAATGATGAACTGAGTGTCTGGGTCAAAGCAGCCCGTACCACGGCTGGTGAAGGAATGGGTATTGCCATTAAGGCAGACCAGAAAACTTCTTATGCTGTAATTAAACAGGTTATGAATTCACTTCGCAGCATTGAAGAGAACCGTTATAATCTTATTACGGATCTCAAAAACGTTAGCGACTAACACACATGAATGATTATGGCTGGAAGTAAACAAAAGAAAATGAATGCCCGCGTCGACTTTACGCCGATGGTGGATATGATCATGTTGCTCGTGACATTCTTTATGTTGTGTACAACTTTGATGAAGCCGCAGACGATGCAACTCGTGATGCCTTCAGATAAGGAGAATATCAATGAGCAGAATCGCTCTCAGGTTGCAGAATCTAAGGCTATCACAATTCTTATTGGTGAGAATCGTGAGCTCTACTATTTTAAAGGTAAGCCAACAGAGGATAATCTGAAGAGTACAAAGTATGGTAAGGATGGTATTCGTGCTGTCCTGATGGAAGCAAACGCAGCTGCCCAACAGCGCGTGAAAGCTTTGAAAGCTAAATTTGATACGCAGCAAAGTTCAGACCCCAAGAAGGCTCTTGCAGCTAAGCAGCAGTACAAAGCAGCTCTCGAAGAAATTCGTAACTCAGATGATACGCCAAGCATCATCATTAAGCCCTCTGATAAGGCTTCTTATAAAGACCTTATTGACGTGCTCGATGAAATGCAGATTTGCAGCATTGGTAAGTATGTAATTGATAAATTCGATGGTTCAGATCAGGCTAAGATCGATCGTCTGAATGGTAAGTAAAACGATAAGTAAAATCAAAAAACTATGTCTAAAGTCAATTTGACCGCCAAAGATTGGTGCGACCTGGTATTTGAGGGACGTAATAAAGACTACGGTGCTTATCGTCTGCGTGCCAAGTCGGGAAGTCGACAATTAAAATCTGTGCTTATTGTAATCCTCGTCCTCATAGCGATTATCGTTGGAGCCTTTGTCCGTGCAGAGGTGAAGAAAGCTATGAAGGCCGACTTAGGAGACAATGAACAAGTTACAGCTCTTAGTCAACTAAAGAAAGAAGACCCGAAGAAAGAAGAAAAGAAGATCGAGAAACCGAAAGAGGAGCCGAAACCTGACGTTCAGAAAGTTGCTGTAAAGGCTTCTATCGCTTTTACTGTTCCTAAGATTGTAGACGATAACCTCGTTGATAAGTCTAAAGAGTTGAAGACGCAGAAAGAGGTGGGTAAGTCCAACTTCGCTATTGCATCTCAAGACTACGCTGGCGACTCTAAGAACGGTATCAATATTGACGACTTGAAGGACAACCAGCGCACTGGTGGTACTACTATTCCTCCCAAGCAGGAAGAAGTTGTTGATAATGCCCTCGTAGAAGTTCAGGCAAGTTTCCCTGGTGGTGAAGCAGCTCTTATTAGTTACGTTAATAGTCACGTAAAGTATCCCGAAATTGCTCTTGAGCAAGAATTGCAAGGTACTGTAGTTCTTCGTTTCAAGGTTGATAAGGACGGTTCTGTTAGTGACGTAATGGTAAAGAAGAGCCTCTCTCGTGAGTGCGATCAAGCAGCGATCAAGACTGTTCGTTCTCTCCCGCGCTTCATTCCTGCAAAATCTCAGGGGCATCCCGTACCTGTTTGGTATACGCTCCCTGTACGTTTCAAGATTAACTAATCTGACTCATCTTTATATTAAGAACAGTTCTCTTTTGAGGACTGTTCTTTTTTTGAAATCTAAGCTATTGCTATTACTTACAAATAAATATGTAAATTTGCGGCAAACAAATAAATTTTAGAGTATGAAGAAAATTTTGTTGCTTGCTGCTACTCTTCTGCTTCTAGCATCCTGTGGTGGTAAAAAGAAAGCTGATAATAGTTGGCTAACATCTAATGATGTCAAGATTGCGATAGATGAAACGTTTCAGCCTATAATGGCAGAGCAGTTGCAGCAGTTTGGCTTGTCTCATGTTCAAGCTAATTTGTTGCCCCTGTATTGCAGCGAAGATTCTGCCATTCGTTTGCTCGTCGACGATTCTTTGCGTTCAATAGTAGTAACTCGCAAATTAACAGCGCGCGAGCTACAGAAATACAGCAAGCGGGCCATAGTGCCTCACAATCTATGATTGCAAGTGAAGCTTTTGCGCTTATTATAAATAAGAATAATCCCGATAGTACCATTCGTCTTAGTGAAGTTAAGAAGATTGTCAGTGGTCAAATAACCGATTGGAGCCAGCTTCGCGATAGTAAGAAAAAAGGTAAGTTAAGCCTAGTTTTTGATAATTCAGGGTCAAGCACTGTTCGTTATATGCGCGATAGCCTTTGTGGTGGCAAAGAGCTCAAGGGAAATCTTTATGCTCAAGGTACTAATACGGCAGTTATTGAAGCAGTCAAGGAAAATCCAAATGCAATCGGAGTTGTTGGTACTGACTGGTTGCGCGGAAAGAGCGAGAACGTGTTGCCCAATTTCAATTCCCTCGATGTCAGAGTGATGCTGGTGACAAGTTCCGATGAAGCATATCCACAGTTCTATCGTCCTTACCAATACTGTATAGCTATGGGGCAATATCCTCTGGTCCGTTCTGTCTATGCAATCACTACCGATCCCCGCGAACGCTCTATGTCTAAGCTCCTATATTTCTGGTTGAAAGGACAAAAAGGACAGTTGATATTCTGCAACAATAGTCAGTTGCTTCCTGTTATGCCAGTACAGATTCGCAGCGTGAATGTCAACTAAAGATTTTGTTAAATTCTATAACTTCGTACACTGCTCAAGAATCAGTGGATAAGCGTTATAAAGTTCAAAAAAACTCACAAACCTTATTCACTACGAAGATTTTTACTACTTTTGCAGCTATATCTTCAGCGAAAAGAATACAAAGCGCATGAACTATAGTTATTCTTAACGTTTGTGAGGATAAAACGGACTTATTGTGGAACAATAAATTTTAAGATAGTATGAAAAGTAATTTCCTGAAAGGTTTAGCACTCGCAGCGATGCTCTTCGTTGGCGTATCCGCAAGTGCACAGATGGACAAGGGCTATACAGCTAGCCCGCTTAGCGGCGAATTGGAAGCTCAAGCGCAACAGGTTCTTGAACTTCAACTTAGCGATCCCGACAAGGCCTTCACTGTTTTCCAAAAGATGATGAGGAGCGTTAAGAGCAACAATCAAAAGCTGATTGATGTGGGCGACTTTTTCCTGAATGCAAAGATTTATCCTTGCGCCAATATGTGTGCAAAGCAAATCTATCAGAACGATCCAAAATTCGTTCCAGGACTTTTCTTTGCAGGCCAGGTAGCAATGCTTCGTAAGGATTATGGTGGTGCAGGCCAGAAGTATGACGAGGTACTCGCCTATGAACCTAACAATATTACAGCTATGCGTGCCAATGCTTTCGTTTATAAAAATGTAAACCCCGCAGTAGCTGTTGAGATGCTCAATAAAATTAAAGCTCTCGACCCTAACGATGCTGACGTAGACAAGCAGTTGGGCGACATCAACTATAATCTTGATAAATTCAAGGATGCAGTAGCCAATTATAAAGCATATTTTGCAGCTGTAAAACCAGAAAATATCGACGTTCGTGCAGCTGAGAACTATTGTTTGAGTCTGTATTCTACTGCTGAATTCTTCGACTTGAAAGAAAAAGCAGTGCAGTTTGCTCCGCTCGATCCGAAAGATATCATTTTCCCTCGTATGCAGTTCTTTGCTGATGTCAACAACTATGAGCTCGACAAAGCAAAGGAGAGTATCAAATATATCACAGAGAAGCGTTTCGCTGACTCTCTCTACATCTCTCTAGACTACGAATACGCAGCAAACTATGCCTCAGAGAGCAACGATATTCCTATGGCCATTGCAAACTATAAGAAGGCTATCGAAAAAGATTCAACAAAAGCAACCAGTTATAAGGAATTGGCAATGCTCTATCGTCGCGATCATCAGCCTGAAGAAGCTCTAGGCGCTTTCCAAAAGTATCTGCAAATTCTTGGTGATAAGGCACAAATGGCAGACAGCTTCCGCCTCGGTGAAATCTATGCTGCAGCGAGCCAAGAGAAGTCTGTTAGCCCAGAAAAGAAGGCTGAGTACTTCAAAGCTGGTGATGAACTCTTCCAGACCATTGCAGATCGCACTCCAGACAATTATCAAGCAGTTTTGATGCGTGCTCGTATCAATATCACCGATTCAAGCAAACCGCAGGATAAGGTTCGCGAACTCTACGAAGAAGTTCTCAAGCGCGCTGGTAAGAGTGAAGACGTGAAGAGTGCCCGCACAGAAGCAGATCGTTATCTGATTTTCTATTACATCAACAAAGACATGTTGCAAGATGCACGTCGTGTTACCAATGACCTGCTGTCTATTGACCCCACGAATGCTGTTGCTAAAAATGCTGAAGCTTATCTCAAACAGCAAGGAGTCTAAGTAGTACAAAGCAATCCAATCACAATTATACGTTTAGCCGCTTCCCTATGGAGGCGGCTTTTTCTATATATGATATGTCTCTATTTTTGATGCCATATATGAAGCCTCCTTTTAACTATTCTTTGACGACGAATATCTATACGATGTTCTGAAACATATATAATTTGTAGTTAAAGAACTTTGTGCCAGGACATAAAAATCCCATCTTAAAGTAGTATTTATTTATTTTTGCTAACTTTGCACTTAGGTTTATGTCCGAATGTGTTATTCGGTCACTTTTTAGCTCCCAAAGAATATGAAACATATCAAGACCATTCGCTTGCATCATGAAGGAAATCTCACGCTCATTGTAGGTTTCTGCATCTTGGCGCTTATCAACGGCCTTCTTTACTACTTTTTGAAAGAAACTTCTTTAATTCCTTTTTACATTTCTTTTGCGATAAGCCTCATCGTTTATGGCATTATTATCAATTTTTTCCGTTGTCCCATCCGTGTATTTACGGGCGAGCCTGAGAATAATGTGGTAGCAGGTGCTGACGGTAAAATCGTAGTAGTAGAAGAAGTTGAGGAAAATGAATATTTTCATGACCGCCGCATAATGGTTAGTATCTTCATGTCGCTCTTCAACGTTCATGCCAATTGGTTTCCAGTACAAGGCATTGTGAAGATGGTTAAGCACCATGATGGAAACTTCTATAAAGCATGGTTGCCTAAGTCCTCCACAGAAAACGAACGTAGTACCATTGTCATTGAGACTCCCGAAGGTCAGGAAGTTCTTGTTCGTCAAATTGCAGGTGCAGTAGCTCGTAGGATTGTAACCTATGCCCATGAGAATGAAGAGTGCTATATTGACGAACACATGGGCTTTATTAAGTTTGGTTCACGCGTCGATGTTTTCCTACCTTTAGGCACTACCATCAACGTAGAAGTTGGGCAAACTGTTACAGGTAATCAAACCATTATTGGAAAGCTCAATCCCTAAGACATATTTATTTTATCATGCGGAAAAGGTTGCCTATGCAACCTTTTTTGCATCATTTTATTCATTATATAGTACAATAAAGAAATGAAGAAGCACATTCCAAACACCATCACTTGTTGTAATCTCATCTCAGGCTGTATTGCCACTTATTTCGCTTTTAAAGGAGAATATAGTACAGCTCTAACATTTATCATCGTTGGTGCAATCTTCGATTTCTTCGATGGTTTTGCCGCACGCCTACTGAAAGTATCCTCCCCTATAGGGAAAGAACTTGATTCGCTTGCTGATGTCATAACATTTGGTTTTGCTCCTGCAGCCTTTATCTTCTCCAAGCTTGGTTTTTATTTCACTGCTGAAAGTGGAGAACTTCTTGTTCATGTCCCCTGCTTGGCCTTCCTCGTTGCAGCCTTCAGTGCTTTGCGATTAGCTAAGTTTAATCTTGACGAACGCCAAACTATGGGGTTTATCGGACTTCCCACACCTGCCAATGCTCTTTTCTGGGCCACGCTCATCGTTAGTCTGCCCACTTCGTTGTCCACTGCATCATGGCTCCCCTACGCCTTGATTGTGGGTATCTTCATTAGTTGTTGGTTGCTCGTAAGCGAAATTCCTATGTTTGCCCTCAAGTTTAAGAGTTTCGGGTGGAAGCACAACGAGCTACGCTATGTGTTCATTCTTCTCAGTGCTGTTCTGATTGCTATTTTAGGTCTTGCTGCATTTGTGACAATCATTCCGCTTTATATTATTGTTTCTGTAATAAACAATAAGTTTTCTAAACAATAGTGCTCCTCCTTTGGCATGTGATTTGTTTTTTTTGTATGGACAAATACACCATTTAGAAATTAGATTATGACACAACTATTAGGCTGTTTAGGTGCGATTTTTCTCGCTCTCTTCGCTCTCGTTCTTTTGCCAGTACTTCGCTTGGGGCATTTCCTTTTTGGAATGAACAAGCAAACGCGCCGATTCACAGGAGAGAATACACGTGAAGATCAGCATACTCATCAGCAAGAGTCGCACCAGAAAGAACAGAAAATATATCAACGAGATGAGGGAGAATACGTTGATTTTGAAGATGTGAAATAGGTCTTTATCCAACATTCTGACTAAACTTTAATCCCGAAGAGTAAACATTCTTCGGGATTCTTTATGCTTGTTTATCAGTGAGTTAGAAGCATGTGAGAATACAATACTCGCGTTTGGAAATATCCTTATTGCGTCAGCTGACATCCTTATTGTGCCCGCTGACACAATAAGGATATTTTTGAATAGGTATATATCTGTTTTTAGAGTAGAATAAAAGGATAATTTTTATCTTGACTTAGAGGAGAGAATTCTGCCAACAATTGTGTGGCCGAAAAGGAAGGTAAAAACTTTGTCATGTTTCAATTGTCTTTGTATCTTTGCGTTTATGAAGTATTCGTTCATCATTCCGGTTTACAACCGTCCTGACGAAGTCGATGAATTGTTGGCTTCGCTCTGCGAACAGACCTTAAAGGATTTTGAAGTCATAGTCGTTGAAGACGGCTCCACTATTCCGTGTCACGATGTTGTGGAAAACTATGCGGGACGGCTTGACGTACACTATTTCCAAAAACCTAATTCTGGCCCAGGCCAAACGCGCAACTATGGCGTTGAGCGAGCACACGGAGAATATGTACTTATTCTTGATTCCGATGTGGTGCTTCCAGTTGACTACTATCTGCTGTTGAAACTGAACTCACGCAGCATCCTTGTGATGCCTTTGGCGGTCCAGATCGTGCCCACGAGAGTTTCAGTCCGATGCAGAAAGCCATCAACTATGCTATGACATCATTCTTTACAACAGGCGGTATTCGTGGCGGAAAAAAGAAGATGGACAAGTTCTATCCTCGCTCGTTCAATATGGGCGTACGTACTGATGTTTACCAGAAGCTCGAAGGCTTCAGCAAAATGCGCTTTGGAGAAGATATTGACTTTTCCACCCGCATTTTCGAGAATGGTTACAAAGCCCACCTTTTTCCCACGGCATGGGTATGGCATAAGCGTCGGACCGATTTGAAGAAGTTTTTCAAGCAAGTTCATAATTCAGGTATTGCACGTATCAATCTGACCAAGCGTCACCCTGGTACGCTCAAACTTGTACACCTGCTCCCCATGGTCTTCACTCTGGGCGTAGGTTTCTTGTTGCTTCTTGTCCTGGTCGGTCTTCTCCTCATGGCTTCGGGCGCGCTGGTTTGCCACTCAACGGATTGTCCCGTGGCTGCATCTTTCAATAATTGTAGCTTCCTTGGTGAGTATCTCGTTTTCATTGGAGCGCTTCCCCTCGTGCTTTATTCGCTCATTATTTGCGTTGATTCAACTCTGCAAAACAAGAGTTTGGGTGTGGGGCTGCGCTCTATTGCGGCTGCTTTTGTTCAACTCACAGGATACGGTAGCGGTTTTATTCGTGCCTGGTGGCAACGTTGCGTGTTGGGCAGAGGAGAATTTGAAGCTTTCAAGAAGAATTTTTATAAATAGTACATGCAGCCTTTTGGCCGTAGGAATCTAAAGACGAATGAAGCCTGAAGTAAGCATCGACATTCCAGCCGTAGCACTTCCCCAAAGCCAGCAGGGATTGTCTTCTTCTGACAAAGATCACTCGCTCACTATTCGGAATTGGGACGAAGCCGACCGACCGCGCGAAAAATTGTCTGCGCGAGGTGCAGATAGCTTGACACCCGCCGAGCTCCTTGCCATACTCATTGGTAGTGGTACACCGCAGGAGAGTGCCGTGAGCTTGATGCAGCGCATCATGAAGGATTGCAACGGTAGTCTTCGCAGGTTGGGGCGTATGTCTATTGCTGAGTTATGCCGCTACAAAGGAATAGGGGAGGCGAAAGCTATTACCATCCTTGCTGCATGCGAATTGGGGAAGAGGAGAGCGCAAGAACCCGCTTCGGCCGATGTGGTGCTCAACAGTCCTGAGGTGCTTTACGAATACTTCCTTCCGCGCATGGAGGACCTTGCAGTGGAAGAATTTCACATTCTGCTCCTCCGTCAAAACCTCTCTCTCATCTCCGATATCTGCATCGGGCGTGGTGGACTGACGGCTACGGCCGTGGATGTTCGAGTGTTGCTACGCGAAGCCTTACTGGCTAAGGCAACAGCCATTGTGATGTGTCACAACCACCCCAGTGGAAGTACTAATCCGAGTCAGCAAGATGATCTTCTCACAATGAAAGTGAAACGTGCGGTAGAACTGATGGATATTCACCTTATCGACCATATTATTATGGGCGATCGCACTTTTTTTAGTTACAACCAAGCAGGACGGCTTTGATGGCTTTCTGCTCTATATACAGATTATAATGACACAAGAAGAAAAGACCAAGATTGAAGAACGTATCGTGGAGGTTCTCAAAACTGTTTACGACCCTGAAATTCCCGTAAATATCTACGACCTCGGCCTGATATATCGCATAGATTTGCAGGAAAATGGCCAGCTGGATGTGGACATGACATTCACAGCACCCAGTTGTCCCGCAGCCGACTTTATATTGGAAGATGTTCAGACAAAGCTCAATGCTGTTGAGGGCGTGAAACAAGCTCTTGTCAACGTAGTTTTCGAACCCGAATGGGACAGAGACATGATGACGGAAGAAGCAAAACTCGAATTAGGTTTGATGTAAAATATTGCGAAATGAAGAACGTCTATTTTCTGTCTGATGCACACTTGGGCAGCTGGGCCATACCACACCGCCGTATGCACGAGCGTCGCATCGTCAACTTTCTCGACTCTATTAAGAACAAAGCCGAGGCGATCTACATTTTAGGCGATCTCTTCGACTTTTGGCACGAGTATAAATATGTGGTGCCAAAAGGCTATACGCGCTTGTTGGGAAAAATTAGCGAGCTGACGGATAATGGTGTGGAAGTGCACTTCTTCACAGGCAACCACGACTTGTGGGTACACAACTATTTTGAAGAAGAATGTGGAATGATTGTTCATCGAGATATTGCCTGTGTGACAGAGATTGCAGGGCGTTTGTTCTATCTGGCTCATGGTGATGGCATTGGCTCTTCCGATAGGAAATATATGCTGCTCCGCCGAGTATTTCATAATAGCCTTTGTCAGCGTCTCTTTGCTAGCATTCATCCCCGTTGGGGTATGTGGTTTGGCATGAAATGGGCTGAGCATTCTCGACGGAAACACGAACTGGAAGGTGGAGAACCTCCTTTCTTTGGTGAGGACAAGGAAGAACTCGTTGTTTTTGCAAAGAATTATCTAAAGACGCATCCCAATATCAACTATTTTATCTTTGGACATCGCCACATAGAATTGGATTTACATCTCCAAAAAGAGTCGCGCCTCTTCATTCTCGGTGATTGGATTGATAAGTTTACTTACGCTGTGTTTGACGGAGAGCATATCTTCATGGAGAATTTTATCGAAGGCGAAACCAACCCATAAAAAACATAAGACACGTTCATAACAGTCCGTGTTTTTCTCCCATAACAAAAGCGAAGTCTAAGGTCTATTTCCTTCGACTTCGCTTTTACTGTTCTATACTATTATTGATTCTTTTTTTATAGTAGCCTACTATTTATCGAAAAGAGCGATAACAGGAACCGTTTTCATCATTTCTTGCTTAGTTATATATCGATAGATACCTATCTGTCTAAAATGTTTTCCAGACGGGCGTGTTATAATTTGCTCATCGTAGTAATTAGTGTTGCTATCATTATTGTTTAAGAATAATACTATTGTTCCATTTTCTACAGAGTTATCTGCTGTACTAGAAAGGCTATTGTTTAGCATACTAGAAAAGTTCTCAACCATAGCTAAAGCACTGCCGTCAGGTAAAACTTGCATAACTCTGAAACTGTTTGCTTTGATTTCTTGTGCAGGTTTCTCGAATAGCTGCAAGTTTTCATCTGTATTCCTTGGTCGTAATATTAGAGCTAATAAAATAGTTAAAATAAAACCCGTGATAATTCCTGCAACAAAAAAATAAGAATAGATTTGTTTCTTGTATTCATGAAAAATTAAATATTTGTTCAGATAATATGTGTGCCTATGTATTTCTTTTTCTTTACAATACTGTATGAGAGTATTTTTAGTGAAATTGGCTGACAGAGTATAGTGCTAGCTTCTGCAGCATATTTTTAATTATGGAATAATAACCTTGAAAGATTTGTCACCGATAACAACAAGGTAAACGCCTTGTGGTAGTGGTACGGATAGGGGAGTGTTCGGCTTAACAGATGTTTTTATGGTGCATTTTCCATCAAGTTGGTAGATGGAAACAGTGGCTGGTTTATCTGTGAGAACTATTGTTAAGTGGCCTGGAGTCGTGGAAAAATAGGGGTCTTTAGCTGTAGTAGTGGAATTGATGCTAGTAGTGGGAGTTACCACCTTGAAGTATGTGCTATAGAGAGAAGCCTTATCTTTCAGTTTAGGGAAAGCAGCGGTCTTAATCTTTATTCGGAGAGCTTTATCAAACGCTTTGGAGAAAGTGAAAATACCATTAGTGCAAGTATAATCATCGCCTTCTGAAAGCATATTTCCTTCAGAATCGTACACAAAGAAACTGTTTTCTTCTTGCTTTGTGCAACGCCTGTAGCTTCTGCTTCTTGGCTTAAATCCAAAGGTTTTCCTACTTCAACTTGCTGTGCTACCATAAAATCTTTTTGTGGCCAGTAGATATAAGTAGATAAGTTTCCTCGCATTGGCAGTTGAGAAATAGGGAGTCTGTTGGCACCACAATCCAAAGAGGTCAGTGAATCCAATACAATGTTGAGTGTTTGAAGTTGATTGCTACTTACATTGAGTTCAACGAGCTTTGTATTTTGACTAAGGTCAATGTGTTGCAGCTTATTGCCATTGATATTTAATTTTATCAAATCTTTCAGAGCGGAGAGATTCACGTCGGTTAAAAGATTATCTGTCAATTCAACACTTTGCAACTTTATATTTTTAGAAAGATCTATGGATGAGGTCTTTGTATTCGTCAAATCAAGAACTTGTAGTTCTGTTAACGTCGAGAGGTCAGGGTTGCTTAAAGAAGAGTTGTAAGCGTACAGATAGCTGAGTGCTGTACAATGATTCAAACCTACTGGAATCAATCCCTCAGTGTTGGAGATGTTGAGGATTTTAAGTTCGGTAAGATCTGTAACATCTAAAGCTTTCAGTTTTGTGTTGCCATGGAGATAAAGTTCTTCCATTTCCTCGAGTCCGGAAAGGTTTATGCTTTCAAGATTTTGATAAGGTAGCGTGAGTCGTTTGATTTCTTTACAGCCTGTAAGGTCTACTTTTGTGATACCTGTTTGCTGAGAGGCGAAAGACGCAATTCCTTCAACAGATATTTCTATCGTCCAAGGAGCTGGGACATCTTTGATTCGATGAGCAAACTGTGTGAGTCGGTATTCGTTATCGCTCACCGCTTCAGCTACAATACCATCTGGGAATTTTACAGACACAGTTGTGTTTGGAGTGATGGTTCGAACAGAAAAACTTTGTATGGGAACACTTCCGTCAGCCACATACATTAATTTAGACTGAGCCTGTATAGGCAAGGAAGTAAAGAAAAATAATACCAATAAAATTGGTAAGAATACAGAGTAAAGTTTCTTGTCCATAAGCATTTAAAAATTAAGATGAGTAATTAAAATAATTGCGTTATAGCTATAGATTCTTGTATGCAAGAGGGTGAATATTATCGTGTTATATTGCAAATATACGCTCTTATTTAATTCATTGCAACTGTATTTAGAGCAATGGATAGAAAAATACTAAAAGTGTTTCGGAATTTTACGTAAAGTCAGAAACAGGTGTCGTTTTCTATTGAGTATGATTTAAAGGTTTATAGAATGCTATTCCTTAGTTGGACCTTAAATGTCTTCCAGCTTTACTATCCCGTGCATGACAGCATATACAGTAAGGCCGCTGACAGATTTGATACCAAGTTTTTCAGTAAGGTTCTTTCGGTGGGAGATGACAGTGGTAAGCCCCACTTGTAACTTTTCCGCAATTTCTTTATTGATTAGTCCCATAGCTACAAAGTGTAGCACTTCTGTTTCACGCGGAGTTAGTGGGGTAGGGAGGATGCGCGGACGAGGTGTTTGCGAGTTGGTACCGTGTCCACTGTGGAAAATGCTGAGCAATTGTCGTGTGAAGTTTGTCTCTGTTTGGTGTGTGTTGATTGTGCGAAAAGCATTAGGGATGCAACCAGTATCAGTACCATTGATCAAGACAATGGTACGATGACACAACGGAGTAAAGAATTCAGAATGTTGTAAGAGAACGTGACCTGTAATAAAAAAGTGGAAAAATTGCCCATTGTTCTCCTTTTGCATTTCTTCAAAGTCGTGAAAAATACAAGCTTCACCCATTGGCATCATTCGCTTAATCATTTCAGCAAGGCCTTTTCCCTCTAGTGGGTTTGCTGTAATGATAGCTATTTGTGGAGTAAACTTCATTCGCTACTATGTTTTTTTATGTTGCAAATATACAAAGCTATACGATAAATCTCTGACAAATTCTTCAAAAAAAGAGGAGAAAAACTCTTTGGTATTCGAATTTCATCCATGAGGATAAAATAGCCTCTAATGCTAATTAGAGGCTATTTTTTGTAAAACGGATGATAGAATAATATGAAGAATGACTACTATATCTAACTTTTTTTAAGAAAGTTAGGTGTATGGATAACAGTTTAAAAACCAGATGAAATAGCTTAAAGACACGATAGGAGAACGCAAGAGATAAGAGTATAAATTTCTTTTTCCCAATTATTCTTTGTACCTTCGCGCTCCATAAGACGAAAAGAAGTGAAGAATTTCTCTATCATTCGATGTGATTGCAACACATCGCTTGAAAATGCTCGGATTGGAGCGGAGGACAAGTGTGCCCTTCCGCTGATTCGTCGTATCCGTCTCTTCTGTCAAGAGGATGACGGCGTTTTTTTGCTTCTAAGCCAATCTGCGAGACTTTCTTCATGTGCTTTTGCGTCTTACCAGAGAACTTCAACTAAATTTATAAATAACACATTAAAGCTATGAACTTTACCTTATTTGTCACGATTATCGTGACGGGTCTGGCGTTTGTGGGTGTTGTCACGGTGTTGGCCAACCTGCTGGCACCGCGCAGCTTCAACGCGCAGAAGGATGAGGCTTTCGAGTGTGGTATTCCGACACGTGGAGGTGCATGGATGCAGTTCCGTATAGGCTACTACTTGTTCGCTATTCTCTTCCTTATGTTCGATGTGGAAACGATGTTCCTCTTTCCCTGGGCTGTGGTGATGAAAAGCCTTGGTCTGATGGGTTTGATGGTAGTCGGATTTTTCCTGTTTGTCTTAGTTCTGGGCTTGGCTTATGCCTGGAGGAAAGGAGCATTGAAATGGGAATGAAACTGAAAAGGCCCAAAATCAAGAACATTCCTTACGAGGAGTTCAATGACAACGAGACTTATGAGGAACTCGTTGCAGAGTTGAATAAAAACGGAGCCAATGTTGTTGTGAAGTCGCTCGACGATTTGATCAACTGGGGCCGTTCAAATTCGCTTTGGCCGCTGACGTTCGCTACGAGCTGTTGCGGTATCGAATTTATGGCAGTTTGTGCAGCTCGCTACGACATTGCTCGCTTTGGTTTTGAAGTGACACGTAACAGTCCTCGTCAAGCTGACGTAATCTTAGTGAATGGTACTATTACTTATAAGATGGCTCCTGTTCTGCGTCGTCTCTACGATCAGATGGCCGATCCTAAGTATGTCGTGGCTATTGGCGGTTGCGCTGTAGCCGGAGGTCCATTCACGAAATCTTATCACGTAGTGAAGGGTGTTGACGAAATCATCCCTGTTGATGTTTACGTCCCTGGTTGCCCTCCGCGTCCTGAAAGCTTCCTTTATGGCATGATGCAATTGCAGCGTATTGTGAAGGCCGAAAATTTCTTCGGTACTACCAATCGTAAGCAAAAAGATCCTATGAGTCGTTCTGAGATAGCAAAACAGGAAAGCGAAATTATTAAACAGGAAGAAGAGGCATGAGCGAATTAGAAGAAAAGAAAGTCCAGGCTCAACAGCCTGCGTCTGCTGCAAAACCTGCAGCTACTCGTCCTGCGGCTCCTTCTGCAGTTGCTGCTCCAGCCGCCCTTGCCGAGAATGAGATACATCCTCGCACAGTAACCATCGATGAGTTCCACAGAGAAATGGAACGCCTCAAGGATGAGGAAAAGATGGACATGCTCGAACTCATTACGGGAGAAGACTGGCAAGAAGAAGGTCTTGGCTGTGTTTACAATCTTTGGTCAACGGATACGGGTAAGCGTGAGTATATCAAACTGGTGACAACGGAACGTGAAAATCCGTTCCTTCCGACAGTTTCTGACTTGTGGGAAATTGCCAATATATATGAACGCGAAGTGTTCGATTTCTATGGTATCAAGTTCTTAGGTCATCCCGATATGCGCCGTGTCTTTTTGCGTGAAGACTGGGAAGGCTATCCTATGCGTAAGGACGATGAAACGGAGCAGAAAAATCCGCTACGTATGACCAATGAAGTGCTGTCTGACACGACAACGCAGTATGACCGAATGCCCGATGGTTCTATTAAGGAAACTACCAATGTGGTGTTTACACCAGAAGATTATATGGTTAACATTGGTCCGCAACACCCTTCTACTCATGGTGTGCTCCATTTCCGCGTGGCACTCGAGGGTGAGCGTATCAAGAAAATAGATCCAAAACTTGGCTATATTCACCGTGGTATTGAGAAACTCAATGAAACATACACCTATCCGCAAACATTGGCATTGACCGATCGTATGGATTATCTCGGAGCAACGCAAAGTCGCCATGCTCTCTGTATGACCATTGAGAAAGCAGCAGGAATTGAAGTGAGCGAGCGCGTTCAAGTTATCCGTACGATTATGGACGAGCTTCAGCGTCTCGACTCTCACATCCTCTTCTTCTCTTGCCTCTGTCAGGATATGGGTGCAACGTCTGCATTCCTTTATGGTTTCCGCGACCGCGAGATGATACTCGATATCTTCGAGGAAACTTGTGGTGGACGCCTTATCATCAATTATAATATGATTGGCGGTGTGAGCCATGATTTGCATCCTAATTTCCAGAAGCGCGTAAAAGAGTTTATCCCTAAGATGCGTCAAGGTATTAAGGAATACTACGATATCTTTATCAATAATGTCATCGCACGGAATCGTCTTATTGGCGTGGGCATCCTGACCAACGAACAAGTTCGCAACATGGGTGTGACAGGGCCTTCTGGCCGCGCATCAGGTTGGCACAATGACATTCGTAAACGTCAGCCCTATGCAGCCTATGACAAAGTTGAGTTCAATGAAGTCGTACGTACGGAAGGTGATAGCTACGCCCGACTGCTGAACCGTATAGACGAGATGGAAGAGAGTTTGCACATTATAGAGCAACTTATCGATAACATCCCCGAAGGTACGTTCCAAGCAAAGACGAAGCCTATTATTAAAGTGCCTACAGGAACTTACTACAGCTGCGTAGAAGGTAGCCGTGGTGAATTCGGCGTATTCCTTGAGAGTAAGGGCGATAAGAGTCCGTACCGTTTACATTATCGTTCAACGGGTCTGCCACTTGTCAACGCAATGGATGTTGCTTGTCGCAACGAGTTGATTGCAGATATGATGGCAATTAACGGAACTCTCGATTACGTCGTACCAGACATTGACAGATAAATCTCATTTAAACCACAATTAATAATCAACGAAGAATCATTTGTGGGTAATGCCACGACGATTCATTGTATATTGTTAATTATTCATTTAAGCAATGAATTCAAATATTTTCGATTTAACTACTTGGACGACGGCGATTCACGGTTGGCTGACGGAATTTATTCCTGAATGGTCTGCTATTCTGCTGGAATCGATAGTTGTAGCGCTAATTATCATTACGCTCTACGCAGTCTTCGCCATTGCCCTCATTTATATGGAGCGTAAGGTCTGTGCCTTCTTCCAGTGCCGTCTCGGTCCGAATCGTGTCGGTAAATGGGGCTTGCTGCAGGTCTTCGGTGATGTATTCAAGATGCTCACCAAGGAAATTATCCGTATGCGTAAGTCGGATCGTTTCCTTCACGACTTAGCCCCATATCTGGTTGTAACAGCTTCTATGCTGACTTTCGCCTGCCTGCCCTGGAATAAGGGTGGCCAAGTCTTGGATTTTAATGTAGGCGTGTTCTTCTTTATTGCTGTTAGCGGTATCGGTGTTGTAGGTATTCTGATGGCAGGTCTTGGTTCTAATAGTAAGTATCCGATGATCGGTTCTATGCGCGCTGGAGCACAGCTCATCAGCTACGAGATCTCTATCGGTATAACTATGCTGACTATGGTGACCCTCTGTGGAACGATGCAAATCAGCGAAATTGTTCAGCAACAGGCTGACCAAGGTTGGAATATCGTTCGCGGACACATTCCTGCACTGATATCCTTCCTTATCTTCTTGATTGCTGGAAATGCAGAGTGTAACCGTGGTCCGTTTGACCTTCCAGAAGGTGAATCAGAGTTGACTGCTGGTTATCACACGGAGTATTCTGGTATGCACTTCGGTTATTATTATTTGGCTGAATACTTGAACCTCTTTATCTGTGCTGCAATGGCCTCTACTATCTTCTTAGGTGGGTGGGCTCCGCTGCATATTGCAGGATTGGATGGCTTTAACGAGGTTATGAACTATATTCCTGGAGTCGTATGGTTCGTTGGGAAAACGTTCTTTATCCTTGTATTGCTTTTGTGGGAACGTTGGACTTTTCCTCGTCTGCGTATCGACCACATCCTTTCACTTGAATGGAAGTATCTGATGCCTATCAGTCTTCTGAATCTTCTGCTCATGGCGCTTGTTGTGACATTGGGCTTGGGTATTAACGTGTAATCGAATTGTAACAATGAAAGAAAACTCATATTTACAAGGGCTGTTCGCTGGCGTTAAAACGCTCACTGTTGGTTTGAGAACCACAATGCGCGAACTTTTCACTAAAAAGATTACAGAACAGTACCCTGAAAATCGTAAGGAACTGGTTATGTTCGATCGCTTTCGTGGAAGTTTAGTAATGCCTCACGATGAGAATAATGAACATAAGTGCGTAGCCTGCGGACTCTGTATGATCAATTGCCCAAACGATACCATTACCGTTGTGAGCAAGATGATTGAAACAGAAGATGGAAAGAAGAAGAAGGTGTTGGATAAGTATATCTATAATCAGGGCATTTGTATGTACTGCGAAATCTGTACACGCGTTTGTCCTCACGATGCCATCACTTTTGATCAAAGTTATGAAACTGCAGTGTTTGATCGTGCAAAACTTATCAAGCAGCTCAATCAGCCAGGTAGCAAGTGTAAAGAACGTAAGCCTGTGGCTCGTCCAGCTGTGGCAAAGCCTGCAGCTCCAGTAGCTCCAAAACCAGAAGCTCCAGCCGCTTCATCAACAGAAACAGCGGCCGCTAATAATTAAAAATCAAATCAAACAATGGATTCCCATAATATAATGTTCATCATTTTGGCAGCTATTATTGCTTGCTCTTCTTTGGCCTGCGTGCTATCGAAGAGTATTATTCGTGCTGCCACCTACCTGTTCTTTGCTCTTTTGGGGACGGCAGGTCTGTACTTCCTGATGGGCTACACCTTCCTTGGTTCTGTCCAGGTCATGGTTTATGCCGGTGGCGTTGTTGTGCTGTACGTCTTTGCCATCCTGCTGACAAGAGGAAAGAAGGATCGACTGAGCGAGAATACGAAGACAAAGATATTTGCTTCAGCTCTCCTGAGTCTGGTGGGATTTGGTATAGTTCTCTTTGCCATCTTTAAGCAAGAGTTCCTTGCCAGTTCCCTGGATGCCCCTGACGAGAATGTTCTTCCAATCAAGGAAGTAGGTGTTTCTATGCTCTCAACGGACTTCAATGGTTATTTGCTTCCTTTTGAGGCTGTATCCGTTCTGCTCCTTGCTTGCATTGTAGCAGCGTTGCTCATTGCCCGTAAACGATAAAACGAAAGACAGCTATGATTGAATTAAATTATATCCTCATCGTTTCTGCCATTATGATGTTTGCTGGCATCTTTGGATTTCTTACCCGCCGCAGCACATTGGCAATCCTTCTATCCATCGAATTGATGCTAAATTCTGCGGATATCAACTTCGCAGTATTTAACCGCATGCTCTACGGACAAAGCGGTAATACGGAAGGTTTCTTCTTCACGCTTTTCTCCATCGCCATTACGGCTGCTGAAAGCGCTATCGCCATCGCCATCATGGTCAATATCTACCGTTTAATCAAGGATACGTCTGTTGACAAGCTCACAAAGATGAAATGGTAAAAGACTTTTAATGCACAATGGAAACTCAATTTTTATATACAATTCTGATTCTGGCATTGCCTTTTTGCTCTTTTCTCTTTTTGGGACTCTTCGGTCACAAATTGAGCCATAAGGTTGCTGGACTTATTGGTGCAACTAGCTTGGGACTTGTCTTCTTGCTTTCGCTCTACACTGCCTTTGAGTACTTCTTTGGTATTGGGCGCAACGCACAAGGCATATATCAAGCTTTAGTGCCATACAATATGACGTGGTTGCCTCTCGGCAATCTTCACTTCGATATGGGTGTCCTGTTAGACCCGATTTCAGTGATGATGCTTATTGTCATCTCTACGGTGTCTTTCATGGTACACATTTATTCTTTTGGTTATATGCATGGAGAGCGTGGATTTCAGCGTTATTACGCCTATCTGAGCCTCTTTACCATGTCTATGCTTGGCCTCGTTGTCGCTACAAATATCTTCCAGATGTATCTTTTCTGGGAGCTTGTAGGTGTATCTTCTTATTTGCTCATTGGTTTCTTTTATACTGAAAAGCCTGCAATTGCAGCTAGTAAGAAAGCATTTATTGTGACACGTTTTGCTGACCTATTCTTCCTCATTGGTATTCTTATTTATGGTTACTATGCACAAACCTTTAGTTTCAGTTTTGTTGAAACAGGTAGCGTGCGTGAATTTGCAGGTGCAGCCTTTATGCTGCCCACAGCTTTGTTCCTTATGTTCATTGGTGGTGCAGGTAAGAGTGCTATGTTCCCACTCCATATTTGGCTTCCTGATGCAATGGAGGGCCCAACGCCTGTTAGTGCACTGATTCATGCTGCAACCATGGTCGTTGCTGGTGTTTACCAGGTGGCACGTATGTTCCCTCTTTGGATTGCCTATGCTCCCGACACTCTTCATATTGTGGCTTGGGTTGGAGCATTTACAGCTTTCTATGCTGCGGCAGTTGCTTGCGCACAGAGTGACATTAAACGTGTCTTGGCTTTCTCTACTATCTCTCAGATAGCTTTCATGATGGTGGCTTTGGGAGTTTGCATGCCTCTGCCTAGTGGAGCAAGTCCTGAATTGATCAACCATGAATTTAGTATCGGTTATATGGCAAGTATGTTCCATCTCTTCACCCATGCTATGTTCAAGGCAACACTCTTCCTCTGTGCTGGTTGTCTCATCCACGCAGTTCATAGTAATGAAATGAGTGCAATGGGGGGGGGATGCGTAAATATATGCCAATCACTCATTGGACATTCCTTATCGCTTGCTTGGCAATCTCAGGTATTCCTCCTTTCTCAGGCTTCTTCTCGAAGGATGAGATTTTGGAAGCTAGCTTCGCTTATAGTCCAGTGATGGGCTGGGTGATGACAGGTATTGCTGCTATGACAGCGTTTTATATGTTCCGTCTTTACTATGGTATCTTCTGGGGAACAGAGAACAAAGAACATCATGCCGAATGCCATCCGCATGAGAGTCCTTTGGCAATGACTTTCCCACTTTTGTTCCTCACAGCTATTACGCTAGTAGCTGGTTTTATTCCTTTTGGAAAGATTATTTCTGCTGATGGATTCGCGTACGACTTCCTAGCACATTTCAACTGGTTCTTGGGTGCCAAGAGCTGTGTCATCGCACTTGTCTCTATTGGTCTTGCCACTTGGATTTACAAGGGAGAGAAACAACCTATTGCTGATAAAATGCAGAATGCAGCACCGCATCTCCATCGTTGGGCATATAAGCGTTTCTATTTAGATGAAGTCTACCAGTTCATTACGCATCGCATCATCTTCAAATACATCTCTGGGACTATAGCTAAGTTTGACCGTAAATATATTGACGGTTTCTTCAACTTCTTGGCTTGGGGAACTCACGAACTAGGTTTCCAAATTCGTGGTTTCCAGAGTGGTTCTATTCAGAAGTATGCGTTTATATTCTTCTTGGGTGCTCTTGCCCTGTTATTAGTTATGATCCTCTAAAACTGACAGATATATGAATTTCTTATCAATATTTGTACTGATTCCTCTGCTCATGCTGCTCGGTTTATGGCTAGCAAGAGATCAAAAAGTATTAGAGGCGTGATGGTAGCGGGTAGTACCTGCTTGCTCATCCTTTCCGCTGTCCTCACAGTGCTCTTCCTTCAAGAACGAGCTGCTGGTAATACGGCAGAAATGTTGTTCACCGCCTCTTTCGATTGGATTACACCATTGCACATTAAGTACTCCGTCGGAGTCGATGGAATCTCTGTTGCAATGCTGTTGCTCTCCTCCGTCATCGTGTTTACAGGAACGTTTGTTTCTTGGCACATGAATAAGGAATACTTCTTGTGGTTCACACTGCTGAGTGCAGGTGTTTATGGTTTCTTCATTTCCATCGACATGTTCACCATGTTTATGTTCTATGAAGTAGCTCTTATCCCGATGTATTTGCTGATTGGTGTGTGGGGCACAGGTCCTAAAGAATATGCAGCCATGAAGCTGACACTCATGCTTATGGGCGGTTCTGCTTTCCTCATGTGTGGTATCTTTGGTATCTTCTATGGAGCAGGTGGCCAGACAATGGATATTCTCGACATTGCCCATCAGCAGAATGGTGCTCACTTAATCGACATTGCCCAGCAGCATATTTGGTTCCCGCTAACCTTTGCCGGTTTCGGTGTTCTCGGTGCACTGTTTCCTTTCCATACTTGGAGTCCTGACGGTCACGCTTCTGCGCCAACGGCAGTGTCTATGTTGCACGCAGGTGTATTGATGAAGCTTGGTGGCTACGGCTGTTTCCGCATCGCTATGTTCCTCATGCCGCAAGGAGCACAGGACTTAGGCTGGATTTTCCTCGTACTAACGGGTATCTCAGTTGTCTATGGTGCCTTCTCAGCTTGTGTTCAAACCGACTTAAAGTATATCAATGCTTACTCTTCAGTGTCTCACTGCGGCTTGGTGCTCTTCGGCATTCTGATGG
Organism: uncultured Prevotellaceae bacterium; assembly: GCA_916438195.1. Classification (GTDB taxonomy): domain Bacteria; phylum Bacteroidota; class Bacteroidia; order Bacteroidales; family Bacteroidaceae; genus Alloprevotella. The sequence goes on from CAKAEQ010000001.1 coordinate 600,936, forward strand.
TGAACCAAGTAGCGGCTACTGGTGCAGTCTTGCAGATGCTTTCTCACGGTCTGACTACGGCTCTCTTCTTTGCCCTCATTGGTATGATCTATGGCCGCACGCATACGCGTGATATCCGTGAGATGAGCGGTTTGATGCGGATTATGCCGTTCCTCTCTGTATGCTATGTGATAGCTGGTTTGGCTAATCTCGGTCTTCCAGGCTTCAGCGGCTTTGTTGCAGAAATGACCATCTTTGTTGGTTCCTTTGCTAATGCCGATACGTTCCATCGCGTGCTGACTATTGCAGCCTGCACTAGCATTGTTGTCACAGCTGTCTATATTCTTCGCCTTGTTGGTAAAATCCTTTATGGAGTTTCCACTAATAAAGAACACTTGAAGCTTGACGATGCTCATTGGGAAGAACGTTTCGCTGTTATCTGCTCATCGCTACGATTGCAGCCCTCGGTTCTGCTCCGTGGTGGGTAAGTAATATGATAAATTCTGGTGTAGCTCCAGTCGTAGAACATATTACAGCCTTTGCCGCCAATACGAATCTCAATCCGTTCATGTAATCTCTTAAAGAATAAAAACAGACAATGGATTATTCACAATTCTTACATATGCCCGAGGAGGCAAGCCTTTTGGCTGTCATTCTTATCCTCTTTTTGGCCGACTTGTTTATGTGCAAAGAGCCTAAGGAAGGGGAGACCATTAGCCAGAAGTCCTCAGCTATCAACTATGTAGCTATAGGCCTTCTCTCTATTCATACACTCATCAACCTGTTGCCCTGTTGCAATGGTAGTATGCAGGCAACAGAAGCCTTTGGCGGAATGTACCAGCATACGCCGATGATGACTGTTATTAAGTCGGTACTTAATATTGGAACACTTGTGGTGTTTCTGATGGCTAATAGTTGGTTGCGTCGCCCAGAGAACATTGTTAAGCAAGGCGAGTTCTATCTCGTTACGCTATTCACGTTGCTCGGTATGTACTTTATGATCAGTAGCGGTCACTTCTTGATGTTCTTCATCGGCTTGGAGTTGGCCAGTGTACCTATGGCAGCTCTCGTAGCTTACGATAAGTATCGCTATGAAAGTGCAGAAGCGGGTGCCAAGTTCATTTTGTTGGCTCTCTTCTCCAGCGCACTTCTTGTTTATGGTCTTTCGCTCATCTATGGTGCCACTGGTACGCTCTACTATAGCAGCGTGGGTGCTCTCTTCTCTGGTGATACGCTCCTCAGCGTTATTGGTCTAACGTTTTTCCTTTCAGGTATGGGCTTCAAAATTAGTTTGGTACCATTCCATCTTTGGACAGCTGATACCTATCAGGGTGCACCGACCGTAGTAACAGCCTATCTTAGTGTTATCTCAAAAAGTAGTGCTGCTTTCGTTCTCTTTACGGTTCTCGTGAAGGCTTTTGCAGGCGACTCTTTGATGGCCGAGTGGAACACAGGTCTCTATTGGATTATCATTGCTTCTATCACGTTGGCAAATATCTTTGCCATTCAGCAGCAAAATCTAAAGCGCTTCATGGCCTTCTCTGCCATCTCCCAAGCTGGTTATATCGTACTCGGTATTATGGGAGGGACGGCTCAGGGCATGACATCCATCGTGTTCTATATCCTCGTCTATATGGTAGCCAACTTAGGTGCTTTCGCTGTTATCAATGTGATTGAACAAAACAGCGGAAAGATTCGTATCGACGACTACGACGGACTTTATGAAACAAATCCACACTTGAGCTTCATCATGACGCTTTGCCTCTTCAGTTTGGCAGGTATTCCGCCTTTTGCAGGTATGTTCTCTAAGTTCTTCATCTTTATGGCAGCGTTCAATGCAGGCTACCACTGGCTTGTACTGATAGCTTTGATTAACACAGTTCTTTCACTCTACTATTACTTGTTGATTGTAAAGGCCATGTATATCAAGAAGAATGAACATCCTATAGCTCAGTTCCAATCTGATGGCTATACGCGTGTAGCTCTCGTTATCTGTACAGCAGGTGTTATCGTGCTGGGTATCGGTGGTGTTTTCTATAACTATATTGACACACTTTCCTACGGCATCGATAAGATGCTTGGAGCACTCTAATAGGTGTAAACTTCTATCTTTAGCGGCTTTTCTTACAATAAGGGAAGCCGCTATTTTTTTATGCAATAAAATAATAGTATATTGCGCCTTGAATCAGAAAAAGAACATCAATAGTATGGAAAAGAAAAGATATGTAGTGGGATTAGGCGAACTACTTTGGGATTTGCTCCCCTCAGGTAAACGTTTGGGCGGTGCTCCTGCAAATTTTGCCTATCATGTTTCTCAATTTGGTTTGAAAGGCTTGGCTATAAGCGCTGTGGGGCAAGATGCTTTAGGAGAAGAAACTATTCAAGAACTAGAGCGTAAACAGCTTCTTGCATATATTGAAAGGGTTGAATATCCTACGGGGCGAGTGAATGTACAACTTGATGAAGCTGGTATTCCCCTTTACGATATTCAGCAGGATGTGGCTTGGGATAATATCCCTTTTACAGAGAAACTCCGTGAGATTGCAGAAAATACCCAAGCCGTTTGTTTCGGTTCTTTAGCTCAGCGCAGTCCGCAAAGTCGTGTTGCCATTCAAGCTTTTTTGGCATCCCTGCCTGCCGATGATGACGTTCTTCGTATTTATGATATAAATCTCCGCACTCCCTTCTATAGTAAAGAAGTTGTAGATTTGTCTCTTTCTGCTGCAAATGTTCTTAAGGTTAACGATGAAGAATTGCCCATTCTAGCTAATTATTATAATCTCCCCCAAATATCTCCATTGGAGCAGTGTGAGCTTCTTCGTCAGCGTTTTAATCTGCGCCTTGTTATTTATACTTGTGGAGCAAATGGCAGTTATGTCATCTCTGAAGAAGGCGTATCTTCCCAACCCACGCCAAAAGTTTCAGTCGTCGATACTGTTGGAGCTGGAGATAGTTTTACCGCTTCTTTCTGTGCAGCGCTTATCAATGGTTCTCCAATCTCAGAAGCTCATGCTATTGCTGTTAAAGTATCCGCTTTTGTATGTACTCAGCAAGGCGCAATGCCTATTCTGCCTCGCGACTTATTGAGTTAACAGCAAGAAAAAATTATAAGAAAGAGAAGATTGAGGCATATATTATGTTGTCTCTCTATTTCTCTTTCTTTTTTTATTTTTAGCGAAGAAATTGGCTATTGAATATCTAATTTTTATATTTTTGTCACTAGGAGTATTGTAGTGTTACAGATGAATTCAATAGATTCTCGCTGATTGCTCTTTTTTTCTTTTGAGTATGCTCGTTTTTTTGTGCCAAATAGCGAAAAAAATGAATACGCTTATTAAGATATTCATTCTAATATTGTAACTTTGCCTACATAGAAATACCTAATAAATATATTCACACACAACTCTATGAAATTTTTCAAAGTTCTTGCTATCGCCGTTTTGGCGGTACTTTCGTCTGGGCAGATGAATGCCCAGTCCACGTCTCCTTCTACGAAGTGGCATTGGAATGAAGGGCAGATTGTACTTGACACTCCTGCTCGCCCTGCTGGCCAACAGTCGGCTTTAGGCTTGACAGTTCCCAAAATTCAGAATGTGCGTGTTGCTTTTGTAGGCTTAGGAATGCGTGGACCTGGTGCTGTTGCACGCTGGACATATATTCCTGGTGTAGAAATTGTTGCATTGTGCGACTATGAACAGAAGCGCGCAGAACGTTGCCAAGAATATCTTAAAAAGGCAAATCTTCCGCCAGCGTCCATCTATTTGGTGCAGAAGGTTACAAGGAACTTTGCAAACGTCCCGATATTGATCTTGTTTATATTGCAACTGACTGGGATCACCATTTCCCCGTGGCTAAGTTTGCTATGGAGAATGGAAAGAATACGGCTATTGAAGTACCTTCTGCTATGAATGTTGAACAGTGCTGGGATCTTATCAACTTAGTTGAGAAAACTCGCAAACATTGTATGATTCTTGAGAACTGTTGCTACGACTGGTTTGAAATGAATACTTTGAATATGGCACAGCACGGAGTTTTCGGTGAATTGCTCCATGGACAAGGTGCTTATATTCATAACCTAGATGATTTTTGGAATGCATATTGGAAGAATCCAGAGAAATCTCCTGAATTAGGCTGGCGTATGCAGTATAATATGGAGAATCGTGGCGATGTCTACGCTACTCACGGTCTAGGCCCTGTGGCACAAGCTTTCGACATTCATCGTGGTGACCGCATGAAAACACTTGTTGCAATGGACACTAAACCTGTTCATGGTCCTAACTATGTGGAAGCTAAGACAGGTGTTCGCCCAACAAATTTCCGCAATGGTGATCATACCACAACACTGATTCGTACAGAGGAAGGAAAGGTTATTGAGGTTCAGCACCAAGTGATGAATCCGCGCCCTTACGACCGCCTCTATCAACTCTCTGGTACGAAAGGGTTTGCCAATAAATATCCTGTTGAAGGTTACGCTCTTGATGCGAAGAGCTTGAAAGAAGCTGGTGTTGCTCCTAAGGTAGACAATCTCTCTTCTCACTCTTTCATGTCGGACGCAGAAAGAAAGACTCTTGAAGAGAAATATCAGTCGCCCATTCTGAAGAAGTATGGCAAGATGGCCAAAGAAGTTGGTGGTCATGGAGGTATGGACTTCATCATGGATAGTCGTCTTGTTTACTGTTTGCAAAATGGTTTGCCTCTCGATATGGACGTTTACGACCTTGCCGAATGGTGTGCTTTGGCTGAACTCGGAACTCTTTCTCTCGATCATAATTCTGCTAGCGTTGCTTTCCCCGACTTTACGCGTGGACATTGGAATGATGTGAAAGGTTATAAACATGCTTCGCTCCTGCTGCACAAGAAGATGCAGCGGCTCAACTTGCTACTGCTATCACCAATGCACAAAAGGCTATTGCTGCTAAGGCTTGGGCAGACTATGAGAAGGCAACTACGGTTGAAGCCAAGAATGCTGTTAGCACAAAGGCTGTGGCCAACGTGCAGAAGGCAGTTGCTAAATTGCTGAAGAAGACAAAATAAGTCTACAGCCACATATAATTATACGTTAAATGCGTCCACTACAGAAGTAGTGGGCGTTTTTTGTTGCGATGATAGATGAGTGCGTGGAAAAATTTTGTATCGCTTTGCGCACCACAAGTATTCACGCAAACTTCTTTCTTTTGATTTTTGCTCTGTACCGAGGAGATAAAAATATCCTTATTGTGTCAGCCGACGCAATAAGGATGTCAGCTGACATCCTTATTGTAATCAAAAATACAATAAGGGGATTTGTGGGGAGGTTACAATGATTGAGTCCCCTAATGCCTTTTTTTGTGCGCGCAAGTGCTCTGAAGTAATATGTTCTGAAGATGGAGAAAATCTGTCATTTGGCTTATCAATCATTAGCAAAGGAAGGAAAGGTTTGTCTTGTGGCGGAAATATTGTATTTTTGTCATCACAAAATACGTATTTTGATATGTCAGACAAAATTTATCTCACTGGCGACCGTCCAACGGGTCGCCTTCATATTGGACACTATGTAGGGTCTCTTCGCCGTCGCGTAGAGATTCAGAACACTGATGATTATAAGGATTTCTATGTATTTATCGCAGATGCTCAGGCATTGACCGATAATATGGATAATCCAGAAAAGGTTCGCCAAAACGTGATAGAGGTAGCCTTGGACTATCTGAGTGTTGGCTTAGACCCCAATAAAGTCACAATCTTTATCCAGAGTCAGATTCCTGAGCTCACTGAACTGTCTTTCTATTATATGGACCTCGTAACAGTGAGTCGTTTGCAGCGCAATCCAACAGTGAAGACAGAAATCTCTATGCGTGGTTTTGATTCAAGTATTCCCGTTGGATTTTTTACTTATCCCATTTCTCAAGCAGCTGATATAACGGCATTTAAGGCTACACATGTGCCGGTGGGAGAAGATCAGAAGCCCATGCTTGAGCAAGCCACAGAGATTGTGCGTCGCTTCAATTATATCTATGGTGAGACTCTCGTTGAGCCACAGATAATTCTACCAACAAATGCAGCTTGTTTGCGTTTGCCAGGAACAGATGGTAAGGCTAAGATGTCAAAGAGTCTTGGAAATTGTATCTATTTGAGCGAAGATCCTAAGGACATGAAGAAAAAAATCATGTCGATGTATACAGATCCCGAACACTTGCGCGTGGAAGATCCAGGACATATTGAAGGAAATACAGTCTTTACTTATCTCGATGCTTTCTGCCGACCTGAACATTTTGAAGAGTTCTGGGCCGATTATAAGAATCTCGACGAAGTGAAAGAACATTACCAACGTGGTGGATTGGGAGATGTGAAGGTGAAAAAGTTCCTTAACAATATCTTACAAGCAGAGTTAGAACCTATGCGGTTGCGTCGTGCTGAATTTGAAAAAGATATTCCAGCCGTCTACGAGATGTTACGCAAGGGAACAGAACGCGCTCGTGAAGCTGCTGCAGCAACGCTTTCTGAGGTAAAACATGCAATGAAATAAATTATTTCGATGATCTTGCTCTTATTGAAGAACAAGCAAAGCGTTATGCAAAATAATTTTGCAGGCTAACTCTTTGAGAGTTCGAATATTCTTCTTAACTTTGCACCCCGAAACGCATAGAATGCGTCAGCTGAAAAGAACGAAACAAAAAATAAAAAAGACAAAATAAAAATGAAACGTACATTCCAGCCCCACAACAGAAAGAGAAACAACAAGCATGGTTTCCGTCATCGTATGCAGACCGCTAACGGTCGTCGCGTGCTAGCTTCACGTCGTCGTCATGGCCGTAAGAAGCTCACTGTTTCTGACGAAGTTCATGGTAAGAAGTAATTCTCTTTTTGAGATTTTGAGATTTACGAGAGAGGCAAAGGCTTCTCTCGTTTTTTTATAGTATCTTTGCAATAGAATGGGGGAGAGTATGCCCCATAAGTCAAAGATAACATCGCCCATGACGATTAAGGAGTTTTTCAAGAAAGTTTGCAGCAAAAGCATTATAGGTAACATGCTAGCAATGTTGCTGCTCACTGTGTTGCTGATAGTAGGTGTTTCTTCTTTCCTTGTGATTTATACACACCACGGACAAGAAGTGACAGTTCCTGATTTGCGCGGCAAGAGTTATGATGTGGCCGTAGCAGAACTCAACGACATGGGACTCAAGGCGGAAGTTCGAGACACGGGCTATGTTCGTACATTGCCTCCTAATTCTGTTTTGGATCAATCCATCCGTCCGGGTGAAAAAGTAAAAGCTGGACGCATCATAGAGTTTACTATCAATGCTGCTTCAGCGCGTGCTGTTGCTATCCCCGATATTGCCGACAACTGTTCCCTTCGTGAGGCCGAGGCCAAACTGCGAGTTATGGGCTTCAAACTGACAGCTCCGAAATATGTTACAGGCGATAAAGATTGGGTTTATGGCATTGAGGTGAATGGTCGAAACGTTGTGAAAGGGCAGAGAGTGTCAGTTGATGTTCCGCTTACGCTTATTGTGGGTGACGGGAATGTCCAAGACGAGTATAATGGTAACGACAGTCTTGACTATGTTATCAATGGACCAAGCGAAGAAGAGCTCAAAGCTATGCGTTCGCTCTATGAAGATAACGATTACGATTCAATCCATATTTCCGAATGATGGCCTTTTCAGGAGAAATAGAGGATACGCTTCTCCCAGATATGCTGGATGGAGATACTAAAGGTCTTCTCGATGAACCAGAAGACGACTCAATGGGAGGAGGCCTTTACGAGCATTTCCGCGTGGTTGCCGATAAAGGTCAGCAACTGCTGCGTGTGGATAAGTTCCTAATGATTCATCTGCCCGATACTTCTCGCAATCGTATTCAGTTGGCAGCTAAGGCGGGTTTTATTCACGTCAACCAGAAGCCTGTAAAAAGCAATTATCGTGTAAAACCATTCGATGTAGTTACACTGCTTCTTGACCATCCTCGATATGAAAATAAAATAGAGCCCGAGGATATTCCGCTTGATATTATCTATGAAGATAGCGAACTGATGGTGGTCAATAAGCCAGCAGGCCTTGTGGTCCATCCAGGGTGGGGAAACTACACCGGAACTCTTGTGAACGCCATTGCCTGGCATTTGCGCGACGATGCCAATTATGACCCCAATGATCCAGGGGTGGGGCTCGTTCATCGAATTGATAAAGATACCAGCGGGCTTCTTGTCGTGGCCAAAACGCCCGATGCCAAGACCAAACTGGGATTACAATTCTTTAATAAAATAACGCGCCGCCGCTACAATGCCCTTGTTTGGGGGAACATCCAAGAGGAAGAAGGGACAATTGTTGGTAATATTGCCCGGAATCCGAAAGATCGTTTGCAGATGGCAGTATTCCCTCCCGAGTCGGAAATAGGTAAGCACGCCGTTACTCATTATCGCGTGTTGGAACGTTTTGGCTACGTCACGCTTGTAGAATGTGTTCTTGAAACGGGCCGAACTCATCAGATACGAGCCCACATGAAACATTTGGGACATCCACTCTTCAGCGATGAACGCTATGGGGGTGATAAAATTTTGCGTGGAACACAGTCGAGCAGTTATAATAGTTTTATCCGCAACTGCTTTGAAATCTGTCCGCGTCAAGCTCTTCATGCCCGCACGCTTGGTTTTAAGCATCCCACAACGGGGCAAGAATTGGATTTTACGTCCGAAATGCCTATTGATATGGCCCAGCTCCTAGAGCGATGGCGGACGTATTTCAAAGGAATTAAGTAAACGTACAAGATAGCAATGAAAAAAGTTATTGCAATTGTAGCCGGAGGTTACTCCTCTGAGCATGATGTCTCTCTGCGTAGTGCAGAAGGGATTCTGTCTTTCATGGACAACGAAAAATATGATAGCTACGTTGTCGATATAGAAAAGAACAAATGGACAGCACGTTATGGTGATGAACTTTGTCCAATCAACCGCAGCGATTTCTCCTTTACGGCCAGTGATGGTCAACATAAGTTCGATTTTGCATACATAACGATTCATGGAACACCAGGTGAAAACGGTATTCTTCAAGGCTATTTTGATTTAATAGGAATACCTTATTCAACGAGTGATGTACTTATTGAGTCGATGACTTTTAATAAGTTTGCCTTAAACAACTTTCTTCGCTCTTTCCCAGAACTGCATATATCAGACAGTATCATGGTGCGTAAAGGCGAAGCAATGCCTGTGGAGGCGGACATCATAAATCGCTTGGGACTACCGTGTTTTGTAAAACCCAATGCAGGCGGCAGCAGCTTCGGTGTAACAAAGGTGAAAACTGCTGAAGCCCTCATACCAGCCATCGAGAAAGCAATGCACGAAAGCGATGAGGTACTGATTGAAAAGATTATGGTGGGCACTGAAATCACTTGTGGCGCGTACAAACAAGGCGGTGAAGTCATAACTTTCCCTATTACAGAAGTAGTGACCAGCCAAGAGTTCTTCGACTACGATGCGAAGTATAATGGAAAAGTTAGTGAAATCACGCCAGCCCGCATCGCCGATGAAACTGCGAAGCGCGTAAGTGAGATGACGAAGCACATCTATAAAATTCTTGGCTGCTATGGCCTCATTCGTATTGACTATATTCTGTCGGGCGAAGCAGGTAACGAACAAATCAACATGCTTGAGATAAACACAACTCCAGGTATGACCGCCACTAGCTTTATTCCGCAGCAGATACGTGCAGCAGGGCGTAAGCCGGGAGATGTCCTCTCCGAGATAATCGAAGGTAAATTCTAGTTATCAACATATCGGCTCCATGCCAACAACTTTTAAATATTTGTTGGCTTGGAGCTGTCTTTCTTAAACCCGAAACAACATGGAAACACCTGCAGAATATGACGACATTCGCTGCTATGAAGCGAAAGATTTGAAAGCTACTTTCGATGCGTTGCTCGCTGACGAACAGTTCTGCGGCATCCTGCAACAACTCTTTCCCAAAACATCTTTTGAACAGCTCAAAGCAGGGCTCTATTCATGTAAAGACGTTCTTGATTTTCAAGAGAAATTTGTCTATGCGTACATAGATGATTTGATGAGCAAGGTAAGTTTGGGCTATGATCTCGACTGTGGTGAAATAGAAGATAAACATAAAGCTTACACGTTTATTTCTAACCATCGAGACATAGTTTTAGACCCCGGACTTTTGGCTATGTTGCTTATCAAGAATGGTTTTTCCACAACGCAAGAAATAGCAATCGGTGATAATCTCCTTATTTTCCCTTGGATAAAGCATTTGGTACGTCTGAATAAAGCTTTTATCGTTCAGCGTAGCTTAGGTCTTCGTGAAATGCTTGCAGCCAGTAAAAAGATGAGTCGCTATATGCACTTTGTCATTCGCGAGAAGCAGAACCCTATTTGGATTGCACAACGCGAAGGGCGCGCCAAGGACAGTAACGACCATACCGCTGAAGCCGTCTTAAAAATGGTGGCTATGGGAGGAACAGGGACTCCGCTGGGTAATTTGAAAGAAATGAACATTGTACCGATGAGTCTATCTTACGAATATGATCCCTGCGACTATCTTAAAGCTCAAGAGTTCCAGTTGAAGCGAGACAACGCAGATTTTAAGAAGAGTAGGCAGGATGATTTACTAAATATGCAAACAGGAATTCTCGGCTTTAAGGGACACGTTCATTTTGTTATGGGAACGCCTATCAATGATTGGTTGGACGAACTGGAAGATGCTCCTAAAGGACAATTTTTTGGAGAAATCGCCCAGCGTATGGATCGCGAAATCTATCGTAACTATCGTTTGTTCCCAGGTAATTATGCAGCTGCCGATCTTCTCCGTGGAAATTCTGACCATGCTACTCATTACTCCGCAGACGAGAAAGCTCATTTTGAGAAATACTTGAAAGGGCAGTTGGCAAAGATAGACATACCTAACAAGGATGAGGCCTTTCTGCGTGACCGCATACTGGAAATGTATGCTAATCCGGTTTTCAATCATGAAAGCGTGCTTTAGTGCACTTCTGCTGTTCTGCACCTTGTTGTCGGCATGTTCCGACGATGAGGACAGACCTTTACAAAATTATGAGCAAGGACTGGTTGAGGCTCTATCACGAGAGGATAAAACGATTTCGCAAATAGTCTTAGATAATGGCGATACCCTTGCGGTGACCAATCGGATAATGGTGGCACAACCTGCTTCAACTATTCGAGCCTATGCGTTTTATGTGCGTGCGAATAAGACGGTTGAACTGACGCGCCTTTCGCCAGTATTGACCTGTTCCGTTCAGCAAATGCCAGATACAGTCCTCCGAACTGATGCGCTACTACTACGATCGATGTGGTTGAGCCATCGGTATCTCAACTTCTTTGTGTCGCTGCCCACTGGGCCTGCAAAGCGCAGTCATTATCTGGGGATTGTTGATAAAGGCTTTTCAGAGAATGAAGCGCACACGCAGACACTGAATTTGCAACTCTTTCATTATCAGAATGGAGACGGAAAGGCTTACTATCGTGATACTTATTTTTCTTGTCGCCTTGATTCTTATCTCCCACGCCTCTCGAGGGGGGACAGTATCCGCTTGTTCTACAGGGATGAGAAAGGTAGGCAGACCTCAATAACACAAGCTTATTGATTCAATCTTTTAGACAGTAGCTTCTTTAAGTACTGTCATTTTTAATTAAACAACCAGAACTGAATGGATTTTCATCCTATAGAATTAACTGATCGCGAACAAATCCAACAGATTGTTCGTGAGAGCGAATGTCGAAATTGTGATCTCAACTTCTTGAATTTGATGAGTTGGCGTTTTCTTTATGATACGCAAGTGGCTTATCATGGTGATTGGCTGCTTTTCCGTTTCAAGGCAGAGGGGCATAATGCTTATTTAACCCCCGTGGGACATGGTGATTGGGCTGCTGTTGTTGGCGATTTGCTCGAAGATGCTCGCCAGCAGGACGCTCCTTTTTTGATGTTGGGCTGCCCAGAAGTTCAGTTGGGCTATATTAATGCAGCCATGCCCGATTATTTTTATGCCACGGCCGACCGTAGTTATACCGACTACATTTATCATCGTGAATCGTTGGCCACATTGGCAGGAAAGAAGCTTCAGCAAAAGCGCAATCATGCCAATAAGTTTGAGAAACTCTATCCTAATTATGAATATCTTCCCCTCACTCCTGAGTTTATCCCTGAGTGTTTAGCACTCCGCGAACAATGGGAGGAGGAGAAAGATAATGTTCCTTCTGGCCGTCTCTCAGCTGATGCCGAGAGGCGCAGTATTGAGTATGTTTTTTCCCATTGGGAAGAGTTGGGTGCCATTGGTGGTGTGCTCCGCGTAGAGGGGAAAATCATCGCTTTCACTTATGGCGGCCCTGTCAATTACGATACTTTTGACACTTGTGCAGAGAAGGCGGATTTCAACTTCGAAGGAGCTTTTGCTATGATCAATCGCGAATTTGCCCGCCACTTACCAGAACAATTTGTCTATATAAATCGGGAAGAAGATTTAGGTCTTCCAGGCTTACGCCGCTCAAAAGAGAGCTATCGTCCAGCTTTTTTGCTTAATAAATTTACCGTTATGGAGCGACATCCAATGAAGATGGATTAAATTTGCACACATCTATTCATCGTAAAAATAATTCTTTCGATATGCTTCTTACTCCTGAAGAACTCAAACAACAGACTCGCGAACTTTGGAAAACTTGTTTTCCAACAGATAGCGAAGAGTTTCTAGATATTTATTTTGAGGATAAATATACCGATGCCTCCAACATAACACGCCGCGAGGGAACCCAAGTGGTTGCTGCAGGACAGTTGTTGCCCTATAGTATGAACTTCTACGGCAGTACTGTTCATACAGGTTATTTCAGTGGGGTAGGCACTTTGCCCGAGTATCGTGGGTATGGATTGGCTTCACAGATTATTAGTGAGGGCCATCGTCGACTTTATGAGCAAGGAGGCGTTTTGAGTTATCTCATTCCTGGTAATGAAGAACTACGCCATTTCTACGAACGGCCGCAGCATGGTGCTTTTTGGACCTCTACTTTTCGTGCAGAAGTGGAGCTTACGCCCACGGGCGAAGAAGATGCTCACATCGTGATTGAGGAGCCCGAAGAATGGGGAGAAAATCTTTATGTCTATTACCAACAACGCTGTCGTACTTATCCTTTTATTTTCAAATCATCTCTGAACGATTTTTTTGCAGCCTTAGAGACCTGTGATTTAGAAGGAGGATTTGTTCTTGTGGCTCGTAATAAGTCGCGGATTGTTGGTTTGTGCTGGGGTGTACAAGAGTCCGATGGTCGCGTGATGCTGCGCGACATTGTGGTGAGTGACTATCGGGTTCAGAACCTCTTTGTGACGTACCTCTGTCGTAAGTATGCAGTGGAGCACATCTACGACCGTGGTGCTTGCGCGGGAGCGATAAAAGGGGGCACAACCTTATGCTATGGCTCGTGTTGTTAATGTTGTTAAATTCTTCAAGACCATTTTGCTCCAGCATCCTGGTTTTGAGCTGAGCATTGGTATTGATGGCGATCTCGATGTACCTGAAAACAACGGATTTTATATGCTGCGTGGCGGAGAAGTCTTTATTGTAGAAGATCGTCCCAGTCAGATTATCACCCCTGGTGGACTTGCTGCTATGTTCCTCGGATCTCAGCCCGTGATAGTCAGAAATATGCTCGATGAGTAAGTAGGCAATATTTAAGGATATTATAGCGTTAGACAATATTATGCGACTCAAAATATTTTTTTTAGCTTTCTTTTTGACCGCACTGGCTGCGGTGGCGCAACCAGTGGTACAACTCAAGCAACAACGCCTTTCTAAGTGGGGAGTGGGTACTGCCAATTTCAGTGGTATTGCTCCGATTCATGGCGATCGTTATGTCATGGTCAGCGACAAAGAACCTGAAGATGGTTTTTTTGAATTTCGCATTGTGCAGAATCCCATCTCAGGGCAAGTGGAGTATGTCGGTCTTTCTGAATTCAAAGGAAATCCTCATCCGCAACTCGACAGTCGCGGATTTACCCTGCGCGATTGTGAGGGAGTGGCCTATAATCCATCGCTCAATACAGTTTTTATTAGCGGAGAAGGCGATCAGCAGATTCTGGAATATGGAATGGATGGTGTGCCAACAGGGCGCGGTTTGAATATCCCCGATGAGTTTGGCGTTCCTAATATTCGCCACAACTACGGCTTTGAGTCACTCAGCTATGATGCCACAACAGGTCGTTTCTGGACTACCACCGAAAGCACACTGAAATCTGACGGCGACTATATCCATCCTAGGAACATGATGGCCACAAACCTACTGCGCTTGCAAAGTTTTGGTAATGATCTTCAGCCTGTGGGACAATATGCTTACCGGATGGATGCACCTGGTTTGCAAGCAACGGGGAGATACTATTGTTTTGGGGTGAGTGATCTCTGTGCCTTGCCTGATGGTAGACTCATTGTAATGGAACGAGAACTCAATGTTCCTAACGATTATATAGGAGCAAAGAGTGTGAGCCGTCTTTATATTGTTAATCCGTCGCGCGAACATAAGATAGATTCATCCACACCTCTCTCGAAACTATCAGCGGACAAATTCGTGAATAAAGAGTTTTTGTGTAGTGTTGAGACGGAGATAACGCCACTTTCTTTTTCTTATGCCAACTATGAGGGTATGTGTCTTGGTCACCGTCTCGATGATGGCCGACAGACTCTCCTGCTTGTCAATGACAGTCAAGCATCTGTTGGCAAAGGCATCTTTCATTTGAAAGATTACATCAAAGTTATTGTTTTACCATAGCCCCAAATTCCCCTTTCTCAAGACTTTAATAACAGAAAGAGTAAGATTTTTGATCTTAAAAATACAAGAGGCGCACATTTGTGCGCCTCTTTTTCTTGTGAACATCTTCCGTTTCTGCATAGATGAAAGCTGCAAAAAAGGGAAAAGTTTAGATATTATAGTGCTGTAAAAGCTGCGGCAAAACCAAAGATTATACCTGGAGTATTGGCAATGGCTACTGGCCAATCTCGCTTCTCTTTGAAGAGTCCGTATGACACCCAAAGCACGCAGTTAACACCTGCCATAAAAGGTTGAATGAAGGTTCCTTTATGACCTGCTAAATTGTTCTCAATTTGCGGGAAATAGAATACATACATTAGTACTGCTGTTACCGTACCAATCCATCCCATCATTTCAAAAAACTTTTCTTTCTTCATTAGTTCTTGCTTTGTTTTAAGAGTAAATAAAACTTAAGTTCTGGCAGTCCTAAAAACTTTACGCTTTGAGCATTGTTATCCTAATCTACCGCTGCAAAGGTAGAAAAAGTATTTTGGAACGAAGAAAAAGAAGTGCCTAAAAAGCGTGTGCAAAGTAAAAAAACATTGAAATCTTTTTGAAAAAAAGCGGCGTTATAGAGCTATGCCTTTACCCAATAAGCAGTCTCAAAAATACAATAAAGATATCGGCTGACACAATAAGGAAGCCAGCTGACACAATAAGGTTGTCAGCTGACAGCCTTATTGTATTTTTGGCTTTTCTAAGGAGAAAAATGCTATTTGTTTCTGTGTGTCGTTTTATTCTAATCAACAAACTTAGAATGATGCTCTGCTAAGAAAATCTTCGCAGAGCAAAGAAGAAATAAAGCTTTTAGGGAAGCAATAAAAAGAGAGGGAGAGAATGACAGAAAACCTTATAGAAATCAGTCTTGCCATTCCTCAGTGAGCATTCGTTCAAGCTCTTCAGCATTTAAGCGGAGATGGAAATGGCCATTTTCGGCTATTGAGATGCCGCCCGTTTCTTCTGAAACGCAGATAGCCAGACAATCGCTTTTTTGCGAAATGCCTAAGGCAGAGCGATGCCGAAGACCAAGCGCCTTAGGGATGTCGGTGTCGTGAGACACGGGGAGGATACAGCCCGCAGCAGTGATGTGGCTATTGCTAATAATCATAGCACCATCATGGAGTGGAGAGTTTTTGAAAAAGATGTTTTCGATGAGTCGTTGGCTGATTTTGCCATTGATGATTTCCCCAGTGTTAATATATTCCGCAAGGTTGACACCTCGTTCCACTATGATGAGTGCGCCCACCTTTTGTTTCGACATGCTCAGACAAGCCATAACGATTGGCATAATGTCAGTGCGGTGGGATTTGACCTCTTTATTTAAGTGGAAAATGCGTGCAAGATACTTTGCATTCTTTTGGTTGCCAATGGTAGAAAGGAAATGTCGAATCTCGTCTTGGAAAAGAATGATGACAGCCAGCAAACCGATGTTCATCAAGTTGTCCATGATGCCTCCAATCAGTCGCATCTCAAACACGCGTGACACAAGAATCCATACTACAGTGAAGATGATGACGCCGCTAAAGATGTTGGCAGCGCTGGACTGCTTCATGAGTTTCCAAATGTAGTAGAGCAACAAAGCGACAAGGAAAATGTCGATGATGTCTTTAATTCCGAGTGAGAGCATGAGAACTTACTGAACGGTTTTAGTATATAACTGTACGGCTTCAACAGCTTGCTGAACGTCGTGGACGCGCAAAATATTTGCTCCCTTTAGGAGAGCGATGGTGTGGAGTACACTTGTTCCGTTAAGGGCTTCTTGCGGTGTGGTGTTGAGCAGCTTGTAGATCATGGACTTCCTAGAAACGCCAACGAGTAAGGGTAATTCAAATTCGTGGAAGTCTTGCAAGTGGTTCAACAACTCATAGTTTTCATCGAGCGTCTTACCAAAACCAAAGCCAGGATCAAGAATAATGTCCTTTACGCCCATATCGCGCAACCTATTGATGCGTTGCGCCATATAGAGAAAAACTTCGCGCAAGAAATCTGAATATTGCGGGTTGTCCTGCATTGTTTGGGGGGTTCCTTGCATGTGCATGAGTATGTAAGGAACATTGAGTTGCGCTACGGTACGAAACATTTGCGCATCCATTTCGCCTCCCGAAATATCATTGATAATATCGGCGCCATATTCCTCTACAGCCATTCGGGCCACATCAGCTCTGAAAGTGTCGACACTAACGGGGAGTTGCGGCGCAAGTTTGTTGACTATTTGCAGACCATGCGAGAGGCGGCGCATCTCTTCCTCGGGGGAAACATCATCAGCCCCAGGGCGCGAACTATATGCTCCAATGTCGATCATTTGTGCGCCTTCGTCCACCATCTGCTGTACACGTCGGTGGATTTCCTCGTCGGATTGTTTTCTGCTCTCTGCAAAGAAAGAATCCGGCGTTACGTTTAAAATGCCCATCACTTTAGGCTGACTGAAGTCTATAAGCTTTCCGCTGCAATTTATTGTATAGGTCTGCATGATTTCCTTTACTTTATTTACTCGCAAAGTAGTTAAATTCCGCTGACCATGCTTGTCTCTTTCTCTTTTTTTGCTGCTAAAGCTCCATAAAGGTAAGGTATCTGTCGGAAAAGAAGTAGGCTGCGAAAAAAAACTTGTAACTTCGCACAATATTTAGAATGAAAGAAATGAATACAGCAGACTTGTACAAACTGTTCTGCGAGCATCCTGTCATTACGACGGATACGCGCGAGTGTCCGAAAGGGGCAATCTTCTTTGCGTTGAAAGGAGAAACTTTCGATGGTAATAAATTTGCAACTATGGCCCTCGAAAAAGGCTGCGCCTTTGCTGTGGTTGACGATGAAAAAGTGGTGGGAAATGATGATCGCATGATTCTTGTTGATGATGTTTTGACAGCAATGCAGCAACTGGCCTCTTACCACCGCCACCAGTTGGGGACACCGATATTGGAGGTGACGGGGACAAATGGTAAGACTACCACGAAGGAACTCACCAGTGCTGTCCTTGCTGAGAAATATCGCGTACTCTATACGCTCGGCAATTTGAACAACCACATAGGAGTTCCCAAAACGCTCCTGCGTTTGACAGAAAATGACGAAATAGCTGTGATAGAAACGGGAGCAAATCATCCTGGAGAAATCAAAGCTCTGGCAAATATCGTAGATCCTGATTGTGGCTTAATTACGAATGTTGGTAAGGCTCACTTGGAAGGCTTCGGAAGTTTCGAAGGCGTTATCCATACGAAGGGAGAGCTTTACGATTATCTCCGCTCGAAAGCAGGCGGCTATATTTTTCTCAATGGTGACAATGGATATTTGCTCAATATTGCAAAAGATTTGAAAGCATACACTTACGGGCGTCCAGGACAAGGTTATGATGTGGAAGGCGAGGTGCTGAATTGCAATCCCTTCCTGCATTTTCGTTGGCGTGTGAAAGATGGAATCTGGCAAGAAGTGCAGACACAACTCATTGGCGCATACAATATAGACAATGCTTTGGCAGCTGCTGCCGTTGGCGTTCATTTTGGCGTGACGCCAGAACAAGTGACACATGCTATTGCAGCTTATGAACCGACAAATAACCGAAGCGAGTTGAAGCGCACAGCTAAGAATACGCTTGTGGTTGATGCTTATAATGCCAACCCCACCAGTATGAAGGCAGCTTTGGAAAACTTCCGCCTAATAGAGTCTCCACACAAAATGGCTATTTTAGGCGGTATGCGCGAGTTGGGAGCAGCAAGTATTGAAGAACACCAAAAGATTATTGATTTGCTCAATCAGCTGAATCTCGAATCTGTTTGGCTCGTTGGCGAAGAGTTTAAGCCCTTTGCCCATCAATATCGCTATTTTGAAAATGTGGAAGCTGTAAAAGAAGCACTGGCAGCAGACCCCGTAGAAAATCACATGATACTCATTAAAGGCAGCAATTCTCAGAAATTGTTCCAATTGCCGGATGTGCTATAATTGCTCAATGAAAATGATAAGAATAAAGACGATCTTTGCTGCTATAGTTTGCGTGGCTGCCACTGCAACAGCACAGAGCGTAGACCCAATAGTTTCGCATATCAATACATCTGTTCGCCCACAGGACGATTTCTTTGAATATGCCAACGGCGCATGGTTTCGTGAGAATCCTATCCCTGCAACAGAAAAGGATAATGGAATCTTTACGGTGATACAGGATACCATTGATGACCAAATCCGTCGTATCTGTCAAGATTCCAGTAATCGCAGCAATTGAGAGGCTCTGCTCGCCAAAAGATAGGCGATTTCTATGCTTCTTATATGGATAGCATAGGGCGCAACAAGCGTGGTATTTCAGAACTGCAAAATGATATTCGGCGGATTCGTTCGGTGAAGGATGTTAATGCGCTGATTCGTATGTTAGCTTATGTTACGCGTGTAAGTAGTAGTGCGCTGTTTTCTTTTGGCGTTTGGCAGGATCAGCAGCAAAGTGATAAGTATGCGTTCTATTTGAATCAGGGTGGCTTGTCGCTACCCGATCGTAGATATTACGTGGAAAATGATGAGGCTACACAGCGCATTCGTCAGCGTTTTGTGGAATACGCAACGATAGTTTTCAAACGTGCAGGTTTTGTTGAAGAAGAAGCCCGAAAAGCAGCAGAGACGTTGCTTAGCATAGAAACCGAATTGGCGCAACACAGTCGCAAGCGAGAAGATACGCGCGATCCTCTGACCAACTTCAATAAGATGAGTGCGACGGCATTTGAGAAACTGGCTCCTCATCTTTCTCTGTCCCTCTTGACAAAGACTTTAGGCTGAAAGATGTTGATACGGTTGTTGTGGGACAACCAGAATTCTTCACACATCTTGACGGAATGCTTCTTCGCATCTCGATGACTGATTGGAATAATTATCTTTTGTTCCATTATGTCAATGGGCTTGCATCTTCTTTGGATGATGCTCTTTTCCAAGCTCAGTTTGACTTTTATTCAAAGACTTTGCGTGGTATCGAGCAACCTCGTTCTCGTTGGCGGCGGGCCGTTACGAGCACGGATCATGCCTTGGGCGATCTCGTGGGACAAGTTTACGTGCAAGATTTCTTACCAAAGGGAACGAAAGAAAAGTTTAGAAATTGGTAATGCTGTCAAATCGGAGCTTGCTACCCGCATTCGCAATCTTAGTTGGATGAGCGAAGAAACAAAATTAAAGGCACTCGACAAGCTCAATGCTGTGGTGATGAAACTGGGCTATCCAGACAAGTGGAAGGATATGAGCCAGGTGGAGATTTCCCGTAAGTCCTATGTTCGCAATGTGATGAACGTGAACATTTGGGAGATGCAGCGCCACTTGTCCCATTATGGCAAGAAAGTGGATCGCACAGAATGGGACATGGAACCGCAAACGTATAATGCTTATTACAATCCATCGAACAACGAAATAGTGATACCTGGTTGCAATATTTTTGTACCAGGCTTTACGAGAATGCCAGACGATGCTATCCTCTATGCCATCGTTGGTGGAACATTTGGACATGAAGTTACGCATGGTTTCGACGATCAAGGATGTCTGTATGATAAAGATGGAAACCTTCAGAACTGGTGGGCTGAGGCTGATAAGAAACAGTTTGATGCTCGCACCGCGCAGATTGTTAAACAGTTCAACGAATATGAAGTGGCTCCAGGCTTGCATATAAATGGTAGTTTGACGCAAGGTGAGAATATCGCTGATCTCGGTGGTGTTATTGTTGCCTTAGAGGCATTTAAGAAGACACCACAATATCAAGCTGGAGAGCAGATTGGCGGTTTCACTCCGTTGCAACGCTTCTTCCTTGGTTATGCTCAAGCTTGGATGCTACAGATGCGCCCCGAAGCTTTGGCAACACAGGTGAAAGCAACGAACATGCGCCCGCAAAATGGCGAGTATTAGGTCCATTGTCCAATATCCAAGAATTCTATGACGCTTTTCATGTAAAGCCAGGCGATAAAATGTATCGTGCTGACAAAGTGCAGATATGGTAACCATTGCTAACTGCTATGTTACAATCGCGCAGAGCTAAAAAAGGCAGAATTCCGTTGCTTGTTAGTTAAGTAATTAGTATTTTTGCAGCCGCTTATACGAATATAAGAATAAAACAATACATATCAGATGATTAAATCACAAGAGATTAAGAAAGGTACTTGCATCCGTTTGGATGGTAAACTGTATTTCTGCATCGACTTCCTTCACGTGAAGCCAGGTAAGGGTAACACAATTATGCGTACGACTTTGAAGGATGTTGTTTCTGGCCACGTGTTGGAAAAGCGCTTCAATATCGGTGAAGCTCTCGAGGATGTACGCGTAGAGCGTCGTCCCTTCCAATACACCTACGCTGATGGTGATGATTTCCACTTCATGAATCAGGAAACATTCGATGATGTCATGATTGAGAAAGAGCTTATCACAGGCGTGGAGTTTATGAAAGAAGGTGATATTCTCGACGTTGTTAGCGATGCTTCTACAGAGACCATTCTGTATGCTGAAATGCCGGTCAAACACAGCTTAAGATTGTTTACACAGAACCTGGTTTGAAGGGTGATACCGCTACAAACGCAACAAAACCAGCCAAGCTTGAAACCGGAGTTGAAGTTCGCGTACCTCTCTTTATCAATGAAGGAGAAGTTATCGAGGTAGATACTCGCGATGGTTCTTATCTCAACCGCGTGAAGTAAGCTACTTTTGAGCGGATAATCTACTCCGAAATAAGTTTTTATACTAAATGTGCTAATGTACCTATGTGTGCATTAGCACATTTTTTTATACCTTTGCATCATACATAAATATTTTTTTAATAAATAATGGATATCTTAGAAAATCTTATTGTCCGCGCTAAGGCCAATAAGCAGCGTATCGTTCTTCCAGAAGCTGAGGAGGAACGCACTATTAAGGCTGCTGACCGCGCTCTTGCCGACGCTCTCGCCGACATTATTCTTATTGGAAATCCTGCTAAAATTCAGCAACAAGTTGAAACTTTCAACCTGACGAATATCAGCAAAGCTACTATTATCGACCCAGAGAACAATCCAAAATCTGAGGAATATGCACAACTGCTCGCCGAACTTCGTAAGAAGAAGGGTATGACAATTGAGCAGGCTCGTGAATTGGTGAAGAATCCTCTCTATTTGGGCTGTCTTATTATTAAGAATGGAGATGCCGATGGCCAAATCTCTGGTGCACTCAGTACAACGGGCGATACGCTCCGTCCCGCTCTTCAATCATCAAGTGTGCTCCTGGTATCACTTGTGTGAGTGGTGCTATGTTGCTCATTACTCAGCAGCATCAATACGGAGAAGATGGCGTCGTTGTAATGAGTGATGTCGCTGTCACTCCAGTTCCTACAGCTGAACAGTTGGCTCAGTTTGCTTACTGCACTGCAGAGACTGCAAAGTCTGTAGCCGGTATTACCGATCCTCGCGTAGCTATGTTGAGTTTCTCTACTAAAGGCAGTGCTTCTCATGAAGTAGTTGATAAGGTGGTTGAGGCTACTCGCTTGGCCCATGAACATTATCCTGAATTGAAAGTAGATGGCGAACTCCAAGCAGATGCAGCTCTTGTTCCCTCCGTGGCAGAGAAGAAAGCCAAAGGCAGTGAGATCGCTGGTAGAGCTAACGTGCTGATTGTTCCTAACCTTGAGGTGGGTAATATAGGCTATAAGCTCGCTCAGCGTTTGGGCAATGCTATCGCCGTAGGTCCAATCCTCCAGGGTATAGCTCGGCCAGTCAATGACTTGAGCCGCGGTTGCTCTATCGATGACATTTATTATATGGTAGCCATCACAGCTTGTCAAGCACAGGCGGCTAAACAGTAAAATTCCTCTATTTATGAAAATCCTTGTTATCAACTGCGGTAGTTCCAGCATCAAGTACAAGCTGTACGACATGACCGACAAGTCCGTCCTCGCAGCAGGCGGCATTGAAAAAGTAGGTTTAGCCGGCTCTTTCAATAAAGTAGCTCTTCCTAATGGCGAAAAGAAAATTATCAGCCACGAGTGTCCCACTCATACGGAAGGTATTAAATTGATGTTCGACACTCTTCTCGATCCTGAGATTGGTGCAATTAAGAGCCTTGATGAGATTGATGCAGCGGGCCATCGTATAGTGGCTGGTGGTACTTACACTGAAAGCCAGATTGTGACAGACGAAATGCTTGAAGGATGGAAACCTTTTATGGAACTAGCACCTCTTCATAGCCCCGCCCATCTGAAAGGCTATCTTGCTGTGCGTGCACAGTTACCCAATCTTCCGCAGGTGTTCGTTTTCGATACAGCTTTCCATCAGACAATGCCGCCTAAGGCTTTCATGTATGGTCTGCCTTATAATTATTATACAGATTATAACTTCCGCCGCTATGGAGCACATGGTACGAGCCATCGCTATGTGACGGCACGAGCAGGTGAAGTTCTCGGCTTCGATCCTAAAGATGTGCGTATGATTACGTGCCATATCGGAAATGGTGCAAGTATCTCTGCTGTTGATCATGGCAAATGCGTTGACACCTCTATGGGACTTACCCCATTGGAAGGTGTAATGATGGGTACGCGCACGGGTGACATCGACTCCAGTGCCATTCTCTATATTATGGAGAAAGAGCATCAAACTCCAGAAGAAGCCATCGACCTGCTCAACAAGAAGAGCGGTCTGCTCGGCATCAGTGGTGTCAGCAGCGATATGCGCGAAGTGGAAGATGCTGCCGAGAAAGGCAACGAACGGGCCCGCTTAGCTCTCGACATGTATTCTTATCGCATCAAGAAGTACATAGGAGCTTATACGGCTGTTATGGGAGGTGTCGACGTCATAGTCTTCACTGCTGGCGTAGGCGAACATCAGTGGGACGTGCGCAAGGCAACTATGGAAGGAATGGAATACTTAGGTATCCAGCTTGACCAAGAAAAGAACGAGCGCAATAATGGTGAAGAAGAACTTATCTCTCTGCCTGAAAGTAAAGTAAAGGTAGCTGTTATCCCGACGGATGAAGAGCTGATGATTGCTTCTGATACGATGCAGCTTGTTGCTAAGCAGTAGATATATTTCTTTAATAGTTGGAAGAGAAACTTACCTACTACTTATAATTTCAACTGCCACTTATCTTTTTTCAGATAAGTGGCAGTTTTGTTTTATCCCTCGGATAGCTCTATAAGAGCAATAAAAGAGTTTGCATTTATATTATTTTCGGTTGGCTACTTTGTTAAATCTCCATGTCAGTGAGAAGAAGAAATAGCGAGGTATTGTTGTTGCAAAGCTTTCGGTGCGACCTTGTGTGTCGATAGAATTAGTAGTGTAGAGATTACGAGCTAAGAGGTCGCAAGCTTGGAACTTTAAAGTGAAATTCTTGATAGAGCGCTCCAGACTTGTCTCTATGTTTGCACGCGTTTCGTTGAGCGATGCGTCGTTATAACCAAAGCGTGAAGAGATGTCGCAGTTCGCATACAGAATGAACTTGGCAGGTAGGTTCACAATTGCCTGAAGGCCGTAGAGTAATGTGGTGGTATGAATCTTTCGAATTGTGGGCGGGAGCCTCTGATATTATTCATGAAAGCAGTGAAAGAACTGGAGAGATTCAGCCAAGCTGTGGGATGACTTTGTAGTAAAACTCCTGTTGACCAATCCAATCTGTCCACATTGTATTTTTCGTTGTGACGGCCTGTTGTGGTATAACTTAAGTCTGCACTGTGATAGGCGTTTATGCTTGCCATGTAAAAGATAATCCATTTCTGATCTTTGTCTAATGGTGTGTTTACTATAAAGTTGAAGCCTGCATTCCAGTTTCCATCGATATTGACGGGCTGTGTCGTGCGCACACCTTTTGTCCGATCATAGATGGTGGAGATTTCTACAGCGTTTTTCAAGAAATTGAAGGAAATTCCACTATAGAGATTCGTGTTTGTTTTGTAGAAACGGCGCATGTGCTGCAATGAAACATTGTTTATCCATGTGTCATGTAGTTGCGAATTTCCTTTGGACACATTCAGCGGATCTGCTGCATCAGTAATGTTGATAAGATGATAAAGGTTGACTTGCTCTTTGCGACTTGACGCAGACAATACCCAATTTGTGCCTCTTCCTCCACGATCCTCCGCGATGGGGTTATATGTCAGTCTGACCGAAGGAGAAGGAAGCCAAGAATGGCGTGTGGCTGGATATTTGTTTCCGTAGCGCCAATAATTATACTGACTATCCAAATATCCCGTTTCTGCTGTAACGTTGAATTTCAACCATCGTCTATTGGCAAGCTTTAGCTCGTGTTGCCAGTTTGCACCCAGCAGATGCTTCTTTTGTCTGAGATTGCCCCAATAGCTGTCGGCACTACTCAGTACCTGTTCCAAATCTGTAGCGTTGGAAGGCAGTACTCCCAATACAGACGTATCGAAGTTTCCCCATGTTCCACCCTAAGAGGTCAAGGCGATAAAGAGGGTTGTTGTTACAGTTTTTATCGTACGCAAAGCTGTAGTAAGGGGTTAAAAGTCCATCGGCCTTTTCTGTCTGCCTATATTTCCAATCGTAAGAAATTTTCCCTAAATAGTGGTAGGAGTCAGTTTGTGACGCCACATACCGATTTCGGAAATCCGTTTGAGGTGTGGGGCGACTGTAGCGCAGATTATATAAGTCATAACGATGTCCATCTTGATTAGTGGCAGCAAACTCGCCCTCAACATTCAGTAAATTCCCTCCAAAGGCATTGTGCATCAAGAAAGAGGCCTGATGGTTGAGTTGTTTGCTATCGAAGTGCACCCGGTTTTGAAGGCGGCTGAGCAAGATGGACTGAAGGAACACGTTGGTGTTAAGTCTCGAAAACGTACTGTCCATTAAAGCGTAGAAGTCTTTCTCCAAAGGATTTGCGTTGTAGTTGGCCGTCCGGATGTGATTATATCCGTGATTTTTCAGGTAGTTGATGGAATATTTGATTTCGTAGAATTGATTCTTGCGTGGACGAAGCGTCAGACGAGTTCGGCCTGCCACTGACATATTGTCAATGTAGGACACATTGGACGTGCGAATAAACGTATTACCTCCTGAAAGGAAATTCTCTCGGCTCGACCCTTCATCATTATGCACCGCATTGTCATGATAGTCTGCACCCATTGTGAAACGAATCTTTCCGTTAGGCTCATATTGGTAATTGAAAGTCAGATAGTTCCTGCGGTGTTTTCCGCTCTTTTCTGCTTTCCCTCTCTCCCCGTCTCTCGCATATTGAAACTGTTGGCTGCGATTATTGAAGTCTCCGGCTAAAGCTAAAACTTTGGCAGTCGTTGAATTTCATTAGATTAAATCCTGCCTGATAGCGATCTTTTGTTCCGTATCCTGCCACCAATTGACCTATATAAGTGCCTATATACTTCCGTTTCAAATGTACATCCATCACAAATTGATCGTCTCCCATCGAGCTCCCCATCATACTGCTCTTTTCGCCTTTCTTCGTGTACACTTTCACGTTCTTTGCCACGTAGGCGGGTAAGCTTGCTAGAGCTGCACGAGGATTGCCGTTGAAAAAGTCTTTTCCTCCTAACAGCAGATTTTCAACTAAGCGCCCATTGACGTAAATGTTGCCATCGCGTATTTCTGCTCCAGGTAGTTGAGCAACAAGATCATTAAGCATAGAGCCGTCAGGAAGTTGGAAAGCAGAGGCATTATACACAAGCGTATCACCTTTGTAGAACATGCGTATTTTGGTACCTTTCACTACAGCCTCTCCCAATTGTACAAAAGATTCCTGCAAATAGAAGTCACCCACATCATATTTTGTTTTTGCAGAGGTGTATTTCACGTGGATGGGAAAGTACATTGTTTTGTAGCCCACGGCCATGCAGCGCAGAATGTAGCGGCCTGGCTTCGGAACTTTTAATATGAACATTGCTCCATCTTTCGGATTCCTATCCCGAATCGGTTTTCCATCTATTTCCGTATAGCTGAGCTCTGTTATTGCATAAGTGGCTCCCACTCTGCTGCTGTCAGTTCTCAGCAGTGTCACTACTGTAGAATCGATGCTATTCTCTGTGATGAGATCACGGATTCTACCTGTTATTTCTCCATTCTGTGCATAAAGGCAAAGAATAGGTGAGAATACAAGTAAAAGAACGAAAGAGATACGTTTCATGATTTCGAATTTGGTTAAGAAAGAATTTAGCATAACTATTTTGCAAATATATATATATATATATATATATAATTGCAAAAGAAAAAAAGTCTTTTTTTAGCTTCTATAAGCAGTTATTTGTTTATAATAAGTTTCAACTTATCAGATAATGAGCGATGGTTTGCGCGATTTTGTTTTGGCTGAGGTGAGAAGAAAATACGGGGAGAAAGTAGGAATAGGAAGAAATACTCAGAATAGCAGGCTGATGTAATTTCTTTATCGTATCCTATAAAGGTTGTAATTTGTTGTAGCTAAAAATAGAATAAAGCTGTCAGCTGACGCAATAAGGAAGTCAGCTGACAGCCTTATTGTATTTTCAAACGCAATAAGGATATTTATGAGTGCCTTTATTCGATTTTTATGGCTCCTTTAGAGAAAGCTGAAGCAAATCTTTAGAATTCTTATTTTTTATACAAATGTTTCGTAATCAACTAGCTATGATGTTTAAAAACATCAGTAAAGCTTTGATGAAGTTTGATCGTATAGAGTTTTTCAGAGGAAAGTTAGCTGTTGTATCTCTTGTGCAGCAATATAGATACTAAAAAATCTGCCTGCTGACCAGGAATGGTAATAGGCAGGCAGATGATGTGATGAGGGATAGTTGATAAGAATAGCAATCTTGTTCTATCTGCGTTTTCTCTTCTTCCTTTCTCGGTACATCTCAATGAAGCGATGACGGCTGCGGCGGATGTTGAGGGTGTAGATAATGCAAGTGGTGGTGAAATAGCAAATAGTTTGTATCCATAGTGCATGCCATTCGGGTTTTACATCTCCCATTTCAGCACCTAAACTATTGATTTTGATATAGGCATTCACGCCAAAGGTGGAGGGGAAAAGATAGGAAACATATTTCCAAAATGTAGGAATACTTACCCCTGGCCAGCTGACGCCTGAGAGGAATAGCAGCGGGACAGATGCAAAGACGATGAGCATGAAGCCTGTTTCGCGTTGGCGAATCAAGAAAGTAATCGTCATGGCCATAAAAATGATGGCCAACAAGAAAGGAATGGCAATGAGCCAAAGGTCTAAAGGATTGCCTATCTGGGGCAGATGGAAGATGCGCGGTACAACTTCAAGCACAAAAGCTATGTTCCAGAGATAGATAAGCAAATAGGCAAAACCTTTGCCAAAAACGATACGTAGCATGCCATTGAAATGGCTATTGATGGGCTGCAATTCGCGGTAGCGATTGCTTTCATTGTCTGTTCCGGCAGAGAGTCCCACGCCTAGAACAAGAGTTTGTTGTAGCACGAGGATCAGAACGGCAGGGATGAGGAACGAGGCAAAGCCCGTTTGAGGGTTGTAGAGATCCACTTGTTCATAGCGTATGGGCATTTGCGTTACTTTGTCTTGTTCTGCTGTTGTGCTGGGTTTTCTTTGTACCTTGATGTCTGCATTCATGGCCAGCGACACGTTGGTATTGGCTAGAACCAGTGCTTTATAATAGAGGAGTCCGCTCATGTCTGCATACACACCCACATGCGCTTGCTGCATGGTGTTGATGTTCCGCGTGAAGTCAGAAGGAATACGGACGATGCCGTAAACCTCACGATTCTTAATGAGCCTTTCCGCCTCGGCCATACTCGTGCAATGAGCTATAATGCGAACATCGGGGGTGGCATCTACGTTGCGAATATACTGCCGCGATAAAGCCGTATTGTCGTAGTCGACAACGGCTGCAGGGACTTCGCGGATTACTTCGTTGTTATAGATGAACGCATAGATCAGTGGGTATGCAAGAGGCACTAAGATAAAGAAGATAAGCACACCTTTATCTTGGAACACTTTCTTCAATTCAGCTTTGAAGATATAATTCCAATCGTCTAAGGCTTGTTGTCTATTCTTCAGTATTGACATAATGATATAAGTTTTACATTTACCAAATGAGAGTAAGTGTAGAGTCAGAGGTTATGGTACGTATTTTACCGTTAGGAGTTCGCGCTTTAAAATAGGGGTTGTGATGATGGATAAGAGGATAAAACCGGCGAGTGCTGCCAGGTATGGCCAAGCATTTGTGAGATTGTAGCCATCAAGCGCGCAGTTGACATACAGAATAAAATAGTGGCGAAGAGGAAATAACCACGATAAGCCTTGAAGAGCAGGGTGCATCGCCATGACAGGAAACGACATTCCGCAGATACTTAGTGATAGAACACCCCATAGAGAGGCAAAACTTAGCCCCAGTCTTAGTGTGGGAAGTATAGTAATCATGAGAATGCCAAGTGCTTCACTGCTAAAAATGAAGAGCGTCATGAGAGTCAGCATATCGGTAATTCCCGAATTGCAGGGGAAGTGCATATATCCATAGAAGTAGAACACTATGGTCCACCCTACAAGGAGAAATAGGAGAGTGTTGGGCAGGAGTTTCCAATGAGAGCCAGGTGCATATTTCCGCGTGCTTTTAGAATCCAATCATGTGCCGTGCCTTCTTTGATTTCTGTACCAATACTATAGACAGTCATCATGAAGAGGAAGATACCTAGGATACCTGGAACAATTGTATTGCTCAGATAGATGTTGTAGTTGAGCCATGGGTTGTTGGTGGCATGAGAGTCAACAACAATGGGTTGCAAGAAAGCAAGAGCCTGTTGTTCCGTTGCACCACGTGCATAAAGGACCGACCGTCCAGCCGATCCAGATGCCAATTCGGACATCATGCGCATATCGCGCATAACGAGTGAGCCTGCTACGAGGTAAGCATAGTTTGTGTAGAACGAGATCGTAGGGATTTTCTGCGCATTGGCTTTTGCGGTTGTTCCTTTGGGGATATAGTAGAACGCATAAATTTCTCCACGTTGCACAGCTCGTCGTGCACTACTCACGTCAGGATAGTTTTGTACGATAGCTGTTTGCTGAAACGCATCAAGGTTGCGTGCAATCTTTCGCGTCGTAGTGGTGTTGTCTTGGTCTACCATTCCGATGGGAAGGTTTGTGGGAAGCCCCTGCCACATCATCGTAGTAAAAAAAGACAACGCAGAGAAGGGGAGCAAAGATGATGGAAAACCAATAGATGGGGTTGTTCTTCATCCGTTGGTATTCCCGTTTGGCTATTTTAATGATCTCCTTCATGATGACATTGTTATTTTAAGAGTACAGACATACCCGGGCGTAAATCTTCAACTTTTTTTGTGGGGCGCACCTTCACTTCAAAAGTTTTCATATCAAACTGTCCGGTGGATTTTGTGGCTTTCCATGTGGCATAACTGCCAAGATTTTTCATGTAGAAAACTTTGGCTTCTACTTCTTTGTTCAACGCGGGGATATTCACTTTGACCGTTTGGTTCATGCGGAAGAGTTTCAAGTTGTCCTCTCTCACATTGAAAGTCATCCACATATCGTTCATTAATGCAACATTCATAACGGGGGCACCCGTACCAACAAGTTCTCCTACAGAAGGGAAAATCTCGGTTACTTCACCATCGGCCGACGCTAAGAGATATGTTTCTTTGATGTATGAACTCACTTCTTTAATGGCTCCGCGTGCTTGGTTGACAAGTGCACGTGCAGCTTCTTTGTCCTCTATGCGAGCACCGTTGACCGCCATATCATATTGCGACTTTGCCGCCTTTCTGTGGCAATAGCCGCATCGCGTTGTGCAGTAACTTCGTCCAGCTTCTGAGCAGGGAGTACTCCTTCGTCGGCTAAACGCTTAACGCGTGCCCAAGATTTTTCGGCAATCGTAACACCAACTTTGGCTTTTTGCCACATATCGTAGGCTCCTTGAATCTGCTCTTTGCGCGCTCCGTTGTCGGCTTTCTGACTCTGTGCTGCTGCGGCATTCTCCACGGCTTGAGCTTGCTCTAGTTTTGCCGTAACTTCAGGAGCTTCTAAGACGGCTAATGTGTCGCCCGCGTGAACATACTGCCCCTCTTCAACATAGAACTTCTTGATTCGGCCAGGCACTTTACTAGATACTCGATATTCTGTGACATCGGCTTGTCCTTCGAGCGTTTCGTCTTCATGGCGGAAAGCATATAGACTTGCCAGTACCACCAAGACAATCACAGTAATAAGAATGAGGATTGCAGGAATTAGATTGACTTTTCCTTTATTATTAGTAGCCATATTTATTGATGATTTTACAGATGAATAAACGGTTGTTTTAATTGAGAGTACCAAGGGCTTTCTGCAGGCTGGTTTGTGTTAGCTTGCAGTCGATTTCTGCGTCGATTTTTTCACTATGTGCTTGCAGCCATGCTGTTTCGGCGGAGAGAACATCGGTCATGGTGATGACACCTTCTTTATATCCGAGTGTTGCTACCCTTAGGTTTTCGTTGGCTTTTTCTAGATTCTTTTGTGCCATCATTAGCTTTTTGTTGGCTTCATTCACACGGAATGTTTCCTGGTTTACTTGTAGCTCTATTTTCTCTCGAGCTTCAGTGGCACGCAGTGTTGTAATTGTTGCTTCTGCCTTGGCCGCACGCACTTTGTAGCGTCCTTCTCCCCAGCTCCAAAGTGGTACTTTCAGCGTGATACCAACATGCCAGTCTCCGCGAAATTTCTTTTCAAAACTATTGTAAGCATTGGGGTAGGTAAGTCCGTATCCAGCGAGCAATGCCACTTGCGGAAGAAATTCTGAACGTACGATATTGATTTTCTCATCGTAGATGTTTTGTGCTGTTTGCAGCTGGCAGAGTTCAGGGCGGTTGTTGAAGGCTATTTCAACATCGGGAGTAGCATTTTCATTGCTAACCTTTAGATCTTCCTTCGTTTCATCCTCGGTTGTGATTTGTTCTCCGAGCGGCAGACCGCAAAGTTGGCAGAGTAACATCCGCGAGAGAGCCAATCCGTCTTCCACCTTTGTTACGAGCATTTCTGCTTCGTTGAGCTTTACAGCGATTTGTAGCCCATTAGCTTTTGTGGCTACGCCTTCGCGAATCATTTTCTGCACATCATCGTCCAATTTTTTTAATGTGTTGCGATAGCTAGTGGCCAACTTGTGCTTGTTTGCCAAAGAAACAACTTGCCAATAGGCCTGATCGGTTTGAAGTAGGACTTCCTGCTCATCACCGCGTAGCTTTTCATTGGCTAAATCCTGCTGATAACGTGTGATTTTATCGTAGGCCCGAATTTTTCCACCCATATAGAGTGGCTGTGTTAATATTACAGCTCCCGCTGCCATATTGCGATTATCTGTTCGGAATGCATCAACAACCCGTTGGCCGGCTCCATCAATGATATTGCCCACACTTTGAAGAATAGGCGTAAGTTGTTGGATGAGCGGTGCGAGGGTAGGATTCTGTTGCAATATTTGTTGGGCCGTTTGTCCAAAGCCATTGACAAGAGCAGTTCCGTTGCCCGTGAGTGCATTTTCTGTTCTTTATTAAGAATAGAAAATTCCTTGCCCGAGCGCATGTAGCCAGCAGTGGCCGAAAGTTTTGGAAGATAGTTGGTCTTTGCTGCCTTTTGGGTGTATTCTGCCACTTCTTGATTGAGTCGGCTCTGTGCTAAAGTCTTATTATTATCTATGGCTAACCTTCGGCATTCTTCCAAAGAAAGCGTGCGCTGTGCTTGTAAAGACGGAAGAACAAGAAGAGAAATGGCCAAAGAAACGATACAACGCTTAATCATAAGTATCTGTTTTTTTCCTATTATAAATTACTTCCGCAAAGTTAAGACCTTTTTTATAGACGAAATGAGGAATCGGACTTTTTGACCAATTAAAACATAAAAAGAAAAAAAACTGCTGCTCAGAAAATTGAACTTGGTGAGCAGCAGTTTTGAGAAAATATATTTTTTAAAAAGCTTCTTCTTATTTCAGAAGGGCTACAGCTTCTTTGATACGCTTCAATGCTTCAATGATATTCTCATCACTAGTGGCATAACTCATACGGAAGCATTCGGGACTACCAAAAGCATCGCCACCAACAGTGGCTACGTGTGCCTTTTCAAGAAGGTAGAGCGCAAAGTCGGTAGAGTTATTGATGACACAATCTCCATCGCGTTTGCCAAAATAGTAGCTACATTTCGGGAAAAGATAGAAAGCTCCTTCTGGGACATTCACTTCAAACCC
This sequence comes from uncultured Prevotellaceae bacterium, assembly GCA_916438195.1. GTDB lineage: Bacteria > Bacteroidota > Bacteroidia > Bacteroidales > Bacteroidaceae > Alloprevotella. Next base: position 633,809 of record CAKAEQ010000001.1, read on the forward strand.
TGGAATCTCTTTGGCCAATCTTACGATAAGATCGCGGCGGCGTTCAAAGGCCTTGCGCATTTCTTCAACACAATCCTGTGGGCCAGAAAAAGCTACTGCTGCTGCTTTTTGGCTCACACTGCATGGGCCGCTGGTGTATTGTCCTTGAAGCTTAGAGCAAGCCTTCGCTATTTCTGGAGCTGCTGCTAAGAAACCGATGCGCCACCCAGTCATTGCATAAGCCTTACTCACACCATTGATAACAATGCAACGATCTTTCATTCCTTCACATTTTGCTAAAGAGCCGTGGAGTCCACTGTAGTTAATGTGCTCATAAATTTCATCAGCAATGACAAATGCGAGGATATCGACGAAGCACAGTTGCCAAAGCTTCCATTTCCTTTTGGCTATAGACTGACCCCGTAGGGTTGCAGGGGGAGCAGAGGATGAGAGCTTTGGTTTGTGGCGTGATGGTAGCTTCAAGTTGGTCGGGAGTGATCTTGAAGTCTTGTTCAATAGTAGCGCCAACAAAGGTGGGTGTACCCCCCGCCATTAGTACCATTTGCGGATAGCTTACCCAATAGGGAGCAGGAATAATAACTTCATCGCCAGGATTGACAAGGGCCATAATAGCATTACAAACAGCTTGTTTAGCACCATTGCCCACAACTATCTGAGCTGGCTCGTAATCCAGTCCATTTTCATTTTTGAGTTTGTCACAAATAGCTTTACGCAGATCAGGATAGCCAGGCACGGGAGAGTATTTAGTCCAGTTGTCATCAATAGCCTGCTTTGCTGCATCTTTGATGTGTTGCGGCGTAGGGAAGTCGGGTTCGCCTACAGACATATTAATGATGTCAATACCTTGTGCTTTTAGTTCAGCACTTTTTTGCGACATAGCCAGTGTTGCACTAGGCTGCAGTCGGTTCACGCAATCTGATAGTACGCTCATTATATTAGGATTAGATATGATAGTCTGTGTTTTTTAGCTTTCTTTAATTGTCCTTGAAGAGGCGGAGCAGATAAAGGAATATGTTGATAAAGTCAAGATAGAGTTCCAAGCTTCCTATAAGTGCTAACTTCAAAGTATTCTCATTTTCCTCGTCGCCCATTTCTTGTAGCATGATTTTGATGCGCTGTGAGTCCCAAGCTGTGATCCCGCAAAAGATGAGCACACCTGCGATTGAAACAACCCAGTCGAAAGTGTTGTTTGCTACAAAAAGGTTGACAATGCCAGCAATGATAAGTCCGATGAGTGCCATATAGAACAAACGGCCCATGACACTCAAGTCTTTCTTAGTGATATAGCCCAGAAGTGCCATTCCACCAAACGTTCCAGCGGTGATAAAGAACGTTGTTGCAATAGTGTTGAATTCATAGGCTAAGAAGATAAAACTCATCGTAACGCCATTGAGTATGGAGTAGAGAGCAAAGTGACACCTGCTGTGGCGAATGACATCTTCCAAATGCGCGTGGAGAGAAAGATAACGAGTAAGAGCTCGAGTCCGATAGTACCAAAGAACCAACCTTGTGAAATCTGATAAATTGCGCCAGATTGTGCTACCCAAGCAGCAGTTAATCCTGTTATAGCAAGTGCTAGTGTCATCCAAAGATACACTTTGCGCATAAGGGCGCTGAAGGCAACTTTCGTTTCTGTTACCTCTCCAAAATTGTTATACATATTATCCATAATTGTACTTTACTAATCTGCTGAATTACGTTTGCTTATTTTTCGAAATGTAACTTGTGCCCCATACGATCTTTCTTCGTGCGGAGGTAGCGTTCGTTATATTTGTTAGGCTGAATCTCAATGGGGACATTTTCAACGATTTCTAATCCATAAGCTTCCAAGCCTACGCGCTTCACGGGATTATTCGTCATAAGTCGCATCTTGTGCGCACCAATGAGATGCAGGATTTGTGCACCTACGCCGTAGTCTCGCTCATCAGGGTCATAACCTAAATGAATGTTAGCATCTACTGTGTCATAGCCTTCTTCTTGCAGTTTGTATGCAGCAATCTTAGCCATTAGTCCGATGCCGCGTCCCTCTTGATTGAGGTAGAGAATGACTCCTTTGCCTTCTTCCTCCACTATGCGCATGGCGCGGTGAAGTTGTTCGCCGCAATCGCAGCGTTCAGAGCCGAAAATATCTCCAGTGGCGCAAGATGAGTGGACACGTACCAAAACGGGCTCGTCTTTTTCCCATTTTCCTTTGATAAGTGCTACATGTTCTTTTCCGTTACTTTTTTGACGGAAAGGAATGAGGCGAAAGTCGCCGTATTCGGTGGGCATTTTAACTTCTTCACCTTGTTCGACGAGGCACTCAGTTTTTAAGCGGTAGGAAATAAGATCTTTTATAGTTATAACCTTTAAGCCTTCTTTCTGAGCAAACTCTTGTAGTTGTGGCATTCGAGCCATCGTTCCGTCTTCATTGAGAATCTCTATAAGACAGGCTGCAGGCTGCAACCCAGACAAGCGTGCTAAATCAACGGCAGCTTCAGTATGTCCAGCGCGCGCTAATACGCCTCGGTCTTGTGCATACAAAGGATTGATATGTCCAGGGCGGCCGAAGGTTTCGGGGCGACTCTTAGGATCAGCTAAAGCGCGAATGGTGGCTGCTCGGTCGTGAGTACTTACACCTGTCGTACAACCTTCGAGTTTGTCAATCGTAATGGTAAAAGGAGTGCCTAGCATACTGGTATTGTCACTCACCTGTCGATCGAGTTTTAGTTGGTTGCAGCGTTCAATAGTGATAGGAGTACATAGAACTCCGCGTCCATAGCGGAGCATATAGTTGACAGATTCTGGAGTGGCGAATTCGGCCGCCATGATGAGGTCGCCCTCATTCTCGCGATCTTCATCATCAACTACGATGACGAACTTTCCAGCGCGGAAGTCTTCCAGCGCTTCTTCAATGGTTGCCAATTTGAAATTTTTATCCATAAGGAGAAATCTATTTAATGTTGGCTCATCTCTAGTACGAGCAACGTTTCTATTCGTTATTAGGTGTTATTGTATTTAGTGGTGAATATTCTTGCTGCTTCATTTCTTCTCTCACATATTGCTCCAGTAGGCTTAATGCTTCATCAATGCGTTTTAAGTCTTTGTTTAAGCGAAAACGGAAACGCCAGATGCGTAACCATAGGAGGAATCCAATAGGGAAGATGACGCCACAAAGAATATTCAACTTTCGATTTATGAAAGGTGAGGTATGAGCGTGAATATAAATAACTGGTAATGTATTGAGAATGCTTAAGATACGAGAACTTCGAGTATTTGAAAGCTCTTCGACAATGGCTTCTAATTCATTACTAATGCGTTCGGCATGTCTATCTACCTGTGGACGGAAAAAGGCTCGAATATAATTAGGAGCCATTTGTAGATGCTTCAGCTCTTTGTAGTTACGGCAGTATTCGCGCAGTTTAGGAATTTCTGTAGATAATCGTGCATAATCTGGCGTGTCAATAATAACTTCCTTGCGGAAGAGATGACGAGGAGTACGCCAACCGAAGAAGCGCATTAGTATGTTTTGATAGGTTTCCCAATTAAACACAACGCTATCGTTGTTCGATTTGTATGTTAAGTATGCTCCGAGAGGTGCTAAGATAGCAGAACTAATCCACATACCATAGGTCATATTAAGCGAACCATCACGCGCCATTTTCATACTTGAAGTGTCAATAATGTAGTAGAAAATGAAGATAATCACGCTGACCACAGTGGGTAGACCTAAGCCACCTTTGCGTATGATTGCCCCTAGAGGGGCACCGACAAAGAAGAAAAATAAGCAAGCTAGGGATAATGTAAATTTACGATGCCATTCAATCCAGTGGGTGCGGATAAAATGGTCTCCATCGTTGGTCACCGCGCTTCGCCATTCTAAGTCGGCCGCAAAAGCTGCGGCGTTAGCTTGGGCCATTTGGCGCGCCGATTGCAATCGCTCTGGTGAGGTATGAGCTAGAAGAGAATCGAAGTTGAGTCCGCGTGATGCCAGCGCGACCTTGAGAAGTTTGTTTTGTGCAACATTGAGTTTAGGATGTCTATAATAATGAGATTCTGCTTCTGCATAGTATGATTTTCCCACGCTGTCTAATTGTGTTTCCATCGAGTCGATGTCGTTGCGAAGACGTGTGAGATTCTTTGCTGAGGCCATTCCGCGCAACTGCTCCTCATCCATTTTTTCAAAATTACTATCAAAATCAATGATAAACTTTTTGTATTTAAATGTCTCGCGATCGTAGGGTGTGCCGTTAGGCGAACTAAGAACACTCATATTGCTCTGAAGGTTCTCGAATTGCTCACCATTCCAAATATCTAATATGAGGTGCATACGATCTGCCGTAACTTCCATTCGTCCAGAATCGGCTACAACAATTTGTGCCTTATCAAAACCTTCATCAGTCTTATAGACCATCAAGTTGTAGAGCATTCCTGTTGATATTTCTTTATGCTCTACGAATAAATTTAGGTTAGGTATTCCATTATAGAAGACTCCCTCGGGGATTTCCAGTGCTGGAGAAGTTTGTTTCATGCTCAGCAGCAAAGTGCGGAGTTTGAGCTGCGCTTCTGGAGCTGTTTTGTTTTGGAAATAGAAAGAAGTTCCTGTTAGAAAGACCACTAAAACTAGTATAGGTCGCATGATGCGTAGCAGGGAAACACCTGCAGCTTTCATCGCAAGCAGTTCCAGCTGTTCGCCCATATTACCGAAGGAAATGAGCGACGCCAACAAAATGGCAAGAGGGAGAGAGGTTGGTACCAAGGATAATCCCATGTACCAAAAGAATTCGGCAAGAATGTCAACGGTGAGTCCCTTTCCGATAAGCTCGTCCACATAGCGCCATGTGAACTGCATCATAAAAACAAAAAGAGTGATAAAGAAGGAACCGAAGAAAACCCAAAGGAATTTCTTCAGTATGAACATATCGAGCTTCTTTAATATAGTCATCGTAAATTCTTTGTATGAGCAAAAGTAGCATATTTTTCCCATGTGTGCTCATCTTATATAAAATAAAACTGAGAGATGGGGTGTTTAGAACTTTTTTTTGGTTTTTTTCAAGAAACATTTGGTAGTGTCATAAGTATGCACTACTTTTGCACTCGCAAATCAGCAATACCTGGCGCGGTAGCTCAGCTGGTTAGAGCGCATGATTCATAATCATGAGGTCCCCAGTTCAATCCTGGGCCGCGCTACGAAGAAAGGTCTTAGTTCAGTTGCTTAACTGTATTAAGACCTTTTTCTTTGTGTTATCTTCTCTTAATCTTTATGTCCACAATTTGGCTGCGATAGTAGCATATTCAACTTTACCGTCAATATAATCAGCAAACATCTCGATGGCAGGCATACCGTCGGGGAGATTGCACGATCCACAGCCTCCGCAGTCTGGATATTGGCATTTATATCGTTCGTGGATAAAGAAAAGTCTTTCTTCGCGGTCTGAAAAGTCAATTTTTGGAGCTATCATGATAGAAATAATTTTTATCTAAATTAGGAATGATTACAGAAGTTTTCTGCCCCTCAATTCCGCAGTATTATTCCTTGTGAGGTACTTTTATATATTGAAGTGACATTTTTGGGATTTATCCATTGATATGGGGATTATCTGGGGTTCTTGGTTCTTTTCTAAGCATAAAATCCCCCACCCAAACCAATGGGGAAGTATGAAAAACCACAAAAGAAATGATGTTTATTCAATGAAGACCTCAGCGTAGTAGGCTTTATTTGTATATAGGTTCAGAACGTTCTGCCTTCCAGTGCGCACCCATTTTGCTGGCACGCTGACAAAATGCAGGGGATAAAGGCTTTCAGCCTGCTTGTCTTTTTCAATGGCTTGACCTCCCTCCACAAAGGTAGCTGAAGAAGAGAGAGTCCAGGATACTTCCATAACAGAATGCTTTGCCGCTACTTCCACGTTTGCCCAATACTGATTCGGTAAGTTTTTCAAAGCCCAACTTTGAGAAAACGTCCATAATGTGATAAATTCCACCGAAAGAAATGATCTTCTCGATTTTAATTGCTACTTTTGCCATGTCAAATTTTGTCTATTTTTGTTTGCAGCACCAAGATAGGTGAAATTTCTGACGTATCCAAGTGTTTTGAGGACTTTGTTTCCCAGATACTTGGATTTCTTAAAAGATTTTATGCTGCGGAATTAAGGATATATATAGATTGTGAGTATCAATTTCCTTACCGCAAACAACCGTCAACAGATGAGTTGTAGAGAGAACTTTATCTTACTTGAGTCTCTCTAATATGCATTCACTCTTACTATCAGCTATTACATGTCTTACTAACTTTTTCTGCCATAAAGTCATTTCACTGCGCATATACTCTATCATGTTGATATGTGGGCTTCTATTTTTTAAAATAACAGTCATCTTGTGTAAAAAAATAAACATTGGGATAAACAGTTTACTTACTTCCCATGACCCTGCAGGGTGGCGCACACACACTGTAGGTATATCAAAAATATAGCCAATCTGTGCATCCACATTACTAAACACATGGCTATATTGTATAGAAGATTCAGCATCTCCACTATTCTTTTTTAGCTGTGCAAAGGTCTCTTTACCCAACAATACAATGTATTTGGGTTTGACAATCTTTATTAACTCCAAAGTACTTTTTATTCCTTCACTCATCAGTTCCCTTAAGACATCATTATTTCCATTATCAGAAACGAATGGAGTAAGGTTTGTCCATATTGTCTTTTTATCGTTATCTATACTTTCTGGATGATAGAAAGAATCATAACCAAGAAAAAAATGTGTATCAGGGAGATATCTATGACCTTTCCCCCAGTTAGGACTTATAGAACCATCTTCACAAAATCTACGACTCCAATCAGGATTTCCCTCTAAGAAGTTTTCTGGATTTTCAAATACAGATGAACCAGTTCCTAATTCGCCTTTCGGATTAATACCAATAATCATACAATCAACATGGTTTTCTAAAACGCTCAAGGGAGATTGTGTGTAATATGGCGTTTGATACTTAGTTGATAATTCATTAAATATTGGAACATACTTTTTAGCCCACTCAACAATTTCTTCATTAATAGTTTTCATACCTGTAATAATTTATAAACTAAAGGTTCCCACCCAAATAAATAGATAGAAAAAAATAACAGTTTGTCGAATTTTTCTTTGTAAATTAGTAATCGTCAAACAACTGATTTTAAAGACAAAACAACAAAACTGTTATGGAAACAAAAATAGAGAAAATAAGTGAGTTATCCAAACTTTTGAGTGTTAAAACTCGAATGAGTGATGATTTGTTTCATCTTTTTGGCAAGTTTGGCATCGGTCACCTATTATCTCGTCTGTCATTGGAGAAACAGGACGGGGTTTCGGCTGTCGCAGTTGGCTGTACGTATATAGAACGTGTTGCAGCGCTGCTCTACGGTTTGGATAATTTCCTTTGAGAACGATCCACAATCGGCACGGAAACGTTCTATTACCACACCAAGTTCTGAGGTTACACGGTCTATAATGCGACGGAGCGTGTCTTCTTGATGGAATCTCACATTGGTGTTTCCGTCACGATTCTCACCGCCGACTATGATTCCCCCAATGGAAACCCAACCAAGGAAATAGCCAAAATCCTGCTTGTAAGAATACTTTGCATCGAACTTGTGGGCTGGAATAAATTGATGATCAAAGTCTAAGTCAACATGACTGCCCACCTTTATAAGCCCCATTCTCCGTATCATCCGTAAAAGTAAGGTATTCAACTTTTCTGCTGTGTTGAAACTATACGACTTGTCGGAGGTTTCGCTCTTATAGACAATATTTTTCTCGGTAAGTTCCTTTAGTCCGCGCCCCACAGTGTCGACACCGAGTAATAGCGTGTCAGGTCTCTGCTTGAACTTCCCTATAAGCGCATTGATGTCCTCAAGGCATTCTCCACCACAAAGGTAACTGAAGAAGAGAGAGCCAAAAATACTTCCATGACAGAATGCTTTACCGCTACTTCCACGTTTGCCCAATACAGATTCGGTAAGTTTTTCAAAGCCCAACTTTGAGAAAACGCCCATAATATGATAAATTCCACCGAAAGAAGTGATATTCTCGCTTTTAGTTGCTACCTTTGCCATGTCAGTTTTTTGCTTACTTGTTATGTTTGCAGCACCAAGATAGGTGAAATTTCTGACATATCCAAGTGTTTTGAGAACTTTGTTTTCCAGGCACTTGGAGTTCTCACAAGAATTTATGCTGCGGAATTATTAAGGCTGCCTACAAAATTAAGTATTTATTTTGCTCTTGTCTGCAAAAAGTAGAGAAGTAGCAACTGTTATATGTTGTGTGTTGAACATGGTATCTTCTTCTCTCTCCTGTATATAGATTCTGAATATTTTTTAAATAGCTTCATTGAGTGAGATTTGTGGTGCGAAGCTCTAGTGACGTTTTTTTGTGTTTGAGTTTTTGTAAATTAGGTTCTATTATTAATACTGAAGCCTCTAAAACTTTTTTCTGAGTTCTTTTGTGGCGAATGTGTATCCACGATATAGAGAGGAGTAACTATCTTTATTGCGTCAGCTGACACAATAAGCGCGTCAGCTGACATCCTTATAGTATCAGCTGACGCGATAAGGATAATTATTACTCACATTTCAAAATATCCATGTTGCATTTAGCATAAATATTTGGGAAGCGTCAGTTTGTTCTTTTCTTGCCAATAGGAGGCGGTGGCTATTCGTTCGATATTGTTCAACTGATGGAGTAAGTCATAGGCATCTAAACGAAAACCTAAATGTTTACCAAAAGATTTACTGATGGAGGCATTCCATAGACTGCTACAGTGTCGAATGCCTGCCAAAGAATACCCCGACCGTAAGAATAGCGTGAAATCGGAATTTATTTGGAAGTCATAGGGTAAATTGTAGTTAAGAAGGATGCCATTGACCCAGTCTGTTCCACCATAATGGTTAGCACGATTATTGGTTGCAGAGAGCATCTGTACACCTGTTTTTAGATTGATTTGTAGTTGTGGCAGACGCCATGTTAAGCGTAGGTTGGCTTTGAAGTTTTCAGAGTTGGACGAGCCTCGTTCCATATTGGTTAGAGAGGTTGTAGTAAAATAACTTTGATGTTGTATCCAAGCTCCTACTTCAGAGCTAAGCATCCAGTGGTTTTGAGTGTCTAAGCTGCGGCTATAGCCAGCATCCAAACAGACAAGATAATTTCCACTAACGTTTTTTGGTGTGAGGGTATAGACGCCCGTGGCAGTGTTGAGCAGAGAGGTATAAACCACTTCGTTGTGCCCTATTGAATAACGTGTGTTTGCATGCCACGCTTGAGCAAATTTTTTTGCTTTTGAGGAATAGTTCAGCTCGAAAGTATGCTGCTGCGAGGGCTTTAAATGCGGATTTCCCTTATAGATTTGTTGCATGTTATAGGTATCAGTGATGTCGAAGAGTTGCGACATTTTTTGAGGGGCAACGCTCAAGTTGTAATAAGCATATAGTCCAAAGGGGGACAACCACGTGAAAGAGGGTGTGAAAAGAGTGTAATGCTTCTGTATTTGTGTGGCACGTGTGTCGTTTGCCGTCCTTTTTTCAAAACTTAGTGGTAAACGAAGTAGTAGGATGTGACCATCCTTTATCCACTCCAAATCGCTCTGTAAGTTATGCCTATTGTGCCGAGCATTATAGCTGTAAGAGTTGATAATGTCAAACGAGATGTCTCTGTCTTGTTTTGTGTAAAGATAAGAATAACCATAAGATAGTTTCCATCGGAAGGCTTTAAAGAGATTTCGTAATCTATTTTAGTTCCCAATGAGTATGTCTGAGAAGGAAGTAAAGCTCTGTTCTCTTTCATCATCCTGTCACTCACATTCCAGGTGAAGCGGTCGCCTCGATAGTGGTTAGACGCTTTTCCATCATAGAAAGAGGCATCAGTGTCTAGTGTGATAGTGTTTCCCGTTAGTGGAGAAACGAATTTTACCAAACCTCCAAGCGCTGTAGTTAAATTTTTGGTCATACCCGCGTCTTTTGATTGGGAGTCGCTAATAAGATAGGGCGCATATATCGGAGAACGTACTGAGTCTATAGGGATGGTAATAGCAGAGGAGAGTGTTTTCAAAAGAGCTGATTGGGAGGTTGTGTTTTGCTCAGTCTTTTGATATTCAAGGAGGGATTTAAATTCTATAAAGACTTTGCGTAAAGGCAAAACAAAGCGACCATTATATTCAAAGCTATGCGAGCGATTGTCTCCAATAGTTTTCTCCAGTCCATCATAAGAAGTGCCATCTGTGAGGTAATGGTGACTCATAGTGCTGCTTCCTATTGTCTCAATCTGCTGTCCTCCTTTGAGCGAAGCTGTCATATAGGCTTTTGAGCGTAGGGATTGCCAATAAATGTCAGCTCCTCCCTCCTTATCTATAGTAGGCGAAGTTGAAAAATCCTCTATGCTCCAAGTGTCTCCCTCAGTAGGGCGGCGAGTATCTCCCACATTGTTGAGGCGCCCATAGGCTGTGAATCGTAAAATGTCGCTTGAGTGCATAGCAAAGCCTCGCAGATTGTAACGACTATGAGTTCCTCCACCAAGGCTAATGTTTCCCAGCCAACGACTATGATAGTCTTTGCGCAAACGCACATCCATAACCAAGGGATCTTGCCTTCTATCTGTTGTGTCTTTCATAGTTAAATAGCTGTCTTCTGCGCCTCTTCTATAGACCTTTACCTTGTTGACTGCATAGGCTGGAAGATTGCGTAGAGCCACTGCTGCATCTCCGTTGAAGAAATCCTTACCATCGATTAGCAGACTGCTTACAAATTCTCCATTGACTAAGATCTGTCCGCCGTTTTTTAGCGAAACTCCAGGGAGTTGTTCTATGAGTTTATCCAAGAGAGAGCCATTGGATAACTGAAAAGCATCAGCATTGTAGATAATAGTATCCCCTTTTATAAGCATCATCACTTTTGAGGCTTTGACCGTTGCTTCGCCAAGCTCAATCACGCGCTCTAGGGAGAGGTCGCCAATTTCGTAGAGGGTAGTTCTTTTTCCATATTGCTTTTCAGGAACAGTAATAGGATAACTCAAATCCAGAAACTTATCTTTTTGTACGAGCAATGTATAGTTTCCGAAATTAGGTACTGCCAAACTAAATTCTATCAAAACATCACCTCCTCCGTCTACGCCATAGAGTTTATAATAATCAACTGTCTTGGTGGAAGATACAATGTCTCCTTGCGTGTTGATAGCCATAATTGATGCGTCCTCTATCGGCCTATTGCTTAATTTTTCAACAACACGCCCATGAATATAGATGCTGTCTGTTTTTCCCTTTTGTTGTGCTATAGATATAGAGCTATATAGCGCAAAGAATGTGAGAAGAATTAATGTTTTCATTGATATTGTAAGATAAAAGCGTTGTATAAAGGATGGTCTACTTAGGAGTTCTGTAAATCTATGACCTTTGTAAAGACTTATCGCTGTCAATAATTTCGACGTGTTTTTCAAAAGGGTTAGTTTGTTGAAAAGTACTTTGCTACGTTTGTTTTTTTTGGGGGGGTAAATGATGGTTTTTAGCTGTTTCAGTGTACATTTCTGCTCCTTTTTTTACGTTGGAGAAAATAGGGTTTCTTTGTGTCTGCTTTCATAAATCACATATTTTTTTAGTTGTCAATAATTAGTCGAAAATAAAAGATGCTTCCATGGAGATTGCTGACAAATATACTAAAAATCTATTATGTTTTCTATTTTTTTAGGTTTTATACATCTTTTACGTTTATAGTATTGAAGAAAGTTTTTAGCTCCAAAGTCTATACTAATGCTCCTCGTTGTTCTATTTTATAAATGTTGGATTAAGTGTATTGTTTGTTTTTCTCTTTCTGCGATTATAATGTGTGGAGATGATAGATGTGCTCTATTTTCAACGGGCAATCAAAACTTATTGTTATCTTCGCTCGGTAAAAGAATCTATAAATGGAGATAGTTAATATTATAGCGCAGCGGTTGAATATCAACGAGCAGCAGGTACAGCGAACTATCAAACTTCTTAATGAAGGTGCTACAATTCCGTTTATCTCTCGCTATCGCAAAGAAGTGACGGGAGGATTGAATGAAGTGGAAGTAGCTGCGGTGAAAGATGAGAACGACCGACTCTCTGAAATGCAGCATCGTAAGAATACGATTTTGCTCACCATTGATGAACAAGGAAAACTAACTGACGAGCTTCGCAAGCGTATCGAGAATTGTTGGGACTCAACAGTTCTTGAAGATATCTATTTGCCTTATAAACCCAAACGACACACACGAGCAGAGAAAGCTCGACAACGCGGTTTAGAACCTTTAGCCGATTTGCTGATGAAGCATCCCGATGCGCGATTGGATACTCTCGTTGCTCCATACTTAACAGATGAAGTTCTGGATGAGGAAGCAGCTTTGCAGGGAGCGCGTGATATTATTGCAGAGAGAGTGAGCGAGAACGAAGAAGTTCGAAACACTGTACGTACTTCTTATAGTCGTCAAGCATGGATTCGTTCTGTGGTAGTGAAAGGTAAGGAAGATGAGGCGCAGAAATATCGCGATTATTTTGATAATGCAGAACCGCTCTCCCGTTGTAGTTCTCACCGTTTGTTGGCAATGCGACGTGGAGAAGCTGAAGGATATTTGCGAGTGAGTATAACTCCACATGATGAGGAGCAGGCTATAGGTTTTGTGTTGCGAAAATGTGACTACCTCTTTGAGCATGGTCGTCCACAGTTCGTGCGAGAATCTTCACAACTTCATCTGGCTGCTGTAGATGCTTACAAACGTTTGCTTCGTCCTTCTATCGAAACAGAGTTTGCGGGGCAGAGCAAGGCTAAGGCTGATGCAGATGCTATTCGTGTGTTTGCCAGTAATCTTAAACAATTATTGTTAGCTCCTCCACTCGGGCAGCAGCGCATTATGGGAATTGATCCTGGCTTTCGAACTGGTTGTAAAGTAGTTTGCTTGGATGCACAAGGAAATCTGCTCCACAATGAGACTATTTATCCTCATCCGCCTAAGCAGATGATAGGTTCTGCCACGCGAAAAGTACGCAATATGATTGAAGTGTATAAACCTGAAGCAATCGCAATTGGTAACGGAACAGCGGGGCGTGAGACCGAACATTTATCAAAAGTCTTAGTCTTGGTGATGCTATTTCTGTGTTTTTAGTGTCGGAAGATGGAGCTTCGGTGTATTCTGCTTCAAAATTAGCCCGTGAAGAATTTCCCGATTACGATGTGACAGTGCGTGGTGCAGTAAGTATAGGTCGCCGCTTGGCAGATCCATTAGCTGAATTAGTAAAGATAGATCCCAAAGCAATAGGTGTTGGGCAGTATCAGCACGATGTGGATCAGAGCGAACTGAAGAAATCACTCGATTTAACAGTGGAAAGTTGCGTGAATGCTGTCGGCGTAAATCTCAATACTGCCAGTAAGAGCCTCCTTACTTATGTTTCGGGATTAGGTCCTGCATTAGCACAAAATATCGTGGATTATCGTATAGAAAATGGACCTTTTTCTTCACGTAGGGACTTACTCAAAGTGCCACGTCTTGGTGCGAAAGCGTATGAGCAGTGTGCTGGTTTTCTTCGCATACCTGATGCTGTTAATCCTTTAGATAATACAGCAGTACATCCAGAGCGTTATGCACTGGTAGAGCAGATGGCGAAAGATGAGCATTGTGATGTGCCCGAGCTCGTACGTTCGGCAGAGAAGCGCAAAGCGATAGATCTACAAAAATACTGTACGGATGCTGTGGGCTTGCCAACATTGAACGACATTATCTCCGAGCTGGGAAAGCCAGGAAGAGACCCACGAGGTCATGCCACTGTTTTTCGCTTTGATGAAAAAGTGAAGAGCGTTGAAGATCTAAAAATAGGTATGGAACTTCCTGGTGTTATAACGAATATTACCGACTTTGGCTGTTTTGTTAATTTGGGTATCCATAAAGATGGGCTTATTCATAAGTCGAACTTGGCAAATCATCGAGTGACTAATCCTGCCGAAGTGGTTCATATACAGCAACGTGTTGTTGTTCGTGTGTTAGAAATTGATGAGTGCCGTGGAAGAATCGGACTAAAATTGGTAACGAGTGAAAAGTAATATATACTTATTTCTTCTACCTTATATTTTTCAGAATTATGACCGATGAAGATTATATGAAGAAAGCGCTTGTAGAAGCGCGACAAGCCTACGAGGAAGGGGAAATCCCTGTGGGCGTAGTGGTAGTTTGTAAAGACCGCATTATTGCTCGAGCGCACAATCTGACGGAAACGCTTCACGATGTGACAGCTCATGCCGAAATGCAAGCAATTACTGCAGCTGCTGATGCTTTAGGCGGGAAATACCTTGATCCTTGTACGCTCTATGTCACACTTGAGCCCTGTGTGATGTGTGCTGGAGCTTTGGGCTGGTCACAATTAGGTCGTTTAGTCTATGGTGCGAGCGATGAAAAGAGAGGTTTCTCTAAATTTGCTCCCGAAGCCCTTCATCCCAAAACAGAAGTGTGTAGTGGAGTGCTAGCAGAAGAATGCAGTGCCCTAATGAAAGATTTTTTTAAAAATAAGCGTTGAGATGGCAGAGCATAATAGGCTTGGTGCGCTGGGTGAAGAGGTGGCTTGTCGCTATCTTAGCTCTCTCGACTATCGCCTACTTGATCGCAACTGGCGTGTGGGGCATCTAGAAGTGGACATTATTGCTGACAACTACGGAGAATTAGTTTTCGTTGAAGTAAAAACGCGTAGTAGGGAAGGGGAATTCACAGCTCTTGGAGCAGTAGATGTTCACAAACAGCGCAATTTGGCAGTGGCAGCAGAAGCTTATATGCAGGAGCATTATCTTAATTGTTCTTACCGTTTCGATGTTATCACTGTGGTAGGTGAGCAAGAGCCTTTTGAAGTGACGCACTACATAGATGCTTATTCCGTGGATCTTACTCGACGAAAACGTTACATTCATAGATTTTATTAGATGATCAATATAGAACAACTGCGAGAGTATTGTCTTAGTAAGCGGGGAGCTTCCGAGAGTTTCCCTTTTGATGATACGACATTGGTTTTTAAGGTGTGTAATAAGATGTTTGCAGTGTTACCACTTGAGCGCGCTGATTGTATTGTTTTAAAATGTGATCCTGAATATGCTCAAAAACTTCGCGCGCATTACGAAGGTGTAGGTGAGGCGTGTCATTTTGAGAAACTGCACTGGAATGCTGTTTATGTGGATAGTGATGTACGCGATGAACTCATTTTGCAACTCATAGACTTATCTTATGAATTGGTACTAAATAAGTTATCTAAAAAAGCCAATATCGTTTTTTTTGCTGAAAGTTTGCCACCAGAGGTAGGTTACGTACATCTTAATGTGACTGACTCGACAATGCTCTATCTCCGAGCACCTGAAGTGCGCGAGCGAACAGAAAAGTTTCTGCTTGTTGATGCTGATAAACAGAAATCAGGGAGGGGACAGCGAGGTACTCATTGGGAATCTGACAACGGAAAGAATATGACATTCGGTTTGTTAGCACATCCTAATTTTCTTCGAGCTGATGAGCAGTTCTATCTTTCAGAAATTACAGCTTTGGCTGTTGTTGATGCCTTGCGTCCTTATTGTGAAACAACCGTAAAGTGGCCTAATGATGTGTATTATGGCGATAAAAAAATATGTGGAATGCTTTTAGAACACGATTTACAAGGTTCAATGATTGCGCATACCATCGTGGGGCCTGGTATTAATGTGAATCAACAGAGCTTTTTAAGTGATGCCCCTAATCCAGTTTCGGTAGCACAGATTTTAGGTTTTGAAGTAAACCGATATCTTGTTCTTGAACGTTGGCTTCAAAGTTTTTTGCACTATTATTCCCATTTAGAGAATGGTGAACGAGATACTATTGATTTAGAATATAAAGCTAGTCTCTACCGTCGTACCGGTATATATACTTATCGTGATAAAAATGGAGAGTTCCAGGCAGAGATAGCTGATATAGAAGAAAATGGACATCTATTACTAAGAGATGCAGCAGGGCATTTGCGGCGATATGCTTTTAAGGAAGTTCAGTTTGTTCTCCAATAAGAATAATCTTATGAATCGCCAAATTCTAAAAATTGCAATTCCAAGTATTGTTTCGAACGTTACAGTTCCCTTGCTCGGCTTAGTTGATCTATGGATTTCTGGACATATAGGATCCGCTGATTGTATCGGAGCTATCGCTGTGGGCGGTATGATTTTTAATATGTTGTATTGGCTCTGTGGTTTCCTTAGAATGGGGACAGGAGGGTTCACTTCGCAAGCCTATGGTCGTGGCAAGGTGGATGAGATAAATTATATCCTCCAACGTTCGCTACGAATGGCTTTCGGTCTTGCTTTTGCCTTTATCCTGTTGCAGCAACCATTTCTTCGATTCTCTTTATGGATGATGAAAAGCTCTCCAGACGTTTCAATCATGGCTGGCTCTTATTTCCGAATCCTCATATGGGGGGCGCCAGCTATGTTGGGTATTTACAGTTTGACTGGGTGGTTCTTGGGGCAGCAAAACGCTCGTGTACCAATGATTGTGGCTATTCTGCAAAATGTTATCAATATATTGGTGAGTATGTTGCTAACGATATATTTTGACTGGAAAGTGGAAGGTATAGCCGTCGGTACGCTAGTGTCGCAATGGATCGCTTTTTTTATGTATATATTCTTCCCGCTTACAAATCATCGTCTATAGACGTTCTTTGGCGTAAGCTGTCATCTCAGGCGGAACTTCCATGGGGACGTTTTTTATCCGTAAATCGAGACATTTTCCTCCGAACACTTTGTTTAGTGGCTGTGCAACTCTTTTTTACTGCAACGGGGGCAGCTCAGAGTGATACAATTCTAGCTGCAAATGCTCTGCTCTTGCAGTTTTATATCTTATTCTCTTATGTGATGGATGGCTTTGCCTATGCAGGGGAAGCTGTTGGAGGAAAAGCTTATGGAGCTAAGGATTTTGAAATGTTCCAAAATCTTACTCGTCACCTTTTTATTTGGGGAATAGGACTGATGCTTGTTTTTACCATTGTATATGTAATGGGAGGAAATGAGCTTCTGCAAATTCTTACTGCTCAGGGAGAGGTAATAGCAACAGCACAGAAGTATCTGCCTTATGCAGTATTTATTCCTTTAACTGGTTTTGCTGCTTTTCTCTATGATGGGCTTTATATTGGAACAACTTCGTCACGCCTTATGCTGCTTGCTGTTTTTCTAGCTGCTGCAAGTTTCTTTTTGCTTCGTTTTTTACTTTTTCCAAAATTCAGTAATGCTGGCTTGTGGATTGCTTTTCTGACTTTTATGTTTGTGCGGGGTGGTGTGCAGGCAATCTGTTATCATAGAATTTTTAGAGCGAAAATTAAATAAGCTTTGTTTGATGAGGCTTTTTATCATCAGATTCCTTAATTTCGCCTCTGAAAGAATTAAATATTAGAATAGAATGGCAAAATTTAATCGAATCTTATTGAAATTGAGCGGTGAAAGTTTAGCTGGAACACAAGGTTTCGGTATAGACACAAAGCGTTTAAACGAATATGCTCAACAAATCAAGGAAATCCATGAGATGGGCGTACAAATAGGAATTGTTATAGGTGGTGGCAATATCTTCCGTGGCTTGCAGGGAGCAGGTAAAGGCTTCGACCGTGTAAAGGGAGACCAAATGGGAATGTGTGCTACTGTCATTAATTCTCTCGCGCTAAGTAGCGCCTTAGGTGCTATTGGTGTAAAGAGTAGAGTCTTGACTGCTATTCGCATGGAGCCTATTGGCGATTTTTACAATAAATGGAAAGCTTTGCGAATATTGGAACGCAATGAAATTGTCATCATGGGAGCAGGAACGGGGAATCCTTATTTCTCAACAGATACAGGTTCTACTCTCCGTGGTATAGAGATTGAAGCTGATGTCATGCTGAAGGGAACGCGTGTTGATGGTGTTTACACAGCAGATCCTGAAAAAGATTCGACGGCAACTAAATTTGATGATATCAGTTACGATGAAGTGCTTCAGCGTGGTTTGAAAGTGATGGATACTACTGCCATCGCAATGGCCAAAGACAACGACTTACCTATCTATGTGTTCAATATGGATAAAGTGGGTAATCTTAAAAAAGTTCTTGAAGGAGAAAATCTCGGAACTTTCGTGCATGCTTAAATAACTAATATTGTTTAGACTTTAATCCAGAAATGTACTAAAATGGAAGTGTAAAAAAAGAATGTGAAGCTTTTTACTTGCAGATTATTATTGCGTAAATTATATTTCATTTTAGTACATTTCTTCCTTTTATAATCTTTATATACTATCGTTTATTTCATGTGAAATAAACTTTCTATTGTCTATACCTGTTAATCTGAGAATTTTATTATTATTTTTGCAAAAGCTAAACGAACAACAACTGTGTTCGTTGGTATTAGAAGTTGTAAAAGATATTTATGTCTGAACATATTTATTTGATTGACCTTGATAGGGTTATACATGATAAGATGGGTAAGAAGGCTCGTTTTGTCCCTCGTTTTCTTCTTAATTATTTGAAGAAAATTATTCATCAAGACGAACTTAATGTGTTTTTGAAGGGAGAAGGCGAAAAACAGGGGGTACCTTGGCTTTGGGATTGTGTTCGCTTTTTTTGGATATGAACCTTAATGTCGTGGGGCGTGAGAATCTTCCTCCAGTAACCGAAGCTGGGCACTATACTTTTGTTAGTAATCACCCGCTAGGTGGACAAGATGGTGTGGCGTTAGGTGCTGTTTTGGGAGAATATTTTGAAGGTCATGTAAAGTATTTGGTTAATGATTTACTCATGAATCTTCATGGGCTTGCCCCTCTTTGTATACCAATAAATAAAACAGGTTCGCAGAGTCGTAGTTTTCCTGCGATGGTAGAGGCTGGATTCCATTCAGATGATGCTATCATAATGTTTCCAGCTGGTTTGTGTAGTAGGAAATAAAGGAAAAGTGCGCGATTTGACTTGGCAAAAAACGTTTGTAACCAAGAGTGTTGAGACACATCGTGATGTGATTCCTATTCATTTTAGCGGCTCCAATAGTGAACGCTTTTATCGTCTCGCCAATATCTGTAAAGCCCTACATCTTAAGGTTAATATTGCGATGCTTTATCTAGTTGATGAGATGATGAAAAATCGTCATAAGACATTTACAATCACCATTGGTAAACCCATTCCATGGCAAACCTTTGATAAAACTCGCAAGCCTGTTGAGTGGGCTGAATATGTGCAGAATGTTGTCTATAATTTGAACAGAGAAACAACCTTTTAGGTTGTATGAAAAAGTATATGGAAGAAGAAATCATAGCTCCTATTGAACGTCGTTTGTTGAAATCTGAACTTACACCGGATCGTAAGTTACGCTCAACAAATAAAGGCGGCAATGAAATTTATGTTGTAACGTGGCAACAAGCCCCTAATGTGTTGCGTGAAATTGGTCGTCTGAGAGAGATTGCTTTCCGCACTGCAGGAGGGGGGAACTGGATTAAGTTGTGATTTGGACGAGTTTGATATGTCTGATCACCCTTACTACCAACTGCTTGTTTGGGATCCAGAAAATGAAGTGATTCTTGGTGGCTATCGTTTCCTTCCTGGTAGCGATTGGAAATATGACAATGCTGGACAACCTATTCTTGCAACAAGTCACATGTTTCATTTCTCAGAAGAGTTCATTTGCAACTATGCACCGCGTACTACGGAATTAGGGCGTTCTTTCGTAACGCTGGAATATCAAAGTAGCCGTGCAATGACCAAAGGTTTGTTCGCATTAGATAATCTTTGGGATGGTTTGGGCGCTCTTACCGTGATTATTCCTGAATTGAAATATTTTTTTGGTAAAATGACGATGTATCCGAGTTTCGACCGCCCCGCTCGTGATATGATACTTTACTTTCTAGATAAGCATTTTGGCGATAGAGATCATTTGATTATCCCAACTAACCCAATTAAACTAGAAACAGACGCTTTCTTCTTAGAACGTCTTTTTGTGGAAAAGGATTTTAAAGAAGACTACAAAATATTGAATAAGAATGTTCGTGCTAGAGGTTATAATATTCCTCCTCTCGTTAATGCTTACATGAACCTTTCGCCGACAATGCGCTTTTTTGGTACAGCGATAAATCATGCTTTTGGAGAAGTGGAAGAGACAGGTATTTTGATTGCCGAAGATGAAATTCTAGAGGAGAAACGTAGACGCCATATCGATAGCTTTTTAAAGGAACATCCAGATTGGCAGCGCGACTTAAGCCAGATTCTAATGATAAATCGACATCATTGTGATGAATAAAAAAGGAAGGATTCCTGATGGAATTCTTCCTTTTACTATAAGTATGTGTCTTAGTTTGTAGCTTTTATTCTTCAACTACTTCAAAGTCGTCTTTACCAACGCCGCAGAGAGGGCATACGAAATCTTCGGGTAAATCTTCAAAAGCAGTTCCAGGCTCAATACCTGCATCTGGATCTCCAACCTCTGGGTCATATACCCAGTCACATACTGTACAACGATACTTTTTCATTTTGATGTCTTACTTTAGTGTTAATTTAATAACGTATAATTAATAATAGATGTTGAAAAGATTTTTCTCCATGCGCTGTTCTACTAGCTGCCAGTCCGTCAACTCCCATACGGCTTCGCAAAAGTCCGCACGGCGATTTTGGTAGTCTAGATAGTAGGCATGTTCCCAAACGTCTATAGTCATAAGCGGAGTCATGTTCTTTTGTAGTGGATTACCTGCATTTGTCATCGCTTCAATGTTTAATTGATTGCGTTCGTTGTATGTAAGCCAAATCCACCCAGAACCGAATAATCCCGTAGCTTTTGCCATCAATTGGTTTTTGAAATTATCTATACTCCCATACGTTGCTATCAATTTCGCTTTCAATGTGCCGCTGATAGGTTTTGCAGTGGGAGATAAAGTTTCAAAGAAAAATGTGTGATTCCATACCTGGGCAGCATTATTATAAATGGCACCATTGGCCGTTCTAACAATTTCTTCTAAACTCTTATCTTCAAATTCTGTTCCCTTGATGAGCTTGTTTAAGTTGTCTGTGTAAGCTTGGAGATGTTTGCCATAATGGAACTTCATCGTATCCTCACTTATCCTAGGCTTCAATCCATCAAGAGGATAGTTGAGCTTGGGCATTTCATGCTTCATAGACTATGGCGTTTATATTGGAATGCTAAGATACAGCATTTCTATTATCGTCCAAATATTTTCCTGCCTTTTTATAATTGTAGGTGAAATTTTGTTCCTTTTTTGATTCATCCCCAAAATGCGCTAATATTATCCTTTCGTTATATAATAAACTCAATATTCTCTTACCAACAAAAAAATACATAGGAGAGCATTCCTACCCACAAAAGCTCACACTCCTTATAATATAACCCCAATTCGGTTTAAGAAATGCTCTTTCATGAGTTTCTTAAACCGCACACTCATCCTTTCGGCCTTGATCTAAAACCGAAGTATAATTGTTTCACGCAAATTAT
This sequence comes from uncultured Prevotellaceae bacterium, assembly GCA_916438195.1. Classification (GTDB taxonomy): domain Bacteria; phylum Bacteroidota; class Bacteroidia; order Bacteroidales; family Bacteroidaceae; genus Alloprevotella. Next base: position 655,258 of record CAKAEQ010000001.1, read on the forward strand.
AGGTTAGAATAACGTGAGCTGTTTTACACCCTGCTTTTCTTCCATCTCAAACTCCATATTGATGGAAGGTTTGGTGTCGTAGAAAGCATACGCAGCAATGCCAGCTAAAAGATTAACGATGAAATTAGAGATACTTCTATGGCGTGTGTGAACTATCTGTGCAACGTTCTTCAACATATCATTGATAGTCTCTATGATACTTCTCTTGCGAAGCATGATTTTATCATGCGCATCCATTAATCTGTTCTTCATATTAGTTCGTATTCCTGTTACGATGTGTACACCTCTATCAAAGAGTGAAGCAAACAGTGATTGAGAGATATAACCTTTATCGGCATATAATTTTCCAAATAAATCCTTCGTTAAATCGTTGAATACTTTTGGATTACGGTCGTCTACATTGGCTCGGGTTAGAGCAAAATTGAGTAGTTCACCTCGTTCATTACACAAAAGATGAAGTTTGAAGCCATAGTACCATCCCATAGTACTTTTTCCTTTTTGAGCGTACCCTTTGAATACGCGATTACGGGATTGTCTCTTATTTTCACACACAGGAATACGTGTAGAATCGATAAAGGTTATTCCTGTACACTCTCCCATTAATCCCAGTTTGAGAAATAGCAATAAGGGTATTGCAACACGAGGAATACGCTCAACAAAGCGTGTATATGAGAGCAGGTCGGGAAACTCTTTTTTTAGTTCTCGGCAAACATAAAAGAGATAGAAATGTTTGAAATTCCGAAATGTATTGCTGTGGAACAAAATAAGAATTGTGATCATTTCGGCATCACTCATCCGCCCTTTTCTCTTGCGATGTTTTGGACTATTGGCAGAGGAGGATGAGGGAGAAAGAGAGGTTTTGTTTAATTCTAAATGATATTCTTTGCAAAAATCATCTGCAATACAATAGATTTCCGTAACTTTTGCTGACAAGTTTCATGAGGATTGTTATTTTGTTATATGATTGATTATCAACAGTAAATATACAAAAACAATCCTCTTTTTAGGTTTTTTTATTGAAACTTTTTTTGAGGAAAAAAAGAAGAACTGCTTATCCCGAATTGGGGTAATATAGCTTCACCACAATAAGGCTATGAGCTAACGCAATAAGGCTATCAGCTGACATCCTTATTGTATTTTTCAAACGCAATAAAGGAAACCAAAGCTTACTTCTATTATTATAGTAGCCTTTTCCCCAGAAAAAGTTTCAATAAAAAAAGCCCGGAAGCTTTAGAAATCTTGTTTGTTTTGTTAATATATACATAATCAGTGTTTTACGTATTTGTGAGGTTTATCCGCCCCTCTGATGTGCCCATCGTTTTCTCCCCAAAAATCCCCGATTTGAAACTTTTTTCAAAAAAAAGTAGTGTATAGGCTTTGCTATTCCAAAAACTCGTAGTACTTTTGCATCCGCAACCGAGAAACGAGGGTTACTCCTCTGGGGTTGTCAAACGTGATCTTTGAAAGAATTGACATAAACTTTTAAGAAGAGAAGTACAAGAAAAAAAGAGAACAAGATGCAGAAATGTATCATGTTCGGGTAGAAGAAGTAAAAATCAACCGTTAATTTTCTTATAGATACGGACGTTCTGAGTAAAACAGAAAAAAGAACAAAATCATATTTACAATGAAGAGTTTGATCCTGGCTCAGGATGAACGCTAGCTACAGGCTTAACACATGCAAGTCGAGGGGAAACGACATTGAAAGCTTGCTTTTAATGGGCGTCGACCGGCGCACGGGTGCGTAACGCGTATCGAACCTGCCCTTTACTCAGGGATAGCCTTGCGAAAGTAAGATTAATACCTGATAGTGTTGCGATGAGGCATCTTGTTGCAACTAAAGATTTATTGGTAAAGGATGGCGATGCGTCTGATTAGGTAGTAGGCGGGGTAATGGCCCACCTAGCCGACGATCAGTAGGGGTTCTGAGAGGAAGGTCCCCCACATTGGAACTGAGACACGGTCCAAACTCCTACGGGAGGCAGCAGTGAGGAATATTGGTCAATGGGCGAGAGCCTGAACCAGCCAAGTAGCGTGCAGGACGACGGCCCTCTGGGTTGTAAACTGCTTTTAGTTGGGAACATAAAAGGCGACGTGTCGCCTCTGGAGTGTACCATCAGAAAAAGGACCGGCTAATTCCGTGCCAGCAGCCGCGGTAATACGGAAGGTCCAGGCGTTATCCGGATTTATTGGGTTTAAAGGGAGCGTAGGCGGACGATTAAGTCAGCTGTGAAAGTTTGCGGCTCAACCGTAAAATTGCAGTTGAAACTGGTTGTCTTGAGTGCACGCAGGGATGTTGGAATTCATGGTGTAGCGGTGAAATGCTTAGATATCATGAAGAACTCCGATCGCGAAGGCATATGTCCGGAGTGCAACTGACGCTGAGGCTCGAAAGTGCGGGTATCGAACAGGATTAGATACCCTGGTAGTCCGCACAGTAAACGATGAATACTCGCAGTGTGCGATATAATGTATGCTGCCAAGTGAAAACGTTAAGTATTCCACCTGGGGAGTACGCCGGCAACGGTGAAACTCAAAGGAATTGACGGGGGCCCGCACAAGCGGAGGAACATGTGGTTTAATTCGATGATACGCGAGGAACCTTACCCGGGCTTGAACTAAGCAGGAAGATGGGCAGAGACGCCCGTTGTCTTCGGACCTGCTTGGAGGTGCTGCATGGTTGTCGTCAGCTCGTGCCGTGAGGTGTCGGCTTAAGTGCCATAACGAGCGCAACCCTTCTCCACGTTTGCCATCAGGTTGTGCTGGGCACTCCGTGGATACTGCCATCGTAAGATGTGAGGAAGGTGGGGATGACGTCAAATCAGCACGGCCCTTACGTCCGGGGCTACACACACACGTGTTACAATGGCCGGTACAGAGGGAAGCCACCAGGCGACTGGGCGCTGATCCATGAAAACCGGTCTCAGTTCGGACTGGAGTCTGCAACCCGACTCCACGAAGCTGGATTCGCTAGTAATCGCGCATCAGCCATGGCGCGGTGAATACGTTCCCGGGCCTTGTACACACCGCCCGTCAAGCCATGAAAGCCGGGGGTGCCTGAAAGCTGTGACCGTAAGGGGCGGCCTAGGGTAAAACCGGTGATTGGGGCTAAGTCGTAACAAGGTAGCCGTACCGGAAGGTGCGGCTGGAACACCTCCTTTCTGGAGAACGAAAGTAATAGATAGGAAAAGGTTGAAAAACTTCAACTCTGCTATCTTGTACTTCTCGACTAAAAAGTTATTTCAAATTCTAATAGATAGAAGAGAAAGAAGAGGCTGAGCTTTAGAGTCTTAGCATAGTTGGATTCTTTCTGCCAGTCCTATAGCTCAGTTGGTTAGAGCGCCACACTGATAATGTGGAGGTCGGCAGTTCAACTCTGCCTGGGACTACTTCTTAAGCTTAAAAAAACTGAGGGGGATTAGCTCAGCTGGCTAGAGCACCTGCTTTGCAAGCAGGGGGTCATCGGTTCGAATCCGATATTCTCCACTGTTTCTCGAAATAAACGAGAAAAGCGATCTATGACATATTGCACAAATCTAACAAGCAAAAAAAGTAAGGTAGACAAAACACTGAAAAAGTAAAGTACACTTTCAGTATATCTGACTGCTATGATGCTAAGTATGGTAACATATCTAGCGTTATAGTCCGAGGTCAAGGAAGTACGAAAGGGCGTACGGTGGATGCCTAGGCTCTTACAGGCGATGAAGGACGTGATAAGCTGCGAAAAGCCGCGGGGAGATGCAAATGATCTTTGATCCGCGGATATCCGAATGGGACAACCCAGTGGAGCAAACCTCCACTATCCCGCAAAAGCGGGAGGCGAACGCTGGGAACTGAAACATCTTAGTACCAGTAGGAAGAGAAAATAAAAATGATTCCCCTAGTAGTGGCGAGCGAACGGGGAAGAGCCCAAACCATCGGGATTCCGGTCCTGATGGGGTTGTAGGACTGCGTCGTTGCAAGAAGTATGGTGAGAAGAAGCAACTGGAAAGTTGCGCCGTAGCGGGTGATAGCCCCTTATTCGAAGCCATAGGAAGCATAGCAGAATCCTGAGTAGCGCGGGACACGAGAAATCCTGTGTGAATCCGGCGGGCCCATCCGCCAAGGCTAAATACTCGTAAGAGACCGATAGCGAACCAGTACCGTGAGGGAAAGGTGAAAAGCACCTCGTGTAGAGGAGTGAAAAAGTTCCTGAAACCGTACGCCTACAAGCGGTCGGAGCTCCTTTATGGAGTGACGGCGTGCCTTTTGCATAATGAACCTACGAGTTGCCGGTATCAGCAAGGTTAAGGGTTTTGAAGTCCCGCAGCCGAAGCGAAAGCGAGTCTTAACAGGGCGCTGAGTTGTTACAGGCAGACGCGAAACCAAGTGATCTACCCTTGTCCAGGATGAAGTCCGGGTAACACCGGATGGAGGTCCGCACCAATAAGCGTTGAAAAAGCTTCTGGATGAGGTGAGGGTAGGAGTGAAAGGCCAATCAAACTTGGAGATAGCTCGTACTCCCCGAAATGCATTTAGGTGCAGCCTATGGTGTTTACTGCGTGAGGTAGAGCGACTGATCGGATGCGAGGGCTTCACCGCCTATCAAGTCCGGACAAACTCCGAATGCGCGCAGTTAAGAGCCATGGAGTGAGGGCGCGGGTGCTAAGGTCCGTGCCCGAGAGGAGAAGAATCCAGACCATCAGCTAAGGTCCCGAAGTAATGATTAAGTTAAACTAACGAAGTGTGGTCTCAGCGACAGCT
>CAKAEQ010000001.1:662500-815000 GCA_916438195.1 uncultured Prevotellaceae bacterium
TTTAGGAAATGGAGAGCCTGTTCAAATTGTTTGTGGTGCTGCTAATGTCGCAGCTGGACAGAAAGTTATTGTCGCCACTTTAGGAGCCAAACTCTATGATGGAGATAAAGAGTTTGTTATAAAGAAGTCTAAGCTGCGCGGTTTAGATTCTTTCGGAATGATTTGTGCTGAAGATGAGATTGGAGTAGGTACAAGCCATGATGGAATTATTGTTTTGCCTGAAGATACGAAAGTTGGAACTCCTGCTGCCGAGTATTTTAATTTGGAGAGTGATTTTCTGCTTGAAGTTGATTTAACGGCAAACCGTATTGATGCTGCATCTCATTACGGTGTGGCTCGTGATCTTTATGCTTGGCTAAAGCGTAATGGTTATAATACCAGTCTTCATCGTCCCAGCGTTGATGCTTTTGCAGCAGACAATGAAGACTTGCCCATTGATGTTAAAATTGAAAATGCAGAAGCGTGTCCGCGCTATTGTGCAGTCACAGTAAAAGATTGCGTAGTTAAGGAAAGTCCTGAGTGGTTACAAAAGAAATTGACAACGATAGGTCTTCGTCCTATTAACAATATCGTAGATATTACCAATTATATAATGATGGCTTACGGTCAGCCTCTTCACTGTTTTGATGCAGATATGATTGAAGGGCAACAAGTTATCATCAAATCTATGCCCGAGGGAACCCCTTTTGTAACGCTCGATGGTGAAGAACATACTTTGTCTGATCGTGATCTTGCAATTTGCAATGCAAAAGAACCAATGTGCATTGCCGGTGTTTTTGGGGGTAAGGGTAGTGGTACTTACGCAACAACGAAGAATGTGTTGTTTGAAAGTGCTTATTTCAATCCCACTTGGATACGAAAGAGTGCTCGTCGTCATGGCTTGAGCACTGATGCCAGTTTCCGTTTTGAACGTGGTGTAGACCCTAACGGACAAATTTATGCATTGAAAGCTGCCGCTCTCCTTACAAAGCAATTGGCAGGGGGTACTATTAGTATGGAAATCAAAGATGTGGAAGCTGGTGAACTTCCGAAGTGTTTCCCTGTCGTCTTAAACTTCCAATACGTTAATGATTTGGTTGGCAAAGAACTTCCGCGGAGAAGTGGTCAAAGAAATTGTTACTAATTTGGAAATGGAGATTGTAGCCGAAAGCGAAACAGAACTCACTCTCCACGTCCCAGCCTATCGTGTAGACGTGCAGCGTCCTTGCGATGTCGTAGAAGAGATTCTGCGTATCTATGGTTATAATAACATTGAGATACCCTCTACTATGAACTCTTGCCTAACTGTAGAAGGTGAAGCAGATCGTAGTAACAAGTTACAGAAGCTTATCGCTCAGCAGCTCATAGGGCAAGGCTTTAATGAGATTATGAATAACTCTCTCACCAAAGAAGCTTATTATAACGAGTTGAAGAGCTATCCTAAGGAGCATTTAGTTCATATCATCAATCCTTTGAGTTCAGATTTGAACGTAATGCGTCAAACCTTGCTTTCGGCGGTTTAGAAAGTCTTTCTCGCAATGTGAATCGCCGTGCAACCAACCTTCGCTTCTTTGAGTTGGGTAATGTTTATGCTTTCGATGCAAGTCGCCGCAAGCCATCAGCTGAAAGCGAACCTCAATCCGCTCGAGAAGAGGATTTTCAGGACGGTGGAGTTCTTGAAAAGTTAGCAGAAAAAAATCATATGGCGGCCTATTCTGAGGAATGCCATTTAGGACTTTGGTTGACAGGTAATCATATCGAAGGTAGCTGGGCACATCCCAATGAACCTTCTAGTGTCTACGAAATGAAAGCCTATGTTGTCGGTATTCTTCAGCGTCTTGGCGTCCAACTTGGAGGCTTGCTCATTCAAGATGGTACTGCCGATATTTTTAGCAAGAGCCTGCAAGTGGCAGATCGCAATGGAAAGGTGTTGCTTGAGTTCGGTGTTGTTGCAAAGAAACTTACTGCTGCGCAAGGCTTAGAGAATGACGTCTACTTTGCCGAGTTCAATTGGAATGAGCTGATGAAGAAGACGCGCAAGAACAAAGTCGAATTCACAGAGATTAGCAAATATCCAGCTGTTAGCCGCGACCTTGCTCTGCTTGTTAATAAGGAAGTTCAGTTCAAACAGATTGCAGATATAGCCTATAAGGCAGATAAGAAATTGCTGAAGAAGGTTACGCTCTTCGATGTCTATGAAGGAAAAATCTTGAAGAAGGCAAAAAGAGCTATGCCGTCAATTTCACTTTGCAAGATGAAACAAAGACGATGAACGATAAGCAAGTCGATGCCGTCATGAACAAGATTATCACAAGTTTGCAGAAGCAGTTAGACGCTAAGTTGAGATAAACAGAAAGAGTTACGGAGCAATCAATCGAGGTGAGCATATTCGTGCTCCACGAAAGACAGTCTCTATTTTCGAATAAAAATAAGAACAACAAAAAATATAGATTCCCATGGGAAGAGCATTTGAATATCGTAAGGCATCTAAGCTGAAGAGATGGGGCCATATGGCTCGTACGTTTACTAAAATTGGTAAGCAGATTGCTATTGCAGTAAAGGCCGGCGGTCCAGAACCAGAAAACAACCCTGCATTGCGTGCTATTATCGCTAATGCAAAGCGCGAGAATATGCCGAAGGACAATATTGAGCGCGCCATTAAGAACGCAATGGGCAAAGACCAGAGCGACTACAAGACAATGACCTACGAAGGCTATGGCCCTCACGGTGTCGCCATCTTTGTTGATACGCTGACCGACAACACTACTCGCACAGTGGGCGATGTTCGCAGTGTCTTCAATAAGTTTAACGGCAACCTTGGCACAATGGGTTCTTTGGCTTTCCTCTTCGATCATAAGGCTGTTTTCACGTTCAAACGCAAGGACGGACTGGATATGGACGAGCTCATCCTCGACCTTATTGACTATGGCGTAGAGGACGAATTCGATGAAGACCCCGAAGAGGACAGCATCACCATTTATGGAGATCCGAAGAGCTTCGGCGAAATTCAAAAACACCTTGAAGAAGCAGGTTTCGAAGTGATAGGTGCTGAATTCACCTACATCCCCAACGACCTCAAGGATGTAACGCCCGAAGAGCGTGAAACCATCGACAAGATGGTGGAGAAACTCGAAGATTTCGACGACGTTCAGACGGTTTATACAAATATGAAGCCAGCAGAAGAAGCTGCTGAGTAAGATTTTTACTATAAAGAGAACAACAGGACGGAGCGAAAACTCTCTCTTGTTGTTCTCTTTTTTTATCAACTGCAAGACACTCTTGATTTATGCGCATACTTCTCTTAGGCGATTATAGTAATGTCCATGCCACGCTGGCAGCGGGATTGCGAGAACTAGGCCATTACGTCACGGTGGCTTCCGATGGTGATGGCTGGAAAAACTATCCGCGGGACATAGACCTCCGTCGTCCATCCCTCTCGCGTTGGAGCAGTTTGCGTTATTATTTTGAGCTCCAGTGGAAATGTCGCAAGTTTAGGGGATATGATGTAGTCCAACTCATCAATCCTGTTTTTTTGCCGCTCAAAGGAGAGCGTATCTTGCCTTTTTATCAGGGTTTGAGGCAATATAATAAGAAAGTCTTTATGGGAGCTTTTGGTATGGACCATTATTACGTCCGTACCTGCCTCGACTGTACAACCTTCCGTTATAGCGATTTTAATTTTGGCAACCAACTTCGCCATAATTCCGATAATGAAGCTTGGATTCGTGATTGGCTTTATGGAGCTAAAGGCCTTCTTAATCGTCAAATCGCTGCCGATTGTGATGGGATTATTGCAGGCTTGTATGAGTACTATGCCAGCTATCTGAGCGAGTTCCCTGAGAAACTCCGCTTCATTCCTTTTCCTATTCGTGTGGATGAATCCCCATTGAGTGTTCACCAGCCTCTTCGCTTTTTCATTGGTATTCAAAAAGCGCGGAGTGCCTACAAGGGCACGGATATTATGTTGAGAGCATTAGAGCGAGTGGCTCAGCGTTATCCTGACGCTATGGAAATAGTACGCGCCGAGTCCGTTCCTTTTGAAGAATACGTTCGTCTTTTCAGCAACTCGGACATCTTGCTCGATCAGCTTTATTCCTATACACCTGCGATGAACGCTTTGGAAGCCATGTCGCACGGTATGATCGTTGTGGGTGGAGCCGAACCTGAAAACTATGCAATTCTTGGCGATACAGATTTGAAACCCATAGTTAACGTGCAGCCCAATGAAGATGATGTTTATGACCAACTCTGCCTTTTAATGGATAGAAGAGATGAACTTCTGCAGTTAAAGGCCGATAGTCGTGAATACATTCGGCGCTATCACGATCATCTGAAAGTGGCTCGTCAGTATCTCGACTTCTGGGGAATCTAACAACAGACATAGGATAAAATTAAATAATTACCTTCCATCAATTGATTTTTTTCTAAAGATTCGCCATACAAAAACGATTCTATCTAGAAAAATGGTTAATTGTGGATTCTGCCCTTCACAAAAACAATATTCTTTATTTGTCTATGCTCGTTCCTGAAAGAGTAATTTAGGACAGAGAGAGGAGTTTGCAAATAACGCTATATAATCTTGTGAAAAGTAGCCAGTAGAGGGGCATTAATTTTGTTTGTGTAAAATGTATCTGCTTCTTAGTGCTGTTTTAGAAAAGTAAATTAGAACAAAAAAACAATATTGTTTAAATGTAATGTTTTTTTACCTTAATTTCGTATCTCTTATAATGTTCTGTTTATAACTCAATAGTGTATTTTTTTGCTGACTAAAGGTGGCAAAAATGGTTTCATTTCTGTCGTATTTTACTTTTTTTCTGTATTTTTTTTGCAAGTTCCGAATACATTGTTTACTTTTGCGCCAGTTATCGAAATAAAGAAAAGTGAACAGATTTACGAAGAAATACAATCACTGCCATTATTCCTTGTGTAAAGAAAAAGGAATATGCGCGGTTCAGAGAAATGGAGATTTCTCTGTGCTGTATTCTCTATCTGTTCCAAATATATTTCTCTTTTTTCTCTCTAAGTGCAGAGCTACTCACTCTTTACATAATATAAATAAGCGTGCACGTGAAAAACTGCACAATGCTTTTAGGTCGAGACTTCGCAAGAGTTCCCGTTGCCTATTTCGTCGGATTCGTTGGCCAGGTGAAAGCCAGCGACTATAAGCTCCATTTTTTTCATTATGAAGTTTTTTTTAGAATAACTCAGAGCTATAAATAAAGATAAATAAAACAGAATAATTTAGAGCTATACACACGGGGTAAAATAAAAACGGAATAACTTAGAGCTATATATACAGGATAAATAAAACAGATTTATATATTTTTTTATTATGAGACAAACAAAAATTTTTTTATTACTATTAGTGCTTATCGCGCTAAATGTGGCGACTGCAAATGCCGCCGTTAAGGGCGATAAGTTTACTAAAGATGGTATGACCTATGTGATTACCGATTTGGGAAACAGGCAGGTCGCCTTTGCTGGCTCAAACAATAGTGGGGCTTTAACTATTCCCGCTGAAGTAATGGACAGTGTAAACATTAAGTGGACGGTAACTCGTATTCAGAACAACAGTTCTGTGCCGAACGCAACCAGTGTTTCCATACCAAACACGGTGACAGCGATGGAGGCAAACTCTCTTGGTGGTACTAAATTGACCTCAGTCACTATTCCCGCATCAGTGACCGATATGGCAAATGGTGTGTTCTCCGCCTGCCAAGCTCTGCAAGAGATCAATGTGAATTCAGGCAATGCAAAATACTATTCTGACAACGGTGTGCTCTATGAGATTGATGGAACAAACAAATGGTTGTTGAACTATCCTGTAGCCCGTCCTAATGCCAGCTATTCTGTTCCAGAAGGCACCACAGGTGTCCGTGTCAATGCTTTTCAGGCAGCCAAGAATATCACGTCCGTTACATTGCCAACAACCTTGAAGGATCTTCCTTTCTCTTCACCAGGTTATAGCGGCTTCACTTCCCGCGCGAAAACTCACCGAAATCAATGTAACTTCAGGAAATGCTAATTTCAAGAGTGAGAATGGTGTAGTTTTCACAGCTGATGGAAAAGAGTTGGTGGTTTATCCTTGTGGTAAAGGAACTCCTATGTTGGGAGTTGGGTCTTTTACCTATGTCGTTCCTACAACGGTAGAGAAAATTCGTCCCTCCGCTTTTGCTCGTGTAGAAGGTTTTACATCTGTTCAGATGACTGCACCGCTCAAAGAGATTGGTGCAGATGCTTTCAACTCATGCCGCTATTTGCAGACAGTTACAGTTCCTTCAACTGTCACTGACATCGCTGATGGTGCATTCTCTGGCTCCATAGCTCTGACAGCAATCAATGTCGAGACTGATAACACTGTTTATGCTTCTGCTAATGGTGTGCTTTACAATGCGAATAAGACGGAACTGATAGCTTATCCTGCTGGCAAGCAGGGTGCTTATACTACAGAACCCACTACTAAGAAAATCAGAAATAAAGCTTTCTATTATGCTGCAGGTCTCACAAAACTCACGCTGACTCCAAGCGTAGAAGAGATTGACAACGATGCCTTCCAAGGAACAAGCAATTTGAAAGAACTCGTGTTCCAACCTACATCCAATCTCAAGAAAATTGGTACATGGGTCTTCGTTAATTCAGGTTTGGAGAAGTTGGAACTTCCCGCTTCTCTGCAAGAATTGGGTGCTGCTGCTTTCTACGGATGTACAAAACTCAAAACTGTTACCGTTGATAATGGTTCACAACTTCACTTTATCGGTAACGGCTCTTTCCAAGGTTGTACAAATCTTGAATCTTTCAGATTCTTGGGAACAAGTGTGTTGCAAACTATTGAGACCAACGCTTTCAGCGGTGATACCAAGTTGCCTACTTTTGAGATCCCCCTCAAGTGTAACGGCTATCAACACTGGTGCTTTCAATGGTTGCTCAGGCATGTCTTCTGTAACATTTGCCGCTCCAGCACAGATCACAACTATCGGCCAAGGTGCGTTCCAAAACACAGGTCTCTTGAGCATTGATTTGCCAGAAACTGTAACCACGCTTGAGCAGTCTGCCTTCAACAGCTGCCAAAAGATTACAACGATCAATATCCCTGCAGCTATTACTAATATCGACCCGAAGGCATTCCAGTTCTGCGGTTCTCTGACAGCTATCCATGTTGATAAGAATAATACTCAATATTCAAGTGTTGACGGCTTCCTGCTCAGCAAGGATAAAAGGACTCTTATCTCCTTCCCTCCAGGAAAGGCTAACACCTACTACACTATGCTTCCTCCTGTCATCGAGGAGATTGGCCCCTATGCTTTCTATTATATACAGAACCTGGAGAACGTAACTATCCCCGAGAAGGTCAACAAGATTGGTGCACATGCTTTCGATATGTGTAAGCAACTGAACACTATTGCCTTCTTGAGCAAGACTCCTATTCCTGCTACCAATGTAGCCAATACTGCTTTCTATGCAGCAAACGTAGATAAGTCGAAGATCGACATCAGTGTACGCAATGGCTCAGAGGGTCTGTATCAGGCAAACAGTGTATGGAGCTCTTTCCATAACATTGGTGTATCTTTCTTCAAAGATCTAACGGTTATGGTCCTACTGAATACTTCCCTCTGTCTAAAAAGGCAGTTATGGTGGTTGATGTTAAGAGCGATGTCTATACCTATCTGGTTCCGGCACACGTAGAGAACGCTGGTACTAATTATGAGGTACGTCTTTGGGGCGACTATGCCATGAAGGACAACACTACCAACATTAAGGAAGTAGTATTCCGTACCCCTCTCGACTATTTAGGTATTGATGCCTTCAAGAAAGCCGATGGTTCTTCTACTATTGAGAAGGTCTTCTTCACTAATGCTATTCCTCCCCGCGATATGAGCGCTACGAAGTGGGAACTTGGTTCAGGCTATTCTGAATTCCCAACCACACTGCCGAATATCTATGTAAAGAAGAGTGCTGTTGCTACTTATAAGGCCGCAAAGGGCTGGGCAAACTATGCTTCTAAGGTTGACTACAAGATTCCAGGTTTGAAGCTTACTCACAAATACGGCACGTTCGCACGTGAGTTTGATGCTGATTTGGGTATCTATTATAGAGACAATAGTAAGACCCCCGATGTTGCAGCATTCGTAGCTACAACAGCTGGTATCCAAAGAGGTAAGGGCGACTATGGTGACTCTAAGTACAGCATCCAGATGGTCAGCATCGACGAGAAGGGTGGCGCTGCATCTGATTTCAGCTATGTTCCTGCAGAAACAGGCGTTCTGCTGAAGGTTCTTTCCTACGAAGCAATTCCTGATAGTTTCTACTATGCTATTGGTGAGAAAGACAACACAACATATACCGTTCGTGACAACCTGATGGTTGGACAAACTGTAAAGGATAAGCTCATCACTACTGGTTCTGATCCTATCTTCGTAGTATCTGCTGCTCAAGGTATCTTCAAGAAGGCTCCTGCTTCTTTCACAATGCCAGTACACAAGGCTTATGCTAAAATCGCCAATGTACCTGCAACCGCAAGACTCGTGTTCACTTTCATGGACGATAACACTACAATCACAGGTATTGACGCTATTGATGCAGCTTCCTCGAATGTTAACAATGGAGTTTACTACAATTTGAATGGTCAGCGCGTTGAGAAGCCACAACATGGTTTGTATATCTACAACGGAAAGAAAATCATGATCAAATAAGAATAAAAATATCATGGAAAAGAAAAAGTACATTAAACCACAGAACGAGACATTCTTATTCTCGGCAGAGAGCCTGATGATAACTGCAAGCCCTGGCGTCTCAAATGGGCAGTTCGACCCTTCCACAGAAGAAATTGGAACAAGAGAACAGAGCGGTTTCGTAGACTCGAAATTTGGTTCTGATGACGAACTTCATCGCTCCATTTGGGGAGATTAGTTACAAGTTTGGCCATGCCTTTCGCTACAAAAAAGCGAGGCATGGCCTTTTTCTTTCTAATAAGAAAGCTCTTGTAATTATAGCATTTAGCCTAAGGTCGAATAACGACTCTTGGTGTTCTAACAAAGGTTTCTCCTCCCATTATTGCAGATGGGAGGAGAAATTCTTTTATTCTCGATGTGGAAAGCATCTCCTATCTTTGGCTTCTGTTGGGCTGTCCTCATCGTTGTTCTTCTGTCCGTCTTTTGCTCTATAAACAATTCGTTCTGTCTCTTCCGGCTCATCTTAGGAGATATTTATAGAGAGAAAAAACAGGATAACAGGAGGTTGAAGTTTCCCTTATTCTGTCAGCTGACGCAATAAGGCTGTCGGCTGGCAGCCTTATTGTATAAAAAAATAGCCTTATTGCATTTTTGAAAACAATAAGGCTATTTGTCCATAGGGGGACGTTCTTATTTTATATGTTGTCCTTTGCCGCAGCGTAAGCCCGTGGCCAGTCGGTGTTGAGAGAGAAAGGTGTGAGCTGATTACCTTCCAAAATGTAGGAGTCGGTTGTTTCTGTGTCTTCATCGTCGAAGAGCGGGTTGCTCTTGCTGGCATCCATGAACAACATAATTTTAGCTTTCTTCTTCTCGCTATCCTGCTTCTTGCTCTTGAGTATTTCATGAAAGAAGAGAGTGATAAATTCTGACATATAATAGGCCTGGGTGTTCAGAAACTGGTCTGTCACCTCCGGCATGGTTTCTGTGGCTTTCTTGCGCAGATATGTCAATGCCGTTTGCTTGAATTGTGCAATGCGTGTTTGTGTAAACCACTGGTAGGCGACTGAACAGTGTGGGTGGCATTATTCAGTACATAGTTGTACACTTCCTGGGCTTTTATGGTTGTGCCACTGCTAAGAATAAAGAGAAGTATTAGTGATATTTTCAGCATAGTAGTTAATCATACTTTCTTATTTGTTTTGGCCAAGGCGGCAGCCAATCGTTGCTGCGGACCCGTAAGACCAGAACTCACACGATTTTGATTGCGATTGACAAATGATTTCCACGAGCGCGGAGCTCCCTCGGTACGATTGTCATGGCCCGATTGTAAATAGTGGCAATATGCGGCGGCGAGAGCATCAGTGGCATCGAGATGGGAGAGCATCTGTTCGTCGCGCAGATGGAGCATGCGCTTCATCATTTCAGCCACCTGCTCCTTTGAGGCCTGCCCATTACCTGTGATGGCTTGCTTGATTTTCAGTGGCGCGTATTCGTGGATCGGTATCTGCCGACTCATGGCAGCTGCAATAGCAACACCTTGTGCTCGTCCAAGTTTGAGCATGCTTTGCACATTCTTTCCAAAAAATGGAGCTTCAATGGCCATTTCATCCGGAAGATAGGAATCTATGATGCCTTGTACGCGTTCATAGATACGGCCTAATTTCAGATAAATGTCGGCCACCTTGTGGAGATCAATAATACCCATAGCAAGCATTTCCACCTTGCGCCCCTGCTTGCGAATGATGCCATAGCCAAGAAAGTTGGTACCAGGGTCGATACCAAGAATCACTCTGTCGGGGCTATCAATAGCAGAAACAGGAAGGGAAGTTATAGGCATAATTATGTGGATTCTGAAGCAAATATAGTGTATTACATCTGAAAAAAAGTGTGATTTATAATACTAAATATCCTTATTATTAAGATAATTTCCTATCTTCGCTTCCTATACCAAATTAAAATTGAGATTATGAAGAAATTTTTATTCTTATTTTCAATACTTTTGGCTGGCGTATTCCAAAGTCTGAATGCGCAGGCAGTGATTAAGTTCGACAAGACAACGCACAACTTCGGAACTTTTTCTATTTCCAAGCCACAGACGGTTACGTTTTCTTTTACGAACACAGGCGACAAACCGCTGGTGATTCAGCAGGCGTTTAGCAGCTGCGGTTGCACCGTGGCCGATTTCACGAAGCAACCCATTGAGCCAGGTAAGAAAGGCGAAGTGAAGGTTACGTATGATGGTAAGAATACGTATGCAGGTCCTTTTAAGAAACCTGTGACGGTTCGTTCCAATGCTTCAAATAGTTTGGTGCGTATATATATCGAAGGAACTACTCAAGACGATAAGTAGAGAGACGAATGAATCATTTAGTCATTATGGCAGGCGGTGTCGGTAGCCGCTTTTGGCCGCTGAGTAGTGAGGCTGTCCCAAAGCAATTCCTGGATGTGTTGGGCTGTGGCAAGACCTTGATTCAGCTCACTGTGGATAGGTTTAAGAACTTTGTCCCGATGGAGAACATTTGGATTGTTACCTCGGAAAGGTACAAAGCAACTATTGCTGAGCAATTACCCGAAGTGCCTGTCGCAAATGTGCTCTTCGAACCGTGTCGCCGCAATACAGCTCCGTGTATTTGCTATGTGTCCTACAAAATCAAGAAGCGCGATCCGCGTGCCAATATCGTAGTGACACCCAGCGACCATGTGGTGCTCGATGCCTCAACCTTTCGCAGCGTTGTAGAGAATGCGATGGAGTTTTCGGCTGAAACCGACGCCATTGTTACCTTAGGAATTCACCCTACGCGCCCCGAAACAGGATATGGCTATATCAAGGCTGATTTGACGTTCTCTTCCAGTCGGAAAAAAGATATTTTCCGTGTCGACTCTTTCAAAGAAAAGCCCAACCTCGAACTGGCTCAAGAATATGTGACGCATGATAACTACTTGTGGAATTCAGGTATCTTTATCTGGAGTGTATCTACAATTATCAATGCTTTCCGCGTTTACGAGCCCGATATGTCGAAAGCTTTCGAACGCTTGACTCCGATTTACGACACGGAAGAGGAGCAAGAACGCATCAATGAACTCTATCCGTCGCTTGAGAATATCAGTGTGGATTATGCCATCTTGGAAAAGGCAGAAGAAATCTTTGTGTGTCCAGCTTCGTTCGGTTGGAGCGACCTCGGCACATGGACATCGCTCCGCGACAATAGTCAGAAAGACCGATATGGCAATGCTGGAATAGGACCGGATATCAATTTCTACGATAGTTTCAACTGCGTAGTACATGCTGAGAAGCTGAAGAAAGTAGTAGTGCAAGGCCTGGACGGCTATGTCGTTGCTGAGCGCGATGGTACACTGCTGATTTGCAAACTAAGCGAAGAACAACGCATTAAATTATTCCACGATTGAAAAAAGACCCAATAAAAAATGAGTCGTTAGAAAGACAGACCGCTACATACGAGAAATCTGATACGAGTTGCGAGGCATTGCTTGGTAACTCGTTTCTTTTCTCTTCTGAGTTTGCTCGAGTGTTGCTGAAGTGGTATGAGGAGCACAAACGCCCTTTGCCGTGGCGCGACACGAAAGACCCATATCGTATTTGGATTTCTGAAATCATCTTGCAACAAACGCGAGTAGCGCAGGGATACGACTATTATTTGCGCTTCTTAGAGCGTTTCCCGGATGTCTTTGTTTTAGCCGCTGCCAGTGAGGATGAAGTGATGCAGCAGTGGCAGGGACTGGGCTATTACTCTCGTGCGCGAAATCTTCATGCAGCAGCAAAAACAATTGCGGCTCTCGGACATTTTCCTACAACGTATGAAGAGATTCGCACACTAAAAGGCGTGGGAGATTACACGGCCGCTGCCATATCTGCCTTTGCTTTCGGATTGCCTACAGCCGTTGTCGATGGAAATGTCTACCGTGTGTTGGCTCGCCATTTTGGAATTTTTACCCCGATAGATACAACCGCCGGGAAAAAGTCTTTAGAGAGTTGGCACAGCAACTTCTTGACGAGCTACATCCAGGCGATTACAACCAAGCTCTTATGGATTTCGGCGCATTACAGTGTACTCCGCAGAACCCTCAGTGTACAGATTGTCCGCTAAGCCATACGTGTGTGGCATACTCTGCTGCCTGTGTCGAGCAACTTCCCGTGAAGTCGAAAAAGACAGAGGTGAAAACACGCTATTTTGTGTATCTCTATCTTCGTTGTGAGGGGAAAATCTTTTTGCATCGTAGGGAGGCTGGCGACATTTGGCAAGGTCTCTACGAACCGCCTTTGTTAGAGTTTGAGCACAAGGCAGAATTTGATGAGGTGGTCCGTACTGCTGATCTGCCTTCAGGAAGCAGCTATCACTTGGTGGCAGAAGGTATGAAACACGTTTTGACCCATCGTGTGTTGTTAGCAGATTGTTATGAGGTAGACCTTCCTGCTGAAGCTTTGCCTCTACTTGTGGAGCGCGGTTATATTGTTGTTGATGAGGAAGTGCGCAGTGAGTTTGCTGCTCCTCGACTTGTCACGCGCCTTTATTCCATGCTCTGAGTGAATCTCTTTATCCTCAAACGGATGGTTTCTAAACACGATGATAATAAAACTATATCTTTCTGCAAACAGGAGTCAATTCTGTGGTTTTCGCCATAATTGTGTATCTTTGCAATAGATTACATATATACTAATGAGTCGAAAGAAAGCCGCTTCCTTTATTGGAGCAAATCGAAATAACTGATGTGGCAGCTGAGGGAAAAGCCTTAGCGCGCGTTGATGGGATGGTAATTTTTGTTCCTTATGTTGTACCTGGAGATGTTGTAGACCTGCAGCTAACGCGAAAAAAGCATTCTTATGCTGAAGCCGAAGCTGTTAAAGTCCATAAGTATTCTGAAAAGCGTTGCGAACCTTTTTGCAAACACTATGGTGTTTGTGGCGGTTGCAAGTGGGAGATTCTTCCCTATGAGGAGCAGCTTACCTACAAACAGCAGCAGGTGACAGATGTTTTGACCCGTATTGGCAAGGTGGAACTTCCCGAGATTTCTCCAATACTCGGTAGTAAACATATCAAGCAATACCGCAACAAATTGGAGTTTGGCTTTTCCAATAAAAAATGGTTGACGAAAGAGCAGATTTCTTCGGGCGAGACATTCGACAATATGAATGCCGTGGGTTTTCATATCCCTGGAGCTTTCGATAAGATACTCGACATAGACGAGTGCTGGCTCATGGACGACATTAACAACCGCTTGCGTAATGGTATTCGCCAGTATGCTTTTGATAACGCTTTGACATTCTTCGACCTCCGCAAGCAGGAAGGCCTTTTGCGAAACATAATGATTCGCACATCGGCCACGGGCGAGGTGATGCTCGTTGTGCAATTCTGTTTGAAAGAGGCTGACGACCAGCCAAAGGCAATGGCGCTGATGGAGTGGATACACGTCAACTTCCCCCGAGGTATCTTCTCTCTTGTGGGTGGATAACCAGAAGTGTAACGATACGATTGGCGATTTAGACATTCAGATTTGCGCTGGCCACGACTATATCTACGAAACAATGGAAGACCTCCGCTTCAAAGTAGGTCCTAAGAGCTTCTATCAAACCAATACGGAGCAAGCCTATGAGCTTTATAAAGTGGCGCGTAACTTTGCTGGATTGACAGGTGAAGAACTTGTCTACGACCTTTACACGGGTACGGGAACGATTGCCAATTTTGTGGCTCACCAAGCGCGACAAGTAATCGGCATCGAGTATGTTCCAGAGGCTATTGAAGATGCTAAAGTGAACGCTGCCTTAAACAAACTCGACAATA
This sequence comes from uncultured Prevotellaceae bacterium, assembly GCA_916438195.1. Taxonomy (GTDB): domain Bacteria; phylum Bacteroidota; class Bacteroidia; order Bacteroidales; family Bacteroidaceae; genus Alloprevotella. Next base: position 676,947 of record CAKAEQ010000001.1, read on the forward strand.
CCCTATTTTTCGCGGGCGATATGAAGGACGTACTGAACGATGACTTTATTGCGCAATACGGTCGGCCTGATGTGATTATCACTGATCCACCACGTGCGGGTATGCACGCCGATGTTGTCAACGTGATTCTCAATGCTGCTCCCGAGCGCATCGTTTATGTCAGCTGCAATCCTGCTACGCAGGCGCGCGACCTCCAATTGTTGGACGAAAAATATAAGGTTCTTAAGGTGCAGCCCGTAGACATGTTCCCCCACACGCAGCATGTGGAGAATGTTGTCTTGCTAACTCGAAAATAAGATAAGAGCCGCAGTCAGTGGCTATTTCTTTTCACTTGCTACATCCTCTTTTTATAAACATGTCCATACTGAAGAGACATAATCCAGTTCTTGAACGTCGTCTGCAAGCCTATCTGGGCGCGGACGACATTCAAGGACTGCGTTCTTTCTTAGAGGGGCTTTCCAATCAAGAATTTTCGAACAGCTGGCTTCTTGCTGGGGGAGAAGCTCTTGCCTAAGTTGGCCAACAGTCCCACGGTTTTTTGGAACTCTTTCCTTGTTCTGGTTTCCTCCAACTCAAAAGCCTATCTTGGCACCTTTCTCAAAGCTGCCATTACGCTCTATTCCGCAGGTCAGTTCAAACTTGATGCCCTTACATTACAGCAGTTTGCCGATGTGGCCAGCCCGATAGATTGTCGGAAGCTTTTGCTTACCCTCTTGCCTGTAGTTCGTACAGTGGAAGAAGTTCGTTTGCTCTTGCATTTGTTTTGTTCTGACGACATACCCGCACAAGCTTTCTATCTCTTGTCAGCAGGAACCCTGCCGTGTTATTACGAAATGTTCCAACAACTCAAAAAGGTGGAACACGACACTAGCTGCTGCGCACCTATAGCGTTCAGCTGATGCAGCGCGGCGATAACTTGAGCTATAATATGGCCAGTATCTTGCAGTCCTATTTTGCCCTTGGCGAACTTCCAGGAACTTTCTCCCTCCGTTTGCGCGACTACGAACTGAGTCGTTTGGACGGTTCTTTCGAACTCTTCAAAAAGGAAATTCTAAAAATATAATATCAATCTTTTTTTACACACCTATGAAACATGTCATCCCGTTTCTTCTTTGCGGTCTGTTGGTAAGTACACCATCAGTCGCTCGGAAAAAGACACAGTCTGCAAAGCCTTCTGCTACGGTGGCTTCGGCAGGCGGACAGCAGGCTTCTGCTGCAAAACCTGAGACTACGAAAGGTCTGTTCACCGTAACAAAACAAGGTGAAGACTATTTCTTTGAAATCGCTGATAGTCTTTTATCTCGCGAGTTCTTAACCACTGTGCGTCTCACGCAAGCGCCAGCCAACGTTGGCAAGTTTGCCGGTGAGCAGATAAATCAGCAAACCATCTATTTTGAGAAAGCACCAGGCGATAGACTTTTGATGCGTTCCAATATTTTGATGAATACTGCCGATTCCATTGATGCTATCAATCGCGCGGTGACAATCAGTAATACAAATCCAATCATTGCCGCCTTCAAAATAGAAAGTCATGTGAAGGGTATGTATAAGATTAAAGTTACATCTCTACTCAATGATGACAATGCCGCTTTTAGCGTGCCCCAAGACGATAAACAAGATATTGGCCTTGCAGGGTTCCTGCCACAGCTTTCATATATTGAAAGCGTTAAAACGTTCCCGATGAACACAGAAATCCGTTTGGTCAGAACTTTTATGTCGCAGAAAATGCGTACGGCAGCGGCATCGGCCACTGGAAAGATCACCTTCGGCTTGAACATTTCGTTTGTTCTCCTTCCTAAGAAGCCGATGATGCGCCGTTTCTTTGATCCACGCGTAGGCTATTTCACTGACGATTTTGTTTATTTCAGTGACAATCAACAGCGGGTTGAGCCGAAACGCTTCATCACTCGTTGGCGTTTAGAACCGAAAGATTCTGCCGACATGGAGAAGATGAAACGCGGTGAACTTGTGGAGCCGAAGAAACCGATTGTTTACTATATCGATCCTGCCACCCCCAAGCAATGGCGCAAATATTTGATTCAAGGTGTTGAGGACTGGCAGAAAGCTTTTGAGGCAGCAGGCTTTAAGAATGCTATTCTTGCAAAAGAATGGCCTGATTCTGACAAAACGATGAGTATGGAGGATGCGCGCTACAGCGTGATTCGCTATTTGGCCGCTCCGATAGAAAATGCTTATGGCCCACAGGTGCACGACCCGCGCTCAGGTGAAATTCTGGAAAGTCATATTTGCTGGTATCACAACGTGATGACGCTGGTACACGACTGGTATATGATTCAAGCCGGAACGCTTGATGAGGCTGCTCGCAAGATGAAGTACGACACCGAACTAATGGGCGAGCTCATTCGCTTTGTGTCTTCTCACGAAGTGGGCCACACGCTCGGTCTTCGCCATAACTTCGGCTCAAGCAGCACTGTTCCTGTCGATAGTCTTCGCAACAAAGCTTTTGTTGAGGCTCACGGGCACACGCCTTCCATTATGGACTACGCTCGTTTCAACTATGTGGCGCAGCCTGAAGACGGTATTTCGCGTGCGGGAATCTTCCCGCGTATTGGCGACTATGATGTATGGGCTATCAAATGGGGTTACACTCCGATGTGGAATGCCTATGATGACAATAGCGACCATTATGAGCTCGAGAAGATGACGAACGAGGCTTATGCCAAGGCACGTGTCGATTCAAAGATTAGTGGTCAGCCGAGAATCTGGTTTGGTGATGGTGAGACGAATACTACCCGCGACAGTCGTTGCCAAACAGAGGACTTGGGCGATGATGCTGTCAAGGCTTCTTATTATGGTATTCGCAACTTGAAGCGCATGTTGCCACAGTTGCCCGAATGGACCTATCAAAGCAATGATATTTATTCCACAAACCTCAAGTCAATGTACCAACAGGTGCAGAGCCAGTTCCTCCGTTATATGGGACACGTTATCCGCAACATAGGTGGTGTCTACAAAAATTATGGTACGGTGGACAATGGAGGAAATGTCTATATCAACGTCAGCAAGGCCCGTCAGAAAGAATGTTTGAAGTTTGTTGCTGATAACGTTATCACAGAGCCTACGTGGTTCCGCGAGCCAACTTATGTGAAAAGTATCTTCCCCGATGTAAATAACGCTACATACGGCATTGCTGCGCGCACTATGATGCTGCTTGTAAACTCCTCTCTGCTCAATGGCTTGAACAGTGAATACGAGGCTCCAGAGTATTTGCAGGATCTCACAAATTACATCTTTAAGAGCAGTACACCTTCTCAGTACACGCGTGATGTGCAGAAACTTTATGTGCAGAATCTGATCGACTTCTTCAAATCGGCAAGTCTTTCTAATGATGCGCGCCCTGCTGTGCTTTCAACGTTGAAGCAGCTACGCAAGAAACTGAGTATGCCAGTGGCTGATGCTAAGACGCAGGCCCACAACGCTTCCTTAGTGGATGCTATCGACCGCGCTTTGGTGATAAAATAAACCATATTTCTTAAAACTCGCCAGCCCTATCGGGATGTTATTTGTAAATAACTTCTCAGTAGGGCTGGTTTTTTATTGATGCATTATCTTTATTGTATCACCTGACAGCATAAGGATAGAAGCGCCTCTTCAGTATATGAAAATTGCAAAAATGATGAAAACAATGCCCATATCGGCTCTTTTTCAAAACCTCATAGAGGGAATTTTTAGAAAATACACCATTGAGACGCTCTTTTCTTAGGTTGCTGGCAGATTTTTTAAGGCTCTCTTCTCTGGAAGAAAAGTCTTTATTGTCAAATAAAGTGGCAGTAATTTATATCTTCTTGCGCGTCATTTGCTGAGAGCTTCTATCCGTTCAGCTTCTCTCTTATCTCGTATCTATTTTGTATCTTTGCCTAAAAATAAATACAAGCATGATTTTCCCTGAAAATTTTGAACAGAAAATCGGGTTTGACGAAATTCGGACGTTGCTTAAAGGGCGTTGCATGTCCACGCTTGGCACCGAATGGGTAGATAGTCAGCTCAAATTTCTGTCCCGATACGAAGACGTGAGAGAAGCGCTCGAACAGGTGCGCGACTTCATACGTTTTTCTGAAGAGGAAGACGACGTTTACGAAGAAAACTTTTTCGATGTCCGTCAGGCCTTGATGCGCATCCGTCCGGAGCGTACACACATGGAAGAACTTGAGCTTTTCGATTTGAAACGTTCGCTCAAGTCGGTCAGTGATTTGGTTGATTTCTTTCGCAAAAAAGGCGATGACGAAACACCAGAATACCCAGCGCTCACTCAGATGGCTTCCAATGTGGAGACCTTCCCGCAAATCGTTAAGCGCATTGATGAAGTGCTCAACAAATACGGAAAAGTCAAGGACACGGCTTCTCCCGAATTGCTCCAAACTCGTCATTCGATAGAGGTAACAACGCGCGGCATCAGCCATAGTTTGCGCACCCTCATCAGCGAGGCACAGGACGAAGGCTACATAGACCGCGATGTTGCGCCCACACTGCGTGATGGGCGTTTGGTGATTCCTGTAGCTCCGGCCCTTAAGCGAAAAATTAAGGGTATCATACACGACGAGAGTGCCACAGGCAAGACCGTTTTCATAGAACCATCAGTAGTTGTAGATGCAAACAATCGTATCCGCGAATTAAAGTCGCAGGAGAAGCGCGAAGTCATTCGTATCTTGCAAGAATTGACCAACAACATTCGCCCTTGTGCACCTGCCATGTTGCAAAGTCTACACTTCTTGGCTCATATCGACTTTCTGCGCGCCTTGGCAAGTTTCTCAACGACATTTGAATCTGTTATTCCCGAAGTGCGCAAATATCCCTATATGGATTGGGTGCAAGCCATTCATCCGCTGCTTCAGCAAAGTTTGCAGCGCCACGGCAGTAAGCAGGTGCCGCTCGATATTGCCCTCAAAGGTAAGCAACATATTCTGTTGATTTCAGGCCCTAATGCAGGCGGTAAGTCTGTTTGTTTGAAAACTGTCGGCTTGTTGCAGTATATGCTACAATGCGGTATGCCCGTACCTATGCGCGAAAATTCCGTGATGGGTATTTTCCAAGATATTTTTATCAGCATTGGCGATGAGCAAGACCTTGAAAACGAACTCTCCACTTACAGCAGTCACTTGCTCGGTATGAAGGCCATGATGAAAAATGCCGGGCCTCATTCGCTGCTCTTGATTGATGAGTTCGGCGGCGGTACAGAACCCCAAATAGGCGGAGCTATGGCTGAAGCCATCCTTAACCGCTTTGTGGAAAATGGTACTTACGGCGTCATCACAACCCACTACCAGAATCTCAAACATTTTGCAGATTCAACGGAGAGCGTAGTGAATGGAGCGATGCTATACGATCGCGCGCAGATGCAACCGCTATTCTTGTTGCGCATAGGCCATCCAGGTAGCAGTTTCGCCATAGAGATAGCCCGTAAGATAGGTTTACCCGAAGATGTGATAGCCTATGCTGCCGACTTGGTAGGGAAGGACTATGTCATGTCCGATAAATACCTCCAGGACATAGCTCGCGATAAAATGTACTGGGAGACCAAGCGTCAGAAAGTACACACGCAGGAGAAGCAGCTGCAGGCGTCGCTGGCCAACTACGAGAAAGAACTCCAGAATTTCAATCAGGAGCGGAAACAAGTGATGGCTAAAGCAAAAGAGGAAGCGCAGGATTTGCTCAAGCAGAGTAATGCAAAAATCGAAAGCACTATCCGTGCCATCAAAGAAGCCCAGGCCGAGAAAGAAAAACGCGCGAAGTGCGCCAACAGTTAGACGAATATAAAAACGCCCTTCGTCAGGACGTGGAAGAGGAAGACCGCATAGCGCGAAAGATTGAGAAAATCAAACGCCGGCAGCAGAGAAAGTCTGAAAAGAAAGGTTCTGCACTGCAACAGTTGGTTAGTACGTTGTCAAAGAATGCTTCCGACCAGCCTCAGACTGTACCTACTCAAGTAAAAGTGAGGGTGGGGGATTATGTCCGCTTAAAAGGCCAAACTACTGTTGGGCACGTGGAAGTGATTACCGGTAAGCAAGCGCGCGTTCTCTTTGGTATGATGCACACCAACGTTCCTCTGTCGCGCCTCGAAGTAACGGTGAAGCCAGAGATCAATAATATCTCAAAAGTTTCCACCTTTGTGTCGAAGCAGACACGGGATGCTGTTTACGAAAAAAAGTTGAATTTTAAGTCTGAGATAGACCTACGCGGTATGCGCGGGGATGAAGCGCTCGACGTGGTATCTCATTTCATTGACGATGCCATACTCCTGGAGCAGTCGCAAGTTCGTATCCTTCACGGAACGGGAACTGGTGCTCTCCGCGCGCTCGTCCGCCAATATCTTCAAACGGTTCCCGGCGTTAAATCCTTTCATGACGAGCACGTTCAATTTGGTGGAGCGGGAATTACGATAGTGGAATTTTAATAAGTAAGAGGAATAGAGGGCAACTTCCTCTTTATGAAAAATAGATGTTTCAAAATATACAGAATGAGAAGAGGGTGCAACTGACCGACTTTCTTCCAACAACGTTGAAGGAAGTCCGTCAGCGTGGTTGGGACTACCTGGATGTTATCCTCTTTAGTGGAGATGCTTATGTCGATCATCCCTCGTTTGGCGCAGCAGTCATAGGCCGTATATTGGAAGCTGAAGGCTACCGTGTGGCCATAGTACCTCAGCCCGACTGGCATGGTGACTTCCGCGACTTTAAGAAGCTCGGACGGCCACGCCTCTTTTTTGGGATTGCACCGGGCTGTATGGACTCGATGGTCAATAAGTATACGGCCAACCGCCGTCTGCGTTCGGAAGATGCTTACAGTCCGGATGGTCGTCACGATATGCGCCCCGAATATCCAACGATAGTATATTCTCAAATTCTCAAACAGATATATCCCGACGTACCTGTGGTGCTGGGAGGGATAGAAGCCAGTCTTCGCCGCCTTACCCATTACGACTATTGGAAAGATACCCTCAAACCTTGCATTCTCAAGGAGAGTGGGGGCGACCTTATTATATACGGCATGGGCGAACTACCCATGCTTGCGCTTTGCCAGCTTTTGGAGGACAAAGTGCTACATCACGAGCCCGATGCCTTTGTGGCTGCTACCGATTTTCGGAACATCGTTAATAAATTCCCCGTTTCGCAAACCGTCACGATGGTGAAAGAAAACGAAGTTCCAGGAGGTATCACGGAGGATGATATAGTGCTGCATAGTCATGAGGATTGTCTGAGCAATCGTAAGCATTATGCTGAGAATTTTCGTCATATAGAGGAGGAGAGTAACCGTCTTCACGCACAGCGCATCTTACAACCTTTAGGGCAAAATTATGTTGTTGTCAATCCTCCTTATCCTCCGATGACGACGGAGCAAATTGACCGTAGTTTTGACTTACCTTATACGCGTTTGCCTCACCCCAAATATCGCGGCAAACGTATTCCTGCTTATGAGATGATAAAGTTCAGCGTCAACATCCATCGCGGATGCTTTGGCGGTTGTGCTTTCTGCACCATTAGTGCCCATCAAGGCAAGTTTATCATGTCGCGTTCTAAGGAGAGCATAATTCGCGAGGTCAAAGCAGTTACAAAGATGCCTGACTTCCGTGGTTATCTGAGCGACTTAGGAGGCCCATCAGCCAATATGTACGGTATGCAAGGTCGCAACCGCGATATATGTGCCCGTTGTAAGCGTCCGTCTTGTATTAGTCCGGCTGTGTGCCCCAATCTCAATACTGACCATACACCGCTGCTTGATGTGTACCGCGCTGTTGATGCACTTTCTGGTATGAAGAAAAGCTTTATCGGTAGCGGTGTACGTTATGATCTCTTGCTCCATAAGAGCAAAGATGAACATTCCAATAAAGCCGCACAAGAATATACCAAAGAGCTCATTCTTCGGCATGTTAGTGGTCGCCTGAAAGTGGCTCCAGAACACACTTCCGACCGCGTGCTGAACATTATGCGTAAGCCAAGCTTCCAGTTGTTTATGAATTCAAACGCATCTTTGAAAAAATCAACAAAGAAGCCGGACTTAAGCAACAGATTATACCTTATTTCATATCCTCTCATCCAGGTTGTACGGAAGAGGATATGGCTGAATTGGCAGCACTTACGAAAGAGTTGGATTTTCATTTGGAGCAGGTTCAAGACTTCACGCCTACTCCCATGACGGTAAGTACCGAGACGTGGTATAGTGGCTACCATCCTTACACGCTCGAAGCTGTTTATTCTGCACAAACGCCACAGCAGAAATTGCGTCAGCGTATGTTCTTCTTCTGGTATAAGCCAGAGGAGCGCGCAAAGATTCAGGCTGAGTTGCGGCGTATGAACCGCCCCGACTTGATACAGAAACTCTACGGCGGACTACCTGACCGCGGACCTATGCCTACTTCCAAACCTCAGCGGCAGAAGCGAAAGACGCGCGATGATAAACCGCAGTCATATAATCCTAATTTCAGTAAGAATAATAAGAGGAGGCGTTGAAGAATGCGCTGGTTCTACTTTTTAATACAAATGAAGCTCCGTGAAAAGTGCAAGACTTTCCACGGAGCTTTTTTATTGTAGTGTGTAGGAACTAATTTTGGATTGAATCTTCAATTATAAGATATTATTTTCTGTAGTTCCTATTTCACTGTAACTTTAAGCGTCTTCATCCCAGGGCGTACAATGAGATAATTGCCAGCTTCATTCAGTTGGATATCCTGTCCCTTCGTAATCATACGACCCGAGAGATCATAGATTGTCAGCGGTTGTGAACTCTTAAGCTTGCGACCATTCAAGAGCAAATCGTTAGCAATTGTGAGTTGGCCAGCAGAAGTGAGTTCTTTTGTTTCCCAAACGAAACATGGGAAACCATTGTTTAAGGCTGGAATCGTCTTAAAGATTGTTGCTCCTAAACCATTATTAAATTTTTGCAGAGTTGTTTCGGAACGCATTTCTTCTTCTGATATGGGTTCAGCATTTAAATCAATGCTTTTTGTGAACTTTTCAACATAGAAGTTACCCTCCATTTTTGTATCAGCATTGGCTTCGCCAACAATAGCTCCGAGTTTTACGCCACCAGCAGCTTCCGTGAGCTTTCCTGCTGAATAGCAATAGAGCACTTTATCTTCTTGAGAAGTTTTACCCGCAATTCCTCCAACAGTAGTATAGGCTTCCACGTCACCCATATTGTAGCAACCTTGTACGACTGCTGATAAATCCATGGCTCCCACGATGCCTCCAGCATCTCCAAAGGCACCATTCACTTTACCCTTGTTGGTGCAATATTGTACAGTACTATTTTCATACATAGCCCCCACAATGCCACCTGCAATCATGATAGAGCCAACGTATCCTAAATTAGCACAGTTTTCCACGATTCCACCATTCAGCACACCTACAATAGCCCCCGTTCCAACGGCATTGGAACAGGCAATGTTTGATTGTGGACCTATCACAAGGTTACGAATGATACCACTTTCAGAGAGACAGGCAAAGAGGCCTACTCCCATTTCGGCTTCGGCTGTACTATCTGCTGTTATCTGTACTGTATTGGTCTTTGTAATTGTGAGACCATCTATCATCTTATGGTTACCATCGAACACTCCTGCAAAATAGTGAGACATGTCCTCGATAGGATCGCCCGTTTCAGGATCGGCTTTCTCGTAGTAGTAGCCAATGACGGGGAAGTCTTTCCCGTTCATGTCTAAATTTGTTGTCAATTTAAAGAATTTCCCTTCATAAGACTCTCCAGCTGTTACCTTCTGCGATAGATAAGCTAAGTTTGAAGGTTTCTCAATGAGATAGGGTGCTTGCTCCGTTCCTTCTCCTTGAGTCCAAACTTCAGCGGAAGTTCCATCCCACGGTTGCGCTGAAACTTGCCAAACTGACAGAAGAACCAAAAAAATAATGCGTAAAATTTTTTTCATAGGTAATTGAAATTTGTAAATAAATAATGAGTTAAACAACTGAGAAAGGGAAGTAATTGATAGACTAAAACAATCTTTTTTTCTATTTTTTTATCCCTATTCAAGTGTGCTAGTGCGACAAATATAGTTCTTTTTCTAAACAAACAAAAACAATCCTAAAAAAAGATTTAGTAGAGGAGTTTTTCTCCAATAAGATTATTTCTTTCGTGATTTTCCTTATGGTGTTTGGAAATGCAATAAAGATGTCAGCTGACACAATAAGGATACAATTTTTGTAGCCTTATTGTATTTTTGAACGCTTTCTATGCATTTTTCTCTTTATATTTGAACTCATTAGTAGGATGGGAGAGCGAAGAGTTTTATCTTTACGAAAATGATGGGGTTACCAAGTAAGATTGGCGGCAATATGTGACATCAGAGTCAATACATATTGCCGCCAAACTATGATAGATTATTAAAAAGTCGTATAAGATAAGAAAAGATAAACAGTAAAAACTTATTATGTCTCCTATGTCCAGCCAAACAGGGGGGAGGATAAGTGGGAGAATTTATGCTTCTTTATCGTCAGCTTGCTGTTGCTGCTGTTCCTTCCATTGTTCTCGAGCATATTCTTGCATATCGGTCACCGTGTCCTTTTCGTCAACGATTTCAGTGCCAAGCATTGTTTCGATGACATCTTCCATAGTGACAATGCCTCGTAAGCAGCCATATTCGTCGATGATGACAGAGATATGCTCTTTTTGCGCCAATAATTTTTCCCAAATACTAGAAACACTCTCACTTTCAGGGAACGAAAGGATGGGGCGCACAAGCTCTTCGAGCTTCATGCTAAACCTGTCTTCTGACAGCTTCTCGAGAATGGTTTGGCGCAGTACGTAGCCTGTGATATAGTCGTCGTTGTCTTTGAATACAGGTATACGCGAATAGGTTTGAAACTGCTCGTGTTCACGAAATTCTTTGAGCGTCATGGATTCTTCTGCCATTTCTACGACGGAAGAAGGTGTCATGATTTCGCGTGCTGTAACTTTTGACAGTTTCAGCATATTTTGTAGCATTTTATCCTCTTTCTGCTGAAAGACACCTTCCTCTGCTCCAACTGTAACCATCGCTGAAACCTCCTCTCGACTCACAGAGGCTGGGGCGGCATCAGGCTGGATGAATTTCGTAATGAGTTCAGCCAAAAGGACAAAAGGATAGGTGATGATGACAAGGAAATGGATGAGTGGTGTGAAGCGCAAGATGATGTGCCGCCAATAGGTGGCGCCAATGGTTTTCGGAATGATTTCAGAAAAAACAAGGATGAGTACCGTTAGGCCTGCTGAAAACCATCCCAGAGCGGCATCGCCAAATTGCGCCGCAGCCATAGCTCCAACGCCAGCAGCGCCAGCGGTGTTAGCAATGGTGTTGACAGTGAGGATAGCTGAGATGGGTTTGTCTATGTCTTGCTTATACTTCTTTAAGCGGCGTGCTGTCTTTGAGCCTTCGTCTTCCTTCATGGTAACGAAAGACATAGGGGTGGATAGTAAAGATGCTTCGAGTACGGAGCAAGTGAATGATGCGAAACTACTAAGAATAAAAGCGCTAAAAGCGGAATCATTGTTATGAAAATGCAATTTACAAATGATGAGATGTGGAGAAATTTCACACCCGCTAGTTTTTTTAGCTAGCGGGTGCAAATATATGGATTTATGTGCGAACTGCAAAGAAAGTAAAAATGCCCTGTATCTTCCGCTCCTCTGAATCTGTTTGTCGGAATTTGCTTTCTTTTTTAAGAAAGGTGACTGTTTCGGGTGCAATAAAGTCTTCCTTTTTGGCTCCGACACATCTTTGAAGCAGTTTCAGAAACGTAAGTTTTAAGTCTAATAAGTGTAAAGAAAATATACCTACAAGGAAAAGCCTCGTACCTTATTCTTGTATCTCTGTGGCTTTATTCTTTTTTTGAAAAAGGCCTATTTGGAGTGTTTCACTCCATTGAGAGTGCGGTGTTTCTGAAAATTTTCTTTTGTTCCATTAAACACGTTGATATCTACATCGCCATGAATTCCTTTTACTCGACCTTCTGATGTTAGCTGCCAGTATTGTAGTTGTACGAAAGGTTTGAATTCTGAATAGCGTGCTATCCAAATATCATAATCTTGTAGTTCCTGCGGAGCTTTACGTAGGTGACGATTCACGAACATTTGCCCAACGTAAATTAGCGGACGTGTACCAGTGTGGCGTTCCACAATACGTAGCCAAGAAAGCATAGCACGAAATAAAACGTCTTCGCCACCCATATCTTGGATTTGCTTTTCCGTTGGTTCGACGTCGAGCATAGGTGGAAGATCTCCTTGATGTGGTGCTGCATACTTGAGGAACCAAGTTGCTTGTTCTGCCGCTGGGATGTGTGTAGAGAAGAAGTGATAAGCTCCAACTGCGATACCGTGCTGTCGGGCGTGTTGAGCATCAGTATGGAAGTACTTGTTGCGGAGTTTTTTCCCTTCTGTAGCTTTGATATAGACAAAGCTAACGGGATAGCTTGCATTTCCATTGATGCGTCTCTTCAAGCTACCAAGACTTGTGATGCGGAGATCGGACCAGTCGATGCCATACGTTTTCTTTTTGATGTCGTGCTGGAAACGTGAAATATCAATGCCGTAAACGCGGTGTGAAGTATAAATCATTTGTTCTCCAAGAAAATGATCATTCTTCCAGATGCCTGCATGGATCGTCTTCTTGGGTTCAATTGCAATTCCAAAATTAGCTCGCTTTCCTGCTTTCCATAATCCAGCATAGTATGTGCTGTCAATGGCATATGGAATTGGGTGGTTGCTGATTTGGGGCGATTTGAATGTTCGGAGTTTTCCTTCTCCTTCAAATTCAAGATGCCGATTGAACTTTCCTGTATACTCTTGTGTGAGATTGTTAAAAGTTCCACTTTGCAGCGTGTCGGCGTGCCAATATCCCTGCCATGTTCCGCGTTGCGGAATGTGGAGTGTTCCAAAACCTTCGCGTAAACCATTTTTCCACTCTCCTTGATAAGTGCAACTATCGCCATAGATCATAGTACCCTCGCCATTAGGCTGCTGATGGAGATATCTGCCTGAATAATGTTGTTTTCCGAGAACAACCTCTTGATAATGATTACCCACAGTGTTCCATCCTAAAATATTGCGGGGAGAAGCTGTGGGAATCTTGAGCGAAACTTCTTGGAAATAGTGGTGATTGTCGAAAAGACTGCGAAACCATTTTACCACATTATAGGCAAACCAACCTATGTAGGAATGATGGGCATAAAAGAGTTTGTGCAAACTGCTAAAGTCTGCATAATTGTTTCCGTAATTAACACCTACAAGTTGCCCCCAACGATTGACAACAATAGATGTATTGCTGAAATATTTATGATGAGGCTTGGTTTGAGCGGCATCCGACAAAGTCTCAGCATTTTCTCTCGTGTGTTGAAATCCAAGTTCTATTTCAGGCTGTGCCAAAGGCATACAATTTTGTGGATTAAAGTACCACGGAGAGAAATGCCGTGTGTTTTTAGGTAACGAATTACCTGCAATTTGAAGGAGGGAGAGGCTGTCTCCATTGTTCCGACAAAGAGCGGCTTTATAACGTCTGATCACGACTTTTCCGCTATCAGAGGGAGAAACGACACTGACAGTATAAGATTGCAGAAGTTTGCAGGACAGCGACTTAGGTTTACTGTGAAGCATACGCTTTACACGCGAGAGCATCGAGTCTGCATTGGCCTGTCGGAGAATTACTTTCTCACGAAGAGCCATAACATCGTTATATCCATCATCTACGACGGAGTGCGTACGAGCATAATAATCAAATTCGCGATGGCTGCGTTTGAGCTGCTTACTCAAAATTTCGAGAGCAATGCTATCTTCGCGAAGTTCCTGCCGTAGTGCGTAGTCCGTTTTCTTTGTAGTCATAGAAGCGGGGGCTGTAATGGCTGTCACAACGTGTCCACCATTCGATACAAAGAAACCGCTTCCTGATAGTTTTGCTTGATTTATGGAATCAGCTAAAGATAGCGATTCGTCAACAACTTTTGTTGAAAGTTCATTAGAATAAAGCGTGTCGCCGCTTTGAGATATGATTCGATTGGTACAAGTAAGTTCTACTCGCACCATTCCTGACAGTTGATCTTCAAGAGAGGCTGGAAAAAATATTAGGCCCAAGCTTATGAGAAAGAAGGCTGTAAGACAACTCCATTTGAAGCGACGAATCCAAGCTGCCTGCTTACGCAGCGACTTTTTAGAAAGTCTTCCAATTTGTTGGGAGCGTTTTCTAAGACGTTCTCTGAGTGTTGCCAGATTTTGTTTTTTCTCTCCTGTCTTTAAGTGTTTCCGCAATATTTTATTTGCAGGAAATTTCATTGTCCTAACCTTGTTGTGAGAGTTATAAAGGACGAGCTGCAAGAGAAGAGTTTGTTTGCTTTTCCAAAACTCTTTGTCTTGCACCTCGTCCCTGTTCCTTTAAAAACGTGTTAATCTGCTCCTTCGCTAAGAAGGTCCTTTCCCCAGTGTTGTGAAGATAAACGTTTCTCACGCTCTTGTACTTCTTTGGCTTCCGCGCATACACAATCATACGGAGTGATTGAGAGTAGGAAACATAATTCCATATCCAGTTGAGGAGGACGATAATCTTATTTCTGACGCCAAGAATGGAGCGGAGGTGTACAAATAGCCACATGAGCCAAGCCACAAAGCCGTGCATACGAATCTTGCTGAATTCGGCAATTGCCCGATTACGGCCAACAGTAGCCATAGCTCCGAGGTTGTGATAGTGGAAAGCTTTGAGTTCTTTGTTCTTTTCTAGGCGTTGTAAGTTCTTCGCAAGCAAGCGACCTTGCTGTATAGCTACTTGTGCCAACTGTGGGTGTCCGTTAGGATACTCAGCATCTGCTGTCATAATACATTGGTCACCAATGGCAAAGACGCCGTCCAGTCCTATTACACGGTTGTATTCGTCCACTTTGATGCGTCTCCCTCGGCCTAAGAACTCATTCCCTAAGTTGCCTATAGGTTGAGCAGCTACACCACTCACCCAAATAAAGGTACGTGTGGCTATGGAGCTTCCATCTTTGAGTTGTACGCGATGATTCTCATATCCTGTAACCATCTTATTGAGCATTACGTTAACGCCCATCTCTCGGAGATATTGTTCGGCATGGCTAGAGTTCTTCGGGTTCATTGCAGCAAGTAAGCGGTTGCCCGCTTCGATAAGATAGATCTGCATTAAACTACTGTCCATGTCTGGATAATCTTTAGGCAAGATGTAGTTTTTCATCTCTGCTAACGCTCCGGCAACTTCCACACCCGTGGCGCCTCCTCCCACGATTACAACGTTTAGAAGTTCTTGTCGCTCTTGTTCACTGGCGCAAGTGATTGCACGCTCGAAGTTTTCGAGCAGGGCATTACGCAGTCCCATAGCTTCACTCACATTTTTCATGGGGATGGCCTCTTCTTCCACATCTTTATTACCAAAGAAATTGGTAGTAGTACCCGCTGCAAAAATCAAGTAGTCGTAACTAATCTTACCTATGGACGTTTGTAGAATCTTTTGTTCAGGGAAGATGGAGCGTACCGTAGCCATACGGAAATAGAAGTTCTTTCGACGTTGATATATTTTGCGGAAAGGGAAGGAGATAGAACTGGGTTCCAGTCCAGCCGAAGCTATCTGATAGATGAGGGGCGGGAATTGGTGATAATTATTGCGGTCGATAAGCACTACTTGAAAGTCGGAGTGTTTAAGTCTATTGGCTACTTGAAGGCCGCCAAAGCCACCACCGACAATGACCACGCGCTTTTTGTCGGATTTAGGAACGTTGAAGCTCATCTTAGAATAGTTGTTATGTTATCCCAAAATGCTATGGGATTTAGTTTTTATTTTAGAAAAGTATCCAGCCTGCAATGCCGCAAAGCAAAAGCATAAAAATGGGACTGAAGTTGAATTTTGCGCTACCGATAATTGTTGATATAAAGAGGAATATAGAAATACCTAATTCCCAGTTACTCATCGTCTCTCCTCCTTTTGCATCTGGCATCATCAATAGGATAGCTCCTGATAGGGCTATTCCTGGAATAACAGGTTTTAGCCAACTGATAACCGTTTGTGTAATTCCCAACTCTTGTAATAGACCTTTGAAGCGACAGAAGATGCTTGTACTGACAAAGGATGGGAGCGTTACGCCGAGTGTAGCAATAAAACTTCCCAATATGCTATATCCTGTTGTGAGAGTGGAAGCTGTCGTGGCGTATCCGCCTACTGTTGCTGCATTCAACGCAAGATCACCAGGCGTAATCATGCTGAGCGCTATCAAGTTCGACACTTGGCTAGAGCTAAACCATTCATGTTGTGAGATGAAGATATTACCAATGAACGCTGGCAGAACGGGGGCACCGCCAAAGCTAGAAGCCCCGTCAGAAAGAAGCTTATAAAGAGTGAGAGATAAAGGAGAAGCATGATTCAGACTTCTTTTTTATTCATTAGGACGAATAGTTACAGCATATAAGATTGCTGCAAAGACGATAGCTATAATGATATAGGCAGGCGAAATACCGAGGAATACAATAGAAGCTATAGTACCAATGGGTAGCCAAACATTGGCTAGTGCGATACCTGAAGTTTTTAGCATTCGGATAACGGATAGCACAATGAAGGCAATGATTCCAGGGCGCACACCTTTCAGAAAAGCAGAGAGGTGTTTGTTATCTTGAACTCCGTTGAAGAAAATAGACAGAATGAGCAAAATAGCGAAAGCAGGAAGGAGGGTTCCTACTGCTGCAGCTATACTGCCTTTCCAACCATATGTCTTGTGTCCTAAATACACGGCCATATTGAGACTAAACACACCAGGCATAGCTTGCACAATGGCTAGTGAGTTGTCAAATTCTTCTTCTGTTAGTAGGTCCGAGGCCGTTAACTTTTTGCGCAAAGGAGAGATGGCAGCATGGCCATTGCCTAGCGCAAAACCGGCCTCTTTTAGGAAAAGAACAAAAAGTTTAGAAAAGAGTTCATTCTGTTGTATGGATTACTGGTGTTGCTCGCGAATTAAATCGTTTACCGTCTTGACGGGATTGAAAGTGATGAGAGGAACCTCCACAAACACTGTATTCCAATCGCTCATAGCACCATTCCAAAGTCCGGGAAGCTCAAGGGCTTTGAGCTCACGGCCATTCTTGCTTTTGAGGGAGATAAAGCCTGTATTCTTATCTACAAAATCGGGCAGATTAAACTTCTCGCCTTTGTAGTTCTTGACAGCGCAAACGAGGTCTACGGGATTGAAGTGAGTGCCTTTGACAAACATGGCTTTGCTTTTCTCATCATCCATATTGATTTGGCTACTCTCCAAAATTTGCAGGGAGATACTGCCGTCTTGGTTATAAACGAGGAATGGGCCTCCTCCAGGCTCCCCCACATTGGGCACCATGCCACACACGCGCATTGGGCGGTTCAGTTTCTGGTAGAGATAGTCGGCCAACGCTTTCCCTTCTAATGGAAGTAAAGTCTTGCAGCAGAGTTCCTTTTCGAGAAAAAGTTTTATCTCTTGCAAATCGATAGGACTGTACTGCCCACTTTCTAGCAGCTGCAAGTATTTGAACGTTTTCTTTTGCAGTGAAACGAGAACGCCAGCCAGCAATTTCTTATTGTGTACCGTTTCTGGTTTGAGACGATCGGGCACTACGTTGTCGATATTCTTGATGAAAAGAATATCTGCCGCGATATCGTTAAGATTTTCAATCAATGCGCCGTGGCCCGCAGGGCGGAAAAGCAGGCTTCCATTGTCTTGGCGGAAAGGTTCGTTGTCCGGTGTAGCAGCAACGGTGTCCGTCGAACTCTTTTGTTCCGAAAAACTAATGTTATATTTCACGCCGAATTTCTCTTCCAGCGCAGGCACGTTTTCTTTGATGTGTGCTTCGAACAATGAGCGATGTTCTGGCGATACGGTGAAGTGTACGTTTACAGTGCCATCATCTTCTTTTGCATAGAGTGCGCCTTCCACCAAATGTTCCTCGGCGGGAGTTCGAACACTATCCTCATAACGATGGAAAAGTAAAAGTCCTTTTGGAAGTTGACCATAGTTGAGACCTTCTTTCTGGAGAAGTGCATTGACAATCTTTTTATATTCGCCTTCTTTCAGGAGTTCTTCACAGTTTTTATTATGGAGTGTCTTACACTGCGCATCCAATGCACAGAAGAAAGCGTAATGCTCTAGATTGTTGAAGAATGTTTTTTCAAAGTCGGTCGTTGGAACATCATAGTTAGCTTCGCTGAACGAAAAGAGGTCTTTGAACATTCGGCTGGCAGCTCCACTGGCCGGCACAAATTTCACGATGTGGAGCGACTTGGCTGCTTCGTCCCACGCTTCTGCAAATGCTTGTTGCTCTTCTTCCGTGAGCTTCAGAATACCTTCCTCAACGCTGGCTGCAGCATAAAGTTTCAGATACGGAAAACCTGTTTTGAAACAGTTTAATTGTTCATTAAGTTTCTCTTCCGAAATACCTTTTTGAGCGAGTTGCTCTTTGTCTTTAGCACTAATCATATTTATCCCAAATTTATTGCTACAAAATTACGCCTTTTCAATTATAGATTCAACTGTAACCTAAAGTTTTATCAGCAGATTCCTGCGTATTGAATGGTGGAACTTCAAAATCTAAAATAGCTGATAATGTTTTGATAACTACATATTTCTTTTATTCAGTTAGAAAGAGCTAATTTTGCTTTGCAAAAAAAACGAAAGAATGAAAGATATTTATTGTGAAGTCCACGAAGGACAAGAGTTTCAATATGCCTATAAGTATCCTCGTGCGTCCTTGACGGCCGATAACGTAGTGTTTAGTTTTCACGATAAGAAATTATATGTCTTACTCGTTGAACGTGCAGCAGATCCCTATAAGTCCCGTTGGGCTTTTCCGGGTGGTTTTCTGAACGTTGGCGAAGAGGATCTACCTGCATGCGCTCGTAGAGAATTGGAGGAAGAAACCCACTTGCAGGTGGGGACATTGGTAGAACTAGGCGTTTTCTCTCGTCCCGACAGAGATCCGCGTGGTCCTGTGGTGACCGTGGCTTATATGTCGTTTGCTCCGATGGAACAAGTTCTGGCCGATGATGATGCCGCCGATGCTCAGTGGACTCCCATAGACGCTCTGCCCAAGCTGGCTTTTGATCACCATGAGATATTGCTTGCTGCGCTCCGCCGACTCAATCGCTTGACGGATTTGATGGAAGCTTTCCCGAATTTCTTAGACACGGCACTCCCTCTTTCCGAACTTTGGTCGTTTCGCTCGGCTGTAGCGAATGCTCTGGAGGCGGAAGAGCGCAGAGAAGAATGCGAGTAGGAGGATGTTCTAAAACTCTTTTATTGTCTTCGCTCGTGTTTCTTCTTAGTCTGTGTCTTAAAGGTTTTATGTTTGTCAAAATTTTTCGTATTTTACGCCTCCGAGAATCGCTTGAAATCGAGCGCAAAGGCCTGCGGACGAAAATAACGCAGTTTTGAGGCATCATTAAAATAGGCCTATTTAAAATTTCTCCTTGAGAAATTTTATTTTCTATACTACAAATTTTATTTTCTCCTTGAGAAATTGAAAATACAATAAGGAAATTTTTAAACGCAATAAGGTTCTCAGCTGAAAACCTTATTGCGTTTTCAGACAAAATAAGGAAAAATACATCTTCGCGACTCGTTTTTACCCTTAAATTTATTCCCCAAAAGAGTTGTTTCCTTCTTTTTTTATAGACGAAAGGGTAGTCGAAAGCTGCAACTATGTTTTTTTATGCTCACTTCGGCTTTTTTTCAAGGAAAAGGAGTGTGTTTTATTTTTCTAGAATGGGAAAGTAAAATATCAAATAAAGCGAATGTAAAGTAAGACCTTTTCTTTATGAGAATAGTGTAGAGAAGCAAATAAAAAGTCTGCAATCTTAAGGAAAGATATTGCAGACTTTTGAGGTAAAACTATCGTTGTTTATTACAGTAAAGCAATGATAGGTAGGTTGTAACTAATCAACGAAAATGAAGAGAAATCGAAGCTGGCGTAAACTGACTGATAATGAGGAAGAAACGGAACGATTTGCGTAAAAGTGCTCTTTTCAAAAAGGGCAGAAATATGCAGATTTAGGCAGAAGTTCAGTTACCAGAGTGTTACCTTGTTTTGATGTAGGTAACGATGGTGCAGTATTCGGTAACTGAATTATTTTCGCTCGTGTGGCTGTTGCTTTGGTCGGCAGTTTTCTGCGTAAGTGAGGAACGCTTTAATTCGGGTAATTTTGCATAAGACAGGCTGCACTCGTCCATTTGAGAGCAAGCTCTCATGGAACTCGCTTGCACTGTCTTTGCCCACAAATATTAAAGCGTATGAAAACAGAGAAGATGAAGGTGTTGCTCTACCTTAAAAAGAGCGGGCTTGACAAATCGGGGAAAGCTCCGATTATGGGACGTATTACCATTGGGCGTTCCATTGCCCAGTTTAGTTGTAAACTTTCCTGCAATCCCGACTTGTGGAATCCCCGTGAGAGCAGGATGGACGGCAAGAGCCGTGAGGCGGTGGAGAGTAATGGGAGATTGGAGAATTTGTTGCTTTCCATTCAATCTGCCTATCAATCATTGATTGCCAAAGGCCAGCCATTTGACGCAACCGATGTGAAAGAACAGTTTCAAGGCAGCGTACAGGCACGATGCAGGCTAATCGAAAGGTTGGATATGCTCATCAAGGAGAAAGAAAGCCATATCGGTATAGACATCAAGGAAGAGTCTATGTCCGCCTATCATTCCACTCGGAAACGATTACAGGAGTTCATTCAGAAGAAATACCATGTTTCGGACTTGGCTTTCTCACTGTTGACAGAAAACTTCATCTACGAATTGCAGACGTTCTGTCTCGGTGAACTCGGTCATCAGCAAAGCACATTTTTCAGAGTTGCAGCAGATTTGAAGACCGTCTGTAGGCTGGCTTATCGTGAGGGACTGGCTGATACGCTTCTGTTTGATAAAGCTCATATAGAACGGGGAGACAAGAAAGCACCGAAGGCTCTTGACCAAGAGGCCTTAGAAAGGCTCAAAGCACTCCGCTTTGATGAATTGGAAAAAGAAATGGAAACTACTCGTAATGTGTTTCTCTTCGCCTGTTATACCGGTGCAGCCTATTGTGATTTGATGGAACTAAGCAAGAAGCACCTTGTCCGTGATGATGCAGGTAGTTTGTGGTTGAAGTTCAACCGACAGAAGACGGGTGTGCTTTGTCGTATCAAACTGTTGTCGGGAGCAGTTCGATTAATTGAGAAAATGCACAGCGATGAAAAGGAAACACTGATCCCTTACATCAAATATCTCACTTATCAGTCCTGTCTCAAAGCCTTGCGATTACGGGCAGGTATTTCTTTTCCATTTACATCGCATATTAGAAGGCACACTTTCGGTACAATGAGTTTAAGTGCAGGGATACCCATCGAAAGTATTGCCAAGATGATGGGACACGCCTCCATATCAAGCACTCAAATCTATGCATAGGTGACAGATAATAAGATTTCGGAGGATATGGACAGGTTGATAAGGAAGTATCAGACAAAGGAAACGAAGGAGGAAGCCGTATGAATGCCTATCACTATCAAACTAAAAAAGACCGTAGCTATTTCGAGTGGGACAGAAATATGCAAATTATTCGCAAAGGCAAAGGCGAAATAGCAATGACAGAGAGTGAACTGGTAGATTTCTTCGGTGTAACATGGAGGGAGCTCAATTATCGTCTGCAACTTCTACTAAAAGTGTCTCCCCTGCAACCCGACGAAAGGGATACAGGGGAGCAGGAAGTCTACGTGAACGGACGGCTGCGAGGTTATGCCTTGCTTTATCCGCTTACTATCATCATCGCTTTGTCTTATCAATTGGACAGCATGGAAGCCCACTTCTTCAGGAAACATGTATGTCAGAGATTGCAGAAGCCTACATCTATAATAACACCGATATTCTTAATAGGAAAGACGGATACCTGATGATTATATTTTTCTTTTTCTTTCATTGATTATATCTTACTACATAACTACAATAAGGTATAATACGTTGAAAGAAAAAAAGGATTAAAAAATTTTTATTGAGATACGAATATTCTTTCAATTATTTACTACGCTACTACAAAAAAAAAGATTTTTATTAAAAACTGAATTGACAGTGTATAAAAAAACTAAAAAGCACAACCATGAGAATTTATAGTTTATAACACATAAACTAAAAGAGCCGTATCAAACCCTATAATGAGTAACGATACAGCTCTTTTCCTTGTTTTGAGGAGGTTAAAGTTTCTAATCAAGAAGTTCACATTCTTTTAGATGTTGGGGTTATGTCCCAATAAATATCATAAGTAATATTCTATTACAACTATTTAAGCTCATGCAACATATAGGGTGCTCCGGAAACCTTTACCTTCAATTTTTCATAGCTTCCATCTTTCATGTGATAGACAAAATAACCCGTACCTTGGTCTGTTGACATGCCGAAGATGATGTCATTGCCCGACTTGCAAATGGATGCCGCCCAGCCTGTAGTTCCTGAGAAGTTCATCTTCTTGCAAGTCTTATCATAGAGATTAATCTCAAAAGGCTGGAACGATTTATCATGAACGTAATCTGGTGGGTTGCTTGCTGCCCCAGGAATATTTAGGTATCCATAAACCTTTCCGTTTCCACCATATACCTTATTATAGGCATATGAAGTTTTACCTCCTTTTACACCATCCAGATTTACATCTGCAAGGGTAAAGCAATAAGACTTGTCAAACTCCTGTTCTCCCTTCTTAATGCGCAAGAAGCCTTCCTTTGCCCCCTTCTGATAACCGAACATTCCTACGCAATAGAAATAGATATCACCCTTCTCGTCCACAAACGGATCACCAGCAGGTGTTCCACTGGACGACATCGTGACGCGACTGTCACTAATAAGTTTGATTGGCTTGTCTGTTTTCGTGTCAATTAATGCAACATAGGCTCCAGTTTCGCAAGAATAAGCAGACTTCATTTGATTCAGTGACACATATAAAATTCCATCTCTGATAACAGAGGCAGACGGTTCAGGATTATTGTCACCAGAGGACTTTCCCAAGGAATAGTCGGATAAGTCTATTTCTCCTGTCTTCGTCATTGAGGATGGGTCAATAATCCACACCTTTCCTATACCAAGGCAAGAAACATATGCCTTCTTATTGGATGCGAACGTGATGTACGTTGCCTTAGCACCACTTGGAAATACCATAGTCGTGCCCTCTTGGACGAGCTTGCCATCTTTTGGTGCATATTTGTAGAGGTGTTCCGTGTCAGTCACATATACCTTGCCACCATGCACAAAATGAAAATGCACCCTTGGCAAACACCAAAGCATTGTCCGTATTGAGCGAACCAGCTGTCAAGTCTTTGAACAGACTGACATATGTGTTCTCTCCAATATTCACGCTATGCACAAATCCTGCCTCGGACTTTGCTGGTGGTGTTGGAGGAACATCTGGAGTGTCTTTACTACATGAGGAAAGACCTGATAACACAAGCAGCGCCGTGGCTGCGACTAAGAAATAATGTTTCATTTTTGACTATAAATTTTTTTGAAATGAATAATAAGAATTTACATACTCATAGCTCCTCCCTGAGACTTTGTCTCGGAACAGATTAAAAACGCAATTTAGCCTTAAAGGTTCTGCCTTTGCAGTGGCATTTTGAATTCCATGTAGTTCTCTTTGTCAAAAATATTTTTCGACCTCGAAACTCAGAGAAACATTGTTATGCCAAAATGACTGTTGAAGCCCTATGGTAAAAACACATCGTTGGAAGGAATGATCCATTTCTTTCGTTGGTCGGGCAGTGTGCTCATTTGCCAGCCCCAATCGAATTCTCCGACATGAGAAACATCAACATAAACTCTGGACAACTCTGTCTTTCCCAACAAACCTTCAACGTGATATTCCATGCCATAGTTGTAATAGAATGAAGGTATGTTGGGAACATGCTTTGTCATACGTAGGATTATCCGAACCTTTCTCATCGTTTAACCATTTTTTTGACGGTCTCGAATATCCTGCAATGTAAGATTAAAGTATGCATAGACGTTTGGGGTTATATCTACCTTTAAGTCAGTATCGAAACCAAGCGTACTTGTCTTTCCTAAGTTTATGTATATGGAACGGATGTCAGCGGGGAAAAAGTCTTATCATATTCTTCATATACATATAATAAAAAAATTTGTTTCCCATTGCACACGAGTAAGCCCCAATAGATTTCTCTTGTCCATGATGACCCCTAATGTTCAAATTATCTCCAACTTCTGGCTGAAGATTTACAGAAGGTTTGATACTCATTCCGTTTCCGAACAATTCTCCCGTATCAGGAATTCTCACATTGTGTGAAAACGAGATTTTTCCCCTCACACCTTTCCACAATTCATAGCTAAGCCCTTCGCTAAAGCCATAATACGTTTTGTTCACGTTGGTCTGTTTGGGAGCGAATACGCTTTCTGTATTGTCTTTTGACAAAGCATCGCTTGTTCTATAGATTTTTGACTTCAGATAATAGATGCTTATTGTCAAGGAATTCTGAAAGCGATTATTAGAAGAAGCAAACAAATAACTTAGTCCGATGTTGTTTGAAGTCATTTTGCTGGGAAATGAACTGGGGTCGAAGCCAAGATATTCATTCATACGATCGTCCTTAGGTCTATAGTCTGAGAATACGAATTGATCATTCAGATTGAAAGTATGTCGTCCAAGTGTATATTTCAAGTTAAATTTATTTCGCAACTCAAATTGCCGGTCATGGGACTCGTTGAAAGATTATCCTCTGTCTCCCCATTAGCTGGCGTGACCGTCCCATTCCATTGCGTTCTTGTAGTTGCCGTATCCGTCATGTTAGAACGTATGATGGGAACAACAAGTGTGTTTTTCAGCTCCAAATCTTTGAAAATGAAATTTTTCTTCTCCATATTCAAAGTAGGCATAATATTAAGACTTTTTGTATAGGCATATCGAGAGTCAAAGTTGAGAGACTGTATGCCTTTCTTATTCTTGTAAAAAGCACATTCCAAATCCAGTTTGTCGAAGTATTGCTTTCTAAGACCTATGCCCACATGATAGAATTCTGCGTCATAATAGTCATTGTTTCGTCTCACCTTTCTGTATTCAGAAGTAGGTAGATTAGTCTCAAACACTGGCCATGACATCATATAATTGTTCTTGGATTTGTTCTTGAAGAAAGCAATATTGAATAATATTCCAGATTTGCAAAAAGTTTCTGGGCACTTGCAAGTGTCTTGAATGTCCCGAATGATGCCAATTCCTGCGTAAAACCCACTAGGTCACATTCATCCTCTCGTGTCACTATGTTGATAGCACCACCAAGTCCATCACCGCCATATTCTGCAGGAACGATTCCTTTGTACACCTCTATGTACTTAATAACATCAATCGGAATATCATTGATGTCGAAAGAACCATCTGGACTGTTTAGTGGGAAGCCGTTGATATAAACTGCCACACGCTTACCTTCCAATCCATGGACAGATATACGCGATGCACTTCCTAATCCTCCGGTTTTTCTCACCTTGATACCTGACGTTCTAGTGAGTATTTCTTCTATTCCACTTGAGCGTCCTCGCAACTTTGATCCATCCACTACCGTTACAGCCATAGGACTTTGCCGGATATGGTTTATTTCAGCCTTTTGGGAGGAACCCCTTACCACGGCTTCGTTAAGTGCGTTCGTAGATGTCTCCAAAAAAAAGTCTTTCGTGGTATTTCCTTCTGACACAACGACTTGCCTTACTCGTTTATATCCAACAAATGAAACCTCGACAATGTATATTCCATTGGAAGGAATATCAATTTGATAATTGCCTGTTTTATCAGAAACTGTTTTCTGTTTTATATTTTTGATTGATACGTATGCTCCAGATATCGGAAGTTTAGTTTCTTTATCTATGATTTTCCCACGTAATATATTTTGGGCAGACAAAACTGTTGTACACAAACACAGTATCGTTACGATGAATAATCTGTTCATAATCTTATTGATTAATGAGTTCTCGCCATCCTGCTGTATTATAGCGTATATATTCAGACAAAACCTGTTTTGCCTCTTCTTTACGGATTTCTGGATTTGAGACAATCTCTCCAACGATTGTTACCCATGTAGAAGAGGAAATCCGAAAGAATAGTGACGAAACTTTTGTTTGTATTTGTGGATAGACTTTTTGCATTTGGTCAATATATTCTTTACTTATTGCAACTTGTTCTTCGATAAAATTTTCACGGAAAAAAATTCTACAGAAGTACCTTTTTGATTCAAAGAGCAATAACTTTAATTCTTCTTTATACAAGAAAATTATTTTTAAGCGTTTCTCTTAGCAAATCTTTTTGACTTTGTATAGAGAAACGAAGTTTATCTATTTTGTTGGATTCTATGCGATAGGAGGACAGCCTTCCATCCAAGACAGCAAGTAAAGGCCTAAGGACAGCATAAAAAAATATCATCTTTTGTCTTAAAAATAATTGTATATATTACCTAAGACAACTCCCGATTTTTGCAGAAATTGTTCGCATCGAAGTTTTTTTCTAAAACCATTTTTAATAAATTCATTGCGGGCAGCTGTGACAATTCTGTTTCTTATATCTTCTTTTTAATATTTTTCATTACTATTTTATTAACGGACGTCGTTCAATTTTGTTCATAAAAAGCGTACTGTTTTTTTAAACAGTACGCTCCTTTTATTGTTGCCTTTATGCGGCTGTGTGATATTTTTATCATTAATTCCATTTTGGATACAAAGGTATGGGAAAGATTCTATACTGGCAATACTTATTAATAAGTATTTTTAATCGAATTATAATACTAAACTCAAATGGACTTAAAATAGTAATTCTCCTCCAACATCCTTTCCAAGTCCGAAGCCTTGTAGAGTATCTTTCCTGCAAACTGCGTGTAGGGAATAATCTTCCTGTCTCGGTAGTCCTGCAAGGTACGGGGACTGATATACAGCCGCTCGCACACTTCCTTTCCTGTGAGGAAAAGTTCGCCAGCAAAGAGTGGCTTGTGTGTCTGTGCTACTTCCTTAATTCTCTTGCTTACTCCGCTGATAGCTGACAGCACCACCTGCATATCGTCAGCCTCCATATTTAAGTCTCTTACCTGTTCCATAATCTTCCAATTTATTTGTTGAATTTATTTTTCTCCGCTTTTGATTTCTTTATTTTGGTCTGGAGCAACCTCTCCACGTCCTCACGCTTGTAATAGTACTTATGTCCTACTTGCGTAAACGGCAACACACCTGTATTCCGATAGTGCTGCAAGGTACGCTTGCTGATATTAAGCAACTTGCACACATCACCATTGTGCAGCCAATCGGTCTACCTTTTTTATTAAAAGGGTCTACCTTTTCTTCTTCGGTTTAGTTCTCTGTGAGAATGCCACGAATGCGGTTAGTCATAGAATGCACGGCATTCGTTTTTAGGCTATAAAACGTTTTAAGCGTATATAATTTGTTCGGTAGCATTGCAAGACGTCAGTTTGTACCCACAAACTGCTCTTGCTCCCCTCGTCAGACTATTGGGGAGATAAGACCGTAATCACTCCGTTCTCATCGATCAGTATTCAAGAATTAAGAGACAATGAATCATCTATAATGATCAACTTTCAAAGAAGTTTATATGAACAGATGTAATAAAAAGACAGCCCAATGGCAGCAACAGAATAAAGAAGAGCAGAAGATAAACAAGACAGAGTTCATCAAGGTAAGATGCACCTCAGAAGAAAAGCAGCGTATCAAGTTAAAGGCGGAAAGTGCGGGGCGTAAGTTTTCCGATTATTGCCGTGAGATATTACTTAATGGAGAGGTGGAAGCCGTTCCCAAGATGACAGACAATGAAAGGGAAGCCATTTGTATACTTCAGCATACAGGACGGTTCTATGGGCAGATTTCTAACCTCATCAAGGTTAAGGATGAAAGGTGGGTACATATCACAAAGAACCTTTCCCTATGTGCCAAAGAGGCATTTAAGCGATTTTACGACCCCCATTTTCATGTGAACGATGAGATATATAAGGTCTTAAATCTAACAAGAGATGATAGGAAAATGTAAGGCGATAGCACTTGGAAGCACGGCTTTGAACTATATTTTTAGGGACGGCAAACTCGGTAGTCGGCTTGCTTTCCATAATCTTTGCAGCAGAGATCCAAAGACTATCTATGAGGAAATGAAAGTGGTCAGCGACTATAACAGCCGTTGCAGGAACAAGTTTCTCCGTATCGAAATAGGCATCGCACCACAGGACGAGAAAGGCTGCCTGTATCTGAGCTTATGGGAATAGCCCATTTGTTTGCCAAGCGAATGGGACTTGACAACCACCAATGGGTGGCAGTAACGCACAAGGACACTGATAATAGACACATTCACATCATTGCCAACCGTATCAGCCTATATGGAGAGGTTTATGATACCACCTTTGTAAGCAACAAAGCAGCAAGAGTAGCGGAGGAAATCAGTAGGGAGAAAAGTAAGACTATTGCAAAAGAGGTCAAGGCGGAAAGGAAATACCAAAAGGCAAAAGTCAGCCCGACGAGAGAGCAAACCAAGAAAGATGTACAACAAATCTGTTATTCCCTGCTTGACAAGTACAAAGGTACAGGTATCACCGGGCATTTCATGTTCCTCTATAAGCTGAATAAGAACGGCATTTCCATAGAGCGCATGAAGAACAATCAGGGCAAGGTATATGGCTTGAAGTTCTTATACAATGGACAGACATTCAAGGCATCCGAAATCGGCAGGGAGTTTGATTACCGTTCCTTGCAGAAAAACTTTGAAGCAACCAACAAGGAAGAATCAAGGAAACCACATCTAACAGTACAAGAGCCGACAGAAAGGAAAGAACAACCTGATACTGGTTATCAACTCGTACCTCCAAGCCGTTCCTCAATTGTCACGAGACAATGACACTCCACGAGCGCAGAACTCCATTGGTGCAGTGGCAGATACCATCGTTAGTGCAGCCGATGAAGTGGTGGAAGGGTTCGGAGATTTGATTACGCCAACTGCGCAAGGCTATGACTATGCAGAAACAGCGTGGCAGTGCAAACTCAGAAGCCAAGCCAACAGAAAGAAAAAACGTGGAAGAGGATTATAACTCACGCCTAAAAAAATGCAGAAAGAAGAATATCTCATCAAGAACGCTTGTTATTCGGTAACAAAGTATTATCTGTTGCAAACAGAATAACAAGCGTTCTTTGTTAGGTAGAAAACAGCGAAGCCAAGTAATTCGCTCGTTTCCAAATCGTTACCTATTTAGTCGTACTAACAGTGTAACTTCTTTATTTTCAATTAGATACATTTTAACAATTATCTTACGCGGTAAAGCAATGATAGATGGATTTTATTAGTAAACTTCAACGTAGTTGGCCAAGCGTTTGGCTTTTTCTCGGATGGCATTTAAGTCGGCATCCGTCGGTCCATTCACCACCACTACACCCATACGGCGATGGAGTCTTGTTGTAGGTTTACCAAATATGCGAATGTCCGCATCTTCCTCACAAGTTTTTTCAAGGCCGCGATATTGTGGTTGTTTTTCTGATTCTATGGGCGAGAGAATCACTGCGCTCGCTCCATATCTCATTTGCTTGATGCAGGGGATGGGTAAGCCAATGACGGCGCGTAGGTGAAGTTCGAATTCGTTGAAGTTGAGCGTGTTGGCAAGTGTGACCATACCCGTGTCGTGAGGACG
The DNA here is from genome assembly GCA_916438195.1 of uncultured Prevotellaceae bacterium. Lineage (GTDB taxonomy): Bacteria > Bacteroidota > Bacteroidia > Bacteroidales > Bacteroidaceae > Alloprevotella. The sequence continues at coordinate 706,576 of CAKAEQ010000001.1, forward strand.
CGGAGAGAGTTCTGAAAAGTAAACCTCATCGCCTTTCAAGAAGAATTCTACGCCCCAAATACCTGCGCCCGTCAATGCTTCAGTCACTTTTGCCGCCATTTCCTCGGCTTTTTTCAACTGAGTGGGGGTAGTTGCTGCAGGTTGGAAACTTTCCCGATAGTCGCCATGTTCTTGTACATGTCCAATGGGAGGGCAGAAGAGTGTAGGACCATTTCTGAGTGACGGTAAGTAGCGTGATTTCGCTGTCGAAACGGATAAATTCTTCAATGATAACTTCCTGAATGTCGCCTCGGCTTCCCTCTATGGCTGATGTCCACGCATCGTGAAGTTGGTCGGGATTTTTCACAAGGCTCTGCCCGTGTCCAGAACTCGACATTAAGGGCTTGATAACACATGGGAAACCAACTTCGTTGGCCGCCGCTTGTAACTCCTCGTAGTTCTTTGCATAGAAATAGCGTGCAGTCTTAACGCCTAGTTCTTTAGCCGCCAAATCGCGGATCGCCTTACGATTCATCGTGAAATTGACAGCACGAGCGGACGGCACAACTTGTATGCCTTGTTCTTCAAAGTCGTAGAGCCGCTCCGTACGAATGGCTTCGATTTCGGGAACAATGATGTCGGGACGATGCTTGCGAACGGCTGCCTCCAGAGCGTCGCCGTCGAGCATAGAGAATACCTCAGTTTCATCGGCCACTTGTTGTGCTGGAGCTCCAGCGTAACTGTCGCAGGCAATAACGTATTGTCCCAAGCGTTTGGCCGCAATGGTAAATTCTTTGCCTAATTCGCCAGATCCGAGCAATAAGATTTTCTTCATTGATAAATGCTTTATAAATGGAAAAGCACACAGCGTCCGAGAAGAGGTGTGTGCTTAGTGTTTTATTAACAGAGGGAGGTTGAGAGCGAACCCATTGTGGAGTCCGTGTCATCATTTGTGGGCAGTGTCACAGGCTGATAGAAGCGGGCAAATTCCCGAAGAAATTTTAGAGTGTCTTCGCGTGGCGAAGTGCGATGTGGTAAAGAATCAGTCATAGGCAACTTGCTTTATAATTTATTCTTGTGCGGTTAGTGGCTGCATTATTTCTCCTATTTCACCGCATCTGTTTATTCAAACGCAGAGCCTATACTTTTAGTATGTATTTCTTGATTTATTTTCTGCTTTTCTGTGTTTTTCTTCTCTCATACCAGTAAAAACAAATAGAGTTCCCCTGTACAGGAGAACTCTGTCTATATAAAAAAATGTGTGGATAAGCTCTGTTTAGATGGCGTTAAGCTGAATATTATGCTCTTCCGCCATGCGGCGCATATTCATGATAGCGTAACGCATCCGTCCAAGAGCGGTGTTGATGCTAACGCCTGTCAGTTCGGCAATCTCTTTGAAAGAAAGCTCCTTATAGTAGCGCATATAGACAACATCCCGCTGACTTTCCGGAAGATGATTCATCAAATTCCGCACATCGTTTAGGATTTGGTCGTTCACCAAACTATTTTCGATGCAAGTGTCAGCCAGTTTTGCATTATTAAAAATATCGTATTCTACTTCATCATTAGAAACTACCGTATTAGCATTCTCTACGCGAAAGAAATCGATAATGAGATTGTGTGCTATGCGCGTCAGCCACGCATAGAACTTACCACTTTCGTGATATTTGTTCTGACGTATGGTTATAATAGCCTTGACAAACGTTTCTTGGAAGATATCCTCCGCAACATCGTCATTACGTACAATATAATTTATATAGGAATAGAGCCTATCTTTATAGCGGGACAAGAGAACATCAAAAGCCTCATTATCTCCTTGTGCATAAAGGCCGACAAGAATTTCGTCCGGCTGAAAATTGAGAGTAGTCATTACTTTCAGATGTTTTGATTTTGGAGTAATGCTGTTTCGATAGGCAGTAATTTTATAGTTATCGGTTGCAAATGTAATAAATGTATGTTATAAAACAATACTTGGGTGCGGAAAATAACACAATAAAACTATAATTCTAGCGTTTACGCGATGGTTTATAGATATTTTGTGAGGAATTTTTCCATAGCGCGGTAGAAGTCAAAGCGATTTTCTTGATTGTGGAAACCATGTCCTTCGTTTTCTTTTACCATGTATTCTATTTCTACGCCATTCTTTCGGAGAGCTTCTACCATTTGGTCGCTTTCTGCTTTATTGACGCGTGGATCGTTAGCTCCCTGAGCAATAAAGAGTGGTACGCGTATTTTGTCGGCATGGAGTGCCGGTGAAGCAGCCGCTAGCAAGTCGTGATCAGTTTCTGGATTGCCCACTTGTTCGTACATCATTTCAAGCATTGGCTTCCAGTAGGGTGGGATAGTCTTCATGAAGGTGAAGAGGTTTGAGACACCGCAATAGTCTATACCGCAGCAATAGAGCTCTGGCGTAAAGGCGAGGCCGGCCAAAACAGCATAGCCCCCATACGACGCACCATAAATGGCTACTCGTTTGGAGTCAGCAATACCTTCTTTTATGAGGTAAGCCACACCATCAGAGATGTCGTCCTGCATCTTGCGTCCCCATTCTTTGTAGCTGGCTTCTAGGAATTTGCGTCCGTAACCTGTTGAACCACGGAAGTTCATGCTAAAGACAGCATAACCACGATTACAGAGAAACTGAACGACAGAGTCGAATCCCCAATAATCGCGTGCCCAAGGACCTCCATGTGGATGGATGATAACAGGATGAGGAGTAGGATTCTTTATTGAAGCTTTTAGGCAAACTGAGATAAGCCTCCAGTTCTAGTCCATCACGCGTAGTATATTTGACTGCTTCCATTTCAACCATTTCTTCTTCGTTGAGCCATGGTGAAAGACTAGCAATTTTTCGAGGCTGATCTTCGTGAATGTCGTAGTAGTAATATGCCCCTTTATTGCGATCGCTACCCACATAAAGTAGATACTTCTCTTCAGCCTTATCGCAATCGCTCATACCGCAGTGGAGACCAGGGAAGAAGCTCCTCATTTTTTCTTTTAAGTTCTTTTCTTCCTCGTCAAAGTAATGGCGTACAGGCTCTTTGTGGCCGCTACAGAATACGCCCAGTAGTTTCTTTCGCTTTCGGGAGTAGCTGATAGAAGATATATCGTAAATGGGGTTTTCATAGAGCATTTCTATTTCCTCGCACGTAGCAGGATCCATGAGAACCAAGACAGATTTGTCGCGCCCTAAATTTGTTGCAGCGTACACATACTTATTGTCAGGCGTAAATATTATGAAATCAACGCTTTCCTTGAAGCTCGTTGTCAGTACTGCACGAAAATCTTCGTTGTCATGATCGCGGTAGAGAATCTGAGTATTTACACCGTCAACAATGGCCGTTACAGATCGAAGAACTCCATTGTGGTCAGTCATCCATCCCTGCCAATTTCCAGGATTCTCTGCTAGTTGTGTTAGTTCTCCAGTTTTCAAATCAAGACGATATGGGTCAAAAACCTCGGGATTACGCTTATTCATGCCAATAAGCACTTGGTCTGGAATATCTTCTAGGTCATCAATGATTCTTACACGTACTCCGTCGAAAGGAGTATAACAGCGGAGGTCAGAACCATCAAGATTTACACCGAAAAGGTGGTAGTTCTCGTCGCCCCCATCATCTTTCATAAACAATATGCGCGTATTGTCCACCCAAAAATAGCCATCAATGCTTCGCTCGGTTTCGTGGGTCAGCTGCGTGGCTTCTTCTTCGTCCAAGTTGCGAACAAAAATATTCATTCGGTCTTGATAGGGCGCCATGAAGGAGAGATGCTTCCCGTCGGGGGATAATTGAAACGCTGCTTGCGGACTATTGCGAAAAAAATCTTCCAGGGGGATTTGGCGTACGGACATAGTTTTGTTTTGATATGATTATGGAACGCAAAAATAATAATTTCCGCTGGATTATAAGGATTCCATATTTTTATGGTACATTTGTATAATGTTTAAGGAGGTGTAACCTACATGGATTTTATAAATGTTATAGCAGTTGTTGTTGATGTCTTGTTGATAGCCGTCATTCTATTTTTTTTCTCAAAAGAGAGAATTAGAGCCTTTTTCTCAAAAAAGAACGGAAAAAGCTCTCAGGAGGATAATTCTAAACACGCTGAGAATCTCTTAAAATCGATCGATTGCACGTACACTCGAGAAAAACGCAAGGATGACCTCGTAGAATTTCGTTTTAATTTCCAAAATGGATATTATAATATGCGGATTTTTCCCCATAGTGGTGAGGTGGTTATTTTCTTTCAGGGTATCGCAGAAGTATCTGCTGAAAAAATAGATTTATTGCGAGTTGTTTGTAATCGGGTTAATACTATAGTTCTTTGTCATACAGTTTATTATGCATATAGTGATGATAAAAAGAATATGATTGTCCATATTTCTTCACCTTTCTTTTTTACTGATGATACTCTGCGGACAAAAGATGCCTTTTTAACTCTTTTGGAAGGATTCTTTGATGTTCGAAGAATCTTTACAAATGAGTTTTTGCTTCTAGAAAAAGAAGGTTCCTCTTTTTCGCCTTATGACGTAGAGAAAAATAATTTGAACTATGCGCGTGAAAATGCATTGTTGGACTCTCTTGAACTTTTTCACTTAAATAATGAAGGAAAAGTAAAAAAGACTGATAATGAATCGTTTAATTATAGATCAGGGGCGAGACTACCTATAAGTGTTGCTTCTCTTTTAGCTACTGTTTTTCAAATAAATCAGCCTTCAATAATTGATATTACTATAGTATCAGATAGTATTAAGACTTTGTCGTCAGCTGAACAAGTTAAAACTTTCAATGTGCTTTCTTCTCTTATTGCTGAGGAAGAGGAAGGGAAGCCTTCTTTTGTTAAAGATGTTGTTACTCTGCTTGTGAAGTATAAATATCAGACGAAAGAAAATGACTCTCTGCGTATAGCTACGATTGTTCTTAAAGCAGATAAGGAAACTCAAGAATGTCTTTATGTAGTGGCGGCTGTTGCTGATGTCAATGCAGAAGCTGGAGCTTTTGAAGTGCCAGGAGTATTAAAATCTTCTAGTTTCTATTTGGCTTATGATAAGGGCGATAATGAGCAACGCTTGAAAGAACTGGCTTATATGCGGCAGGATGCAATTGATAAAATCTTTGCGGGCAAACAAGAAGAGCTTACGGAAGATCAGCAGATGTTAGCATTGTGGCAAACGGATGACTTTGCTCAGAAGGTTTATTGGGGAAGGAAATGCTTTCGTCAAGAACGTTATTATGAGGTGATTGCGTATCTGGCACCCGTTTGGAATAAGATGTTGGCGTATGAGCTTCCCAAAGATGAAGCAATCCAAAACACATTGTTCTTAACTGCCTTTTATTTGGGTTCTTCTTATGCAGAGTTGAAGCTCTATGATCAAGCTTATTATTATTTGGATGGAATTTTTCATATAAGAGATATTGGTGTTAGTATCGCCTATGTAAATACATTAGTAAATGCGCGCGATTTTCGCTCCCTTTACGTTATAAACACTCTTATTAAAGAGCTCCGAGAGAAGTATGCTGATGGAGCAGAGCCAATGACGGACGTAGAAGAGCGCTTTATGAACTTTCTTCGTCGTCGTTGGGCTTATGTACATGTTGAACTTGGCGACTTGATCAGTGCTGAAAACGTTTATAAGAAAATGTTGAATGAACCGTTAAATGCTGATTTTGCATTGAATGAACTAGCCTATATTCAGAAGCTTAGAGAGAATAACTCTATCCTATTATCTGATGATGGCTCAGAAAAATCATTAAAAGATTTAGATATATGATCGTATCTCCTTCTCTTCTTTCTGCGGATTTTGGAAATCTGCAACGTGACATAGAAATGCTAAATGCGAGTGAAGCTGATTGGTTTCATCTTGATGTGATGGATGGCGTTTTTGTACCCAATATCTCTTTTGGCTTTCCCGTTATGGAAGCAATGGCTAAAGCAGCTAAGAAACCATTGGATGTGCACCTGATGATTGTAGAACCACAGAAGTTTGTGAGTCAAGTGGCCGCTTTAGGTGCCAAGATAATGAATGTGCATTATGAAGCTTGCGTACATCTTCACCGCGTAGTTCAACAAATCAAAGATGCGGGAATGATGGCAGGCGTAACTCTTAATCCGCACACTCCCGTTTGCTTGCTTGAGGATATTGTTCAAGATTTGGATCTCGTTATGCTTATGAGTGTGAATCCTGGTTTGGCGGACAGAAATTTATAGAAAATAGCCTCCAAAAGACACGTCAGTTGCGTGAACTTATAGATCGTAAGGCTTCAAAAGCTTTGATAGAAGTGGATGGAGGGGTCAATAGAACGACTGGAAAACAGTTGAAAGAAGCTGGAGCTGATGCCCTTGTGGCTGGAAGTGCCATCTTTAAGTCTTTCGATCCTGTTGGTGAGGTGGCTGCATTAAAGTGTCTGTAAATGATTTTTTAGTATCAATTTAACTAAACCTTTTTAGAAAATAATTATTGATGAATCCTCTTTTAGATAATACTACTCTATTTTCTTTGATGCGCACACTTCAAAATGCGCGTAAAATAGTGATAATGGGACATAGAGGTCCAGATGGTGATGCATTAGGTGCTGCGCTGGGTTGGGCCGAATATTTGCAAGGATTAGGAAAATCAGCTATTGTTGTAATGCCTAACCCTTTTCCTGATTTTCTCCGTTGGCTTCCTAACTCGGAGAAGGTGGTTTTCTATGACCATAAGCGTGACGTTGCTCGCCACTTGATAGAAGGTACAGACCTTATTTGTATGTTAGACTTTAATTCGTTGCATCGTTTACAGGAAATGGGTGATGTTGTAGCAAATTCAAAGGCAGAGCGTTTGATGATAGACCATCACTTGTCTCCTGATACGACATGTGCTCAAACTATTATCTCTCATCCCGAGATGAGTTCTACTTCAGAACTTGTCTTTCGCCTAATCTATCAGTTGGGAGGATACGAAACAATGACAACTCAGGGGGCTTCCGCGCTCTATTGTGGTATGATGACCGATACAGGTGGTTTTACTTACAACTCGAATAATCCTGAAATCTATACCATTATTAGCAAATTACTGGAGAAAGGAATTGACAAGGATAAGATATATAGAAATGTTTTCAATACTTATTCTGTAGATCGTTTGCGCTTACAAGGCTATATACTTTATGAGAAATTGAAGTTTTATGCGGATAATAAGGCTAGTATCTTCACTATAACGAGGAATGAAATGAAAGATTTTCATTTCATTCGTGGCGATGCTGAGGGGTTGGTAAATATGCCCCTGCAAGTGAAAGGTATGCGTTTGAGTATCAGCCTTCGAGAAGATACAGAAAGATGTTGTTAGGGTTTCGTTGCGCAGTGTTGATGATTTCCCTTGTAATAAAATGGCAGAAGAATTTTTTAATGGTGGAGGTCATCTTAATGCCAGTGGCGGAGAACTCCCTTTTCCCTTGGAAGAAGCTGTGAAGACGACAGAGCGTGCGATAGAAGCTTATAAAGACTTACTCTGAAAAAAATGTGTTACAGCTATTTGTAAAGAAGAACGGCTTTTTGGATAGGTACTTATCGGTGTGACAACAAATGTCTATTTTAAAGTTTTGTTGTCACACCGATGTCGCACTAGTAATGAGAACTTTTTCAATACTTTAGCAATTAAGTGTGACGGTGTGACGATGTGACAACAGGAAAATGTTCTTAAGGAGAGCGTTATCTCTCTTCATAATCATCCTTTCTTTATCATCTTCTTAAATACAATAAGTGTGTCAGCTGACATCCTTATTCTGTCAGCTGACATCTTTATTGTATTCTTTTATGCAATAAGGAGATTTACGCCCAAAAGCATCTGCTCCTTTTCAGTTCAAATTTCATTATTCAGCCATTATTTTACTACCTTTGTGCGCCTATGGATAATCCTTCTTTTTCAGAATTCCTGTCTCAATATGTTTCGGGGCCAGTTCAAAAGTTGGCTATCGATGCAGGTTTCACATGTCCTAATCGTGATGGTCGGGTAGGTAGAGGAGGATGTTCTTACTGCAACAATTATAGCTATAGTCCGCAGTACTGTGATCCGCACTTGAGCGTGACAGAACAAATTCAACGAGGAAAAGAATTTTTCTCTCACAAGGCGAAGAGTAATACGCACTACTTGGCTTATTTTCAGTCGTATTCGAACACGTATGCTTCTTTAGAACGTTTGCGCCAACTCTATGAAGAGGCATTGAGTGTTCAAGATGTTGAAGGCCTTGTGATAGCTACGCGTCCCGACTGTGTGGAGATTGATGTTCTGGATTATCTAGCAGCGTTGAATAAAGAAACTTTTGTACACATTGAACTAGGTGTAGAAAGTACCTATGACGATGTGTTGAAACGCATTAATAGAGGGCATGATTTTGCTTGTGCGCAACGAACTATTAGAGCGATTGCAGAGCGCGGACTGACGATCGGCGTACATCTCATTTTGGGACTTCCCACTGTTACGCAAGATCGTGATGTGGAGCAAGCAGACAGAATAAATGAATTGCCAATTGATGTGCTTAAACTTCATCAGTTGCAAATTCTTCGAGGAACAGTTATGGCGCAAGATTTTATACACCATCAAGCGGACTATTCTTTGATGACAGCAGAGGGGGTACGCTCAGCTTGTTGCACGATTTTTGAAGCGTTTGAAGTCCTCTGTGGCACTTGAACGCTATGTCTCGGAATCGCCAAGCGAACTGCTTATTGCTCCACGTTGGGGCATAAAACCGCAGAAGGTGGAAATGTTGGTAAATAAGTATTTGACAGAGATATGTTAATATTCAAAATTATGGTCCCCAGTCAGCAAGGAGGACTAGACGAGCAGTTGAATAGTCTCAGTGTTCAACTTGTCGATATGCTGAAAAATGAAAAACTTACTCTGACTCAACTATTGGTTACACGTGTTTATCTTTCAGATGCAGCTAATCAGTTAGAAGTTCTCCATCAACATCCTCTTTGGAACCAGCTCAAAGCAGGTGCTATTAGCATCATAGAACAGCCTTTGTTGAGTGGTGAGAAAGTAGCTCTACACTGTGTTTTAACAACAGAATTGAATGTAGAAAAAGTAGGTACTCCTGAGCGAATGAAGATGGGCATAGGGGCGTTGAAAATATTGTTTCAATCAGTTCGTTTCACTGCGGCTGAAGCAAAAAGCCTCTCCACAGAAGAACAAACAATTGAAACGTTCCGTCGACATCAACAATTCTTGAAAGAAGAAGGGCTTACACTTGAAGCAAATTGTCATCGCACGTGGTTCTATGTGCGAGATGTGGATAGAAACTACCACGGCGTAGTTGTGGGGCGTAATAAGGTCTTTGCTAAGGAGGGACTTACGGGAGATACTCATTATATAGCCTCTACGGGTATTGGTGGCTATCCTTCCAATGCAGAATCGATTGTATGTGCTGATTTTTTGTCTGTTGATGGTTTGCAACGCAACGATGTTCGTTATCTTCAGGCACTTGAATACCTCAATCCCACTCGTGAATATGGCGTGGCGTTTGAACGCGCTACAAGTTTAGATGCAAATGGGCAAAGATATTTGATGTTGTCAGGTACAGCTAGCATTGATAATCAGGGAAAAGTGCTTTATGAGAGAGATGTTCAAGCACAGACTGAGCGTCTGTTTCTTAATATTGAAAAATTGCTGAACGACGGAGAGGCTTCTTTGTCTAATTTGGAATATGCTATTGTTTATTTGCGTGACATCTCTGATTATCCCGTAGTGGCAGCGTATTTGAAAAAGAGATTGCATCATCTTCCAGTGCTAATTGTTGAGGCTCGTGTATGTCGCCCTGGTTGGTTGATAGAAGTAGAAGGAATTGCTCGTTTAGCACTCTCTTAATTTATAGTTAGTTTCGTCCTTTTCAGATTTATTTTAGAAGCCTCGTTAGGTTCTCAATTTTGAGATATTTTAAAGTATTTTTTAAGCACTTGTGTTTCTGCTCATAAATTTTAATTGTCGGAAACGTGAGTGCTTTTAAAATACGTAATCTATTGTTTTTTAGGATGTAATTGTGGATTGGTTATTCTTCTATAGCATTTGTTTTCTATAAATGTTGTGTACCAATCCATCAATGCTTAACCATATTTACCTTTGTTGATTGTTAAAAAAATATAAACTAATAATTTATTAGTTGCAATACTTGCGTGTCAAATGATAAGAAAAAATTATCTTTGTCCCAACGTATAATTGTGTGTAAACACTGAATTAAATATAACTACAAAATAATCAATTACTTAAAGGTATGAAGGACCGATTTAACCGATTGGGAACTGCAATGCTAGGTGCGTTGTGTTTGCTTTCAACTTGCGGTATTACTTACTCTTGTTCGGATGATTATGATCTGGATGAAAAGAAACCAGCGTTTCTTGGAGCGAGTATATATGATGAGTTGAATAACCGTACCGACAGAACATTTAAGACTACAATTCGTCTGGTGAATGATTTGGGGTATAAGGATGTGCTGTCGAAGACGGGTAGCTTGACGCTCTTTGTGGCCGATGACAAAGCCTATGAACATTTCTTCCAAACCACAACTTGGAAAGATGGCAATGGTAATCCCATTAGAAGCTATGATCAGCTCTCAACAAATCAGAAGCGCGTATTGCTCAACAACTCGATGTTGAATAATGCGTATGTAATGGAGAAGCTCTCCAATACAGAAAATAATGGTAAAAACTTGTGCTTACGCCAAGTCTCTAATGCAACGGCAACTGACACAGTGCCGTATTGGAGATGGTATCAGTTGCCTGAAAATCTTAATCAGCCTGATGCTGATGGTACGGATGTAGGTGATACTAAATACTGGAACTACTACCGTAGAGAAGCTCGCGGTGGTATATATATGGCAGTGGATGCAACTAATCCAATGATGACTCACTTCCTCGAAGGAAATATGAATGAGAAGAAAGTGAAGCATGATGACGTTGCTTTCATCCTGAACCTTCCAAATGGAAGTTGGCCTGAAACGGAGAATCGTAGCTATATCTACAATCGTCGAGTTGTTGAACAAGATGTGACTTGTCTGAATGGTTACTATCACGTTCTCGATTCAGTTCTTGTGACTCCTCCTAATATGGCTGAGGTGATTCGTACAAATGGTGATACGAAGTATTTCAATGCTTTGCTAGATCGTTTTAGTGCGCCATACTTTTCTCGTACATTGACGGATGAATATTCAGCTCTCCATAATATAAATGGTGACTCAATCTTCCAGAAACGTTATATTTCTTCAAACTCTCAAGGTAACGTTGCTATTGCCCTTGATCCAAAAGGAAAGTCGCTGGGAGATTTTCCAAAACTAGGCTTTGATCCAGCTTGGAATACATATGCGATATCTTCTTCTACTAAGAAAGAAAATGATATGGCGGCTATGTTCGTACCAAGTGATAAAGCTATGAAGGAATACTTCCTTAATGGTGGAGGTCGTGTTCTTATCAATCGTTATGGTAAAAAGGCAAACACAGAAGAGAATTTGCTTTTCAATATTCAGCAGATTCCTCTGAGTGTGATCCAAGCACTTGTTAATAACTTGATGAAGGACTCTTATGCAGAGACCGTTCCTAGCAAGTACTTGACCATTATGAATGATGCTCAGGATCAAATGTTCCCAGCAACAACTTATGGAAGTGAAGCTGCTTACAAGAATTTGTTTGAAAAGACTCTTCTTGCTAATAATGGTGTAGTATATATAATGAATACTGTTATTACTCCTGCTGACTATGCAGCTGTAATAGCACCAGCTATCCTTCAATCAAACACGAAGGTGATTCGCTCAGTGTTGCGTGCAGACGAACCATATATTGATGGTACTTCTTATACAAGCGCTCCCTTGAAGCAGTATTTTAGTACTTACTTGAAAGCTATGCAGAGCCGCTTCTCTTTCTTTGTTCCGACAGATGACGGACTCGCAAAGTATGGTTATGTGGATCCTGTATCTATGTCAAGTGGTATTCCTTCCAATCGTCGTTATTGGACTTTCGAGTATGGTGCAACTTCTGCAACGGATAACTCTCCTCGTTTGCCCATCAAAGCTATTGCACACAAATACAATCCCGACAAGGATAGAGATGCTTCTGTAGACGGTCAAGTTACAGGCCGTTATCAGTCATTGCCCAATGACGTTTTGGATAATTCCTATGCGAATAATGACTATGGTGCAACAAAACGTGAGTTGCTCATTGAAATGGTAAATCAGCATATTGTGGTTCATGAGAACAATGATACTAGAGGTATGAATGCTGGTAATCGTTTCTTCACCTCTCGCAGTGGCGCTCCTATCTATTTGGCTCATGCTGGCGATGCTAATAATAATGGTCGTGGAATGAAGGTAGAAGGTGGTTTGCAGTTGGATCAAAATAGCGATGCTTCTGCAGACAATAACAATGTAAGTACTGTTACGGAAGGTTTTGACATGACTTCTGAAAAGAATGGTTATGGTAATGGTATGACTTACTTGCTCGATCGCCCGATGCAGCCTACAATGAATTCGGTTTTCGCAATTATGCGCGATCATTCAGAATTCAGCCAATTCTATGATCTCTGTAATTTCTTTGACTCAGAACTGCTTCAGAAGGCAGGCTTAAAGATAGTATTAACGGAAAGGCTAATGAAGCAGCTCTTTGGAACAACGAGCAGAATAAGTATCGTATCTTTGTAGCTGAAGACAATGCTGGTAATCATCCTGCAAATGGAGAAAAACTGGTCCGTTTCTTCAATAACTACCGTTATACTATTTACATTCCTACTAATGCAGCTATTGCTGCAGCTGTTGCTAATGGTCTACCTACTTGGACTTCGATTCAAAATTATCTCGATGCAAATACGGACGCTGCAACTGGTGTAGTAAATTCTGATGCCAAGATTAAGGCACAAGCTATGATTGTATGCCTTGTGAACTTCTTGAAAGTATCACTTCCAAGACAATGCTTTCTATGTGGACAATGCCACTAATAGTGGTACGTATCAAACATCTTGTATTGATAACGATAGAAATGTGTATATGTCTATTGGCTTGAAGCAAACGACAAATGCAATTGAATTAAAGGACCTTAATGGTGATACTCGTCATGTTATTGCGCCTTATAATTTGGTTGCCCGTGACATGAACTTTGACAGAGCTCCTTCTAATATGACGCAATCTCGTTATGTGAAGGTTTCTTCTTATGCTGCTATTCATCAGATTGATGGAGTTCTCAATTTTATGAAGTTAAAATCCGGCCGTTATGATAGTGCTTGGACAACATCTGGCAGTGCAAGACGATTTGTTGCAAAATACAGACCACGCAAATAATATAGTATTATGAATAACATGAAGTATCTACTGACCCTCGTTCTGTGTTTCTGCTTTTCTATTGCATTTGCACAGACTCGAATCACTGGTCATGTATGGAGTAAAGGGGAAGGTGCGATTGTTATGGCAAACGTAATTGAGAAAGATGCCAATAACCGTAACGTTTCTGCAACGCAGACCGATGCAAATGGTAATTTCTCATTAGCCATCAAGAATCCCAATAACCGACTCCAAGTATCTTATATTGGTTATGTCACTAAAGTGACAACCATTGGTGCACAGCGTTCTTTCCGTATAGAACTTGTGGATAAGAGTACCTTGAAGGAAGCAGTTATAACGAGTACACGTCGTGTGAAGTCGAATGGTTTGACAATTCCTGAACGTGAAATCTCTGTAGCTAAGCAGACACTTAACATGGACGACATGGAAGGTCTTTCTTTTGAGACTGCTGGTGAAGCTTTGCAAGGTCAGATTGCAGGTTTGGACATTGTTGCAATTCTGGTAACCTTGGTGCTGGTACATCCATGCGTTTGCGTGGTGTATCTTCAATTAACGGTTCTCAAGAACCGCTGATTGTTGTGAATGGTTACATTATGGAGGATTATAACAAGAGCGATCTTGATCTTTCTAATCTTGAAAATCAAGAACAGTTTGCTACTTTGTTGCAGGTTAGCCCTGAAGATATCCAAAGTATCAACGTCCTCAAGGATGCTGCAGCAACAGCTATCTGGGGTTCTCGTGGTTCTAATGGTGTAATTGAGATTGTGACTCGTCGTGGTGCCCGCGGTAAAACCAAGGTGAATGTTGGTTATCGTTTCAATGGCTCATGGCAGCTGAAGGCATGAAGATGCTCAATGGTGATGGCTACACTATGATGTTGAAGGAGGCCTACTTCAATCCAACTCAGAGCGACAATGCTTCTGGTATTGCTGAAATTATGTATCTCCAGAACTATCCAGCTTATTATGGTAATTATAATAAGAATACTGATTGGTTCAAGGAAGTAACACAATTCGGTCAGTCTCATAGTGTTGACCTCGCTGTTGCAGGTGGTGGTGAAAAAGCAACCTTCCGTATTTCTGGTTCTTATGTTCACGAAACAGGTACCATTATTAAGCAAGCTTTGGATCGTTTCACAACGCGTCTGGCTTTGGACTATTGGGTGAGTGATCGTATCAAGTTTACTTCTGATTTTGGTCTTACATATACAAAGAATGATAAGAACTACGACGATAATCTACTGAACTATGCATATCAGGCAATGCCTAATATGACAGTTTATCGTAATGAATATCGTGAAACTGCTGATGGAGTAGGTGAGTATTACAATACAGGTGAATATTTCATTATGCCTCCTGCTGCAGGTGCTGCAGGTTTAGTCGGTGCTAATAGTAACCGTTCTTCTTACTATCTTGCTGATATGGTGAGAAATGGTAATCCTGTTGCAATTGCAAATCAGGCTTGGCGTAGATGGTCTACTTACACCATTACCCCACAATTCTCTTTGGAATACAAGCTCTTAGGTAAGGCTGATGATGAAACTCAGTTGAATTATACGGGTGAAGTGTATATGAATGCTTATACTGAAACTCGTGATGCATATTATCCTCACAGTCTTACGTCTCGTGCATGGTCTGATGGCGTTGATTTGACTTCTAATTCTGATTTCAAGAATCTTCAGTTCACGACTCGTCATTCTTTTGTATTCAAACCCTATTTTTACAATAACAACCACTCTCTTCAAATTCTTGCACGTTTCGAGGTTGGTTCAAGTAATAGTACTCACCAAAATTCTAGTAATTCTGGTATCAATGGTGGTATTACTGACGCAACTGTTCCTGGTTATCTAACAGGTAGTAGTACTTCGACTGGTAAAGGTCACACAATGAGTGGTATCAGCTCTATCCACTATTCTTACGGTTCTAAGTATTCTGTCGATGTTACGTTGCGTGCAGATGGTAGCACCCGTTTTGGTTCTGGCAGTAAGTGGGGATTCTTCCCTGGTGTATCAGGTCGTTGGAATATTAGTGATGAGAAATTCTTTCAACCTGTTAAAAAGGTTGTAAGTATGTTGGCCTTCCGTCCAGGTTGGGGTATTACTGGTAATGCTCCAGGTTCTGAGGGACTAATCTTTAATAAGTATTCAGCAGCAGGTGTTTATAATGGTGTAACAGCTATCGTTCCTTCTAATCTTCGCCTCACTGAGTTGAAGTGGGAGAAGACAAAGTCTTGGAACTTAGGTTTCAACTTAAATTTATTAGAAGACCTTTTGCAGTTTGATTTGAATATATATAATAAGAGAACGACTGATTTGCTTAATAGCGGTGTAAGTGTTCCTTCCTCAACAGGTTATGCTCGTTTGGATTATGCTAATGTAGGTTCAATGAAAAATGAAGGTTGGGAACTTTATCTCACTACACGTCCAATCTTTAAGGTTGGAAAGTTTAGTGCAAAACTTCGTTTCAATATTGCTCAGAACATAAATACTATCACCCAAATGGATGCTTCCGTTTTGGCAAGTAATAACACAGAGGTGAATTATGAGAATGAGCAAGTATTACGCCGTGTTCAGATTGGTAATGCTTTAGGTGGTATTTATGGTTATCGCTACAAGGGTATCTATGCATACGACTATGCGCATAATGGTTATTTCTTGAATGATGATAAGAACCAATACTTCTATAGTGGAAATACTCCTAATAATCCTGATGGAACAAATCGTAATACAGCGAAGAATTCGGGTAAGACGGCTCCTATTGCCCGTGATGCTCAAGGTAATGTGATTTACGATAAGAATGGTAATCCGCTACCGATGATGTACAACTATGGAGGTATTAACTATCAATTCCAGGGTGGTGATGTAATTTATGATGATATTAACCATGATGGTGAAATCAACCAATTAGATATTGTATACCTTGGCGGTTCTAACCCGAAAGTAAATGGTGGTTTTGGTATCGACTTAACTTATGGTAACTGGCAGTTAAAGACTAACTTCAACTTCCGTATAGGTAATAAGATTCTAAACCTTGCACGTATGTACGCCGAAGATATGCGTACAAACCGCAATCAAAGTGCATCTGTGAACCATCGTTGGAGAAAGAATGGTCAAGTAACTCAGATTCCACGCGCGATGAATGCATCTATCGGTGTATCTTATAATGCATTGATTAGCGATCGCTATGTTGAACCTGGTGACTTCCTTCGTTTCCAGTACTTCCAGCTTTCTTATTCAGTTCCTGCTAAGCAGTTGAAGAAGTATGGCTTGAGTTCGCTTCGTTTTGCTTTCTCTGGAAACAATTTATTGTTCTGGACGAAATATTCAGGGTGTAGATCCTGAACATTCGGCTTATGGATTTAGTCCATGTACCGATAGTTCACAAACTCCGCGTTCTCGCTCCTTTACCTTTAGTTTGAACTTTGGTTTCTAATTGGAAGAAGACAATGAAAATGAATAAAATATATGTCAAGTTACTCTCTTTAGCAGGTATTCTCTGCTTTGGTGGAGTATTGCAATCATGTGACGATTACTTGACCGTCTATCCGACCGACCAGATTACAGAAGAAAAATTCTGGGAGGATAAGAACGACCTTAATAATGTCCGTGCAGGTGCTTATACGATTCTCAATCGTACCACTCCAAGTGTTATGCTGTGGGGAGAACTTCGCTCAGATAACTTTAAGTTAATGAAGTTGGACAATACATCGCTGCTTCATTTACAAGAAGGTGTTCTCATGCCTTCAGAGAATATGTTCTCTTGGTCTACTTTCTATACTGGTATTAATTATTGTAACCTTGTTCTCTCTAGAGGACAGCAAATGGTTAATAAAGGTGTAGACCCTAGTCTTGGGACAGGTGAATGGCGTCCTATTAAAGCGGAAATGGAAGCACTCCGTGCCTTGTATTATTTCTACCTGATTCGTGCATTCCGTGATGTACCTTATGTTTCGGAACCAGTGTCAACAGATAAGCAAGCTATGGCAGCGCGTATCCCTGCAACTCCCGGAGTTGCTATTCTTGGCGATCTTATAGATTCTTTAGAGGTCGTAAAAGATTATGCAGCTGATAACTTTGGTTCCGAAAACGATAATAAAGGGCGTTTCACGAAGCGTGGTATCCGTGCCTTACTTGCAGATATGTACCTTTGGCGTGGATGTCTTCTCAAAAATTATACGAAGAAACCAACAAATACTCCCTATGGACACATCATTAATATTTCTGATGTGACAACGGACTCTATTGTTGGGAAAGATACTCTTAAAGTTTCACGTACGGCAAAAGGTAAGGTTATAAATGACGCTTATACTAACGCTTTAGCGCAGGAATGCTTTAATAAGGCTATCCAGCATTGTGATGCCGTACTGGATTATATGAAAGCAAAATATCAGGAAAATTTGCTGAAGAATACTTCTGCTTCTACAATTGAGAAAACTCAGCCTTATCCTTTGATTCGTATTGTCGAAGTAACGGGCGGTACTCCCGATGTTGCTTACAATAGTATCTTTGGTGATAAGAATTCCTCTGAGAGTATCTTTGAAGTGCAGTTTGATGGTGTAAACAATGTTAATGGTGCTTATGGCAGATATTTAAGTAACTATACATCTTCAGGTGTTTCTACTTCTGCTTTTGTTGTCAATTCTTTGTTCGCAAATGTCAATAGTAATGAGTCTGCAAAAGGTTTTGGACGTACGGACTTCCGCATGCTTGAGACTATGCAAATAAGTCAAGTTACATCCTTCTCTGCTAATGCTGTTTATCCGTATATCAAAAACCTTGCAAGTTCTGTTTCTGCAAATAATTGGCAAGAGATGGGTAAAGGTGGAAACTATACATTCCGCACCTCTTCAACTTCTGATGCCAATTGGCCAGTTTATCGTCTTTCAGATATTATGTTGATGAAGGCAGAGGCTATTGCCCGCAAACATGCAGAATCAGATAAGGCTGCGACAGCTTCTGGTATTGTTAATGCAGATATTTGCGAAGGATTTGATATGGTAAATGCTCTCTTCGGTAGATACAATCCAGGTCTGAAACCTGCTACAGCAACGGAACAGAGTGAGTATAAGAGTACTCGTCTCAATACCGACCGCACGAATCTCAATATCTATTATGGTAAAGATAAGACAGCAGCTAATTTGCTGACTTTAGTTTATCAGGAGCGTCAACGAGAATTTGTTGGGGAAGGTAAATTCTGGTTTGATATTGTGCGTCAGGCTGAAGCTACTAACGATCCGACTAAATCTCTATCGGATAATATGTCTCTCTCTACTTCTCTCAAGAACCGTTTGAAATTGCTTTATTCTCTCTATAATCCTGTGTTCTCTGATGAAATGAAAGTCAATGGAGTTCCTGCAGGTGGTAAACTGAATCAGAATCCAGTTTGGGACAGATATAGCAAGAAATAATATTGGAAATATGAAAAAGAATATTGTAATATCTAGAATCAAAGGATTTTGCAGCTTCTTGTTGCTGTGTACCTTGCCTTTTCCCTGCAATCTTGCAAGGAAGACATTGATGATTCAAACTTTGCAATAGCTAAGGATAAGACTGTTACGGATTATTTAGTAGCTTCTGACTCTCTGTCAGATATCAAAGCTATCTTTGATCGAGTAAAACTTGGTAGATCTGACAATGCTTCTTCTTTGTCAGCAGTGTTATCAGCTCGTGGTAATTATACAGTTTTTGCTCCGACAAATTCAGCTGTTAAAAAGTATGTTTCATCTCTCACTGGCTCAACTGATGTTAGTTCTCTAACTTACGAACAAGCCCAGCTAATCGCGTTCAACTGCGTGATTGACAATGGAACAGAAGGTGCTTACGAAACACCAGATTTCCCAACTTCTGGTACGTTTACTTTGTCCAACCTTAATGACCGTTTACTTTCTTGTCATCAAGATTCTACTCAAAATAACAGTCCGTATGTTATCAATGGTACATCTACTGTTATTAAAGAGAATCAGAAAGTTTCAAATGGTATCGTACACCTCGTAAATTGCGTGATATCTCCGTCAGCAAATACTGTGGCTGAGATGATTCAGCAAGCACCGAATATGAAGATTATGGGTCGTCTTCTTGAGGAGACAGGTTTAGCAGATTCTTTGGCTGTTGATCGTGATCTTGCTTATGAGAATATTGAGCATGAAGAGAAAGAACCTAAAACTACATTCGCTGTTTATCGTGACCTCTTAATTCCACAAAGCGTTATTTAGGCTTTACTGGATTTGTTGAAACAGATGATGTTTATGCTCGTGAGTGGGGCATCAATGTTACTACTAATTCCGAGGGAACTATTACAAACTGGGATCAAGTAAAACAAGCTATTCTTGCTAAACTTGAACCCGTTTATGGATCAAGCCATGTCAATGATTTGAAAAATCCTGAAAATCCAGTTAATCGCTTTGTTGCTTATCACTTTATTGAAGGTCGTATACCTTATAATAAATTGGTAGTACACTTGAGTGAATATGGTTATAAGTATGGTGCAGATATGAAAAATCCTCAGCGTCTGACTTATTCTGTTGATGTATGGGATTACTATCGTACCGTAGGTAAATATCATGATATCTTGAAAGTGACTCAGGTTCCTACAGGAGAACATGAAATATATTTGAATCGTGTTTCTAAATATAACGATGGTTTTGATGGCGACTATTCTGAGGTTTCCACAATTGCTCACGCACCAGGTGTAGGTCTTAATGTGAAGATTTCAGCAACCAATGGTCAGTACGATAACAATGCGCTTAATGGCTTTTACTATCCTATTGATGGCATTTTATTAAAGACAACAGACGTTGCTGATGCTCTGGGTGGAGAACGTATGCGTATGGATTTGTCAACTATCTTGAGTGAAATGTTGTCTAATTCAATTCGTGGTGCTGATTATCACTTCTTCCCGAAGGGTTACTTTGCTGCAATTACAAACGAATCCTCTGGTACAAAGTTCGCTTATCTTAATGCCGCTTGGGCAGGGGGCACCTCTTGGACGGACTATCAAGGTGATGAATTTATGGCTGCAGGTCTTTCGACTTTACTTTGCGTCTCCCGCCAGTTCCAAAGTCTGGTACTTACGAAATCCGTCTTGGTATTTCTCAGAATCCTTTGCGTGGTATGGCTCAGCCTTATTTTGGTGAGGACCCTTATCGCTTGCAACCGACAGGATTACCCCTTGACCTCCGTCAGCCTGTTGATAACAACTCCAATCCTCAATTGAATTGGCAAGATGATGTGCCAGACGTTGAAACCAATATTGAAAACGATAAGAACTTGCGTATTCAAGGCTATATGAAAGCCCCCCTATACTTTGGTGCAAGTGACGGTACAGGAACATCTAAAGCTCGTGCATTGCCTAATGGTAAAACCTATTGTGTTGTGCGCCGTATCGTTGGCATCCAATATATGGAAGCAGGCAAGACCTACTATATACGTTTTAAATCAGCACTCAAAAAGTTGGACTCTCAGTTCTTCTTGGACTACATAGAGTATTGTCCCTCTAATGTATATAATGGTTCTGCTGCAGAGAATCCATGGTAAAAATATGAAAGTGGTAAGTCTCTATTTCTTTAGAGACTGCCCACTTTTCATTCCAATAACCGATTGAAAACAGAAAAGAATATGAAATATATAAATTTTGCTCGTTATGGCTTTATGGGGGCACTTGTTCTTTTAGGAACAACTGCTTGCTCTGACGACCATTATGATGTAAAAAGTGGCGCTGCTTCTTCCAAAACTCTTTGGGAAAACATACAAAGCAATGGTGCTACAGACTCTCTCGCGATGATTATGAGTCGTACGTATGTCATGAAGAATGCTAACGACAAGAGTGGAAAGCAGACTCTGGGTGAGCTTCTTAATCAGGCTCAGACGTTCACTGTTTGGGCACCTAAAGATGGTACGTACAATGCATCTTATTATTTGAAATTACTTGATAAGCGTGATCAATTGTTAGCACAGTCTTCTGACCCGACATCACAGTCTAATCGAGAAGCTTGGCAAATCAACTATGATGTAGCCAATCAATTTGTTCTAAACCATATTGCACGTTTAGCAACGAGTCCAATGTTGGTACACAAAAAGTACGTCTGCTGAATGCTAAGGTTAGTGTCTACGAGGTTTCTCATAATCTGTTTAATTCCGTAGCTGTTGATGCTTCTGCAGGTAATATTGTGTCAGCAAATGGTTCTTTGCATTTGCTAAATGGCCGTTCTCCTTTTGCCTATAATATATATGATTATCTTGCTGCAAACCCTAATTTTTCAAAGGTTTGGGCAGCGTTGAAAGATCCAAAAGTAGATAAGGAAACATTCTCTGAATCTGGTAGTACCCAAGGTGCGATGAATGAAAATGGCCAGATGGTATATGTTGATTCAGTATACCACCAGACTAACAAGATTTTAGATGCTTGTGGTGCAAGAGTAAAGAATGAAGACTCACTCTACATTGCAGTTCTTCCTTCTGATGCTGCTTTTGAGACAGCATTCAATTCTGTCAGCTCTTTGTTCAAGTACGGTAGTAGTTATGCTTATGATTGGTCAAGTGAGCGTCGTGTTTTTGATAAGACAGATAATAACGCACTCCGTGTGAACGCTGACTCTCTGCAATCTTATAGTGCAAAAGATATGCTTATTAGTAGCGCTTTCTTCAGTACTAGCCAATTCCCTGTTGCAAATCAGACAGATTCAGCACAGGTGAATCATTACGCTACTCATGCAGATTCTATTAAGTCTACAAATAATGTGACTTATTATAATTCCAATCCAGGTGGTGCCAATCCTATCTTTAATGGACAGTCTCCATATAAAGCTTCAAATGGTTACATATACGCAGTCAATAGCTATAATGTAAATCCTGCTTATTCAATTGTTTCTAAGAACGAAATTAAATTGCAGTATGGTTTCTTTATTGCTACAACTCAAATGACTTAACCGCTCTGACTACTCGTCAAGGAACACTTGTTGAATTGACTCCCGCTAATCGTAACGAAAATGTGAAGGGTAGTGTTGAGAACAATATGTATCGTCGCTTTGAAGCATCAAACGGTAACATGACTGTCGATATCATCTTGAATAATATTTATAGTACAAAGTATAAAATCAGTGCTATTATGCTTTCCGAATCGTACGAATATTGCTAATATCCAGTACGATCGTACGACAGGGCAAGAAATTGAGGAAACTACAACGTTTGATTGTGATATCATTGACGACGTAACCAATCGTTCCATAGGTAGTGCAAGAAACATTACAATTTCCAACGATTCAATCCAGAGCTATGTTCTCTTTGATTCATTTGAGTTCCCGAAGTGCTATGTAAATCTGCCTGCTGGTTATGTTTCTTTCCCACGTCTGCGTTTCACGCTCTCCCGTAGAAATCAGACTCGTGGTAAAACGAAATCCCTGAACATCAGCAAAGTGATTCTTGAGCCCGTTCGCGACTAGTAATTCTTGTTAACATACAAAAAGTAAGTCTAAGATGAATAATATAAAACGAACTAACATGATGCAGGGAGTTATTCGTGCAGGTGTATGCCTTTTCATGCTGTCTGGTACATGCGTGCTGTCAGCTCAAGAGGCAGACACTACCGCAGTTGCGGTTCAGACAAAGGTCGCTCCAGCCAAGGCTAAGACCGTGGCACCGAAGTATGAAATGAAACAAGTTTCTGGCCATATTTCGATGCGGCAACAAAAAAGCCTTTAGCCGGTGTTCGTGTACAAGCTTTGAGTAATCGCTTCTACACTACGATGACTGATGAAAATGGTGCTTATACTATTTCTGTCCCTACATTCGTAACTGCTTTGTACATCAACCTGGATGGTTACAATGCAGTACAATTGGGTATCAAAGGTTCTGAAAAGCAAGATGCAGTTTTGTATAACGGTATCGTAAAACCTCTCTATGTAGATGGTACGGATATTTTCAATACTGCTAGCATGGGCCTTGATAATTCAAGTGCAACAACGATTGAGAATGATATTGAGAATCATCTGAATGGAAGTGTTCGCGCAATTAACCGTGGTGGAATGCCTGCACAAGGTGCTTTCTTGCTGATGAATGGTTTGAATTCTTTGAATGCAAATACGCAACCACTTGTCGTTATTGATGGTGTAGTGCAAGATATGCAGTACAATCGTACAACTCTTCATGATGGTTTTGTTAATAATCTTTTCAATATTATAGATCCTGAGGATATTGAAAATGTTGAAACTATCAAGAATGGCGTAGCTCTTTATGGTTCGCGCGGTGCGAATGGTGTCATTAAGATCACCACACGTCGTGGCCGTAGTATGGTTACCCGCATTAAGATTCGTGCTTATGGTGGTTTTGAAACAGTCCACAATAAGATTCCTGTAATGGATGGTAATCAGTATCGCAGCTACATTTCTGAATTCTTGGGTACAACTGAGTATGCAAAGAGCCTCTCTTCTAGCCAGAATATTCCATTCTTGAATGAAGATCCTAGCTATTTGTTCTATCCGATGTATCATAACAATACGGATTGGCAGTCGGATCTTTATAGTACAGCATTTACTCAAAACTATAAGGTTGGTGTAGAAGGCGGTGATGACATTGCAATGTATAACTTGTCTCTTGGTTTCACTCAGAGTAACGCTACTGCAAAGAAGAACGACTTTAATCGTTTGAACATTCGCTTCAATACAGATGTTACGCTGACAAAGAATCTTACCTCATCTATTGATATAGGTTATGCACGTAATGCATATAACCTACGTGATAATGGTTGGGCAGAGGATTATTCTAGACGCCATATTTCATCTCCGAATGTTCTTGGCCTTATCCAGTCTCCATTCATTAGTCCCTATGCTTATTTGTAGGCTATAAGAATGGTGGTCTGTATCTTGGTCATACAGATAAGGTTTATGCTGGTAAAAATTATAACGATACAAATAATCCTTTCTCTTTTGCTAAAGATTATGGATTTGCAGGACTCGTTAATCCTTATTGGACTTTGCTCAATGGCGAAGGAAATAATAAGAATTATCAGGAACAAACTCAGTTTAATCTAAACATTGCTCCCAAATACCAAATCAATAAATACCTCACTATTCAGAATCGCTTCAGCTACATTTTGAACCGTTCAAATGAGAAGTACTATCTGCCTTATAATGGTACTCCCACTATGGAGGTTGAAGGTTTGGGCGATGTTTATAGCATTGTGCGTTCACAGTTTGGTAAGGAAACAACTTTGTTCAATGACTTCCAAGTGAATTGGGCTCGTCAGTTTGGGGCACACGCTGTAGATGTCTTAGGCGGATTCCGCTACTCTGCATATTCTTATAGTGATAGCCATGTTTCTGGTTATAACAACGACAATGATAAGATGCCTAATATGTCTTATTCATTGCAGTATAAAGACTATGGTGGCACAAACGACACTTGGAATAATTTGAGCTATTATGTAAATGGTAGTTACAATTATCGTAATCGCTATTTCCTTGAATGCTATTGTAGCGATGGATGCCTCTTCTCGTTTCGGTAAAGAGGCTAAGGGTGGTCTTAAGTTAGCTGGTGTTCGTTGGGGCTTCTTCCCTTCACTCCAGGCTGGTTGGGTTGTATCTAATGAAGATTGGTTCAATGTAAAAGCCATAAACTATCTGAAATTAACAGCTGGTTATGAAGAAAGTGGTAACGACGATGTAGATTACTATGCAAGTCGTACTTATTTTGCTAACCGCAAGTTCTTGGATCGTGCTACAGCTCTTGTTCTCGCCAATATCGAGAATCCTACCATTCAGTGGGAAACAACTCGTAAGTTCAATATTGGTTTGAATACCAATATGTTCGACAATAGATTATCTTTGGGCCTCAACTGGTTCTACGCTAAGACATCTAATCTCTTGGCACAGAAATCTGTTAGTGACATCACTGGTCTTCGAACAATGTGGGCTAACGATGGTGCTTTGAAGAATACAGGAGTTGAGTTCAATGTTAATGCTGTTCTCGTTAATCATAAAGATTGGCGTTGGCAAGCAGGTTTTACCATCGGTCATTACAAGAATGAATTGACCAAGTTGCCAACTTCAGACTTGAACTATATCACTTCTTATCCTCTTGATGCAAATGGCAAGCGCATTGAAGGATCTGCTCAAGTCCTCCATGGAGTTTTATCTAGTGTTTATGGTAACAAGAATGTACTTTCTGCTGTAGGTCGTTCTGTAGGTGTCTTCTATGGATATAAAACAGCAGGTGTCTTTAGCACTGATGCCCAAGCAGCTCAAGCAGGTAAGTATGGATATCTTCGTTATCCGACCGGCATAGCATCTAGCCCTTATCGCAATTTCAAAGCTGGTGATGTACATTTCGTAGACCAGAATGGCGACGGTTGGATCAATGAAGCTGATATGGTTGAAATTGGTAATCCCAATCCAACGATTTATGGTAACCTCTATACCACGTTGTCTTGGAAGGGACTTACGCTGGATCTTATCTTCAAGTATTCTCTGGGTAATGATGTCTTCAACTACCAGCGTTCTCAGCTTGAAGCCCAAAACAATATTTGGAATCAGACTACAGCCGTTGTTAATCGCTGGCGTTACGAAGGTCAAGTAACAGACGTTCCTCGTCCTATGGCTTCCACCAATGAAGAGTGGGTAAACAATGAGCGTTTCTCTGATCGCTGGATTGAAGATGGTTCTTTCTTGAAGCTCAAGAAACTTCGCCTCACTTACAAATTACCGTTGAATCTGAGCTGGCTGCAAGGACTCTCTGTTTGGGGTGAAGTGAACAATGTATTCACGGTTACAAAATATCTTGGCTCTGACCCAGAGGTTTCTGTTGGCAATGGCGTCCTTTATCAGGGCGTTGATGCAGGATATCTCCCTTCAAGTCGTAGCTTTAATTTCGGCGTAACTATCAACTTGTAATGTATAAAGATTAGTCAATTTGTGGAGAATGTGTAGAGTCTTACTCTATCATTCTCGCACAGATTGCCAGTCAACTACAAATATCACAACAATGAAAGCAAATCTATTTTAGGTCTTTTCGCCTTACTTTTGGGACTCGGTGCAACAACGACGTCCTGCGAAGATATGCTGACCCCTGATTTGAATCGTTATGCCGAGAACTTTAACGGCAAAGATACGGTGAACTTCTATCTCGGTATTCTCGCAAACGTTCAGGATGTTGTAGAGCAAAACACTTTGCTCGGTGAGCTTCGTGGCGATTTGGCAGATACAACGATGTTTACTTCTGACTCTATTGCAGACATTGCTAATTTCAAGCGTTCTGCTGATGGAGAAAATGCGTTGTTAAATCGTTCAGCTTATTATAAAGTTATCAACCAATGTAATTTCTATCTTTCGAAAGTAGATACTTTAGCTTCTAAGAATAGCATCTATTATATGCGTAAAGAAGCTGCTCAGGTTATGCTGATTCGTGCTTGGACTTACATGCAGTTGGTACAGAATTATGGCCGTGTTCCTTATATCACGAAGCCTGTTCATAGTGCCAATACTGGTTGGGAAAAGAATCCTGAAGCTTGGGCAACCCCCGACAATCTTCTAGATCTTGTTAAGTCAGACTTAGAACAAGCCTTGGCTTATGAAAAAATGTATGGTCTTCCCAATTATGGTTCTTTTAATACTGGTGCAGGTAATATCCAGCATGCCAATATGTTGTTCCATGGTGACCTCGTTTTAGGCGACCTCTATCTCCTTCGTGGTGCAAGTAAGTCAGATTTTTCTAAGGCTGCAAAATATTACTACGACTATCTGAAGAATGCTGCGGCGCTTGTTTCTAGCTCTTACAAAGCATCAGTTGTAAAGTTTCGTTTTGGAAACACAGAAAGATATATTCCTCGTAGTTCAAGTTGGGCCAGTCTATATTCGGAATCAAGTAATTTATCTAAGCGTTCTATCACTGAAATTCCTTCCGCAGCCAATACTGCTTTTGGTACGACTCTGACGCGCATTCCATCCATCTATGGCTTTGATATCCACTCTTCTAATGCCACTACAACGAATGAGAGCTCTTCCAGCTCCTCTTCTTCCTCGACTTCAACTACGACGACTAGTGGTCAGATTTCTCTGAAAGCTAATTATAAGCATCGTCAGATTGGTCCTTCTCAGCGTTTTAATGCTCTCAACAAAAATCTAGGCTATGTTTTCTATGAAGAAACAGCAGATGTGATTACAGATGTTAAACATCTCGATAATGGTGATGCTCGCTATTATGGAACAGCACCAGAAGTGACTACTGAAGCTGGTCGCATACGTTTCATTCAGAAGTTTGGTAGTAGTTCTTCTGAGAATCCATGGCCTACAAGCTTCGCTTTCCGCTATGTGATTGATCTCTATCGTACTAATCAAGTATATCTTCGCCTGGCTGAAGCCCTTAATCGTAGTGGCTATCCTCACTTGGCATTCTCAATTCTTCGCGGTGGTTTGAATGGTCAGCGCATTCCTGGTCTCAAAGCTGACACTGTCTATAATGATACGAAGCATACTAAATATATAACTTCTGTTATTGATAGTACAACTGTTGAACACGACATGATTGGTATTGATGCTGACGAACTTGTTCGTTTCCATGCTGATGCAGACTTTGCAGATTTCAATCTGTCAGAACCTCCATTCACAAAGAATATTGGTATAAACGAATTGGGCGGTGGCTTGTACAAGAACAGGATAAGCAGAACACTTATTTTGTGCTCGTGGCTCAACGTATCCTTGATGAAGCAAATCGTATGAATAATATGTCAGCAGGCGTTCGTTCCCATACTCGTAAGTTGCTCTCTACGTTAGCTCCTACAGGTCCAACACAGCTTGATACATTGCGTTGGAGTTATTCAGAAGTAGCAGCTCCAAGTGTTTCTGAAGCTAATCCCTTGGAGATTGATGCTGTTGAAGACCTTATTTCTGATGAGTGTGCCCGTGAGTTAGGTTTCGAAGGTTATCGCTTTGCAGACCTCTGCCGTTTCGCTCGTCATAAGAACAGTGATACATCTGGCAGCTTCCCCGCAACTCATGGCACAAGCTGGATGGCATGGCAAATTGCCCGTCGCAGTACGAACCTCAAACTCTATGAGCAGCCCAATGTTTACAATACTACGTTGTATAATACGCTGATGACACAGAGTAACTGGTATTTAAGAAATCCACACGAATAAGATTCTCTTTCAATCCATAATTTTGAAGAGCGTATCTCATATGAGGTACGCTCTTCTTATCTTTTGTCACTTCATCCTTCTCTTATGGAAATCTAAAAAGATGAAAGGTGTCAAAGAATATCGCAGTCTATGACGCTGAGAATCGCTCGAAAATCAGCTAATGAATACATGCACTAAAATAACGTATTCTTGAGCTTCTTAAAAATCGCTCTATTCCTGTTTTTTTCTTAGGGGAATGTAAAATACAATAAGAGAATTTTCAAACGCTATAAGGAAGTCAGCTGACATCCTTATAATATCAGTTGATAGGATAAGGGGAAATAGGCTTCTTTCTAGTGAAATTTCTTGTTTTATTTTGAAAAACTATTGGTATTCAAGTCACTTTAGCCATCAAACAAAGAAGATCTTCCGCCACTAACATCTTCTTCTTCTTTTTTTCTTTTATTGCATTGACGGATTTTATGTCTTTTCCATTTTCTAGAATAGAAAAGAGCATTGTAAAATAAAGTGCCTTTCCTCCTCCAAGTTAAGTCCTTGAAATTTATGTTTTGATGTTGGAGGATGAAATTACCGAGAGAGAACGAATGTAGTTTGAAGTTAAACATGGAGAAGTGGGATTTTTAAAAGCAAAAATGAGTTTTATCTGTTAGTCTTTCAAAGTTTCACAGAAGCTACTGAAAAGTAGCTTGGGAATGAGAAAAGACTAAGCTTTTTTGCATTTTCGTTTACTTTCCTTTATCTTCGCATATTATAAGATTATAATCACGCTATGGAATTTAATGCAGAGCAGATTGCAGCGTATTTGCAGGGACAGGTTGAGGGAGACCCCAAGGCTGTTGTAACTACGTTTGCAAAGATAGAGGAAGGTGTGCCTGGTGCCATTACTTTTCTCTCTGATATTCACTACGAACACTATCTCTACGACACGAAGGCTAGTGTCGTATTAGTCAATAAAGATTTTAAGCCATCTAAGTCTGTTACCGCCACGTTGATACGTGTTGAAGACGCACGTGCTTGTGTTGCACGGTTGCTGACGTTGTATCAGCAAGCGATGTCACAACCACGCGTAGGCATTCACCCACAGGCTTGTGTGGCAGAAACTGCGCAGATCGGTAAGAATGTTTATGTAGGTCCACATGCTTATGTAGGCGAAAATGTTGTTATCGGTGATGGCTCACAACTCTATGCAGGAGTAGTCGTAGAAGAACGTGCAACAGTGGGGGAGAACTGTATTCTCTATCCAAATGTATCAGTTTATCACGATTGTCATGTTGGCAATCGCGTGATTCTTCATTCAGGTTGCTGCATCGGTTCTGATGGCTTTGGTTTTGCTCCGATAGATGGGGGCTATGAGAAGATTCCTCAAATTGGTAATGCCATCATTGAAGATGATGTCGAAATAGGAGCTAATTCTTGTGTGGATCGTGCCGTTATGGGCTCAACCTATGTGCGCAAGGGCGTGAAGCTTGATAATCTTGTTCAAATTGCTCATAATTGCGATATTGGTGAAAACACAGTGATGTCGGCTCAAGTGGGAGTAGCCGGCTCAACCAAGATAGGCCAGTGGTGTATGTTTGGCGGACAGGTTGGCATTGCTGGTCATATAGAGATAGCCGATCGCACTCGTAGCGGAGCACAAGCAGGCATTGCAGGAAAAGTGCGTAAATCAGACCAGGTTATTATTGGCTCGCCTGCAATGGATGCTCGCCAGTTTGCCCGTTGTTCAGCAGTATTCAAGAATCTCCCCGAATTGTGGAAGGACGTGAACGATCTGAAGCGTGCTTTCGAAAATAAATGAAACGTATAGACTATGTTTAAGCAAAAAACTCTCAAAGGAAGTTTTTCTCTTTTTGGGAAAGGACTTCATACAGGCCTAAACCTGACAGTGACGTTCAATCCCGCTCCAGAGAATTTCGGATATAAAGTTCAGCGTATCGATTTACCAGGAGAGCCACTCATTGAAGCCATCGCTGAAAATGTGGTAGACACCTCTCGTGGTACAGTTATTGCGAAAGGTGAGGCTCGTTGCTCCACGATTGAGCACGCCATGGCCGCCTTGTATGCCAGTGGTATTGACAACTGCCTTATATCGGTGAACGGACCAGAGTTTCCTATCCTCGATGGTAGTGCGGAAATCTATATGGACAATATCCAGAAAGTGGGTGTTGAAGAGCAGAATGCAGAGAAAGATTTCTTTGTTATCAAGCGTAAGATAGAGTTCCGCGATGACAAAACAGGTTCTAGCATCATCATTCTGCCCGATGAGCAATTCTCTCTGACGGCTATGATTTCTTTCGATTCAGAGTTTATTGGTAGCCAGTTTGCCACGCTCGATAATATGGAAGATTTCGGAAAGGAGATAGCTCCTGCTCGCACCTTTGTTTTCGTTCGAGAAATAGAGCCGCTGCTCAAGATGGGACTTATCAAAGGGGGAGATTTGGACAACGCCGTTGTTATCTATGAAACACCTATGGAACAAGGTGCGCTCGACCTCTTGGCCGACAATCTCCATGTGGATCATCGTGACGCAACGAAGTTAGTTATATACAGCGTCGCCCGCTTGAATGGCGCAATGAACCCGCTCGCCATAAATTGTTGGACATCATTGGTGATATGGCACTGATTGGTCGCCCGCTGAAAGGTAGGATTATTGCTACCAAACCCGGCCATACGATCAACAATAAGTTTGCAAGACAGATGCGTCGAGAAATTCGCAAGCACGAAGTACAAGCTCCGAAGTACGACCCAAATCAAGCACCATTGATGGATATCAATCGTGTTCGTGCTTTGCTACCACATCGCTATCCGATGCAGTTGGTAGACAAAGTCATTGAAATGGGTTCCGACTATATTGTGGCTGTTAAGAATGTTACAAGTAATGAGCCTTTCTTCCAAGGTCATTTCCCCCAAGAGCCTGTTATGCCTGGTGTTTTGCAAATCGAAGCCTTGGCTCAAGCAGGCGGTTTGCTCACGCTGAACACAATGAAAGATCCAGAGAAATGTAGTACTTATTTCTTGAAGATAGATGGAGTAAAATTCCGTCAAAAGGTTGTACCCGGTGATACGCTGCTTTTCAAGGTGCGTATGACAGCCCCTATTCGTCATGGTATTGCATCAATGCATGGCTTTGTATTTGTGGGCGAAACAGCTGTTATGGAAGCATCGTTTACGGCTCAACTTGTTGAAAATAAATAATCATTGAATAGCTATGGCAAATAAGATAAGTCCTTTGGCTTACGTCGATCCCGAGGCTAAAATTGGAGAGAATTGCGAAATAGGACCTTTCTGCTTTATTGATAAGAATGTCGTTATTGGCGATAATAATCGTTTGATGAATAGCGTTACATTGCTCTACGGCACGCGGATGGGAAGTGGAAACGTGGTCTTTCCTGGTGCAGTACTCGGTGCTGTTCCCCAAGACTTAAAGTTTCGCGGAGAAGAAACTACTGCTGAAATTGGTGACAATAATACAATTCGTGAAAATGTTACCATCAATCGCGGAACAGCTGCGAAGGGCAAGACAGTGGTAGGCAGTAATAATCTGCTGATGGAGGGAATGCACGTGGCTCATGATGTCTTTGTAGGCAGCGGTTGTATTATCGGAAACTCTACAAAACTTGCAGGTGAGGTTGTCATTGATGACTTTGCCATTTTGTCTGCAAATGTTCTCGTACATCAGTTCTGCCGCATTGGTAGTTATGTGATGGTGGGTGGCGGCTCTCGTACGAGTCAGGACATACCTCCATTCACTATGGCCGCTCGAGAACCTATAAAGTATTGCGGTCTGAATCTTGTGGGACTTCGTCGCAGAGGATTTTCTTCAGAAGTTATCGAAAAGGTGCATAAGGCTTATAAGATTATTTACGATAGTGACAAATTGATGAAAGAACGCCTTGAAGAAGTGCGTGAAACCCTCGGTGGCTGCAAAGAAGTAGATTATATTGTGGATTTTTGCAGCAGTTCACAGCGGGGTATTATTGCTGACTAAAAACTGTTCTTTCAATAGTGCTAATAAGGTATGATTTTAAAAATAAAATTTATCTCAGACGAGGTTGAAGGTTTCTTGCGTGAGTTTGAAATTGACAGCGATGCAACGTTCCTCGATTTGAATAAAGCTATACTTGCTTCCTGTAATTATCCAGACGATCAAATGACATCCTTCTATCTGTGTGATGAAGAATGGGAACGCGGTCAGCAAGTGACGCGTGAGGACATGGGCGCATCTAGTGCTGATGAGGATGTTTATGTCATGGAGAATACGCGCCTTAGTGAGTTCTTGGAAGAAGAAGGACAACGACTCGTGTTCGTGTTCGATCCCTTTTCAGACCGAATGCTCTATGCTACGGTTTGCGAAGAGATTCCAGGAACGAATTTGAGTGCGCCCAAGCTTGTGCGTTCTAAAGGAACTGCTCCGCAGCAAATAGCGGAGTTGGATTTCTCTATGCCAGCTCCTAAAACCGCTACTGCTGGAGCTGGAGAGGTAGAAGATGATGTACTCTTTGGTGCAGAAGGACCACAATTTAATGATGATGAACTCGATTTGGAGGGATTCGAAATAAGCGACGGACAGCCCTATTGAAAACTCTTATCGTCATTTTGGGGCCTACGGGCGTAGGAAAGACCGAATTGTCTTTGCAAATTGCAGAGCAGTTCGGTTCCTGCATTATTAGTGCTGATAGTCGCCAGTTTTATCGTGATATTCCTATAGGTACAGCCGCTCCCACTCCCGAGCAGCTAGCTCGTGTAAAACATTATTTTGTTGGTACACTTGGTTTGGAGGATTATTACAGCGCAGCACAATATGAGACTGATACACTACAATTGCTTGCTCAACTTTTTGAACAGCAGGACGTCGTCGTTATGAGTGGGGGCTCAATGATGTATATAGACGCCGTTTGCAATGGCATTGATGACATTCCAACAGTGACGGATGAAACGCGCCAAATGGTGCGTTCTCGTTACGAAGCGGAGGGCTTGGAATCCTTGGTTTCCGAGTTGCGCTTGCTTGATCCTGCTTATTACGAATGCGTGGATAGGAAAAATACTGCACGTGTGTTGCATGCCCTAGAGATTTGTTACCAAACTGGACATACTTTTACCTCATTCCGTACGGGGAAGAAGAAACCGCGTCCCTTCAACATTATAAAGGTTGGGCTGAATCGCCCACGGCCAGAATTGTTTGATAGAATAAATCACCGCGTCTCTGCAATGATGGACGAGGGACTTTTGGATGAAGTACAGCGTGTACTACCTTTTCGCAATTGTAACTCATTGAATACAGTGGGATATAAGGAACTGTTCAATTATTTGGATGGAGACTGGGACCTGGATTTTGCTCTCGACCGAATGCGTAAGAATACACGCGTTTATGCCAAAAAGCAGCTCACATGGTTCAAGCGTGATGAAAGTGTTTGTTGGTTCCATCCAGAAGAAAACTCGATTTGTGATCGAGTACATGATATAGTGGCTGCGTATAAAAATGCCTAAATCTTTGCCGGTACGGCTTTGTTACCGTATTTGCACATTAATAAAGTATTGAGATATGTCAGAAAATAAAAAGTCTTTATTGAATACTCTCCTTCGTCCTTTTCGTTGGTGTAGCCGCAAGTTGAAAGGTTTTTGGAGCTGGTATAAAAGCTTATACAAAGACCAGCCATGGTGGAAGAAAACCATTGTAGTCCTTTCTTCTTTTATCGCCTTTCTCATCTTTTATGTTTTCGCGGTCACTTTCAATCTTTTCTGGCTTTTTGGCAAGTCACCTTCACTGAGTGAGATTATGCACCCTAAAACAGCAATGGCTTCCGAAATCTACAGTTCTGATGGAAAAGTAATCGGCAAGTTCTTTAGTGAAAATCGTATGCCTGTAGAGTATAAAGATATCAATCCTGTATTTTTCAAGGCTTTGATTTCTACAGAGGATGAACGTTTTTATGAGCACCACGGCATAGATTTTCAAGGGATGCTGGCTGCTGCCAAAGATGCTACGCGAGGTAATGCCCGCGGTGCTTCAACAATCACGCAGCAGTTGGTGAAGAATATGTTTAAAGTACGCTCAGAATATGGTACAGGTCTGCTTGGTAAAATTCCAGGTGTTCGTATCCTCATTATGAAGAGTAAGGAGATGATCATTGCAACAGAGATTGAGATGACCAACTCTAAGCAAGACATCCTTCGAATGTATGCAAATACTGTAGATTTTGGCTCAAATGCTTTTGGTATAAAAACTGCCGCTAAGACCTACTTTAATACAACTCCTGCTAAACTGAAGACTGAAGAAGCTGCAGTATTAGTGGGAATGTTGAAAGCAACAACTGCTTATAATCCTCGTACAAATCCTGAGCGAAGTAAGTCACGCAGAAATGTTGTGTTGGAGAATATGTATACTCACAACTTCTTATCGCGTCAAGAAGCTGACTCACTGAAAAACTTCCATTAAAATTGGACTTCAGTGTAGAGAGTGCTCTTGATGGACAAGCTCTCTATTTCCGCGATGCCGTAGCAGATTATATTAAAGCAAAGTGTCCTGATGTGGATCCCTACACAGATGGTCTAAAAATCTATACTACGCTGGATACGCGTATGCAGAAATATGCGGAAGAAGCTGTTAAGCAGCAAATGAAAACTGTACAAAACAACTTCGACAACCATTGGCGTGGGCAGGATCCTTGGCGTGATGAACATGGCAATATTATTCCAAATTTTATCGAGGATCGTTTAAAAAAAGAAAATGTCTACAAGCAGTTGGCTGCTCGTTATCCCAACGATCCAGATTCGGTAAACTATTATCTTAATAAGCCACATAAAGTAAAACTCTTTACTTATAATGGTTCTGAGGAACGAATCATGTCAACAGTAGATTCTTTGAAATATATGGTCCGTTTTATGCATGCTGGTTTTATGGCTATGGAGCCGCAAACGGGATATGTACGTGCTTGGGTAGGCGATATAGATTACAAGACTTGGCAGTATGATAAGGTTGTATCTATGCGCCAACCTGGTTCTACTTTTAAGCTCTTCGTTTATGCTACGGCAATGAAGCAAGGGCTTACTCCTGTTGACACTCGCCGAGATGAGATGATTGAGATGACTGTCTACGATAAAATTAAGAAGGAAAATACCGTGTGGCGTCCTACAAATGCTAATGGTCGTTTCTCAAGGTGTTGATATGCCCTTACGCACGGCTTTTGCCCGGAGTGTCAATTCAGTAGCTGTACGTTTAGGACAAGATGTGGGTATTCCCCAGGTAATTCG
Organism: uncultured Prevotellaceae bacterium; assembly: GCA_916438195.1. Lineage (GTDB taxonomy): Bacteria > Bacteroidota > Bacteroidia > Bacteroidales > Bacteroidaceae > Alloprevotella. The sequence continues at coordinate 742,217 of CAKAEQ010000001.1, forward strand.
CACCGCCCAAGATTTAGGTGTAAAATCTCCTCTGGATGATACTCCTGCGTTGGCTTTGGGGGCAAGCGATGTAAAGTTGGAAGAAATTGTTGGGGCATATAGTGCTGTTGCTAATTATGGTGCCTATATAGAACCCACTTTGGTTACAAAAATAGTGAATCAAGATGGTGATGTAGTCTATGAAGCAGAACCGAAACCTGTACAGGCTCTTCCGTGGAAAGCAGCTTTCTATATGCAAAAAATGTTGGAGGCCGGCATGATGGATTCTGGCGGAACCTCGCAATCTTTCCAAAGCTATTTAGGTAGTGCTTTATGGAGCAAGCAAATAGATGCAGGCGGAAAGACGGGTACTTCTAACAATCACTCTGATGCTTGGTTTGTGGGAGTTACGCCAGGCCTTGTTTGTGGAGCTTGGGTTGGAGCGGAAGATCGTTGCATACACTTTCGGACTGGAGCTTTAGGGCAAGGCAGCCGAACTGCCCTTCCTATTGTAGGTCTCTTTATGCAAAAAGTCTTGGCAGATAAAGAGTTAGGTCAGAAGTATAGACAGCGTTATGCACCAACACCCGAAACTGTAGATCCTGCTACCTATGGCGGTGATTTTAATTTCTCAGCTCCTTCTAATAATCATGCTGATTCTCTTTCTTCTCATCATGCATCAGATAGTTTAAATTCTTCTGCCGATGATTTGATGGGAGGAGAGGGTGATATGAGAGAAGAACCTTCTGTTACTTCGCGAACAGATGAAGTACAAAGTAGTTCATCGCATACGACCGTCTCTTCGCAGAAAAATGGGATACAGAAAGCGAAGAAAGACAAAGAATCTAATGAAGATCTTTTCAACTAAAAAATAGTTCCAATTAGCGGCAGGTCTACATTTTGTAGGCCTGTCGTTTCTTATGGTAATAGCTGTTCATAAAAGTAATAACTCTGTAGAAAAGAATTATCAACGATGCCTTTAAACAGCTGAAATTTTATATACCATTTATTTTACTAAGTACAATAAGGATATTGGCGAAAGGAATAAGGATGTCAGCTGGCATCCTTATTGTATTTTCAAACGCAATAAGGATATTTTCGATTCTCTTTATTGCATAGTTGTCTTTGTCCAGTAAAAATTTTGGATAGGCCTAATCAAAGCTTATCGGCACGTTATGTGAAAGCATGGTTTGCGATACTCGTATTTTATGTAGCAGGTTCCCAATTTGCGTTGGTCGTTAAGAACTTCGGCTAAGATACTCTTTAAGCGCGTTCCCCATTCTGTGGGACGTTGCGTTCCATCAGGATCGTTCACGCGTTCAAATTTGTTGTAGCCAATATCGAAAGTGGTTCCATATTGGTGGCAACTTTGTTCGGATGCATTCGAATTGAATCGCCGCAATCTTTCTACATCTTCTCGTGTTCTTGTGACAGAGGTGATAACAATCTTATGGAATCCTACGCCTTTACTTGCGCAAGAATCTATAAAGGAGCGCGCAATTTCATTGAGTAATGTAGCTGCACGGGGAACAAGATAGGGAATAGATTGATGTAGACGTTCAACTTTGTAGAAAGGATTGTCGCCAATATAAACCAGCTTATCTGAGTGTTTTATTGCTTCTGAGCGATTAGCAATTACACTTTTCAATCCTAATCGTTGGGCTGTAGCTAACTGCACATCGTTCATGTCTGGAAATGCATCTGCAAAGGTTGGTACACTGACTACGCGATTCTTCACAGGTTGTCCATCTTTTGTCATCAGTTTTATATGTGTACGTGGGCGGAGGAAAATAGAGTCTACTTTGGCACTTTGCACTAAAATAGAATCTGTCTTTCCTGTTCTATAAGAATAGAGAACAGAATCTACCGTATGAAGGCTGTATGAAAGAGTAAGATTCGGATTTGTACATTTCACAATGAGGAGTATGAAGACAATCGTGAAGAATGAGCCCAGAAAGTGAAGTCGAGTGAATCGCATATGTTTTATTTGCTAATAGCTTTTGATATTGTCGATAACAAAAGTACTAAAAAACGTGGGATTATGCTTTGCTTTCATTATTTTTGCAGGAAAATAACATATACTCCTATATGGCATCTTGTCGTGGAGTCTTTATTTATTCACTACCAGTTTGATAGAGAAACATTACGTTATCGAAGAGGCAGATCCTGTAGTATTTTATGGTGCAGGAAATGCTAATTTACGCTTGATAAGGGCACTTAATCCTAAGCTTCGTATAATAGGACGTGACAATATCCTAAAAGTGATGGGAGATGAAGTAGAAATGGTTGCCTTTGAAGAAACTTTTCAAGCGCTTATTGAACATTGTGTTAAGTTCAATACCCTCACAGAAGAAAACATCATAGATATAACTCGTGGTGAGACGACAAAGAATGAGATAGCAGAGGATGTTATAGTCTACAGTACAGGCGGACGTCCCATTACTGCTCGTTCTGAAAATCAACGCAAGCTTGTTGAAAATTTCAGCAAGAATGATTTGCTATTCGCTATTGGGCCAGCTGGTTCAGGGAAGACATATACGGCCATAGCCTTAGCTGTGCGTGCACTTAAGAATAAGTCTATTCGTAAAATTATTTTGAGTCGTCCTGCTGTGGAAGCTGGAGAGAAGTTAGGTTTCTTACCTGGCGATATGAAAGAAAAGATAGATCCATATCTCCAACCGCTTTACGATGCACTGCAAGAGATGATTCCCGCAGCAAAGTTGCAAGAGTATATGGATACGAATGTTATTCAAATTGCCCCTCTAGCCTTTATGCGTGGCCGAACCCTGAATGACGCCATCGTGATTCTTGATGAAGCGCAGAATACAACTACAGCTCAAATAAAGATGTTTCTCACCCGTATGGGTAAAGATACTAAGATGATCGTTACTGGCGATTTAACGCAGATAGATTTACCGCTGAGTCAGAAAGTGGTCTGAAGGAAGCACAGCGCATCCTCAAAGGAATCCCTGGTATTGCATTTGTAGAGCTGACAAAGAAAGATATTGTGCGTCACAAGCTTGTTACGCGTATCGTTGAAGCCTACGAGTCCGATGAAAAAGAACAGAAAATAAAACGTGAAGCAAAGTCTCAATCTACTTCATCTTTACCCCCAAAAAGCTAACAAGGCAATTCTGCTGTTGGCTTTGCTGCCGACAACAGGAAAGCCAACAAAAAAAATATAAACAAAATGAGTGCTTTAACAAAAACTGATTTTCATTTCCCAGGTCAACAGGGAGTTTACCACGGAAAGGTTCGTGACGTTTATAATATTAACGACGAACAATTGGTAATGATTGCAACGGATCGCATCTCTGCTTTCGATGTCATACTTCCCAAAGGTATTCCTTTTAAGGGTCAAGTTCTCAATCAGATTGCGGCAAAGTTCTTAGATGCCACTAAGGATATTTGTCCCAACTGGAAGTTGGCCACTCCCGATCCTATGGTTACGGCCGGCGTTCTTTGTAAAGGCTTCCCCGTTGAAATGATTGTTCGTGGTTATCTCTGTGGTAGTGCTTGGCGTACCTATAAGAGTGGCGTACGCGAGATTTGTGGCGTTCGTCTGCCTGATGGTATGAAAGAAAACCAAAAATTCCCAGAGCCTATCATTACGCCTACTACCAAAGCCGAGATAGGTGAGCACGATGCGGATATTTCTAAAGAAGAGATTCTGGCTCGTGGTCTGGCAACACCAGAAGAATATGCTATCTTGGAGAAATATACTATGGCTTTGTTTAAGCGTGGTAGTGAGATTGCGGCAAAGCGCGGTTTGATTCTGGTAGATACGAAATATGAGTTCGGACTTCATGATGGAGAGATTTATTTGATGGATGAAATCCATACTCCCGACTCTTCTCGCTATTTCTATAGTGAAGGCTATGAAGAGCGTTTTGAAGCAGGTCAGCCTCAGAAGCAACTCTCTAAGGAATTTGTTCGCGAATGGTTGATGGAAATGGTTTCCAGGGTAAGGAAGGACAACACGTTCCCGAAATGACTGATGAAATTGTTCGTAGTATTAGTGAACGCTATATAGAGCTTTACGAACACATTACAGGTGAGAAGTTCGAAGGTGACGAGAGCGAAGGTCTAGCAGAACGCATTGAGCAAAATGTTGCGGCCTACTTGAAGTAAGTCCCTTTCTTCAATCATATTCATAAGCTTACGAGGTGTGAGGCATGGAGATTGTTCTCATACATCCATTACTCGCATCTCGTAATCTTTTCTAATTTTTTATTGTCTCTATTCTAAAACGCATTCTAAAGAAGATGTATAACCAAGAGAAGATAAAACCCTACGGCGAAGAAGGCCGAAAAGGTGAGCAAGTTGAGAAAATGTTCGATAATATAGCTCCTACTTATGACCTCCTTAATCACTCCTTATCATTAGGTCTTGATCGCTATTGGCGCAATACAGCTATCGACACTCTTTTGCCTTATGCTCCCAAGCAGATTCTTGATGTAGCTACAGGAACTGGAGATTTTGCTTTGCTAGCTACTCGCCGGTTGAAGCCAGAGCAGCTCTTGGGTGTGGATCTTAGTGAAGGAATGTTGGAAGTAGGACGTCGCAAAATTGCAGAAGCAGGCCTTTCTGACGTTATAAAGTTTCAAAAGGAAGACTGTATGAACCTGTCTTTGCCCGACAATGCATTCGATGCAGTGACGGTGGCTTATGGTGTTCGAAACTTTGAGGATCTCGACCGCGGACTTTGTGAGATGCGCCGTGTTCTTAGAGAAGGTGGTCGCCTTGTTATCATCGAACTCACTACGCCTCATTCTTTCCCGATGAAGCAAGTGTTCGGACTGTATTCTCACGTACTCATGCCGCTGGTTGGGCGGTTCATATCGAAAGATACAAAGGCATATCACTATCTCCCTGCTTCGATGGAGGCATTCCCGCAAGGCGAGGAAATGCAGAAGATTCTGCAAAAAGCAGGTTTTAAGGACGTTCAATTTAAGCGCTTCACCTTTGGTTTGAGCACTCTCTATACTGCAACGAAATGACGGAGCACTACGGCTTGATTGGCTATCCTTTGGGACATTCCTTTTCTGTTCGTTTCTTTCAGAGAAATTTGAGAAAGAAGGCATTGCAGCTGTTTATACGAACTATGAAATTGTCAAGGCTGAGGATTTGTTAGACATCGTTCAAGATCCGCAGTTGAGAGGTTTGAACGTCACTATACCTCACAAGCAAGCCGTCCTGCCAATGCTCGACAGAATCTCGGAAGAGGCCAAAGCCATTGGAGCAGTCAATGTCATTCGTGTAAGTCATGATGCCGATGGTACTCATCTGTACGGCTACAATAGTGATGTCGTGGGTTTTAGTCGTTCAATAGCTCCGCTGCTCAATCCTTCTCACAAACGGGCACTGATTCTTGGAACGGGCGGGGCTTCTAAAGCCGTTGTGTATGGGCTTCAACAACTCGGCATTGCCTCTACTTTCGTTAGCAGGAGCAAGAAACCTGGGCAGCTGACTTATGAAGAACTTACTCCAGCTATTATGGCCGAACATACTGTTATTGTTAATTGCTCTCCCGTTGGAATGTTTCCGCACATAGATGAGGCACCTGCCATTCCTTACGCATCACTTACTCCTCAACATCTTCTTTACGATTTGGTTTATAATCCTGAGCAAACACAGTTTATGACTCGCGGATCAGCCCGTGGGGCTGTGGTGAAGAATGGCCTTGAGATGCTCCACATTCAAGCCCTTGTGGCATGGGATTTCTGGCACGAAAGTTAGTCCCTCAGTCTGTTGTCCTTTACGATATATATTAGTGCATTTATACAGATAAATGTAATTATATTCTATCTTTTTTATTAGAATTCTTGTTTTGCTTAAAAAAAACTTACATTTGCGCAAAACAAAAGTCTATGAAAACTTCACGAAAAATCTTTATGGTAATGCTGTTGGCCATGCTATCTGTGCCAGTAGCAGCAGATGTTGTCGTCGGCAGAGTGATTGATGCCTTGACGAAGCAGCCTTTGGAAGAAGCAGTTGTGGCTGTTGAATCGAAAGTGGATAGAATGAGTTTCGTGATAAATACTATGACTGATAGTTTGGGAAACTTCTCTACGGACGCAATGGGTATGGCCACGCTCCGCGCTACAATGGTAGGATATAAAACTACTATTCGGCGATTTGTAGCGGGTGATTTAGGAGGAAATGATACGATACACATAGGTGATATTGCCATAGAGCCTTCCGATGTTTATTGAAGAGTGCTGTGGTTCAAGGTCATGCAAAGCGTTTTACAATGCGTGGAGATACAGTTGTGTTCAATCCTGCAGCTTTCAACCTCAGTGAAGGTGCTCGTTTAGAGGAACTCATAAAGAAACTACCGGGAGTTACCATCAAAGATGGGCAACTCTACTGGATGGATAAGCCCATTCGCATTTTGATGAATGGGCAACCTATGATGGCCAACAATGATTTGCTGACGCAGCAGTTGCCAGTAGAAGCTGTTGAGAATATCAAGGCTTATAACAAAGCCTCAAAAATGAAGGAACGCACAGGTAAGGACGATGGAGCGGAAGATCATGTTCTCGATATTACTATTAAGCCTGGTTTCCTTGATAAGTGGTATGGCACGGCTTCTTTAACAGGGCAAACGCCCAAACGGGCGCAGGTGAATCTTGATGCCACTTATCTTTCAATCCATGACCCTGTCTTAGCAGTGTTCAACTGGGATAATTTGGCAAATCATGTATTGGAAAAAAGTTTTAGCAATTCAATGACAGGTTCTTACTCTCCTTTTGGCCGACAGCTCTTTGGTGCTTTGGGCTATAAACATCAAAAAGGAGAGGACTCTCAGGCCAGCTATATTTCTCCTTTTCTGAATATTGGCCGGACGGATACTTGGCAGAATACGCATAAAACTGAAGAAACATTCTTTCCTGACCAAGATAGAACTTTCCAGTTAACTGACCACTATGTGCGTAAGAATGTCTTTGACCCTAAGTTTATGTTGGAAGGTGAATGGAATCCAGATTCAGCCAACTCTTTGTCCTATTCGTTTGAAGCGGGATATAGTAAAGAAATCATATTGATAATACGCTTTATGGTGTTTATAGTGCCGACCCTTATTCGCTTGTCGATAATCCTTTGCATTCCAGTATTCCAGCACTATTGGCCATAAGAACGGTCAACTCTGACACGCGGCAAACTACGCGCGAGGATGCGTCAAACGTACAGGGAAAACTCAAATGGACACATTTTTTCGCTGACAAGAGTAAGCTGGAAATCGGTATGAATGCAGGAGGTAAGAGCGGAGTTCTTCGTCAGTCGCTCAATCGCGATATATCCTATGTGTCACGTGCTCCTATTAGCGAGGTACAATATGGGCGCGCTCCGTCCCATTCTTCAAACTTAGAGACATTTGTAAGCTATGATCGTTGGTTTGGGCGTAATTGTAGACTTTCGGCGAAATATGAGTACGACCATGGTCGCAGTTTTGCTCGTAAGGATCTTTATAGGCTGAGCGATTTGCCCTCTTATGACGGTTTGTCTCCCTTTCCTCAGGATTCTCTTAATAGGGTTCGTGACGTGAATAATTCTTATCGTCGTCGCGATGTCAGCAATTCGCAGAAAATCAGTCTTGACGCAACGTGGAATGTGCCCAAATTCCAATTCTTTCCATCTCTCGAAGTACAGAATCTGCACCGTCAACTTAACTATTTGCGTGGAAGAGTGGATACTACTTCCACACGTCGTGATTGGTATGTTAAACCAGAATTTTTTGTACAATGGAAAATTCGAAAAGGAGTCACGTTGAAAGGGGGCTATGAATACTCTGCTACTCCCGCAGACCAACTTAGCCAAATAGCTTGGGTGGACAATTCAAATCCGCTGTATATCACGGAAGGCAACCCGAACTTGAAAGATAGTTACACTCACCATGTTTCGCTTTCATTTTTAGGAAATATTGCCCGTTCTGTACAGAGTTTTCAGTTCACGGCTGATTACCGACGCTTTGTGAATCCTATCGGAACTCTCTTTTCTTACGACTCTACAACGGGAGTCTATCGCTCTCGTCCCATCAATGTACGCGGAGGTTATGAGTGGGTGTTCGGCGGCAGTTATCAGCGTGCTTTGTCGGACTATTTCACAATGGGCGGAAGAAGTAGTGTTTCTCTGATTCGTAGCTATGGTTATCTAACGGCTACTCCTCTGGCACCTATCTCTGCTTTGAATCGTTCTCAGCAAACGCAGTTTAGTTTCCGCCCCAATTTGGTTTATGAAAGCCAAAAATTGCTCTTAGAGTTGGCTAGCTCTTATTCTTTTAGCTATCGCAACAATAGTGAGACATTCAACTACAATAATCGCTTGGGGTCCTATTTTGCGAATTTCACAGCTCGTTATAAAATACCCAACTGGACATTTCAAACCAATTTCCGAGTTCAAGGTTATCATGGCTATGTCGTTCCAACCATGAATCGTCCACGCTTTATCTGGGATTCCAACATAGATTGGGGATTCTTACATGGGAAGGCTCATCTCACACTCTCGGTCGATGATATTCTCAATCAGCGACGTCTTTTCTTCACAGATGTATCTGCTTATAGTCGTACTGAAACCATCTATGGCACTATGAACCATTTTGTTTCGTTGACATTTAAGTATCATTTTGATGCACACAAAACAAAAGAGGGGAGAGAACGTGAGAAGTATAATTATCCTTCAGAGTAAATAAAGACATTTATTGACTTTGTCAATAAACTTTAGATAGAGTGGAGGAAAAAGAGCCTATCAATGCTCGTTTTACTCAATGGTTTGAACCCTATTTTACTGGCTATTTATTGATGTATAAAGAGGGGATTACGATACTCCTATTCTATCTAAAAATATCCTTATTGTATTTTCAAATACAATAAGGATGTCAGCTGACTTCCTTATTGTGTCAGCTGATGCAATAAGGATATTTTTGTGTTTGTTTATGTTGTTGTATATCAGTGCTATATATCTTTTGTGTGGGGAGACCTTTCCTTTTCTGTAGAATAAAAATCCCCGCACCTAAAGCCTATACGGCTGAAGGATACGGGGAGAATTTTCAGAAATGTTTAGAAGGTTGTTTATCGAACTATAACCTTGCGGCTACCAATGATATAGATGCCAGCAGGGAGATTGAATTTGGATTGCGCAGGATTCACGTTGCGAAGAATCAAGCGGCCCTTAGTATCGTAAATATTTACGCCATTCGTGTTGAGGCCCGTTGTGATGACACCTGTTGTGGGGCTTTCAACATAGAGTGTAATAGGATGTTGACCTTGTGTGTAGGTGGAGAAGCGAGAAGCCGAAGAATTGTAGCGAATTTCGCGACGATTATTAGCTACGTTGGCAATGCGTGTGTCGCCACCGGTCAGAGTAATGGTCCACTGAGCAGAAGTGGCCGTTGCACTTTGATTCGTGTTAATTTTATTCTTGTCCACTTCGAGTGAGAGATATACGTTGCCCACTTCGTCAAAGAGTGTCCAAGCATTGTTCTGGCCTCCCAATTTGAAAGCATAAGGCTTGCCCGAAGCATTTACTTCTGTCTGAATCGTACCATCAACAATGGAGATGTTTGTCTCTGTGCGATAGTCAGTAGAACTCTGTGCGCTCATAGCTCGGCTTTCGCCTTCACAAACAATGAGGTAGCGGCTGCCTGCTTTGAGTTGAGAAGCACTATTTACGCGTACCCAAAGATTCTCGCCAGTAGGTTGAGGAGCAATGCTTTCAATGGTCCAACTGCGCGTGATGATGTCACTCTTGTGTCCGTCTTTTGTGGTGTAAGCAGAAATCGTTGTCGCCTGACTGATAGTCAATGTAACTGTAGATGTAGCAGTTTGCTCGCTGCCTCCGTTAATGGTGTAGACGAGTGTAGAACCTGCTGTTGGAATAGAAATAGTCACAACAGTATTTGCCGCTATTTCACCACTGCCTAGGCTGAAGACAGGAGCTGCAGGAGCGTTTGCTTCAGAGGGCGTAGTTGATCCGTTATAGTTAGCAGGGTCAAAGTTTGTGCCCTTCTTTTCTCCCCATACGTATTGCTCAAGTCCAGGGAAATCTACATAAGGATTACGATTGTGCTGGAACTTGTAAACAGCGTTGTTACGGTCTATTTCCTTTTTGCTCACAGGATCTTCCTTGGCCCATTTCAGAAGGACATCAAGTTCCCATTGAGCAATGCCAGGGTAAGTGCCTTTTCCAAAAACACCGCCCCAAGAGCCGATACGATTTTCATAGCACGTTGCCATATAGAAATAGATGCGAGCAAAGTCGCCCTTGTATTCATCGTTGGGCTCAAATACTGTGCCTGAGTAGCCAGGGTTGGCGCAGCGGCCCACCTTTGAGAAACCTCCGTTTGAGGTGTAAGTAGGTGCAGAAACATTACCGAAGGGGAAATTCTCGCGGCGATTATTGACATATCCATCCGTTGGAACGACATGGAAAGCATCACTCTTCATGGGCGAAGCCTTCTGAAACCAACTTTGAGGTACGCTGTGCTCGCGGTTGTACATATCTCCCTCTTTACTATAACTTCCATTGTGATCGTCGATGGAATAATTGGTGGTGCCAGAATACATATCCCAGATCTTGCCATCAGGGCGAATGTCTGACTTCTGGTAGACGGTGAAGAGTCCACCATAGCCTACATCGGTGTGCGGCCCAATAATTTTGAAAAGGGCGGTTTTGAGTTCTTGTCCCGACTTTCCAGAAGCTGTATTGTAGTAGCCACTCGGAATTTGCGCCAAAAGCATTGTTGCCATACTTAATAGTAGGGCAAAAAGAAAAGTTCTTTTCATGTATGATGATGTTTGTAAGAAATTATAAATTAGTTATTCGAGTTTTCAAAAGTGAAACTGGTGAGTGGGGCGCAAAGGTAAGTAAAATAGTAGAGAAAGTAATATTTTTCTATGATTCTTGTATTATTGAATATCTCTTTTCGCCTATTATATCTCTTTGCTGGTCGGAAAAATTTGGTAGTATTTGCATTTTCCCGTATCTTAGCACTCGTAAAAAGAATAGATTCCATTTTATGGATTATCAAAAGCTACCGACAACGCAAGAGACATCTTATTTCTTGCGCTTTTATGCAACAATAAAAAGTAAGCTTCTCTTGCTTCTTTTGTTGATACCTTTTTTCTGTCGGGCTGAAGTATGGACGCCCGAAAACCTCCCTATGCCTTATTTGCAGAATACTTCTCATCATGTGTGTAATCCTGATGGAGTGCTTTCGCCTGCTATAGAAGATTCTATCAATCAAAAATTAGTGGCTCTTGAGCAAACGCGTGGTGTACAAGCTATCGTTGTTGCTGTAGAGCGTGTTGAAAATGCCGATGCATATCAGTTTGGTATGGACTTGGCGAGTAAATATGGCATTGGTAGTAAAAAGCAAAATACAGGGCTTGTTATTGTTTTGGCAACAACGGATAGGAAATTCTATATCCTCACTGGTGAGGGATTGGAAGGAACTCTACCCGATGCTATCTGCTCGCGTGTGGAGAATCGAATAATGAAACCTCTCTTGAAAAAAGGGGATTGGGACAATGCTATGCTGAAGAGTGTTGACGCTTTAGTGGGGTATATGAATGGCGATGAGAGCCTTGAAGCTGAAAAGTCAGAAGAGGAAAATCCTCTTATGGGAGCGTTTGTTGCCATCTTTATAGGAGTACTTCTGTTTGCTTTCATTGCGGCAGCCCAGCCTAAACGAAAATGTCCGAACTGCGGCAAAAGACAGATGCGTAAGGTTCAACAAACTTATGTGAAAGTCAATGGGAAATGGCGCATACGCACATTGTGGCGTTGCTCCGTTTGTGGACACACTGAATATACACACGAAGATCCCAATAATGGGAACGGGAATCATCATCCTATTTCTGTTTTTCCTCCTTTCTTTGGTGGCGGTCTTGGCAGTGGTAGCGGAGGCGGTGGAGGTTTTTCTGGCGGTTCCTTTGGTGGTGGCTCCTTTGGCGGAGGAGGTGCTGGTGGATCTTTCTGATAGGATGGCTTCAAAGCTTTACCCTTCTGTAGAGGAGCAATATCTTCCTATGTTCTAAAAGAATTATTAACTCGATAAATAAATATTGCAAAAATGAAAAGTATAAGCGTTTTACCGAAGAGCATGATTGTTTTGCTCTCTTTCTTGGCTGTTATAGGCCTTTGTCTGCTTTGGGGAGTCATAGTGCGCAACGGATTGGTTAAAGAAGATGAAAATGTCTCTACGGCTTGGGCCAATGTGCAGACACAATACCAACGTCGAGCTGACTTAATTCCTAATCTTGTAAACACCGTGAAAGGTTATGCCAAGCATGAGGAGCAGACTTTCAAAGAAGTGGTTGAAGCACGTGCAAAGGCAACTCAAATCACGGTTAATCCAGAGAACTTGACGCCTGAGAAGCTCAAGGAGTATCAAGCTGCGCAAGGCGAGCTGGGAAGTGCTCTCGGCAAACTCATTGCCGTTAGCGAGAACTATCCCCAACTCAAGGCTAACGAAAATTTTATGGAATTACAAGCACAATTGGAGGGAACAGAGAATCGTATCAATGAGAGCCGGAAACGTTATAATGAGTCCGTTCAATCCTACAATGTGAAGGTTCGTACATTCCCTTCTAACCTCATTGCTAATATTTGTGGCTTCCAAACAAAGAATAAGTTTGAAGCAGATGCTGCTGCACAAAATGCACCGAAAGTAGAGTTCTAATTTTCCTAAGTTTTCATTTATTATATGAACAATCGTTATATGGCTCGCGGCGTCTCGGCTATGAAAGAAGACGTACATAATGCTATTAAGAATATCGACAAGGGACTTTTTCCTCAAGCCTTTTGTAAAATCATTCCAGATATTTTAGGAGGCGATCCAGACTACTGTAACATCATGCACGCTGATGGTGCTGGTACCAAATCATCTTTGGCTTATCTGTATTGGAAAGAAACTGGCGATGTGAGCGTATGGAAAGGTATTGCGCAAGATGCTCTCATTATGAACACGGATGACTTGCTCTGTGTGGGCGCGGTAGACAATATACTTGTTTCCAGTACGATTGGTCGCAACAAAATGCTCATTCCTGGCGAGGTAATAAGTGCTATTATAAATGGTACTGACGAACTTCTCCAACAAATGCGTGATATGGGCGTAGGTATTTATGCTACCGGAGGTGAAACGGCTGATGTGGGCGACTTGGTTCGTACGATAATTGTGGACAGTACGGTGACGTGTCGAATGAAGCGTAGTGATGTTATCGACAATGCCAATATTCGTCCAGGCGACGTTATTGTAGGTTTGAGCAGTTGTGGGCAAGCCACTTACGAGAAAGAATATAATGGCGGAATGGGCTCTAATGGTTTGACGAGTGCTCGTCATGATGTTTTTGCTAAGTATCTGGCTGAGAAATATCCTGAGAGCTACGACCATGCTGTACCTGAAGAACTTGTCTATAGCGGAACTTTCCGTCTGGAGGACGAAGTGGATGGTGCACCCGTTAATGCAGGAAAACTTGTGCTGAGTCCTACGAGAACGTATGCCCCTGTAGTGAAGCGTTTGCTTGATGAGCTCCGTCCGCGCATTCATGGTATGGTGCATTGTACGGGAGGTGCACAAACAAAGGTGTTGCATTTCGTTGGTGAAAATTGTCGTGTTATCAAAGACAATATGTTCCCTGTTCCTCCTCTCTTCCGTGCTATTCAGCAGCAAAGTCAAACGGATTGGCAGGAAATGTATAAAGTGTTCAATATGGGACATCGCCTTGAGATTTATCTTGCCCCTCGAAGATGCTGATAAGGTTATTGAAATCTCCAACAGTTTCAATATCGACGCTCAAATTGTTGGCCGTATCGAAGATGGTAAACGCAGTTTGACCATTCAGAGCGAATTCGGCACGTTTAATTATTGATTTTCGAACATCTCGGATAGTCTGCTTCGTTAGACTTCCGAGATTTTCTAATAACAGCTTATGTCAAATAATTCTATACTTGAGAAGCTCGATGGCCTGCGTGGCCGCTTCGATGAAGTCTCAACACTCATTACAGACCCTAATGTCATTGCCGATCAGCAACGTTATGTTCGCTTGACGAAGGAATATAAAGATTTGGAAGATCTGATGGATGCACGTGAGAAGTATGCGCATTTGTTGGCGAATCTGGAAGAAAGTAAGGATATCTTACTCAATGAGAGCGATCCAGAGATGAAAGAAATGGCTCGAGAGGAGGTGGCTACGTGCGAAGCACAGATCCCCGAGCTGGAAGAACAAATAAAGCTGATGCTTGTGCCAAAAGATCCAGAAGATGGTAAGAATGCCATTCTCGAAATCCGTGCTGGTACTGGCGGTGATGAGGCTGCGCTCTTTGCTGGTGACCTTTTTCGTATGTATTCTAAGTTTTGCGAGACAAAGGGATGGACCTTTGAAGTTAGTTCTGCCTCAGAAGGAGCTGTTGGTGGTTTCAAGGAAATTGTTATTTCAGTAACGGGCGCAGATGTCTACGGAGTGCTGAAATATGAAAGTGGTGTACATCGTGTTCAGCGCGTACCAGCCACAGAAACACAGGGACGTGTTCATACCTCTGCGGCTACGGTAGCCGTGTTGCCCGAAGCAGAGCCTTTCGATGTAGAAATTCACGAAGGCGAAATCAAATGGGACACGTTCCGCAGTTCAGGAGCTGGTGGTCAGAATGTGAATAAGGTGGAATCAAGGTGTGCGTCTGCGCTACAATTGGAAGAACCCCAACACGGGTGAAGTGGAGGAGATTCTGATTGAGTGTACCGAAACGCGTGATCAGCCTAAGAATAAAGAGCGTGCGTTAGCTCGTTTGCGTACTTACATCTACGACCACGAGCATCAGAAGTATGTTGATGATATTGCCAATCGTCGTAAGTCGCTTGTTTCTACGGGTGACCGTTCAGCCAAGATTCGTACCTATAATTATCCTCAAGGGCGCATTACGGATCATCGTATCAACTACACTATATATAATCTTTCTGCTTTCATGGATGGAGATATTCAAGATTGCATTGATCATCTCATTGTGGCGGAGAATGCAGAGCGTTTGAAAGAAACAGAAATGTAAATTTATTATTAACCATTAAAAAGCAGTTATGTTTAAGTTTATCAACAAATACTTGGATATGCTGTCGGCCGAATCTCTTCAGCGTTTGTGGCGTCGCTTCTGGTTGCCATTACTCGAGGTTTGTGTGTTGGCTGTATTACTCTTATGTGGAGTCCATATTGAAAATTTGGAAGCACAACGTTGGTGGCAGGTTGCTGTCTATTTTTTGAGTAGTGGAGCTGTATTGTCGCTCTCTTTACAATTGTGGGGTGAAGAAGTACGGCGGAAGTGGTTACGTTGGACAGTCTTTGGAGTTCTTCAAGCACTTTGGGTAGTTAATGCTATCTACCTCTATAATGTGTCTGATTTCAGCGTAGAACATTTTGTGAGTAATCTCTCACTAGTTACATCTTTTGGTTTGAGCGTTTTAGTATGTTCTTTCTTCCGTTCAAAGAATGATTTGCCATATTGGAACTTTTCGTTTTACACGCTTGCTACAGTTATTGTATCTATAATTATTGGTGGCATACTTCAGGGAGGAATGTCCTTGCTCTATTGGATGCTAGATGTACTATTCAATATAGATATCTCTTGGAAAGTATATGTTGATACCTCCTTTATTGCTGCTTTGCTATTGCCTGTGTTCCTTTTTCTCTTGCAACAGCCCTATGGAGAGAAAAAGCACAATTATACGCTGCACTCCGTTCAGATTCTAAATATTTTTGCGCGCTTTCTGTTGGCTCCGCTCTTGCTGATCTACGCAATTGTGCTTTATGTTTATGCTGCTCGTATTCTTGCGATGTGGACTTTGCCCGTTGGCTGGGTTTCCGTTCCTGTTAGCATTTTGGTAATAGGTGTGATCTTACTTATCACATTGCTTTATCCAGCGCGGATGCAAGAAGCTCCAAATAAGTTTGATAAGTTGTGTTGTCGATGGATGCCACTTCTTATCTTGCCTTTGCTTGTTTTGATGACAGTGGGAATAGCGAAGCGTCTAAACGATTACGGTATTACTTACATGCGCCTTTATCTCCTGCTTTTCAATCTTTGGTGTTATGGCATCTGTGTGTATCTCATCTTTACGCGCTCGCTGAAAATCAAGGCTATTTTGCTATCCTTCAGCATTCTTTTTGTGCTCTCCTCTGTTGGCCCCTGGAATTTTGTTAACGTAACACAGCGTGTATTGGCGAATCAGGTGAGAGGAATCATAGAGAATAGTGTGAAGAAGCCAAAGTTACCAATGGATGATGAAACCTTTGATACCTATGTGAAAACGCTTCCTTATGAGCAACATAGTATATTGGTGGATAAACTGAGCTATCTTCATTATAATATTGGTTCTTCGGCAGTAAAAGAGTTTATCACGAAGGATGTTAATTTGTGGGATAAAGAAGTTGCCGATACATCAAGCGTTAATTATGTTTTTCAGGTGGAGGGCGATGTTTTCACTATTCCTGCGGGAGTAGAACGTATAGCTGCATTTGATGTGTATAGTAGTGATGTTGCTGATTCCGTTCGTACCACTGATATAATGGTCGTTTCTCAAACTATAGAAGAAGGCGGAAAGGAGCACGAGTATTTTGTACCCTTCCATTTTTCGGATATTAAGAAATGGTCCAAGTTACAAGCTCCTGTCAAGCCTCTTATCGTTCCAACTCGGCATAAGAATGTAGATCTTTTGGTTACTAATATCTCTTTCTATTCTGAATCGAAGAAGTTAGATACTGAAGATAAGAACCTTTCTGTGCATGGCTATTTACTCTTCTATAAACATAAAGATAAAAATGAATAAGCAACAACTCATTCACCAAATACGCGAGCGACGTAGTTTCCTTTGCGTAGGTCTGGATACAGACCTTAAGAAAATGCCCACGTGTGTTTTGAAAGGTGACAACCCTATTTTTACTTTCAACAAAGCTATAATTGATGCTACTGCTCCATACTGCGTGGCATACAAGCCAAACTTAGCTTTTTATGAATGCTTTGGCTTGGAAGGTTGGAAGGCTTTAGAAGATACGATCAAGTATATCAAGGCAGAATATTCCAACCATTTTGTCATTGCCGATGCAAAGCGCGGGGACATTGGTAACACGAGTGCGATGTATGCTCGTGGAATGTTTGAAGAGATGAATGTTGATGCCCTGACTGTAGCTCCTTATATGGGAGAAGATAGTGTTACACCATTTTTGCAATATCCCGACAAATGGGTCATACTTTTAGCGCTGACGAGCAATAAAGGTAGTCACGACTTCCAACTAACAGAGGATTGTCATGGCGAACGTTTGTTTGAAAAAGTGCTCCGCGTTAGCCGGCAATGGGCAGATGCTGACCGAATGATGTATGTTGTTGGTGCTACTCAAGGTCGTCTCTTTGAAGACATTCGGCGTGTTGCGCCAAATAATTTCCTGCTTGTTCCAGGTGTAGGAGCTCAAGGTGGAAGTCTTGAAGAAGTATGCCAATACGGTATGACTTCCGAGTGTGGCCTCCTTGTCAATTCCTCTCGCGGTATCATCTATGCAAGTTCAGAAGAGGATTATGCCGAAGTAGCTGCCAAAAAAGCTCAGGAGCTCCAGCAACAAATGGATACTCTCTTAACAGCAAAAGGATTGTAAAATATCACACAGTAACACACTGTTGTGTTTTTCTTAATAATAGCCCTCGAACGATAGGAAATGCTTTCGAGGGCTATAAATATCAACCAATAACGTTAATATAGTTGCTTCGTAGATAATAAAAGCTACAATCTGTGGAGTGATTGTAGCCTTCATCTATTCTTTGTAGAATATTCCTTTGCTTTGTCAAACTAAGATTCTATTTTACACAAACTTCTTCTGCATGGAAGCCACGGAGAAAATCTTCAGCATGCATGCGTTTCTTACCAGCAAGTTGGATTTCTAACAGGTTTAAGTAGCCATCTTCGAGGGCAACTTTCATAGATTTCTTTCCGTCCAAAACAACTGTACCAATAGGATCTGTGGGAGAGCAAAATTCTTTTTCGGTTTTAAAGATTTTCAATATCTGCTCTTTTCCATTAGCTACAAGAGTAGTCCAAGCTGCAGGATAGGGGGAGAGACCACGAATGAAATCATAGCTGCGCTTAACACCGCATGTCCAATCAATTTTACAGGTTTCTTTGAAGATTTTCGGAGCTGGGCGTAAAGGCCTTTCAGAGGCGAACTGCTCTTGAGGAATGGGACGCACATTATCGGCTATGATATTGTCGACTGTTTCTAATACGAGATTGCCACCCAGTACCATGAGTTTGTTGTGTACATCCTCTACATTATCTGTATCGAGAATGGGAACTTTCACTTGCTGGATGATATTCCCCGTATCAATTTCCTGCTGAAGGAAGAAGGTAGTGATGCCTGTTTCAGTGTCGCCGTTGATAACAGCCCAGTTTATAGGGGCTGCTCCGCGATATTGTGGAAGGAGTGACGCATGGAGGTTGAACGTTCCTAAGCGTGGCATAGCCCATACTATTTCAGGTAGCATTCTGAATGCTACTACAATTTGCAAGTCGGCTTTTAGTGAACGAAGCTCTTCAATAAAGTTAGGATCTTTCAGTTTCACAGGTTGGAGCAACCTTAATCCGTGCTCCACGGCATATTTCTTAACCGCCGATTGCGAGAGTTGATCCTGATGACGCCCCATAGGCTTGTCGGGCATAGTGATCACCCCCACAACATTATAGCCACCTTCCACAAGGCGACGTAGACTCTCCACAGCAAAATCGGGAGTGCCCATATATACGATTCTTAAATCTTCTTTTGTCATTATTATTCTTGTGAGAAATCTTTGATGAGTTGTCGGTAAGAGCTATAAACATGAGTTTTTGATACGAAACCAACAAACGTGTGATTAGCTCGAAGAACGGGAAGAACTTCTGCCTCATTACCTTGAAATTTGTCCATGACGGTTTGCATCGTATCGTCCACATTTAGAACGGCAGCAGGTTGTTGCATGAGCTGTTCTGCAGTGTAGAGCCGATAGAGCTCGCTACGGAAAATAAATTTACGGATTTGCGCAAGTTGATGATTCCCAATAGTGTACCTTTTCGGTCTGTTACAGCAAAATCTTCTCCTCCTGTGGTTGAGATGGTTTGTACTATTTGCCCCAATCGAGTGTCGGGAGAGAACGTGGGGCGTTCTTTCTCTATAACAGATTCTAGAGACATCAATGTTAAGATGCTTTGGTCTATATGGTGCGTGAGCAAATCGCCTCGACGAGCAAGACGAATGGCGTATATACTATGCCTCTCAAAAATATTGATAGTGATGAAGGATACAGCACTTACAATAAGTAGTGGAACAAACATATCATATCCCCCTGTCAGCTCTGCAATGAGGAATACGCCTAACAATGGTGCATGGAACACTCCACTCATCAAACCTGCCATACCTAAAAGTGCATAGTTTTGGAATGGTAGATATATGTCAAATGGATGAAACTCGTTCCAACCGCAGGAGAATACAAAGCCCATTAAGCACCCCAAGAAGAGACTAGGGGGCAAAAGTACCGCCACAACCACCGCCACCATTTGTAGCCGTGGTAGCAAACACTTTTACGATGATAGTGAGTGATAGATAAAGTAATAATAGCTCTGGATGTCCATAAAAGAGAGAGTTGTTCATCAGTCTATCCAAGTCTGTTAGACTCTTGGCATTGATGATATGGCTAATTGTTTCATAGCCTTCACCATAAAGCAAAGGAAAGAAATAAATGAGGATAGCTAGGGTTATACCTCCAAGTGCTACCTTATAGTATAGATTATTGATGCGTCCAAACACTTGTTCAAAGGAACTCATAGCTCTAGTGAAGTAGAGTGATAGTAAGCCGCAAACGATGCCGAGCAATATAGAGGTAGGAATACGCTCTACCACAAAGGGAGCATTGAGGTGGAAATTGAACATTGCTTCCGTACCTGTTAGAAAATAGGTGACGCAAGTTGCAGTTAAGGCAGAAATCAGAAGCGGAACGATAGAAGACATCGTCATATCCAACATCAAAACTTCCAATGTGAAAACTACGCCAGCAATAGGTGCCTTAAAGATGCCAGCAATGGCAGCCGATGCACCACACCCCACCAGTATCATTAAGGTACGATGGTCCAATTTGAATGTGTTTCCCAAGGTGGAGCCTATTGCTGCGCCCGTCAGCACGACAGGTGACTCAGCTCCAACAGAGCCACCAAAGCCAATTGTTATACTTGAAGCAATGACACTCGACCAACAGTTGTGCTGCCTAATGTGTCCGCGCTGCCGACTGATGGCATAAAGAATCTTCGTGATACCGTGCCCAATGTTGTCTTTGACGACATACTTAATAAAGAGTGCCGTTAGCAGGATGCCAATAATCGGATAGACAAGATAGAGCCACTGCGCTCGAGTAGTGTCGAATTGGTAGGTGAGTAGAAATTCTATTTCACTGATAAGCCACTTGAGGAACTGTGCAGCCAGAGCTGCGCCTATGCCAGCAAGGAATGCTAGCAAGAGCAGAAATTGGCGCGCACTGAGGTGCTTCTCTCTCCAGATGTTAAAGCTTTTGAGGATAATTTCCATAAATGGCAACTCAAATGAGGTTATCTGCGAATGACTTTCACCAGACCGCCTGCTCCTAATTTGATAATACTTGAGGCTGGCGGATTACTTTTCTCGCTACGGCGGCTGGTGCATACGTAATCAACTGCGTCTAAAATTTCATCAGAAATGTCACGAAATTTATGGGGAGAGGGTTCTCCGCTGATATTAGCAGAGGTGGAAACAATTGCTCGCTTCATGCGAAAACATAGCTGCTTACTAAAGGGCTCTTTTGTAATGCGAATGCCTACGCTACCGTCTTCGGCTAACAAATTAGCTGCAAGATTGCGCGCTCCATCGTAAATAATCGTTGTGGGTTTTGTGCTGAGTTCTATAACGTCCCAAGCCACATTGGGTACCTCACGAACGTAGAACTGTACTTTTGCTTCGGAGTCGACAAGAGTAATGAGTGCTTTAGAATCAACTCTGTGTTTGATTTCATAGATCTTTTTGACAGCTTCCTCATTAGTGGCATCGCAACCCAATCCCCAAATGGTATCAGTGGGATAGAGAATAATACCGCCACGGTTCATTACTTCAACGGCTTGCCGAATATCTTCCTGCCATTCGCGAGGAAGCGGTCTGGGACGCTCAAGAAGAGCTCTCTCTTCTGATGTCGTTTTCTGAAATTTCTTGTTACTCATAGAAGTCAAAAGTGGTTGCGCGAAATTACATTAAAAAAGCAATATGACAAAGTGGGATAATTATTTATTGCCCGTAATCAAGTAGCTTCTACTGCATTGAACGTATGCGAGATCACATATAACGAAATAGAAGTATTTCTTTCTAAATGGATAAGAATTTTCTTTCCTCTTATATCTTTCGTTTGGGGGATGGGATGAAACGAACTTCTTATTTTTCAGAGGGCATTTTATGTTTTTCCTTTGAATAAATATTTGATTGATATGTAGATTGCCATAGCTATACTGAATATGAATAATCCCGCTATTATAAATATGAAACACGGGCGCAGTCAAAAGAAGCGTCCGTGTTTTGTTTGTGAGTATAATAAGTTTTAGAACTCACTTGTAAAGTGAAACTTAATGTGTTCGAAATCTTGTTGTGCCATAGTGAGCATATAGCTAGAATCAGCGAGGAATACATCGCGTCCCTCACGATCTTTTGCCATATATTGATATTTGCGTTGTTTGAACTTTTCAAGTTCTGCTTCATCATCGCTTTCTATCCAGCACGCTTTGTAGAGTGAAATCGGTTCCCATCTGCATTTGCATTATATTCGTTTTCCAATCTATACTGAATAACCTCGAATTGAAGTTGTCCTACTGTGCCGATGATTTTTCGTCCATTAAACTGGTTTACAAATAGCTGTGCAACACCTTCGTCCATCAACTGCTCGATACCCTTGTTGAGTTGCTTTGTTTTCATCGGGTCAGCATTTTCTATGTATTTGAACATTTCTGGAGAGAAGCTGGGGAGGCCACGGAAATGAAGATTTTCTCCTTCTGTCAGTGTGTCGCCAATTTTGAAAATTCCATTGTCGGGCAAACCAATGATGTCACCTGGCCATGCCTCATCAATGGTGCTTTTGCGCTGCGCCATGAATTGAGTAGGGGAGGAGAAACGTACCATTTTGCCTTGTCGCACATGGAGATAAGGCGTATTTCGTGTGAACTTGCCACTACAAATTTTGCAAAAAGCAATACAAGAGCGATGGTTGGGATCGATATTTGCTGTAATCTTGAAGATAAAGCCTGTAAACTTAGGTTCATCGGGCACTACTTGTCGCTCTTCAGTCTGAGTAGGGCGAGGGCTAGGAGCAATCTCTACAAAGCAATCGAGCAATTCTTTCACGCCAAAATTGTTGAGAGCAGAACCAAAAAAAACAGGTGCAACCTCAGCATTAAGGTAGTTTGTGCGATTGAATTCATCATAAACACCATCTACCATTTCGAGATCTTCACGTAACTTTTCTGCATCAGCTTGTCCAACGTGCTTTTCAAGTTCATCAGAGTGAATATCAACTTCTACCTTTTCTGTGATGTGCTGTTTGTCGGGAGTGAAAAGATTGAGTTTCTGTTCATAGATATTATAGACGCCCTTGAATCGCTGTCCTTGATTGATTGGCCAAGAAAGTGGGCGAACTTTTATTTGCAGCTCTTGTTCAAGTTCATCAAGAAGATCAAAAGGGTCACGACCTTCACGGTCCATCTTGTTGATGTAAATGATTACTGGCGTCTTGCGCATACGGCAAACCGTCATCAGTTTACGTGTCTGATTTTCTACACCTTTTGCACTGTCAACGACAATGATTGCACTATCGACAGCTGTCAGTGTGCGGAACGTGTCCTCGGCAAAGTCTTGATGACCTGGAGTGTCGAGGATGTTAACTTTGTAGCCCTCATAATCGAACTCCATCACAGAAGTGGTTACAGAGATACCACGTTGTTTCTCTATTTCCATCCAATCCGATGTAGCAGACTTTTTAATCTTATTGTTCTTGACAGCGCCAGCTACTTGAATTTGGCCACCGAAAAGTAGAAGCTTTTCAGTTAGTGTCGTTTTACCCGCATCTGGATGGGAAATAATGGCGAATGTTCGCCTGCGTTCAATTTCCTGATTCATTATTATATATATGGTGCGTTGTGTGTTCTGTTATTTTTTCAGTTTATCGATACATATCTTGAGAGAATCTTCCCACCAAGGAATTTCTATATCAAAGGTGTCTTTAATTTTAGTTTTATCTAAAACGGAATAATGTGGACGTTTTGCAGGTGTAGGATATTCTTCTGTGTGGAGAGGCTTAATGTGGCAATCTTTATGCCAGCCAACCGATGTATAGTTTTTGTAAAGTCGTACCAGGAACAAACTCCTTCGTTCGAAAAGTGATAGATGCCAGGGATAGGACTCTTTTCTATGATATCTAAAATAACTTTTGCTAAATCTGCAGCATAAGTAGGTGTGCCGATTTGATCGAAGACGACTCCTAATTCTTCTTTCTCCTTGCCTAGGCGTATCATTGTTTTCACAAAGTTATTGCCGAAAATGGAGTAAAGCCATGCCGTACGAATGATGATAGCACTAGGACAAGCTGTTATGACAGCTTTTTCTCCTTTTAGTTTTGTGCACCCATAAACGCTATTAGGACAAGTTGGGAAATCTTCTTTGTAAGGGATATGGTTCGTTCCATCAAAAACATAATCTGTAGAGATATGAATGAGCGAACCTCCTACTTTCTGAATAGCTTCTGCTAGATAACCTGGAGCCTTATGGTTTAGTAGATCACAAAGTTCTTCTTGACTTTCTGCTTTGTCAACCGCTGTAAAAGCTGCACAGTTAATAATAATGTTGATTTTCTTTATCTGAATAAAGGCCTGAATCTCTTTAGGCTTTGTAATATCGAGTTCCTCAACATCGGTAAAAAAGAAATGCCAGTCTTTGTGAAGTGATGCTTGAAGCCGAATTTCAGAACCTAACTGCCCATTGCTCCCTGTAACTAATATGTTCATATTAGAAATCTATTGCTTCTTTTTGATTTTTTAGAAAATAGTCGGATAGTTGTCCCAGCAGTGTCGAAATATCCGTTACTGCTTTTTGAGTCTCGGCGGAAATCTCTTTGTGCTGAAGTCGTAGTAACATCGTACAATAAAGAATGTCGAAACAAGTTTCTATTTCGTTTTTTTCTTTCTTCTCTCCTTTAGCCCTAATTTCTATCACATAAGGCAGAACGCGATAATACATACTCTTATAGTAAGGAAACTTTTCAGACTTCAATAGTTGAGCATTGATTTCTATAAGTCCCTCTAGTGTGTTGCAATTGATTTGGAGATGTCCTTTTTCTCTTTCCCCTCACTGATCATCATCTCGCAAAGATTTCTGTACCATTCTTCCACTTCTTTTTCTTGTTCAGGCGTGAGAGTAAAGCGATTCAAGTATTCACTCTTGATACGATCAATGTTACATTGGTAGGCACGAAGGATATCTTCCACTTGCCACATATAGAGAAGATATTCCGCGCGGTTTGAAGAACGGAGCTTGTTGGCAATAATCATAATAGAAAATTTAATAGAGTGACAGGTGGAAAATTGTCATACAAGCGTAGCTGACAGCTACAATAACAACAACCCATCCAATTGTTTGGTTGAGCCTAATTATACCACGTACTCCAAAACTCTTCTTGGCTTTTGTGAGAACATAAGTGAGTCCATACCACCACATCATAGCTCCTACCATGATACTTATGTAGCCTACACACATCATCAGAGGTTGATCTGGGATGACAAATGTTAGCATATTGTAGAGTGCTATGAATAAAAAGATAATGAGAGGATTTGAGATAGTAAGAAAAAAGGCCGTAAGGAAATTATGAAAAAGCGTCCCTTTCCCTTTACTATTTTGTGGTGGACGAACAATTTTCTTTGGGTCAGATTGGAGTGTCCAGATACCAAAGAGTAAAAGCATTATTGAACCAACGAGCTTTAGCCAGAAAAGATTGCGCTGATCGTCAATGAAATCCATCATAAACGACATGCCAAACCCCGTCATAAGTGCATAGAAGATATCACTAATGGCTGCACCAGCCCCTGTTGCCATTCCATAATGCTTTCCTTTGCGCATAGTTCGCTGAATACAAAGGATACCTACAGGACCCATAGGAGCAGAGGCAAAGATGCCAATAAGAAGCCCCTTCACCATTAATTGAAAAATACCTATGAAATCTGCAAAAATATCCATTGCAGGTGCAAAGTTACTTCAATATAATCAGACCGCAAAATTAAATGATTGTATCTTAAAGTCTGATTCGTATTTGGTGTGTGATTAGAAACGTGAGTAGGAAGTGTAAAAGCATATGATTTTTTTATTAAAGGATAAAAAGAAGAAAAAAATTTTTGCGAGTTATTTTTAAAAATTGTACTTTTGCAAAGTAAATATTACATAACCAACTTATTTAAACGAATAAAAATACTACGATAATTATGGCAGAGGATTTTGAGAAACCATACGTGATCGGTCTTGATATGGGCGGAACAAATTCTGTTTTTGGCGTTGTTGATCAACGAGGTACAATAAAAGCTCAAACGGTAATTAGTTCAAAGGCTTATCCCGATGTAAATGATTACGTTAAAGCTGCAGTTGAAGCTTTGCAACCCGCATTAGATTTGATCGGCGGTATTGAGTTTGTAAAAGGTATGGGAATTGGTGCCCCCAATGCGAATTTTTATACAGGAAATATTGAAAATGCTCCTAATTTGGCCTGGAGAGGTACTGTACCTATTGCTTCTCTTTTTGAGGAGGCATTAGGTGTTCCTGTACGCGTAACAAACGACGCAAACGCAGCAGCACTGGGCGAAATGACATATGGTATAGCTCGTGGTATGAAGAACTTCATTATGATAACCCTTGGCACAGGAGTCGGTTCTGGCATTGTCGTCGATGGAAATGTCGTTTATGGTTCTGATGGATTTGCGGGTGAATTAGGTCATGCAATTGTTGATCGTTCCATAGAAGCTCGTGTCTGTGGTTGTGGCCGTAAAGGCTGTTTGGGAAACTTATTGTTCTGCTACAGGTGTAGCACGTACTGCACGTTTGATGCTAGAAAGCACTGACGAACCAAGTATGTTGAGGGATTTAAAGCCTGAGGATATTACGAGTTTCGATGTATTTAAAGCAGCAGAAGCTGGCGAGAAAGTAGCAAAAGATATCTTTGATTTTACTGGCCGTATTTTAGGTCAAGCTTGTGCAAACTTTGCTTTGTTTAATGCTCCTGAGGCCTTTATATTCTTTGGCGGATTAATAAAAGCAGGTCACTGGCTCATGGATCCAATAGCTAAAGCTTATGAGGAGAATAGCTTGATGACATATCGCGGTAAGGCCCATCTGCTTGTTAGTTCCTTGAATGGTTCTGAAGCCGCAGTTTTGGGTGCTTCTGCTCTTGGGTGGGAATAATCTTCTACTCTAAATCTGACTCTTTTAGAGTTTTTATATATAATGAGAATCTCATACAGGCAGACTTTCATTGGTCTGTTCATGTGTGAGATTCTTTGTTTTAACTTGAATGATATTTGAAATCTGAAGAACAGGATGAATAACGAAAGAATATTTTGTAATGTCGAAATAATGTTGTAATTTTGCAGCGCTTTTTAGCATAAATCAATTAATTAAATTATTAAACGTATGACAAATCAGTACGAGACCGTCTTCATCTTGACTCCCGTGTTGTCTGAACAACAGATGACGGAGACGGTAGAAAAGTTCAAGGCTTTGCTCACCGAAAAGGGGGCAGAACTCCTGAACGAAGAGAACTGGGGTATGAAGAAAATGGCTTATCCCATTCAAAAGAAATCCACTGGTTTCTATACTCTCCTCGAGTTCAAAGCAGAACCTGAGGTGATAGAGAGACTGGAAGTTGCTTATCGTCGTGACGAGCGTGTGCTCCGTTATCTCACGGTGAAACTTGACAAGTATGCAGCTCAGTACGCAGAAAAGCGTCGTAACAAGTAAATTAAAGGAGGACTAAAGAATGGCACAAGCACAAAGTGAAATCCGTTATTTGAACGCCCCGTCAATCGACGTTAAGAAAAAGAAGTATTGCCGTTTCAAAAAGAGCGGTATTAAGTACATTGACTACAAGGATCCTGAGTTCCTCAAGAAGTTCTTGAACGAACAAGGTAAGATTCTGCCTCGCCGCATTACTGGAACTTCTCTGAAGTATCAGCGTCGTGTTGCTCAGGCAGTTAAGAGAGCACGCCATTTGGCTCTGCTCCCCTTCGTAACAGATTTGATGAAATAATTTAAGGAGGAACAAGACTATGCAAGTAATTCTTAAGGAAAATATTATCGGCCTTGGTTACAAGGACGAGGTTGTAACTGTCAAAGATGGTTATGGTCGCAATTATCTTATTCCTACAGGTAAGGCTATCATCGCAAGCAAATCTGCTTTGAAGGTACTTGAGGAAGAACTCAAGCAACGCGCTAAGAAGATTGCAAAGATTAAGGCTGACGCTGAGGCTCAGGCTGCACAATTGAATAGTATTAAACCTATTTCTATTGAAATGAAGGTTAGTGCTAATGGTTCAACTTATGGTTCTGTAAATGCTACTACCATAGCAGAGGAACTTGGTAAGCAAGGTCTTGAGATCGACCGTAAAATCATCGTCATGAAGGATGCAAAAACGGTAGGTCCTCACACGGCTGTTGTTAAGCTCCACAAAGATGTAGAAGTAGAAGTTCATTTTACAGTAGTTGCTGAAGGCTCTGAAGCTGTGTCTGTAGTTGAAGAAACTGCACCTGCAGCTGAAACTGTTGAGGCTACAGAAGCTCCTGCAGAAGCTTAATCTCACCCCAAAACAAATTTTCCCAATACAATAGCCGTACCTTCTGGTGCGGCTTTCTTTTTTAAACCTATCGGTAGAGAACTATTGTATGTAAATTAATACGTGTTCTCCAGTGATTCTCAAATGAGATATTTTATTCAGTTTTCATATGATGGGCGTAATTATCATGGTTGGCAAGTACAGCCTAATGCCCATTCCGTGCAGGCAGAAATTAATCATGCTTTGTCTACCATATTGCGACAAGAAATTGTAACGACAGGAGCAGGGCGTACAGATGCTGGTGTGTCTGCTAAAATGATGTGGGCACATTTTGATTATACTTGTGAGATAGATGGTGTACAGTTGTCTTACAAACTCAATCGTTTTCTACCAGAAGATATTGCGATCCAGCGTATTGTTCTTGTTGCTGATGATGCTCATGCTCGTTTTGATGCAACAGCACGTACTTATCATTATTTTATTTATCAAGATAAAAATCCTTTTTATAGAGATTTTGCCACTCGATTTAATGGTCCGATTGATTTTGATTTAATGAATAAAGCAGCATCTCTGCTTCTCAATGTTATTGATTTTACTAGTTTCAGTAAAGTACATACGGATACCAAAACAAATAATTGTCGAGTTCAAATAGCAGAATGGAAACAAGTGGATGAAGATCTTTGGCGGTTTGAAATTACTGCCGATCGTTTCTTGCGTAATATGGTTCGTGCCATTGTGGGAACACTTATTGAAGTGGGGCGTGGGCGCATGACACTGGCCCAATTTGAGGAAGTCATAGCTCGTAAAGATCGTTGTGCAGCTGCTGATTCCGTGCCTGGAAATGCACTCTTTCTTGTTGATATTCAATATCCCTATCTCTGATTGTAATGTTTTGGATTCTATTTGCGTTTCTTTCTGCTGCATTATTAGGCTTTTATGATGTTTTCAAGAAACTCTCTTTACGTGACAATGCTGTTATTCCTGTATTAGTGATAAATACAGTAGTGTGCAACTGTCTATTCTTTCCCTTTATCATAGGCTCAGCTGTGGGGTGGATCGTTCCTACAGAATCTTACTTCGTTCCGCAACTAGGAAGTAGTGCCCATTTTTATGTAATCCTAAAGGCCTTTATTGTGCTTAGTAGTTGGATTTGTGGGTATTATGCCATTAAGCATCTGCCTCTTACCATCGTGGGGCCCATAAATGCGACGCGGCCCATTATGACATTAATTGGCGCTTTATTGGTCTTTGGAGAAACTCTTAACTTGTGGCAATGGGGTGGTGTTCTACTTGCAATTTTATCCTGTTTCCTTCTTAGTAGGAGTGGAAAGAAAGAAGGAATCAATTTTAGCCATAATCGTTGGATTCTTCTTCTTGCTTTGGCGGCGATTTTAGGGGCTGTCAGTGGACTATATGACAAATATTTAATGGTCACTATACATCTTGACAAACTCTTTGTGCAGGGATGGTATAATTTTTATCAGATGCTTCTTATGGGGGGGAGTAATGGCTTTCCTTTGGTTACCTCTACGAAAGCGTACAACACCTTTTCATTGGCGTTGGTCAATTGTTTGTATCTCTCTTTTTCTTACTGCTGCTGATCTGGCCTACTTTTATGCTCTTAGTTTGCCAGGTGCTATGATTTCTGTCGTTTCAATGGTTCGCCGTAGTAGTGTATTGGTGAGCTTTCTTTTTGGTGCTTTTGTCTTTCATGAAAAGAATTTGAGGGCTAAATGTTTCGACTTACTGCTTGTCCTATTGGGGATGATATGCCTATATATAGGCACGCGCTGATAGTTGTAAGATAGTTGAGTATTTTCTATTTTCAATCTTTTTATTAAAAGAATTTGTGTGGAGAAAATTCTTTCCAGCGGCCGCGTGTGAAATCCGGGATTTCTATGGGACGACTACCTTCTTGTGCTGAGATTTGTGAAAGTTCTGCAATACATGACCATTCGGCAGCATCATACACGTCAATGTCTAGTGGATGTCTATGTCGTAAACAGTGGATGAGGCGGCTGTCCATCGCATAATTCATTTCGTTTGGGACACCTAATTTCTGTCCTTGAAGCCAACGCAAGGAAGCATCACTTATTTCATACTTTTTTGCTTCCTCTAAAGCTTTGTCACCTACGAGCACTTTGGTTTCCCCAAATTGCAGTGTGGGAACAGGATACTTTTGAGAAAAACCTTTTGTACCACAGATTGTTTGTAAGCGATTGTAGGGGCGACGTGTGTATACATCGAGTTGTAAGATTATACTTTTCCCTTTTACTGTCTTTAGGAGTGTGGTATTTATTTGTCCAGGCTGTGAGGTCATGGAAACAAGATAGTCTAGGCGATCTCCACGATGCAGATTCAATAGCCAACCGATAGGACCTAGGCCGTGGGTAGGGTAAGGGTTGCCACCATGTTTTGCATAGGTTTGCTCCATCCAGTCGTGTTCTGCAATGTTTAGAGAGTGGATATAAGCTCCTTCACAGTGGGTTAGTTCTCCAAATCGACCTTCACGTTGCATTTCGAGGGTGGCTAAAGCAAAGCGGTCGTAAC
This sequence comes from uncultured Prevotellaceae bacterium, assembly GCA_916438195.1. GTDB lineage: Bacteria > Bacteroidota > Bacteroidia > Bacteroidales > Bacteroidaceae > Alloprevotella. The sequence goes on from CAKAEQ010000001.1 coordinate 772,614, forward strand.
AGCAGTTTTCTGTCATGAAACAATGCCGCCCTGTATGCTCAGCAGTATCCACGAGTTGCCAACATTCTTCTACAGTAGTGGCCGCAGGAACTTCTACTGCCACATCCTTGCCTTGTTGCATAGCATATACCGCCATTTGCGTATGTGAGCTCCAATCCGTACAAATATAAATGAGATTGATGTCTTTTGCTTCACACATCTTCTTCCAGGCGTGTTTTCCGGAGTATTCTTTTGCAGCTTCTCGTCCTTGCTCTTTGAGCAGATTGTTGGCCATAGTGAGTCGCTCCTCGTGGATATCTGCCACTGCGCAAACTTGAGCATGGCGTATGAAGGCATAGCGTTCAAGAGTTTTCATCCCACGCTGTCCCACTCCGATGAGCCCGATACGAATAGATTCTAAAATCATGTTTTTGTGAAGCAAATAGAGAAAAAGAAAGAGCGTATCGAAATGCGACACGCTCCTTGTTATTTGTTTGTGCTAAGTAGTAACCGCGAATTACTTCTTAGATGCACGGCCGTAGCGGCTCATGAACTTATCAACACGTCCTGCAGTGTCGACGAGCTTGCTCTTACCAGTATAGAAAGGATGTGAGCTACTGGAGATTTCCAACTTAACTACGGGATAAGTCTCGCCTTCGAACTCAATAGTGTCGTTCGTCTTTGCAGTAGAGCGAGAGAGAAACATATCACCGTTACTCATGTCCTTGAAAACAACTGGACGATAGTTCTCGGGATGAATACCTTTTTTCATTTTGCTATAGCTATTTTATTATTTTCAAATGTTGGTAACACTTGTGTAATGGTCGAATCGAGCGCAAAATTACAACTTTCTCTTGTATTGGCAAATCTTGCTAAAGAAAATTTGTATCTTCGCCCCGAAATGAGACAACTTATTATATTCTTCTTCCTGATTTTTGCCGGTGAACTGCAAGCGCAGTCCATTGATAGTATTTTCGTTTCTGTCCCCAAAAAGTATTTGCCTTTGCTCGAAGAAGCCGAGCGGCTCAATCTTTTGGATTTATATAATTATAAGATGAAGGCTGAGACTGAAAATTCTTTTGGAGGGCGCACACTAATGGTGGAAAAGGATAGCGACTATGTTGGAGTACAACTCACAGAGGTAAGTTCTTGGGAACTAAAACGTTTGTATAATCTTGTTCCTGATGCAGAGGGTAATGGTTGGGAGCAAGATCCCTTTTATGCTGTTACTCACACGATAACAGCAGGTGCCAAGTCTAGTCGTATTTATTTTTTCGACACGCAATGGCACCAGATATATCCGCCTTTTCCCCTAGTTCGTCTTGACAACTTTTGGGTGGATAATAAGGAACTTTCAATAGTACGTCTCGATGAACTGAAAAGAATTCTGCAAACTCCAAGTGTATATTTACATTGGGATGCTAAAATGAGTGTGCTTACTTATGCTGTTTCACTTGAAGCTCTTCCGCTCGATGACGCAAAAGATGCTGCAACCTGTTTGCATCCGATTCGATATGAATGGACAGGACAAAGTTTCGTTGAAATACCATGAGTGTTTTGGTAACTCTGATATACAAAATCGACTATTTATACTTAATAAACAAAGCAGCTATGCATGATTTCTTTTTCGTAGGTTCTAAATAAATTGCCTCTAATTTCCTTATGCAAAAAAGAAAAAGTAAATTTGCAACGTTTAGAAAAGAAGATTGTAATTCATTTTAATTAAATAACTTACTATTATGGCAGTTAGCTACAAAGATTTAGGCCTCGTTAACACCCGTGAGATGTTTAAGAGAGCCATCAATGGCGGTTACGCTATTCCTGCATTTAACTTCAATAATATGGAGCAGTTGCAGGCTATCATCACTGCATCCAGCAAACTCAAGAGCCCGGTAATCCTTCAGGTTTCCAAAGGTGCTCGTAACTACGCCAACCAGACTCTTCTGCGCTATATGGCACAGGGAGCTGTTGAATATGCAAAGGAACTTGGTTGCAACCATCCTGAAATCGCTCTTCACCTTGACCATGGTGATAGCTTCGAACTTTGCAAGAGTTGTGTAGATATGGGCTTCTCTAGCGTTATGATCGATGGTTCTTCTCTGCCTTATGAGGAGAATATCGCTCTGACAAAGAAGGTTGTTGAGTATGCGCACCAGTTCGATGTAACAGTAGAAGGTGAACTTGGCGTTTTGGCAGGTGTAGAAGATGAAGTTGCTGCTGAAGAAAGCCACTACACTCGTCCCGAAGAAGTTATCGACTTCACAAAGCGTACGGGAGTTGACTCTCTCGCGATTTCTATCGGTACTTCTCATGGTGCTTACAAGTTCAAGCCTGAACAGTGTACTCGCGATCCGAAGACAGGTCTTCTCGTTCCTCCTCCTTTGGCTTTCGACATCCTCGATGACATTATGAAGGAACTTCCTGGTTTCCCCATCGTGCTTCATGGTTCTTCTTCTGTTCCTCAGGAGTATGTTGATATGATTAACTCTAACGGTGGCAAACTTCCTGATGCAGTTGGTATCCCCGAGGAGCAACTTCGTAAGGCAGCTAAGAGCGCTGTTTGCAAGATCAATATCGACTCTGACTCTCGTCTTGCTTTCACTGCAGCAGTACGCAAGGTGTTTGCTGAGAAACCAGGTGAATTCGACCCACGTAAGTATTGTGGTCCTGCACGCGACCTCATGATTGAACTCTACGAACACAAGATTAAAGAAGTTCTGGGTTCTGAAAATAAACTTGCTCAGCTCGACTAATTTTAGTTGACTTATTATTATCACTTAAAGCCTCGACTTCTTTCATAGAAGTTGAGGCTTTCTTCTTTTGCAATTACAAAGATAAGATTAAAGGAACTTACACATTTTTTAGGACAGTAATTTATAGGCGTAATGGACATTTGGTAGGCTGAAACCTCTCGGAACGCTTTTATTTACTACCTTTGCAACATTTGAAAACCTATGAATAAAAAACTGTATCTTCTGTAATAGCTCAAATGTTAAAAAGAATGGGCATCGACGTTCTGTTTAGATGTATTCCTGCAAGGATTGTGGTAGACAATTTCAAGGTGGTCTGCTATTTCTCTATGGAATGACTATCTGACAGCAAATCGAACGATTTCTGCTCTATCCTCTCTTTATAAATGTTCAGAGCGAACCATACGACGTAGGTTGAGCTTAGTAGTAGATAGCTTTACTTCTACTTACCCCAAATCTGCAGTAATAATATTGGAGAACATTTGGTGTGATGCTGTTTCAGGATGCTTCATCAGGAAAAATACTTTATCGCAAGTTTGTCAAAAACGAAACTAACAGAGATTATCTTGATGGACTTCGGTATATTGCGGAGCGTGGAACTGTGATAAAAGCAGTGGTGTGTGATGGGCATGTAGGACTTTTACAAGCTATAAGTTTCTGCCCCGTACAAATGTGTCAATTTCACCAATTTCGAATAGTTAGAAGACTCCTTACTAACAATCCACACTTGACTGCAGACGTTGAACTATTGGCATTAATGAGAAGGATGTTCTCTATGAGAAAAGAAGAGTTTATAACCGCTTTTGATAAATAGTGTGATAAATGGAAAGAGTTCCTAAATGAATGAACTCTCCTAATCTCGGGTAAGACAACTTATACACACAGAAGACTGAGAACGGCAAGACGTTCTATTAGGACACATCTGCCATGGCTCTATACGTGTGAGGATAGGCTACATTTGCACGTCTCTATAATGGTCCTGGTTATAAAGGTAATAAATATGATACCAAAATGGCTGAAAATTATAAGATCTTTTCAGCGGATCCATTTAAGGGATACAAAGAATCTGAAATTAAAATGCCCTCAAGATAATTTAAACTAAATAATAAAGAAGAGTATGAAATTAATAAAAACGTATTTTTCTCATTCTAATGATTTTTATCTATAGGAACATTCTTGTATTGCAAAGGTAAAAAGTCTAAACACAAAAAAAGCAATATGAGTCAAGTTTATATTGCTACAGTTGACACAGCCTCAATTGACAATAATAAAATAACTTTACCAGAACAAATTAAACTGTATTTAAATGATAGTAGAAAGAGTAATTTAAGAAACTCTTTTGTAAAAATAGATACAATTGTCTCAGGAGAGAATACTTTCTTACATATAAGAAAAAGATGGAGGAATTCTATTTAATAAATTAAATCACATATCACTTATGTGTGATAAAATGTACAAGAGTTATTCAGATCACTCTTTTATCGAGGACATAGAACTATTTTTCATATAGGAAGGACAATTTCGTAAGTTTTCTGTATTCCGTTATAGACGAAGGGTTTCATAGGGGCTACAGTGAGAAGCCTTTTACTTTTATTGTTAGGAAAGGCAATGTATATCAGGTTAACCTTATAACTACACCTATGGTACAAAAAGTCATAAATAAAAAGATACTGAGCTTTCCTAAATCTCTTCGTTCTAGATTCGAAATGAAAGAGTTTTATGGCTTCTGCCTTATTTCTGGTAATATTTGTATTCGGCCGATAGCTTACTCTGCACTCGATGATGATGGTGGAGATTGGATCAAAATCCCTTTATTCAAGTGAGATTAAATTTTCATTAGTTAAATGTGACCAGATTTTAAAAGAAATATCAGATTTAACTAATTGACATAAGGTTCAATGAGGTAAGATATTGGATAGATGAAGAGTTTTGATACTTATTAATAGTGGCGTAATGGACATTTGGTAGGCCAATTTATACTATATTGACTTGCGTAAATATCCTTATCGCGTTTGAAAATACAATAAAGATGTCAGCTGACAAAATAAGGATGTCAGCTGACGCGCTTATTGTATTTTTAGGAGTAATAATTGCGAATGTTTCTTTCTTAGGCTTACCTTATTATTTGCCGAAGGAACTCTTATTTTTGATCTAAAATGAATTTTTCTACTACGTGGGCAACACCATCTTCTTCGTTGGAGTAAGTGACGTAGTTAGCTTGTTTCTGAATCTCGCTTGGAGCATTGGCCATTGCAACACCTAGACCTGCAAAGTTTATCATACTTAGATCGTTATAGTTATCGCCACACGAAATGATTTCTTCAGATTGTATGTGTAGTTCTGTGATAAGCCGGTTGAGCGATGTCGCTTTGTCGATACCTACGGGTACACATTCGAGGAAGTAGTCCGCAGAACGATATATATCTATCTTTCCTTTTAGTTGTTCAGCCAATTGTAGTTCTAATTTATGAAGAGGAGTGGGAGCTCCCACAATGAGACATTTATTAATAGGATATTCAATTTGTTGGAGAAAATCACTTGCTTCCTCTACTTTCATCTTGTTGATAGAAGCTTCAATTTGAACGTATTGATCTGTCTTTTTTGTTGCAAGAATACCCTCACCCTTATAAGTTAGAATTTCCAATCCTGCTTCACGGCTGCTATAGTAGAGTTTTGGGACAAGATTCTGATCGAGCGTTTGTTCAAAGACTACCTTATTGTTCCTACAATCAATAATACGCCCACCGTTAAAGGCTAGAATATAACCTTCAAAGCGTGGTAGTTCCAATTCTTCAGCGATTGCTGTGATGCCGTAAGTGGGACGGCCTGATGCGAGAACAACTTTGACTCCTTCTGTTTGAGCTTTGATCAGTGCTTCTTTTGTGCGTGGTGTTATTTCTTTTTTATCGTTGGTTAGTGTCCCATCTAAGTCAAGAACGATTATTTTATATTTCATCTTTGTATTTTGTATCTTGTGTTGAGCCGTGTTCAAGAAAGTTGTCTTACTCTTTTTTACAGCGTTAAATAATTTTGGCGTTTTAAAACGCATCGCTATAGCCTCTTGCTCTGTGGAGAATATTCTAATTCTTCGTTATTTTCTCTACTTTTTCTGTAATTATAGGTTGAGTATTGCTTAGGAATGGAGGAAATTCGGAATTCTTCTTCACTTTGTTGTTTCTAAAAATTAGATGGTGAACACTTTTAGCATATACCAACGGAGTATCGAAGGTATCAAAAAGATTATTTTCTATAGAAATGCGATTATGATAGTAGTTACGCTGATTCTTGAGTTCAGGAATTTCAGGATAGATGGAAATAACCGCATTAGTAAATTGGTATCTGCTTGTAAGCGCGTTGATGAAACGATTTCTTCGAATGACTATATTGTTCACTGGGCCACTTTCGTACCATCCATTGGCATCGCCACTGAGAAGAATTGCTGAACCTGACGTATGATCGAAAAGATTTTTTTCACACAGAGTATATTGAGGACTACTGAAGAGTGCGCCGCGGGCACGATTGTTGCGTATCGTATTACCCGAAAAAACGATAGAAGGAGTCCATTTGAGGTTTTCTATACAATCTGCTTCTGCAGGTATTGGGTCGCGAAAACTGATGAGAAAGCTCTTCATCCCTTGCAGTGTTACGGCATCTTGTGGGCGGATTGCCGTGATAACATTTGTTTGTACAGAGTCGAGTGTGGTGGAGTTGATGAAGCGAACACTATCGCCCGTGTTTCCCCAATTAAAGCCATAGGCTTGACTGTGCATAAAAGCACAAATTGCAGTGTGATCATCCTTGCGTTGAAGGATACGGAGATATACTCCATGTACGTTGATAGCATCGTCCATCATGCCCTCATACATACCTTTGCGTGAGATGATTTTTCCACGGCATTGAGAAAAATGAGTGGCATCTGCTTGTGTGGAGAAATAGCGCCCGTTGGACGGATATACATTAAAACCATGGAGGATTATATCTGTACAACGTTGTGCGATAAGTCCCATTCCCCACGCATAGTTAACAGTAACATTTTGAAGTTTTGTATTCTTACTCTCGTTAAGAAAGACACCTGGGCACGGGCGATAATAGTTGCGCATTGCTACAATATTCCCAGTTTTGAGTCGCAAGTCTTTCCAATTAGGAGCATAAAAGTATTCTCCTTCTTGACAGCAATTAAGAAGATTTATGCCTAAATCGCCAGTGTTATAAAGAATGTGGCGTGTCTCTTTGTCAAAGCCTATACCCCATGCAAAATGAGAACGCCAGTTTTCTCCCTGTGTTTCAAAATACCCTTGTTCTGTAAAGAGCCACTGATAATCTTTCGTATTGCGGGAAAAAAGTGAGAGTTTAAAGCGAATACCTGTGGTGTCACTTTTAATGATTTCTACTTGTTCTATTTGTGGGTCAACAAAATCAATCGAAAAGTTTTTTAATGTGACATTCTCACAATAGTTCAAAACAATTGGGAGTAAGGCTCCTTGAAAGAGAAACTGCGCCCCACCTCCATCAATTGTAAGATTTTCATAGTGATTTAGGTAGAAAACAGCCTTGCGTAAAGGCTGTTGGTCATGATTAGAAATAAAGCATTCTATCTCTGGAGCTTCTTCTAAGCGAAAGTTATAGGTACCTTTATTAAAGCGAAGAACAATTTTATCTTTATCTCCCAATTTAGGCGGATGGCTTTGGAGGAACTTAGTTAAGGCAGCTGTGTTGTCAGTGTTGTTTGGGTGAATACCAAAATGCTTCATATGATATACCACTTTGCGTGCCATCACGGGGAAGCACAAAAGAAGAAAAAGGGAAAAAACGAGAGTCTTTTTCATTTTGAATTAAAGAGATAATATTATAAGCTGACAGGACAGAGTTAGTATATGTATGTTACATTTTATTGATTCTGTCCTTCTGCCTCAATGCGAAGAATCCCGCCTGTTTCAGGAGAAAAGGTGATGTGCGTATTCATTTTTTTATTAAATAAATCGCCTCCAAGATGTTCAATACGTCCGAGTTGAGCTACAGGTGTTTCTAAATTAGTATATATTTGTTTGTCATCAAAAATCTTCACCTGAACTACAGCAGGGACAACGTATCGTACGTCTTCTTCTTGCTTTTTCTGTGTAGTTTCAACTACTTGAGGAATATTTTCACAAGATGTCATACTAATGTAGATGGGCTGGCCATCAGCATCATCTTGATTGAGGAGTCCTTTTGGGGACGAAAAACGGCAGAGCACGCTATTTTTGATAGGAGTATTTAGTATGCAATTTACTGTACTGACGCGAGTTTCAGAAGTGTGAGTTCCTAGGAAAAGTTTTAAAAGTCCAGCTTCTTGTTTGTCTAGGCTTGCCATCATTAGTTTTAATTGCTCACCATCTTGCGGCATAAAATCAGCCTCTCCTTTAGCCAATGCTAAACGACTATCACGAATATTGAAAATTTCTTCGGCTGCAAGTTGTGCAAGTTTGTCGATATTCCCAGCAGCAAGCATTTCCTGTGTTCCGAAGTTCTCAGCAGAGTCTGCAATGAGTTTCGTAATAGAAGGTTGCGTAAGTTCTCCAGGTAATCGTACAGAAGTGTTTATTCCTAGTAAAATCCCATCGCGCGTGAGACTTACAAGAGGAGCAGAGCTACGCGGCTTTAGTTTGATTGTATAGGCTTGGCTCTTATCGGGCGTACCATAGGGTTCGATGCGTATATTCTGAATTGTCCATTCATCATAAGCCTCTCTCACCACATTGTTCTGACGTAGATATACTTCTGCATATGCAGCTAAGCGCCCAGGCTTGTATGAAGTGCGCGTCATTGTTACGACAATGTGAAAAGCTGTTTTAGGTAGAAAGTAAGTAATGCCATTTTCAGTTATTCCTGGTTGATAGGGGGTTACTTCTGTCTGTGCCTTTAATAAAAGAGTGCAGAAACAGCCGAGAAAAAAAACGAAAATCTTTTTCATTTTAAAATTAAAAAATCTGGTGAAGGCAAGTCCTCTGTGTCTCTGGTTGAAAGTTGTAAGAAGGCTTCAGGTATAGCCTCAATAATATCGGAAGCAATGAGTGAAGTTTCCCCCAGTTTGCTAGCTGCAATGTCGCCTGCCAATCCGTGTATATATACTCCCAATCTGCAAGCTTCTGCTTGTGTGTATTTTTGTGCTAATAGAGCGCATATGATGCCTGTAAGAATATCGCCACTGCCTGCTGTTGCCATCCCGCTATTGCCTGTGGAATTAAAGAAAGTTTTGCCTTCAGGCGTACAAATCGCAGTGAAATGCCCCTTAAGAATGATAAAGAAGCTGTATTTATCGCCATTTCCTGTGCCTCAGTCAGTGCAGAAAAGGAGTCATTGCAATGAGAGCCTATGCGTTGCATTTCTCGAAAATGCGGTGTAAGAATTGCATCAGACGGTATTTGTTGTATCCATCCTTTATGATCGGCCAAGATATTAAGGCCATCTGCATCAATAACTAAAGGAATGCGAGTGCGTCTCACCTGTTCGATAAATGCTACAGCTGTGTCGTGGTTCGTTCCGAGGCCTGGACCTATAGCTAAAGCTGTATAGTCATCTGTGTTGATAGGCGAAGAAAAATGTTTCTCATGACTATCGAGATTTAATACTGCTTCTGGGACAGCTAATTGTAAGATGTCGTTATTGCGAAGAGGGGTTCTAACAGTGACTTTTCCTACACCGCTACGAAGGCAAGCACGCGTTGCAAGAATTGCGGCACCAGCCATTCCATATGTACCTGCAATAAGAAGAGAATGGCCGAATGTTCCTTTGTGTCCGAAAGGATCGCGCTTTCGTATAATATTCTTAATGTCTTCTTTGTCCGTGAATTCGTAGTTGGAGTCTAATCCCTTACTTTTTCCATCTGAAAGACCTATATCTGCTACTATTAGCTTACCCACAAATTCATGGTTGTCAGCCATCAGTTGAGCTATCTTGGGAGCACCAAAAGTTATAGTTGTATTTGCTCTTACGATATGGTTGCGTACATTCTGTGCGTTGTTCTCGCACATAAGTCCAGAGGGCATATCAATGCTAACAATGTGAGCTGAAGAGGCATTGAAGAATTGTACCAAAGCTCCAAAACCTCCATTAAGCGGCTTATTGAGCCCCGTTCCAAAAAGCCCATCAATGATAACGGTATTTTCAGAAAGCTGCGGAGGCTCAAATTTTTCAGTAATTTCTGTAAAGTTTACATTAGGGCATTCAGCCAATCGGTTGCGATTAGCTTCACAGTTGCTACTTAGTCCTTTGCCAATGTTGAAGAGATAAGCTGTGACGGTATTACCTTCTTTTGCTGCTAACAAACGAGCCACAGCTAAGGCATCCCCACCATTATTGCCTGGTCCTGCAAAGATAACGTAGTGAGAATAGTTAAGGCTCGAAAGGTATAAGCTTACATATTGAGCAGCACGTTCCATAAGATCAATTGATTTTATATCCTGTTCTTGAATGGTGGCTGCATCGATGTCAGGCAACTGTTGTTGAGAAAAAATCTTCATACTTTAATATTGGACGTATCAGTGAAATGCGATTCTTTTTAGTATTTAGAAATTCCACCAGTGCTTTTTCTTGCGTGGTTCTTTTCTTGAAACATGACCGAGTTGTTCTTCAATGTACTGCTCGTAACTTATGTGACGAGAAATCATTTGATAAATGGCTCCCCAATCGGGTAATCCACCTACATTACGATCGTCTATGAAACAATCTACTTTGAGTTTTCTACTATAATGTTTGTTCGATTTTCGCTCTGCATCATGATCTTCTGTATTATCCTCATCTAGATATCCATTAACAGCATAAAAGCGAACACCATGTTCTGCACACCAATCGATCGCTTCTTGCTGGAGCTCTCCCTCACGAACGGTCCACAGGATGAGCTTATGCCCATCTTGCATAAGCTGGCGAAGTGTGGCAGTGGCGAAAGGAATTTCTTTTCCAATAGCTGGATAACGGTGCTCAACGATTGTACCATCAAAATCAACTGCTATAATCATACTAATCTCTTGTTTTATTATTTCTAATCTTAATATTTTTGTTCTGTATAGGGGGTTATCCTTATTTTTGAAGGAGCAGCCTTAATGTGGATATAGGCTCGAAAAGGAGATAGTTTGCTACCCCTTGCTGCTTTCACAAAACTCTGTCCTTCATTGCCTAGGAAATAGGACTCGTCTGTCTGGTTTACCTGTAGTGGTTGGTAGTTGCTTAAGAAAGCTGCATTAGAATCCGTGCCTGTGATAAAATCTCCACCTGTATTTGTTAGGATAAGTGTTGCTTTTGCTCCAGTACTCCGAATGATGACAGGTACGTTAGCTGTTATGGTGTTTGTGGGAGTAAATTTTAATTGGTTATCGGCATAGCCTTGTAACTCTTCTGCTTGAAATCCTTCTGGTACATTTGCGGTGAAAGGAATACATAGTGTCTCCCAATTCTTATCGATAAATTGGCGTGAGTAAGTTAGTTGTCCTGCATCGGTATTAATACATTTTTTTACGCTTACTTCCGACTTATCTGTGAGTGTTCCTCCTCTGACCAGTTGTTTATATGTAGCTGTTAAAGTCCAGCTTGATGGAATGTTACCAATTTGATTATCCGCGATATAAATGATTTGATTTGACGTCTTACTTTTTTTATTGAAAGATTGTGGATAACGTGGTAAGGTAATATGCGATAGGTCTAAATTGTACCCTTCTTCCCATTCTATGTTGGCCAAAAGACTTGAACTCCAACCTCCTTGTAGTATACGACTACCGTCTTTGATCTCACTCGTGGGTGGATTTTGCACATTTCTGAAAAAGCAGGTATTACCATCTTGACTTCTACTGCTTAGAAAGAATTTTCCATCTTTCTCCAAAAGAAAGCGAGGACTAGCTTCAAGTGTTGCTATTCTTCCATTTAGGATTTGCCACAGACTTTCTTCTTTTCCATTGGTGAGATTATATTGTAGGTGTGCTTCCGCAGTATTCATAAGCATGAAATGCCCATTATCTACTTTTGCTGTCCACACTGAATAATTACTAGGGGCCAAGCTACCATCGCTGAGCAGAATATCTGAGATATCGACTGATGGAGCCTTATGTAAAAGATAATTGTGTGTTGAGGTTATAGCAACGTGTTGACCATTAGTAGGTAGTGTAGCTTCGCCTTTTTTATCTTCTGCAGGGCCAGCATATTTATAGAGTAAGACGCCTGGTTTATCTGCTCCTGTTTCCGTGAAATTACCGAAATAAGAAGAGTTGGTATCATAGACAGAAAGCCCTATGAAGCGTTCTTTATCAGTGTTGTTATAAATACGAAATCGATTCCCCTCATACACCTTAATTTCCCATGATTTTCCATTATTGGCATCACAGAGATAAAGATCTCTAGCTTTTGCAGAAAGAGCATTTTCTTTGTCAGATGTAAGGATTAGGAAACCTTGAGCTTTCGCATTGAGGGTCCAAACTTCAGAAGCGTTTTTAGGAGAAAGAATAGTGGGGGTACCATTGGGAATGAAACGAGCTTGCAGTTTGCTTTTGTTTCCCTTATTTGTCATGATGTAAAGGCTTTCGTCTTTTGAGTCGGTACCTCCTATAAGGATAAAAGTCCCATCTTGTAATTCGTCTAGCGAGGTGACTCGGACAAATGTTGCAGACGAAAAGTCAGGAATACCTTTCGTCTGTGCAAGAATAGGACTGCATAAAAATAGCAGAACTACTAGAATCTGATATAGCTTAATAAACATTCTTTTTTAATTCTCAATGAGTTTTAGCAGATATTGTCCATACTCGTTTTTCTTCATTGGTTCAGCAATTTCTTGCAATTGTTCTGCTGTAATCCATCCCATCTCATAGGCAATTCCTTCTACGCATCCAACTTTTAATCCCGTACGTTTTTCAATGACCTCTATGTAGGTACTTGCCTCGCTGAGTGAGTCGTGAGTTCCAGTATCCAACCATGCAAATCCTCTGCCAAGTGTCTGAACCATCAGTTCATTGTCTTTGAGAAAGCGTTCGTTGACAGTGGTAATCTCTAATTCCCCACGCTTTGAAGGTTTAATGGTTTTTGCCACACTGACAACCTTATTGGGATAGAAATAGAGTCCTACTACTGCGTAATTCGATTTAGGCTGAGCTGGTTTCTCTTCAATGCTTACAGCTTTACCCATTTCATTAAATTCTACAACGCCGTAGCGCTGTGGGTCATTAACATGGTAGCCAAAAACTGTAGCTTTATTTTCTTTTTCTGCATTGTGAACAGCTCCAACAAGGAGCTGACGAAAATCGTTGCCATGGAAGATGTTATCACCTAAAACAAGGCATACACTATCGTTTCCAATAAATTCTTCGCCAATGATGAAAGCTTGTGCTAATCCATCGGGATTCGGCTGTTCAGCATAACTGATATTTATGCCGTAAGAGGAACCTTCTCTTAAGAGCCGTTTGAATCCTGGAAGATCCTGAGGTGTGGATATAAGCAATATGTCGCGTATTCCTGCAAGCATTAACACGGAGATAGGATAGTATACCATCGGCTTGTCGAAAATGGGTAGAAGTTGTTTGCTAATACCTTTAGTGATAGGATAGAGGCGAGTACCACTACCGCCTGCAAGAACAATTCCTTTCATAGTTTTGAGAATTATCTATTTCCGCAAAGTTAAAATAAAAATGATGAAGAAAAAAAGGAATCCTATTTTTTGTACTTCTGTATGGTAAAAATAAGAGCGATAACAAAAGTTTATTTGTATAGGAATTTGGCTGAAAAGCGTTATGTTGGACTTGATCTATAGAAGTTGGAGTTTAAAAAAATTGCTAATCAACTATTTTATAAGTTGTGAAAATATTGATGTTTTTAACAAAGAGATATCTATTTGTCAACTTTATTGTTGTGGCCTTGATATAAAAAGAATATCACAAAGAGGTACTAATGGAATATATTGTGGGTTTAGATATGATAAGAAGGGGATGGATTAGATAGAATTATCTTATCCTATTCTTCTTCACGGAGTATTTATCCTTATCGTGCTTGAAAATACAATAAGAGTGTTGGCTGGCCCAATAAGTGCGTCGGCAGATATCCTTATTGTATTTGAAAATAGAATAAGGATATTTTAGTTAATCTTGAGGCGAAAACTCTTGGATGCCATTGTAGATTGCCCAGCTTTCTATCTCTTTGGTTTCTATGTGAAACCGTAGTAAGAATAATAAAACGCCTCGGCAGATAAAACTGTGAGGCGTTTTGTAGTTATTTTATAGCCTTATTTCTTAATAAGGAAGAGAGTTACAAGTGTTGTTGCAAATGAAGCTATTGAAATCCAAGTTCCAACCTGTGTCAAACTATTTGCGTTATTTGTAGATTGGTTTGCTTTGAACTTATTTGGCTGAGCCACTACGACATCGTTTTGGCGAAGATTATAGACAGGAGAGTTCATAAGGTCTTTAGAACGAATATCAACGTAGTAGGATTTTGTTTCGTTGCCTTCTTGCCGTAGCACAAGAATGCGATCGCGTCGAGCAGTGATATTGAGGTCGCCTGCTCCTCCAAGTGCCTCTAACAGAGTAATATTGTCTCGACCAATCTGAATGCGTCCAGGATTCTTTACATCACCAAGAACAGTTATGAATTGATCATAGGCACTGAGGGTTACCACTGCATCGTTGAGAATGCCGTTGCGGAAAAGATTTTGAATTTTAGCTGCAGCATCAGAACGTGTGAGTCCACCAATTTTAATGCGCCCCATACACGGAATATCAACTTCTCCGTGTTCGTCGATAGTATAGAGCGACACTTGATTGTTTTGACGAGCCGTTGCCGATCCCACTTGTTGTTGTGCAACAACGAGATTGTAGCGTAGAGCCTGTTCGGGAGTTGCAGCACTGCTTACGATTATACTAACCTTATCGCCCGGTTGCAGTTTCATTGCTTCAACAGTTTGGGTGGAGAAGCTTTCACCATTTTGCAAATCTTGAAAATAGACAATTTTTTCCTGCGTGCGGCATGAAGAAAATAATGCCAGCACCACTGTAATAAGGAGTAAGAAACGATTCATTATGGATTAATAGCTTTATTTTATACTATAAGTCGTGAAATTGTTGCAAAGTTAGGATAATAATTTTAATTTGCCATAAAAACTTATCTTTTTACATGTTCGAAACGAAGAAGAGGGCAGCCTCATAGACTGTCCTCTTCTCAATGAGTGTGCAAAGGAATTTCCTATTTCTTTTCTGTGGCTTTTACCTTAGAAGTCTTTTGCGTCGTAGCCTTGCTCTTTGCAGTTGACTTTTTGGAATCTGCTGTTTTTGTCTTTGCTTTTTTTGTTGTTGCGTTCTGTTTTTTATCTTTCACAACTTTTGTTTCAGTAATAGGTGTTTCTGCGTTGCCGCCAGCTTCAAATTTAGCTAACATTAAGCGGAATTTTTCTAGCTCTCGGTCTTTTCGCTCAAGTTCTTCTTCTTGATTCTTGATAGTCGTGAGTAGTGGATCCAATTCTTCGTTTTCAATGTCAGGATAAAGACTATCGACGCGCGCAATAAAGTCGCCAAGAATATTCATATAGTTGGTAAATGCATCATAAGGCGAGTCGTAAATGCCTCTATAGCCTCCGTAGCTATTTGCTTTAGTTGACATGAAGCGTAGATTGTTGGATGCTTGCAGATAATCGAAATCTTGTTGTAAACGGCGATTCCGGCTAATGCGAACACGGTCGGCGATGCTATAGAGCTTATCGAAAGCTTCTTGTTGCATAATATTGCCTAACCATGGAGACATATCGCGTTCTTCGTCTACCCAGCTAGTTGGATATTCCACAATGAGATCTCCAGAGGATTTTACTTTACTTACAATTTCAGACGGTGTGGAGAATGTAATACCACGCTGACGGAATTGTTCAGGAAGCGCTTTGAAGAATTCAAGGATATTGCTGTTGAGTGGTTGGAAGATACCTAGTGCACAAAGTTCCATAAAAATATTTACAATCTGTTCTTCTTCTGGAAGTTGTGCAATCCAATTCGCATACTTATCCGCAAAGAGTGGATATTGACTCCAACTAGAGTCGTTGAAACGAGAACTAATGTCTTCGGACAAACTATAGTCGCGGAGAAGAAGCTTTAATTTAGGATTGCGGCAGCAATTGTAAACAAAATGAGGACTCTTCCAGCCAAGTACATGTTTGGCTCCTTCCGCCAGCATAGCGTTAAAGCCCATTTCTGCAACTGTTTCACCTATCTCGTCATCGTAGACCAAACAAGAGTTGCGGAACACTTTTGGTTCTTGTCCAAAGAGTGTTTTTATTTTACGGCAAAGATGACGAACCTCAGTTATGAAGCTTTCTTTGTTTTTTAATGAAGAGAATCCGTGCGAATAAGGTTCTGCGAGGAATTCAACGCAACCAGTTTCGTTGAGTTCTTGTAGTAACTCAAGCACTTGTGGTGCATGGTTTTCTAACTGTTCTATAGCACAGCCTGACAAAGAAATGGCACATTTGAAGAAACCCTTATTCTTGTTGGCCATTTCAATGAGCGTTTGTAGAGCTGGAATATATGACTTTTCTGCTGTTTCAGTAATGGAACGCTCATTCTCATAATCGTCATAATAGTAATGGTCTGTACCGATGTCGAAGAAGCGATAGCGCTTCAGGTGGATATTCTGGTGGATTTCGAAATATAAGCAAATGGTTTTCATTTTTGTATGCTGCTAGATTATTTGTTAAGGAGATTCTGGTAACAATTATAGATGCGTTGACCCACCTTTTCCCAGGTGATTTCATCAACCTCAATCTTTCCCTCTTCTGCCAGATACTCATGGAGGGAATTATTGGTGCAAATTGAATATATGGCATCGGCCATGGCGTGAATATCCCAATAATCTGTCTTGATACATGTTTTTAGGATTTCAGCACAGCCGCTCTGTTTGCTAATGATGGAAGGAACGCCACATTGCATTGCTTCGAGTGGTGAGATTCCGAAGGGTTCAGAAACAGAAGGCATGACATATACATCACTGTCTCTAAAAACTTCATACACCTGCTTACCTTTCATAAATCCAGGGAAGAAAAAGCGATCTGCTATACCATGGGATGCCACTAAATTAATCATTTCTTCCATCATGTCGCCTGAACCAGCCATGCAGAAGCGTATGTTGCGTGTACGGTTTAGTACAAGCGCAGCAGCTTCAACGAAGTATTCTGGTCCTTTTTGCATGGTGAGACGTCCAAGGAATGTGACCACTTTGTTTTCTTTTCTTTGAAAGGCTTACGCTGGTTAACTATGTCAAGGATATCTTGTTCCAACGGGTATACAGCATTGTGCATAGCAATGCACTTGGCTGGATCTTGATGGTAGTGATCTATAACAATCTGGCGAGTAAGTTCACTGACGCACATTATGCAATCGGCATGGTCCATCCCATCTTTCTCAATGTTGTAAACCGTAGGATTTACATTTCCGCGACTACGATCAAAATCTGTAGCATGCACATGGACGACAAGGGGTTTGCCACTTATGTTTTTGGCATGAATACCTGCTGGGTAAGTCAGCCAATCGTGTGCATGTATAATATCGTACTTTTGTTGGCGGGCGATGACTCCTGCAACTATAGAGTAGTTGTTGATTTCATCGTATAGATTACTCGGATATTTTCCTGAAAATTCGATACAACCCAAATCGTCAGTCATCCGGTAACTGAAATCGGCATAAATGTGGTCACGAAGCGCATAGTAAAGCTGTGGATCCATCTTGTCTCCAAGGCGTTGCTTGACATAATCATAGTCGACATCTTTCCAGACAATGGGGGTTTCACTCATTCCTATGATATCCATAAAACTCTTGTCTTCATCGCCCCAAGGACGAGGAATACAGAAAGTTATATGTGTGTCTGGCTGTAGGGAAAGTCCTTTGGTGATGCCATAGCTTGCTGTGCCTAAACCTCCGAGGATATGTGGGGGGAAATTCCCAACCGAACATTAATACATTCATTGCGTTATAGTTGATAAAGCTAGACTTTTTATTTATATCTTCTTAGTAATCTTCTTCTTCCAAGACTCGAAACTTTTCTACAAGATGCAGTGCTGTTAAAATACCACTGACATTCATTGCAAAAGAGATGGCACCACGGCCACTAAAACGAGGATTTCCATCAAATAGTTCAGGAATAGTTCCGATGCAGTGATAGAAGAGTTCTTCTTCAAACCCAATGAGTTGTCGTTCGATATAGTTAACTCCGCTCATTTTGTAGACTTTGAGGTAGGCTTTGAGATAGAACCCTGTTAGCCATGGCCATGCAGTACCTTGATGGTATGCGTAATCGCGCTGTGTTTGCTTGCCTATATACATAGGATTGTAACCTCCACTCTTAGGAGAGAGTGAGCGGATGCCTTTAGGTGTTACGAGTTCCTTTGTGCAAACATCTAAAACAGTCTTTCGTTCTTTTATGTTAAGTGGAGAGTATTCCAAAGCAATAGCAATCAACTGATTGGGACGGACACTCCAATCCATCATGTTGCCATCAACATAATCAAGAAGATAGCCATATTCATTGAGGAATGTATTTTTGAAAGAGATGGCCACTTTCTCTGCCATGCGATGGATTCGGGTTGCAAAATCTTTCTCTTCTTCAATTCCTGCTTCTAAGAGGAGTTCTTCAATGAATTTTAAAGCATTATACCAAAGAGCATTGAACTCTACAATGTATCCAGAACGTGCTACAATCGGTTTGCCATTGGCTACGGAGTTCATCCATGTAATAGGTTCGTCTTTTCCATTTGAATAAAGTAAACCATTTTCATGAAGGAAGAGGTTTGGGTGCTTACCGCTCCAGATAAATTCCAGCATATCTTTGAGCAAAGTGCCATATTTTGCATAGCATTGTTTGTTGGATGTGTAAAGTGCGTAGTTTTGTACTGTACGAATGGCCCAGAGTAAGACATCTGGTTTCTCCATTTCATAAATTTGAACACTAATGGGGCGTTTGTTTATATAGTCATATATGGCTTTTTGAGCTGTAACCATGTATGATTCGAATTCCTCAGTCTCTCCAATTGAAAGTGTTAATCCTGTAAGTCCGATGAACGTATCACGAGCACGCGACTTAAACCAATGATAGCCAGCAAGGAGATAAGATTCACCGTCTTTTTGGAATTTAAACTGATGGGCAGCGTGAACTAGGCAATGGTAGAAACTATCAAGTGGAAGGCGTGGGGCTATTTCCTTGTCCATCATGGCGGATAGTTTGGCAGTTTCCTCAGGCTTTTTGACCGATGCAGAGAAAACAATGCTTTCTCCCTTTTTAATGGGCGTTTCGAAATATCCTGGAACGAGGAGATCTTCTAATGAGTTGTAGCCACGCTCTCGTTCCTTTGGATATTCAAGTCCCATATACCAGTTGGGCTCATAATGAAATTTAGCCGCTTCGGTTGTGAGCTGCATATTAAGCTCTGGATAGCCTTTGTATAGGCGCATCTTTATGCCATTTTCAATGAGTTGATAACTCTTGTCGGCAGTGCCATTCGCATGTGTCCATTCGTGAACATTGCGGAAAGCTAAGAATGGACGAAGTCGTAGTGTGGTAGGACTGTGAGCTTCAAGTAGTGTGTAGCGAATATATAGTCGTGAGTCGTGTACCCCATAACTAATTTCCTTCTTTAGGACAACTCCGCCAATTCTGTATGTCCATGTAGGAACTTTGACCCATTCAAATTTTGTGATGTACTTGTGTCCTTTGGGACTGTAGTTTTCTCCTTGATATTTATGTAAGCCTAAGTTAAATTCAGCACCATGTTGAATGATAGTTTCATCTAGTGACGAGAGAATTACATGATTTTCGTCATCTAATTCAGGAACAGGGACTACAAGAAGACCATGATACTTACGAATATTGCAGCCCACAAGTGTTGTGGAACAATACGCACCGGAGCGACTTGTTATCAAAAACTCCTTGAAGAGGGAGTCTTGAAGGTTTGTCATCTGCGTTTTATCAAATTGCAAATAGGACATAGTAGAATAAGTTATGATTAAGGTTTGATATTACTTTTGGATGATTCATTTGGTGCCATCATGCTATGCAGACAGCTTAATTATTGACCTAAAAGCAAAAATTATACAAAAATGATATAAGGATGTTTTTTTCATATATTTTTTATTTTTGACTTGATAAAACTATGCACAGTTAATATTTTTTTCATCTCTAAAAAGCTAATGAATTTGTGTTTCTCATAAGAGCTTGAGGAGGTTTCTTTCTGTTGCGTTTTTTACAGATACAGAGATGATTTCGGTGTATTTTCATTACAACCAGTTTTTGAATGAAAAGTAACAATTTATTTATTCTTTTTTTAGGATTTCACTAGTTGAAACTTTATATTGGTGAACAGCGTTTGTCCTATACTGTGAAAAGATTTGTGACACAGCCGAAAATATCCTTATTGCGTTTGAAAATATAATAAGGCTGTCAGCTGGCAGAATAAGCCTATCGGCTGATGCGCTTATTGCATCAGTAGAGTTAATAGGGGGGGATTCTATTCTTAGACAAATTCGTACGACATTTCTATAGTTATAGCTATTTGAGGAATAAATGTCAAGTATGAATGCCAAATGATGCGAACAGTCAAAGTGCAATAATAAAGCAAGGGTAAAGATATATAAAAGTTTATGAAAAAGATGTTAAAGCCTTGTACGAATAAAATGACGTTCTTATATTTGTAGCAAGAAATGTTATGAAACATACTCGAACTTTGTTGTTTTGACTTTTTATTTAATCTTATGAGAATAGCGTCAAGTTATAAATGGGAAATATCAGAGATTACAGCTTTAATGGCTGATTTATGGCTGTTTCTTTCTGAGGATGAAAGGCAAAGTTTTGCAGAGAGTATGCAAGTTGTGACTTATCGAAAGCACGAACCTATCTATGAAGTTGGCAATCGACCTGAATACTTAATGTGTTTGATTTCAGGGAAGGTTAAAATTTATCGTGATGGTGTAGGAGGTCGAAGTCAATTGCTCCGTTTAATGCGTCCTGTTCAGTATTTTGGCTATCGTGCTTCGATGGCAGGCGAATGTTATCTGACTTCAGCTGCAGCGTTTGAAGATTCAGTCGTTTGCCTGATTCCTATGAAGATAGTTGATTTTGCTCTACAAAAAAATAATGCGTTATGTAGGTTTTTTATCACGAATCTAGCACAAGCTTTAGGTAGTTCGGATCTTCGCACCGTTAGTCTTACTCAAAAACACATACGAGGGCGCTTGGCGGAATCTTTGCTTTTCTTGCGCGATACTTATGGCGTTGCTGAAGATTCTCATGCGATAGCAATTAAGATTCCGCGTGAAGATTTGGCAAATCTTTCTAATATGACAACATCTAATGCAATTCGTACATTATCCGAGTTTGCTGTAGAAGGACTAATAGTAGTAGATGGACGGAAGATCACGATTCTTGATGAACAGAAATTGAAACTTGTCTCAGAAATAGGTTAAATTTTTCGTAACTTTTAAGGAAGTAGAAACTCTATTTCCTCATTAGAATTCTATCTTCAGTTTTTTTGTGGTATAAGTATGTTAACTGTAGCATTTCTTATTTCTGAAAATTTTACTTCTTTTGTTCGCCATATGTCTAAATATTTTTTGATAAAACATCCCGTAAAGAACAATCATAGCCACCATGTACAATTTGTGCTGACGGCGTCTCTGGCATTAGATTAATATTGAGTAGTTTCTTGTGAGAAAACAGTACTTGGGAGTTTTCCCATATTCGCTGATTGATCCCGTGTAGACGGTCATAGCTTTCTTTTCAAATGTTTAGCCTGATAGATGAAAAGCGATATTGAAAATCTTGCGTTTGAAAATTTAGAGTAGAGCGGGGAGTAGACTATATAAGGTATTTCTATCTAAGAATCTCCGAGTTCATCTCTTGATATTAATGATGAATGCAGCAAGCCTAATATTGATATAATCAACTAAATCTGAATGTTCTTTTTCTAAAAACATCTGTTAATACGCAATTGACAATATCAATTTTACGTGTGCGCTGCTGTTTGAGTATAAAGATAGTTTATGATAGTTAAAAATCTCTTTTTCCATAAAAACGTAGCAAAATATGAACCTTTTTTCGGGGCAAATACAAATTCCCCTTTTCTGAGAGTATTTATTGCTAATGTCTTTGTGTATAAAGCTCTAATATTTTTTCAAGATCCTCTTTACCTATTGGGAGCGTTGGAGGAGTAATCCAATTGATGGGCGTTCCTCTTCGCTCCATCCCTCTGAACCATGTCATCTGTCGTTTGGCAAATTGATGAATGGCGATTTCTAACTTATTGAACATTTCTTCATAAGATAATTGTCCAATAATGTGTTGTGTTAGATATTTATACTCTAGACCATAGTACATCAAGTCTTCTGTCGTGAGCCCTTCAGCAAGAAGATGGCGAATTTCATCAAGCATACCTTTTTCTAGCCTGTTTTTTAATCGTGCTGTTATTCTTTCTCTCCTGGTTTCGCGATCTATTTCGAGTCCCAAAGTAAAACTTTTGAGTTTTGGGAAAGGTCTGTTTTCGAGTGGAAATTGTTTATAGTGTTCTTCAATCTCTATCGCTCGAATTGCTCTTTGAGTTGTATCTACATCTGTGGTGTTGTGTAGCCTCTTATAGTTCTTAAGGATTGTTGTTAGCTCAGGTAAACTTTTCCCTTCAAGTTCTTTTCGTAGTGAGAGATTTTGTGGGACAGGACTGAGGCGATAGCTACGAAGTATGCTTTCTAAATATAAGCCAGTACCACCGCATACTACTACACGTTTCCCTCGAAGGCGAATATCGTTATATGCCTGTAAAAAATCATGCTGATATTCATAGACATTGTATTTATAACCTGGTTCAACAATATCTATAAGGTGATAGGGGACCGCCTTTCCTCGAAAGGTATAATCTTCCAAGTCTTTTCCTGTTCCAAGGTCCATTCTCCGATATACTTGTCTGCTATCAGCGCTGATGATTTCAGCGTTGAGTATTGCAGCTAAGTTGACTGCAAAACTCGTTTTTCCACAAGCCGTCGGGCCTAATACTGTAATAATGTCGTATGTGTCCATATCTTGCGAAGTTAATATTTTTTTCTGCAATCATCTTATTATGAAGATACAAAAAGAAGACAAATGTGAAGAGTTTATAATAAAAAAGCCGTTCAGCTTTTGCTGAACGGCCTGCATATAGTGTAATTTAAAAAATTACTTGTTGTTGTGTGCGTTCATAATCTTGATAAGCTCAACAACCTTGTGGCTGTAGCCAATCTCGTTGTCGTACCAAGAAACGACCTTAACGAACTTGTCAGTGAGGTAAACACCAGCGTTTGCGTCGAAGATTGATGTGCGAGCGTCGCCAAGGAAGTCAGAAGAAACAACAGCATCTTCTGTGTAACCCAGTATACCTTTCAATTCTCCTTCAGAAGCTTCTTTCATTGCTGCACAGATGTCTTCCTTAGAAGCAGAGTTCTTGAGGTTAACAGTCAGGTCGACAACAGAAACGTCCAAAGTAGGAACACGCATAGAAATACCTGTCAGTTTGCCGTTCAGTTCAGGAATAACCTTACCTACAGCCTTAGCAGCACCTGTAGAGGACGGAATGATGTTGCCAGAAGCAGCACGGCCACCGCGCCAGTCTTTTCCGCCCTTTGAAGGACCATCGACAGTAAGCTGAGTAGCGGTTGCAGAGTGAACGGTTGTCATCAAACCGTTTTCGATACCGAACTTGTCGTTCAGAACTTTAGCGATAGGAGCCAAGCAGTTAGTGGTGCAAGATGCGTTAGAAACGATTGTTTGACCAGCATACTTGTCAGTATTTACACCGCAAACGAACATCGGAGCCTGACGGCCGTCCTCTCCTGCCTTAGAAGGTGCAGAAAGAACAACGTACTTAGCACCAGCCTTAAGGTGCTTTTCAGCACGATCCATTGTGAGATAGAAACCTGTAGATTCTACAACATATTCAGCACCTACTTCACCCCATTTGATGTTTTCTGCATCGCGCTCTGCAAAGATACGGATATCCTTACCGTTAACGGTCAGAGTGTGCTCGTCCTTAATTTCTACAGTTCCATCGAAACGACCGTGCATTGTGTCGTACTTCAAAAGGTAAGCGAGGTAATCAACTGCCAAAAGGTCATTGATAGCTACAACTTCAACATCGTTTTTGTTAGCCTCTTCAAGAGTGGAACGGAATACGAAACGGCCGATGCGACCGAAACCGTTAATACCAATTTTAATCATAACGTTTGTTAGATATTTAAATAATTATAGAGATGTTCTCTTCTTCGAATCAGATTTTAGATCCCAGTGAGATCTTTTTTTCTTTGATTGCGCTGCAAATTTACAAATAAACTTTTATTTTTTTGCATCAGCTACTTGAAAAAAATAATTAAAAAGTTTGCTGACTAATAGATAATTAAACTAAATAGAATTATGGGAAAAATGATTCAGGAGTTCAAGGACTTTGCGGTGAAGGGAAATGCTATAGATATGGCTGTCGGTGTTATCATCGGTGGTGCATTTGGCAAGATTGTTTCTTCTATTGTTGATGATATAATAATGCCTCCTATAGGATGGTTGATTGGTGGAATTGATTTTAAAGATTTATCTCTCAAACTTCCTGTTAATCCTCTTAATGAAGGTGCAGAACCAGTATCTATAAATTGGGGGAATTTTGTGCAGGAAACGTTGGATTTTATTATTATAGCCTTCTGCGTATTCTTGTTGGTAAAACTTATTAATAGCTTCAAGAAAAAAGAAGCGCCTGCACCTGTAGTTCCAGCAGAACCAACACCAGAAGAAAAGTTGCTGACAGAGATTCGTGACTTATTGAAGGAAAGGAAATAAAAGATTAATTGTTATAAATTAAAAATTTAAGCGTCAAGTCGCAAGTTTATTGTGGCTTGGCGTCTTATTTTTTTCCTCGTAAATCACGCTATGAAATCCTTATAAACTTAGAAATTTTTAGGCTTAGAGAGAGTTTATAACTGCTAGATATAGAAAGAACATTCTTAATTTGTATAATATCAGCAAGGTAACTTTATAAGTTTTGCTTAACTTTGCACATAGAATATAAATTCTTTCTAAGATGCAACAGAAAATCGTTATTCTTGATTTCGGTTCGCAAACGACGCAACTTATTGGACGTCGGCTTCGTGAACTGGATACTTTCTGCGAAATCCTCCCTTACAACAAGTTCCCCAAAAATGATCCTAACATCATTGGTGTAATTCTTAGTGGTTCACCTTATAGTGTTTATGATCCTGAGGCCTTTAAGCTTGATTTAGATGACATCCGAGGACGTTATCCGATTTTGGGAATATGTTATGGAGCTCAATATATGGCTCATGTCAATGGAGGAAAGGTTGAACCTGCTGGTAGTCGTGAATATGGTCGTGCAAATCTAAAGACAGTGGACACGACATCACCATTGTTCAAGGGGTTCGATAAAGATTCTCAAGTTTGGATGAGTCATGGCGATACAATTACGGCTCTTCCTAAGGGCTTCCATTGTATTGCGTCAACGGATTCAGTAGAATTTGCAGCATATCAATCGGAGACGGAACAGATTTATGCAGTTCAATTTCATCCAGAAGTATTTCATTCGCTTCAAGGTACTCAATTGCTAAAAACTTTGCAGTGGATATTTGTGGGAGTAAACAAGATTGGAGTCCTGCTTCTTTTGTTGAAACTACAGTGGCAGAACTAAAAACTCAGTTAGGTAATGATCGTGTGATTCTTGGTTTGTCTGGTGGCGTTGATAGTAGTGTTTGTGCTGTATTGCTTCACCGTGCAATCGGGAATAACTTGACATGTATTTTTGTTGATCATGGAATGCTAAGGAAAAATGAATTCCGTGATGTTCTCAACGACTATGAGTGTCTAGGGTTGAACGTGATAGGTGTGGATGCCTCTGAAAAGTTCTTTAAAGAGTTGGAAGGTGTCACGGAGCCAGAACAGAAGCGGAAGATAATAGGTAAAGGGTTTATAGATGTCTTTGATGCAGAAGCACATAAGATTACAGATGCTCGTTGGTTGGCGCAAGGTACTATTTATCCTGACCGTATTGAGAGTTTGAACATAACAGGTAAAGTTATCAAAAGTCATCACAATGTGGGTGGTTTGCCTGAGAAGATGCATCTCCGTTTATGCGAACCACTGCAATGGCTTTTCAAAGATGAAGTACGTCGCGTTGGCCGCCAGCTTGGAATGCCAGAACATCTCATCACTCGACATCCTTTCCCTGGTCCAGGTTTGGCAGTGCGCATTCTGGGTGATATTACACGTGAAAAAGTGCAGGTACTACAAGAAGCAGACGACATATTCATTCGTGGACTGCGCGAATGGAGTACCGAGATCGATGGGAAACAAGTTAGTTTGTACGATCAGATCTGGCAAGCTGGCGTAGTTCTACTTCCCATTAAGAGTGTTGGAGTAATGGGTGATGAACGCACGTACGAAAAGGCTGTGGCACTGCGCGCTGTTACAAGTCAGGACGCAATGACTGCAGATTGGGCTCACCTTCCTTATGAATTTATGGCACAAGTGAGCAATGATATCATCAACAAGGTGAAAGGAATCAATCGCGTATGTTATGATATTTCATCAAAGCCGCCTTCAACGATTGAGTGGGAGTGATTTGTTTTGAAACATACCAAGCATTAAAGGGGCGGATATTTTTCCGCCCCTTTAATGCTTGATATTGAACAAATTTAGAATATTTTTTATCTTTACTCTTTTTATGAGAGCTATTAACAAATTATGGTCATTATAACTAAGTTACGGCAACTCTTTTTCGCACGGGAATTATAGTTCTTTTTCTATGTATTCCTTTTTATATAGCCTCATTTGCCCAGATGCTTCTTCCTATTTCTGCTGCTACCAAAAGTGTTCTGTGGTTGGCTCTCTTTGGTTTAGCTAAAACATTCCAATATGTTGGAGGTCTTATCATAGGTGTTGAAGGTTTTAAGCGTTTGAGGCAGTATTTTCAGCGTAAAAGAGGAGAGACGATATAGTTTCTTCTCTTATTTTTGTTACTTTTGTTCTCCTAAATTTTTAAGGTAAAAGAATAAGATAATATGCAAAATTTACAAGAAGGGTATCCTGTTACCCATTTTTCAAGAAAGACAAAGCGGTATTGTCAGACTTTGGACTTGCGTGAGGAGCCTGAATTGATTGCGACTTATAGACAGTTGCATTCAGAAGCAAGTATTTGGCCGGAAACACTTGACGCAATCCATGCTGCAGGTATTTTAGAAATGGAGATATTCCTTCTTGGCACCCGTCTTTTTATGATAGTTGAAATGCCGGCCGACTTGGATTGGGACACTGCTATGCAGAAGATGGGGCAAATGCCGAAACAGAAAGAATGGGAGGCTTTAACAGCTAAATATCAAAAGGCAGATCCAGATGCAGGAAGTGCAGAGAAATGGCAGCTTATGGAGCGTATTTTTCATTTATACAAGTAAGATAAAACCGATTTGTCGATAATAAGTATAAGAAGAAATAAGGACAAGTCCAAGACTTGTCCTTATTTGTGAGCCGAGAGCCGGACTCGAACCGGCGACCTACTCATTACGAATGAGTCGCTCTACCAACTGAGCTATATCGGCGACCTTTTTCGCAAGATTTATTTTTTTGACTTGCGTCTGCAAAAAAATAATGTATTATTATTTTTACGACAAAGTCTTTTGCATACTTTTTTTATTGAACTCCTATAATTTTTATGAATTTGCAATGATAATCGCCAAGAGGGATTGGCTTTAATGAAATCAATCGTTGCTTGTAAAATTTTTTTATTCTCTGCAAGATTCCCTGTGTCGCAGGGTTGTAGGTAGCGATGTTTAGTTTCTATATCTAAGTATGGGTTAAACTCTGTGTTTGTATAAACTATTTTCAGTTCGTCACAATGTTTCAATACAGGAGTTGCCTTATGCTGAAAATCCTTTTTTGGGGAGAGTGTAATCCAATCAATACCTTTAGGTAATTCGTGTGTACCATTTGTTTCAATGGCAATGAACTTTCCTTGGGCGTGTAACTTTCTAATAAAGTCTCTTTGACGAATAACGAAGGTTCCCCTCCTGTGAGTACTACGTGTTTGGCAGGAAAGCTCTTCGTGATACTGAGAATTTCTTCTTCGCTCATCATTTTTCCTTCTTCGTGGAGCGTATCGCAGAAAGCGCATTGGAGATTACAGCCCGAGAAGCGGATAAAAATGGACGGAGTCCCTGTCCAAAAACCCTCGCCTTGAAGAGAGTAGAAAATCTCGTTAATCTTGTACATCATCCTTCTCGTAAGTTGCGATATTTCCTTCAGATTCTTGGAATGATACTTTATAGCAATGGGGAATCTGTTCGCAAATCCAGCGCGCCAGGTTCTCTGCTGTTGGATTAAAGTTGACGACATCGTTGGCGTAGCGATGATCGAGCTGTCCGCTTACGATTTCTTTAACGTGTTTAAAGTCTACCACCATTCCGTTCTCATTGAGCTCTTTTGTTTTGCAATAAATTGTAATGATCGCATTATGGCCGTGAAGGTTTGTACACTTGCTCGCATAGTTGAGCATGAGATGGTGGGCAAAAGCCACTTCAATTCTTTTCTTAATGTAATACATAATGGGTGTTTCTTTCAGTAAGCCGTGTTGGTTTTCCCATAAACAACACGATGTATTTGTTTGCTGATATTATTAAACTGTTCGTTGATAAACTTTTCGTCAGAGCTCATTAAGCAAAGTGGAAAAGGTTTATCTGAATCTCTATAGGGCGGCTGAAGGTAGACTTTTGGGCAGAAATGCAGCCCATGGCGTTGATAGAAGGCAATACGCCGTTGAGCAATAGTACTACTTTGGGGTGGTTCCACTTCAATAATAAGTGGCTTTTTTATACTTTCAAGTATGAGGACTAAAGCCCTACTTCCCACTCCATGTCCACGTAGGCTAGAATTTATAGCAAAATGCTCACCATAGATGAAGCCTTCCATGGGCCATAATATGAAGAAACCAGCAAAGCTGTTGCCGTATAGAATAGTCCACGGGTGTGTTTGGCCAGACGTTAATGTTGTGACCCATTGTTTTGCAGGTCTGCGCTCCTCAATAGGGAAAGCTTGTTCATAGAGCTGCAGGGCTATTTCTAAATCTTTCTCAGGAGTAAAGGGGCGAAGGGTAATGTTATTCTCCATCATTATCCTCAATCTGAATCTTAACAGTGTAGAATTTCTCAAACGTTCACAGAGAAGCTCTACTCCGTTTAATGGGATTGTGACAGTCATGTGTTGCGCTGTGGCATCATATTCTCGCGAGGATATTTCTGTACTTTCTTCTCGTAAGATCTTCATAATAGCGTCTACTTCTGTATAAGGAACACTTATATTTATGTTTTTGGTCACAATCTTTTCTTCAGTGACAGCTTGATTAAGTGCCTCTAAGGCTGCTGCTTGGTAAGCTCGCCCAAGGTTTGCTGCTCCTAAAGGAGTACCTCCATAATACCGAACAACAATGACAAGAGTATTTGTTAAATTCTTCGATTTGATTTGCCCCAAGATAGGGCGGCCTGCTGTGCCCGATGGTTCTCCAGCATCCACGCCCCGTGTTCGTTCTCCGCCATGTCCTAAGACATAGGCATAACAAACGTGGCGTGCATCATAATAGTCCTTCTGGTACTTTTTGACTATTTCTTTTACCTCTTCTTCATTTTCTACGTGTATGGCAAAGGCAAGGAAGCGGCTACGCTTCTCTGTGTAAAGTCCTTCTCCGAGCGTTGCAATAGTGAGGTAGTGGTCGGTCATTGTAGAGCTGTATAGAGATATGACCGACGGGCACAACTGATACATCAAATCAGTATGGCCCGTCGATTGGTGGCTGATCAATTAGTTGAAATAGTACAAGAAAGTAGCAATACCTTCTAATGCGGGCTTGCGCTGATCCTTGATTTCAATTTTGAATTTAACTTCGGCTTTGCAGATTCCTCGTAAGTTTTGAATGTCGTGGGAGAGATGCAACTAGGCGGAGGCTGGAACCAGATAGTACAGCCTGTCCAAACTTCATTTTATCCATTCCGTAGTTAACCATCATCTTGATGTTGTTTACTGTAATGATTTCACCCCACATATGTGGAAGTAAACTCAATGTTAGGTAGCCATGTACGATAGTTTGGCCAAAAGGACCTTCTTTAGCGCGTTCTGCATCAACATGAATCCACTGGTGATCAAGAGTGGCATCAGCAAATTGATTGATGCGTTCTTGATTAACTTCGAGCCATTCGCTCGTTCCAATTTCTTGCCTTTTAGAGCAGCAAATTCTTCGTATGAATTAATTGTTATCATAAGTCTTTTATTATCGTTGTGAGATTTCTTTCATTGTCAGGGATTGAATCATAAAGTTTCTATCCATCTTTACCTGTACTTGATATGATCCGAATGTTTTACCCTCATTGTCGCGAGTGATGTGCTGATCAACGGAGAATGTAACATTATAGCTACTTCCATTCTTCACAATGTTATAGTTATTGTTTACATTAAAAGAACATTCCTCAATATGCTCATTGAACATCTTGGAGATTAGATTCATGACATCGGCCTTTGTGGCATTTTTCTTTGAAAGAAATTGATCCATTATTGGTGTGATGCATCCTGCAATGCGATTTTCATCATTGTCTCCAAACGCATCATAGAATATTTCAATTGTTTGCGTAATACCAGCATATTCGTCGTCTGTTATTTCTTGATCTTGCTTCTGACCTTGTGCAATGCTTGCTTCAGAGAAATAGCGTCCTTGCGGGTGTTGTTCCATATAGGCGTTATAAGCTTCAGCTGTGCCCAACGACTGCGCTCTCACCCAATCAAGCGAGTCTATTTTCTGATCGCACAGATTGCTGTAAAATGAATTGGAGAATTTATCTTTAAACGAGATAAAATCGGCAGTGTTGCTAGAGTTCTGAATCTGCAACCAGTTGTTTTCCATCTGCTTAAATTCATTCATTCTCTCTCTAACATCATCAGCATACTTGCTATTTGGGTAGCGATCTAGGAAGGCTTGGAAATCCGCACTACTATTGCTTTTCTCTAGAGCCTCATAGGCTCTCTGCTCTTGTTCAGTTGAGGCTGTAGAAGATATGTAATAGTAGGCTCCACAACCAACAATCAAGAGAATAACGACTACAATTGCAGCAATAATGATACCCGTATTCTTTTTTTAGGAGGGGAGGGTAGTGGGGGTTGCTGGTTCTGAAAAGGAGGGACTTGTTTAGCTGTATTTAATGTGTTAGTTTCCGGTGCTGGTGGAAACTGTCCTTCTTGTGTAGTTTGATTATATTCCATTTGTGATTGAGATTAGTTAGACTATTTAGGGTACAAAAAAATATTATAAACGAATGGAAAAGAAAAGAATCTTATTATTTTTTTGATTTGTATAACCTTTCCTATCTCTGATTCTTTTTATTCAAAAACGTAAGAAAATAATCTTAGTGATAGACTGTATCTTTTTTTCTTTTATTTGACAATGAGTTTTTTGCGGGCGAGAATGTTGCAGAGTATTACAAAACATTCTACTTGAGAGAGGAGGAGATTATCTTTTGGGGATACAGGTTTCAACTTTGGGGTAGAATTGACGTGAATGAAATTACTATTGCATAACTTTACGAAGATAGTAACGAATCTTTATTTTCCTTATTCTGTCAGTTGACACGATAAAGATGTCAACTGATACTCTTATTGTATTTGAAAAGTGCCTTATTATTTTTTTGAGTTTCTCAGCGAGAAAATCCAATTTTCTGTAGAGAGTGTAACATTCTTCTACAGTCTGCTCTGTACTGAAAAAGGTTGAGAGTTCTGTTTTCTAAAAACCCCAATTCGGGATAAGCAATACTTCTTTTTCCTCAAAAAAAGTTTCAATAAAAGCCGAAAAAGAGGATTGTTTTTTGTATATTTACTGTTGAAAATCAATCATATAACAAAATAACAATCCTCATGAAACTTGTCAGCAAAGTTACGGAAATCTATTGTATTGCAGATGATTTCTGCAAAGAATATCATTTAGAATTGAACAAAACCTCTCTTTCGCTCTCAAATCCCTCTGCCAATAGTCCAAAACATCGCAAGAGAAAAGGACGAATGAGTGATGCTGAAATGATCACAATTCTCATATTGTTTCACAGCAATACATTTTCGGAATTTCAAACATTTCTATCTCTTTTATGTTTGTCGAGAACTAAAAAAAGAGTTTCCCAATCTACTCTCATATACACGCTTTGTTGAGCGTATGCCTCGTGTTGCAATACCCCTATTGCTCTTTCTCAAACTGGGATTAATGGGCGAATGTACCGGAATAGCCTTTATCGATTCTACACGTATTCCAGTGTGCGAAAATAAGAGACAATCCCGTAATCGCGTATTCAAAGGGTACGCCCAGAAGGGGAAAAGTACGATGGGATGGTACTATGGATTCAAACTTCATCTTTTTGTGTAATGAACGAGGAGAACTACTCAATTTTTGCTCTAACCAGAGCCAATGTAGACGACCGTAACCAAAAAAAGTATTCAACGATTTAACGAAGGATTTATTTGGAAAAATTATATGCCGATAAAGGTTATATTTCTCAATCACTGTTTGCTTCACTCTTTGATAGAGGTGTGCACATCGTAACAGGAATACGAACTAATATGAAGAACAGATTAATGGATGTGCATGATAAAATCATGCTTCGCAAGAGAAGTATCATAGAGACTATCAATGATATGTTGAAGAACGTTGCACAGATAGTTCACACGCGCCATAGAAGTATCTCTAATTTCATCGTTAACCTTTTAGCTGGCATTGCTGCGTATGCTTTCTACGACACCAAACCTTCCATCAATATGGAGTTTGAGAGGGATGCAAAGCAGGGTGTAAAACAGCTCACTTTATTCTAACCTATAATTTGCGTGAAACAATTATACTTCGGTTTTAGGGCAAGGCCGAAAGGATGCGTGTGCGGTTTAAGAAACTCATGAAAGAGCGTTTCTTAAACCGAATTTGGGTTAAAATATATATTGCTCGACATCTCCTAATGCTGAGTTTAGAGGAGGTTGTTATGGTCGTTTCTTTAATCTTTTTTAAGTTGATTTGGTATAGAGTATAGTTCAGGATTGCGTTATTTATGCTTATTGGAAAATTAGAAGTTTATCGATTCGTGTAGCTGTAGATTTGTAGATTATGTATTCTGTTTATATAAATTCTGGGGAAGAATAAATACGTTAATGTTTTGCAGCTACTTATATTAGCTTTCAAAGAAGCATATTTGTTTTATTTTTGGCAAGAAACAAAATAGGCAGTAAGTCAAAAAGATTCACTGCCTATTATTTATCTATTGTGTATACTTTCAGCTTATCCGCCAAAGTTGTCGTACATAATATTTTCTGGCTCAACGCCTAGACTGTCGAGTAGTTTTATAACGGCATTTGACATGGGGCCAGGACCACACATGTAATATTCTATATCTTCAGGGGCTTCATGGTTCTTGAGATATTTTTCCCACATCACTTGGTGCACAAAACCTGCAGTGTATTCTACACCTGCTTCATCCGCAGCAGGGTCGGGGCGATCGAGTGCAAGGAAGAACTTGAAGTTGGGGAATTCTTTCTGCAACTCGAGAAAGTCCTGTAAGTAGAATACTTCGCTAAGCGAGCGAGCGCCATAGAAAAATGACATCTTGCGGTCCGTAGTGTGGAGCGTCTTAGTCATGTGCATAATCTGTGCGCGAAGTGGAGCCATACCTGCGCCACCGCCAACCCAAATCATTTCGTTCTTTGTCTCGAAGCGTGGATGGAAATCACCATAAGGACCACTCATAATAACTTTATCTCCTGGTTTTAGGGAGAATATGTAAGAAGAGGCAATACCTGGCATAACGTCCATCATACCGCCACCTTGATCTTTAGGTTTAAAGGGAGGAGTTGCAATACGCACTGTCAGCATAAAGCGGTCACCCTCTGCAGGATAGTTGGCCATGGAGTAAGCACGAACGGTTTCTTGCTTGTTTTCGCACTTCAAATTGAAAATACCAAATCGTTCCCAAGTACCGATATATTGTTCACCAATGCTTTCTTTGTCAATGTCAACATTGTAGTCCATTTTATACTTGGGGATGTTGATTTGAGCATAAGAACCTGGAATAAAGTCCATATGTTCACCTTCGGGGAGAGCTACAATAAATTCTTTTATGAAACTTGCAACGTTTTTATTGCTAACTACTGTGCACTCATATTCCTTAACTCCAAGAACCGAGTCGGGGACTTTTACACCCATATCTCCCTTTACTTTTACTTGGCAAGCTAGGCGATAATTTTCTTTAATTTGCTTACGAGAAAAATGTGCTTTTTCTACATCAATGATTTCTCCTCCTCCATTGACAACCTGACATTTGCACTGGCCACAGCTACCTTTACCACCACATGCTGAAGAGAGGTGTACACCTGCATCACCGAGAGTGGAGAGTAAGCTAGATCCTTGAGGAACTGAGATTTTATCCTTGTCGTTTACTGTGATAGTAACATTGCCACTGGGAAGCAAATAGCGCTTGGCAATTAGCAATATGACAACCAATACGATGATGATTCCTAAGAAAACACCAATACTGTTTATGATAAATTGTATATCCATTATTTTGTCTTCTTACTTATTTAGATATTGAGTCCAGAGAAGCACATAAAAGCCATGGCCATCAAACCTACGGTAATGAAGGTTATACCGAGGCCTTGTAGTGGCTTAGGAACGTCCGTGTAAGCCATCTTTTCACGAATGGCTGCAAGTGCAACAATTGCTAAAAGCCATCCGATACCAGAGGAGAAGGCATAAATTATAGCATCCCAAACATTACCAATAAATTGTGAGCTATTTGAATCCATATTTATGCGCTGTTGCATGAAAGACTAGCTCCCATGATTGCACAGTTTACAGCAATCAGCGGAAGAAAAATTCCTAATGCAGCATAAAGGCTCGGAGAGAATCTTTCAACAATCATTTCGACAAGTTGGGTAATACCTGCAATGACTGCAATGAAAAGAATGAATGAGAGATAGGAGAGGTCCATTCCAAAGATGCCATCTTCAGAGAGAACTTTTGTCTGAAGTAAATAGTCGATAGGGACGGTTACTAAGAGGACAAACGTTACCGCAACTCCTAAGCCGAAGGAGGTTTTCACATTTTTGCTCACTGCAAGGTATGAACACATACCCAAAAAAGAAGCAAAAATCATATTGTCGACAAAAATCGAGCGAACGAATAAACTTAATGTGTGTTCCATAACTGCTTATTTAATTATTGTCAACATCTTTAACGATTAATCGATGCACCCAAATGACACAGCCTAAAAGAATCAGAGCCATGGCTGGCATTGTCATCATTCCATTATTTACATATCCTGCATCGTAGAAACTTTGTGGTATAATTTTAAAGCCCATAAGGCTACCATTACCGAAAAATTCGCGTATACCTCCCACTACAACAAGAATCCATGCATAGCCTAATCCGCTACCAATACCGTCAAGAAAGCTAGCAATGGGGCCATTAGTCATAGCAAATGCTTCAAGTCGCCCCATAAGAATACAATTTGTAATAATCAGACCAACATATACGCTCAGTTGTACGCTAACATCGTAAGCAAAGCTTTGAGTATCATGCTGACAATTGTTACAAGCGCTGCAACTACGACAAGCTGGATGATAATACGAATGCGTGTTGGGATTGTTTTACGAATCAATGAAATAATAAAGTTACTAAATGCCGTTATAATAGTAACGGAAAGTCCCATTACAATGGCTGGTTCAAGCTGTGTTGTTACAGCCAAAGCAGAGCATATACCTAAAACCTGAACTAAAATAGGATTGTTCAAGTTTAGAGGAGTTACAAAGGCTTGCTTATTTTTTTCTGATAAGAAACTCATACTCCAATTATTTATTTTAGAGAGGCAAGATATGCCTGATAGTTTTTGAGATATTCATGAATCATGTCATTTACACCTTTGGAGGTAAGAGTAGCCCCAGTGATACCATCACATTCTGTATTGGCATCTTTAACTGTGCCTGACTTTACTACCTTGAGTGCAGGTGTTCCGTTGAGGTAGGCTTTCTTTCCCTGGAATTCTTTTTGGAAGGGTTCTTCCTTGATGAGAGATCCGAGTCCTGCTGTTTCGCTCTCGTGTGAGAAGTATGCACCATAAATTGTTTGTCCATCGGCATTTAGTGCTACGAATCCCCAAATAGAGCCCCATAGGCCTTTACCTACCATGGGAATGACGTACTTTGTTTCGTTTCCGACTCTGCAGACATAAACAGGTAGGCATTCAGAAGACATGCTCTTGCGATCTACTTTGAAGCCATCTTGGTCTTTTTGAGCCCCCTGCTTAAGATCTGTCCTCTGGCATTTACAATTTCATCGGCCATAACAACTTCTTTGTATCTATCCTCAGTCTGAACTTTGTCAACATTACGGATGTTCAAAGCTGCCAAAATCTGCTGTTTTTTGTCGATACGTTCGTTTGAATCGGAGCGTTCTTTCAAGCCTGCGTAAGCAAAAGCAAGGAGAAATGCCACAATCACGACAACTACCGTTGCATACGTGATGGTATAAGCGTTACTATTAGTATTTAGTTTCATAGCGATCTTCTTTTATTTCTTCAAGCGATTTGCGCGCTTTGTGATATTACGCTGAACAACAATATAATCGATAAGCGGAGCAAACATATTCATGAATAGGATTGCAAGCATCATGCCTTCTGGATAGCCGGGATTCAGAACACGGATGGTAATAGCTAATGCACCAATTAGGAAGCCATAATAATACTTGCCTGTTTCGGTACGTGCAGAAGTTACAGGATCTGTTGCCATGAATACTGCACCGAAGCAGAATCCGCCCAAAGCGAGATGTTCGTACCAAGGAATATTTGCTACAGTATTGTTCTCTATTCCTGCTACATTAAACAAAAAGGCCACAATGGCTCCGCCGGCAAAGACACTTAACATAGTTTTCCACGAGGCTATTTGAGTCCATAGAAGAATTATGCCACCTATGGCAATTGCAATAACACTAGTCTCTCCAATAGAGCCTGGGATTAATCCAATTACCATATCTATAAAGCTTGTGTTTGATACGGAATTAGCAGCTGCCTCTCCTAGTGGTGTAGCCATAGTTGAACCATCGGGTAAAGCATAGCCTAATCCACAAAAATTTTCGGTGGAAAGCCAAACTTGATCCCCTGTCATTTTACTAGGGTATGCAAAGAATAGAAAGGCTCGAGCAATAAGTGCAGGATTGAAGATATTCATGCCTGTACCTCCAAAAATTTCCTTTGCAAAAATAACGGAAAAAGCAATGGCTACAGTCATCATCCATAATGGCGTACCAACAGGAAGAATAAGTGGAATTAGCAATCCTGTAACCAAGAACCCTTCATTAATTTCTTCTTTTTTCCATTGAGCTACAGCAAACTCAATGCCCAAACCTACTGCATAACTTACAATAATTTTGGGGAGCATTATAGCAAAGCCATAAAGGAACATGGACCAAACAGAGGCTTCGCCTAGTTTTCCTGCTGCTAAGGCATTTTGGTAACCAATATTATACATTCCAAAGAACAAGGCAGGTAGAAGTGCAATAACCACGAAAGACATGATCCTCTTTGAATCAATAGCGTCGTGAATGCTTACCCCCGTCTTTGATGTGGTATTTGGCACGAGAACAAATGTCTCAAAACCTTCGAATACAGAATGAAAAGCGTGAAGTTTTCCATTTTCTTCGAAATGAGGTCTTACCTTATTAAAAAAATCTTGTAACATTATTTCTATGCATTTTCTTTTCTGAGAAGGTCAAGACCTTCGCGTACAATACGTTGTAACTCAAGTTTTGAGGAGTCTATAAATTCTGCTACAGCAAAGTCTTCTGGTGCAACTTCATAAATTCCCAGTTCTTCCTGGCGATCTATATTGCCAGTGATTATGGCCTTGATTAGATAGCTTGGATAGATATCCATGGGGAATACGCGTTCGTATTCTGCACTCATTATCATGTGACGTTGACCTCCTTTTATGCGACAATCTGGAGCATAACTTTTCTTACGGAATAGCCAACTACAGTAACTTCTACTTGTCGAAATCATTTAGACGTGGTGCAATCCATCCAAAAACCTCATGTACGTCATCTCCTTCAGGAATAGCACAGATTTCTGTAGTATGGGCACCCAAAAAACCTCCTAAATTGGTGCATGTACCAACAAGAGGATTGCCATTGATTATGCGCGTATGTTCTTGACTTTTTAAATTATTGCCTATGATATCTTTAATCGCAGCACCTATCTTTGTCTTAATGTAGGTGGGGTTACACACTTCGCTTCCTGCAATAGCTATGTTTCGAGTCAAATCAATCCTACCCGTCTTAAATAATCTACCAATAAAGATTACTTCCTCAGCTCCAATAGTCCATGCAACTTCTCCCTTGTTGATGGGCGAAATATGATTGATCTGGACTCCGACATTGCCTGCGGGGTTTGGTCCTTGAAAAATATTTACTTCTGCACTATGGAGGGGGATAAAGCTTGTATTGACTTGTTCTGGACTAATACTAACATAGACTTTTGCCAATTTACTAAGTACACTAATCCCCAATTTGAATTCTTCTTCTTGCCCGCTTACAACATAACAAAAATCAGCTGCTAAAGGCATCTTATTAAAAGTTGATACAAAGATGCCTTTAGGTAAATCTGTAGGAGATGCAATGACGTCGTAGGGGCGTTGCTTGAAAAAAGCAAATAACCCAGATTGAAGAAGTCGTTCTAAAATGTCTTCTCTGGTAATTTTTTCAATTCCTAAAATAGGCCATTCTTTTGCGTCTTGATGCACATCAGGAGTGATTCGAATGAGTCGAATTTTTCGGCGATCACCACGCTCAATTTCTTTTACAATTCCGCTTACAGGCGAAACAATTTGAATCTTCCCCGTTTGCTTGTCGGTAAATAGCGGTTCTCCAGCGACAATGTGATCTCCTTCTTTAACCACTAAGCGTGGCGTCATTCCATAAAAGTCTTGTGGAGCAACAGCATACTCAGTTACAGAAGAAATTTCACGAAGTGCCTTCGGAGCTACTCCCTCAAGCTTTAGGTCAAGACCTTTCTTGAGTTTATATAAATTTTCCATAAAGGTATATTATCTTATTTTTAGTTTGCAAAGATAGGATTAAATTTTTTTAAAAAGGCAAACACTTTTAACGGCTTGTCTTTTTCTAAATATGAAAATGAATATAGTGATTATCTATTCTATAATATGTCTAGGGTAAGGTTTTGCCTTAGACCACAATAAGCCTGTGAGCTGACGCAATAAGGCTATGAGCTGACATCCTTATTGTATTTTTCAAACGCAATAAGGAAGCCAAAGCTTGCTTCTATTATTATAGTAGCCTTTCCCCAGAAAAAGTTTCAATAAAAAAAGCCCGGAAGCTTTA
The DNA here is from genome assembly GCA_916438195.1 of uncultured Prevotellaceae bacterium. Taxonomy (GTDB): domain Bacteria; phylum Bacteroidota; class Bacteroidia; order Bacteroidales; family Bacteroidaceae; genus Alloprevotella. The sequence continues at coordinate 811,776 of CAKAEQ010000001.1, forward strand.
GAAATCTTGTTTGTTTTGTTAATATATACATAATCAGTGTTTTACGTATTTGTGAGGTTTATCCGCCCCTCTGATGTGCCCATCGTTTTCTCCCCAAAAATCCCCGATTTGAAACTTTTTTCGAAAAAAAGTAGTGTATAGGCTTTGCTATTCCAAAAACTTGTAGTACTTTTGCATCCGCAACCGAGAAACGGGGTTACTCCTCTGGGGTTGTCAAACGTGATCTTTGAAAGAATTGACATAAACTTTTTAAGAAGAGAAGTACAAGAAAAAAAGAGAACAAGATGCAGAAATGTATCATGTTCGGGTAGAAGAAGTAAAAAATCAACCGTTAATTTTCTTATAGATACGGACGTTCTGAGTAAAACAGAAAATAAAACAAAATCATAATTACAATGAAGAGTTTGATCCTGGCTCAGGATGAACGCTAGCTACAGGCTTAACACATGCAAGTCGAGGGGAAACGACATTGAAAGCTTGCTTTAATGGGCGTCGACCGGCGCACGGGTGCGTAACGCGTATCGAACCTGCCCTTTACTCAGGGATAGCCTTGCGAAAGTAAGATTAATACCTGATAGTGTTGCGATGAGGCATCTTGTTGCAACTAAAGATTTATTGGTAAAGGATGGCGATGCGTCTGATTAGGTAGTAGGCGGGGTAATGGCCCACCTAGCCTTCGATCAGTAGGGGTTCTGAGAGGAAGGTCCCCCACATTGGAACTGAGACACGGTCCAAACTCCTACGGGAGGCAGCAGTGAGGAATATTGGTCAATGGACGAGAGTCTGAACCAGCCAAGTAGCGTGCAGGATGACGGCCCTCTGGGTTGTAAACTGCTTTTAGTTGGGAACAAAAAAGGCGACGTGTCGTCTCTGGAGTGTACCATCAGAAAAAGGACCGGCTAATTCCGTGCCAGCAGCCGCGGTAATACGGAAGGTCCAGGCGTTATCCGGATTTATTGGGTTTAAAGGGAGCGTAGGCGGACGATTAAGTCAGCTGTGAAAGTTTGCGGCTCAACCGTAAAATTGCAGTTGAAACTGGTTGTCTTGAGTGCACGCAGGGATGTTGGAATTCATGGTGTAGCGGTGAAATGCTTAGATATCATGAAGAACTCCGATCGCGAAGGCATATGTCCGGAGTGCAACTGACGCTGAGGCTCGAAAGTGCGGGTATCGAACAGGATTAGATACCCTGGTAGTCCGCACAGTAAACGATGAATACTCGCAGTATGCGATATATTGTATGCTGCCAAGTGAAAACGTTAAGTATTCCACCTGGGGAGTACGCCGGCAACGGTGAAACTCAAAGGAATTGACGGGGGCCCGCACAAGCGGAGGAACATGTGGTTTAATTCGATGATACGCGAGGAACCTTACCCGGGCTTGAACTAAGCAGGAAGATGGGCAGAGACGCCCGTTGTCTTCGGACCTGCTTGGAGGTGCTGCATGGTTGTCGTCAGCTCGTGCCGTGAGGTGTCGGCTTAAGTGCCATAACGAGCGCAACCCTTCTCCACGTTTGCCATCAGGTTAAGCTGGGCACTCCGTGGATACTGCCATCGTAAGATGTGAGGAAGGTGGGGATGACGTCAAATCAGCACGGCCCTTACGTCCGGGGCTACACACGTGTTACAATGGCCGGTACAGAGGGAAGCCACCAGGCGACTGGGCGCTGATCCATTAAAACCGGTCTCAGTTCGGACTGGAGTCTGCAACCCGACTCCACGAAGCTGGATTCGCTAGTAATCGCGCATCAGCCATGGCGCGGTGAATACGTTCCCGGGCCTTGTACACACCGCCCGTCAAGCCATGAAAGCCGGGGGTGCCTGAAAGCTGTGACCGTAAGGGGCGGCCTAGGGTAAAACCGGTGATTGGGGCTAAGTCGTAACAAGGTAGCCGTACCGGAAGGTGCGGCTGGAACACCTCCTTTCTGGAGAACGAAAGTATAGATAGGAAAAGGTTGAAGAGCGACTTTTTTTACTATCTTGTACTTCTCGACTGAAAAGTTATTTCAAATTCTAATAGATAGAAGAGAAAGAAGAGGCTGAGCTTTAGAGTCTTAGCATAGTTGGATTCTTTCTGCCAGTCCTATAGCTCAGTTGGTTAGAGCGCCACACTGATAATGTGGAGGTCGGCAGTTCAACTCTGCCTGGGACTACTTCTTAAGCTTAAAAGAACCTGAGGGGGATTAGCTCAGCTGGCTAGAGCACCTGCTTTGCAAGCAGGGGGTCATCGGTTCGAATCCGATATTCTCCACTATTTCTCGACATAATGAGAAAAGCGATCTATGACATATTGCACAAATCTAACAAGCAAAAAAAGTAAGGTAGACAAAACACTGAAAAAGTAAAGTACACTTTCAGTATATCTGACTGCTATGATGCTAAGTATGTGAACATAAATAGCGTTATAGTCCGAGGTCAAGGAAGTACGAAAGGGCGTACGGTGGATGCCTAGGCTCTTACAGGCGAAGAAGGACGTGATAAGCTGCGAAAAGCCGCGGGGAGATGCAAATAATCTTTGATCCGCGGATATCCGAATGGGACAACCCAGTGGAGCAAACCTCCACTATCCCGTGAATGCGGGAGGCGAACGCTGGGAACTGAAACATCTTAGTACCAGTAGGAAGAGAAAATAAAAATGATTCCCCTAGTAGTGGCGAGCGAACGGGGAAGAGCCCAAACCATCGGGATTCCGGTCCTGGTGGGGTTGTAGGACTGCGTGATTGCAAGAATTATGGTGAGAAGAAGCAACTGGAAAGTTGTGCCATAGCGGGTGATAGCCCCTTATTCGAAGCTATATGAAGCATAGCAGTATCCTGAGTAGCGCGGGACACGAGAAATCCTGTGTGAATCTGGCGGGCCCATCCGCCAAGGCTAAATACTCGTAAGAGACCGATAGCGAACCAGTACCGTGAGGGAAAGGTGAAAAGCACCTCGTGTAGAGGAGTGAAAAAGTTCCTGAAACCGTACGCCTACAAGCGGTCGGAGCTCCCTTGAGGAGTGACGGCGTGCCTTTTGCATAATGAACCTACGAGTTGCCGGTATCAGCAAGGTTAAGGGTTTAGAAGTCCCGCAGCCGAAGCGAAAGCGAGTCTTAACAGGGCGCTGAGTTGTTACAGGCAGACGCGAAACCAAGTGATCTACCCTTGTCCAGGATGAAGTCCGGGTAACACCGGATGGAGGTCCGCACCAATAAGCGTTGAAAAGCTTCTGGATGAGGTGAGGGTAG